>NZ_JAEMUW010000014.1 GCF_016598485.1 Micromonospora coerulea | reverse complement strand
CGACGGATGGGCGCCTCTACCAGTACACCAGGGCCGAATAGCGCAGAGAGTGAAGATAAATCGCCACCGGCTTCGCCAAAACTGCCCGGGGATCGGGGCTGACTCCGGATCAGCTGATGTTCCTCAATGTGCTGGCTGCCGCCCGGCTTATGCACCCCGGCTTTGAGTTCGTCCGCCCGATCCTGCTGGCAAGCAGGTCGGCCAGCCTGCCCGCGGCGAACGGGTTGCCAGCGTCGGCTGAGGTGTGCAGTACGGCGATTGCTCTGTGCACCCTGTCCTGCTCGATGAGCAGGAACTTTTTCCAGGCCAGCACAAAGTCCTGATCAACAAGTGGCGCGAACTGCTCCGGGAGTATCCGGCTGCCCGGCTCGTCACCGGGGTCGCGCACGTGCTGGAGGAGGTCGGGCGGATCGGGGCCGACCTGGCACCGCCGGCCCGGGGGCCGCGCCGGCCCACCGACGAGCTGGACGACGAGGCGACGCAGGTGCTGGAGTCCTTGCCCCGCCGGGGACTGCACAGCCCCGACGCGTTGGCCGCCCGCGCCGGCGTGGCCGTCCGGACCGCGCTGCGCAAGCTGTCCCTGTTGGAGGAGTTGGGGCTGGTGGTCCGCCGGGACGGCGGGTACGCCCTCGCGCAGCCACCGGCCTCGCCCACGGCCGGCACCGGCTGAGGTTGGCGGTCATCATTCGCGGCTATCCGAAAGGCGGTCGGCGCCGCCGCCCGGAGGTCGGCCATGTCGGCACATCCTCCGGCCGGCGACGCCGACAGGAACGGAGACCACGTCAATCAGCCGCGGTCATCCTCCCGACCGTCCGGCAACCGCGAGCCAGTCACCCTCGGTCAGCCATTCTCGCTCGAAGATCTGACCGACGTGGGCAAGGGCGAGTTTCGCCAACTCGTCCCCGACCTGCATCGCACCCAACGCCGTACCGATCTTGCGGTATCCGGCTTGACGGAGCCGACGGACGGCAGCGGCCACACTGGAGTCGGCGACGAGGACCTGTACGGCATCACAGGCTCCCCTCCGGTCCGCCAGCACCGCCGTGACGACCACCAGTTTCCCGGCACGCCGTACTCCGCTGAGGGAACTCAATCTGCCGCACCTCCTCTGCGACCCCACCGGATGTGGATGACGCCACGGTGGCGCCCCTTGGTCCAGTCGATGTGCAGGTGGTCGCGCGACTTGCACAGGCCACGGATCTCGCACTGGTAGCCCCGGTTACGCATCCGGTCCACCAGCCGCCTGGCCAGCTTACCCGCCTGCCGCATGTTGCTGGCGTATCGCGAACTGTGCCAGGTGGTCCGGCTGCCGGGTAGGTGACGCTTGACCTTGCAGCTCGAGGAGCGGTTGTGAACGAGGACATCGACGCCGTCAACGAGGACCACGAAGGTGTGCAGGTCCCCAACATTGAGGTTGAAGACCTCCTGGCCTGCCAGCCAGCCCCGGTCGGTCACTCGCCGGACCACCGAGGTGCCTCCGGAGGGCGAACCGATTCGGTCGCCCGGCTGGAGGTCCTGGGCAGCCTTCCAGCCCACGCCCTCCACCCAGAGCGGATGCTCGGCGGTCACCTCCAGATCAGCCTCGGAGACGCCGTCGAGGTCGACCGAGATGAGGTGTCTCGTCCCCTGACCGACGAAGACCGCCAGCACAGGACGAAGCGAGAGTTCACCGGTAGAGCTGTCGACCGCTGCCACCAGGTCACCGACCTGGATGCTGTCGATCGTCTGGTAGGTGCCGTTCCCCATCAGCACCGGGGTGGCGGCATCGAAGGAGTTGCACCCTCGGCGGAAGACCGAGCGAGCCCGGCTCGCCGCTCGCCTCGCCGCCGCATGAGCCCGCCTCAGCCTGCTAAGCTTCCGGGCCTTCGCTGCTGCTCGGGCTGCACTGACGGCGAAACGGGCACCCCGTACCGCGGCCCCTGCGCCGACGACGGCCGCCAACGCACCACCCACGGCCCAGGCCGCCTCCCGCCAGTTGCCTGTGGCGGCGTAGGAAACGGCGGACACCACTCCGGCGATGGTGCCGATCGGGCCTGGGATCATCGACGCGTAGGACGCGACCCGAGCGACCTTGGACAGCCCACGCTTGATGCTGCCCCAACCCCACTTGCCGTCGAGGTCCGTGCAGTTGACCGGGTCACCCGCGCAGTAGTCGTAGGCGGTGGCGTTGCCCCCGTCGACCGGGTCCATCTGAAGGAATCGGCCGATACTGGGCGAGTAGAGGCGGACGCCCATCAGGATGACATCGCCCATGGCCTCGCCGGAGCGCTGCTTGCCGCCCAGCCATCCGTACCGGAGGTCGGCCTGGCCGGCCATGGGCACACCGAACTCGTCGTAGTCGAAGAACTCCGGCTCGAGCAGCCCGGTGTCGATGGTCGCGGCCACGTCCCCGTGCAGGTTGACCAGTTGCAGTCGGACGTCCCCGGTAGTGGATGTGGTGGCGGCCAGGTCACCGTCGGGCCCGGACACGTTCCGGGTGATGTCGCCGAGTGTGGTGTCCTCGACGATCCACCGCACCTCGTCGGAGTCGTCGCCGTAGTGGTTCAGCTTCGATGTCGCGTTGACCCAGTTCCCGTCGACCTGGGTCTCCGTCGTGAAGGCCCTGAACCGGTGCGCCGGGTCCAGCGTCCACGTCTGCCGTGCGTCATCGAGCTGCTGCCGCTGCACCATGTCGTTGGCGAAGTACGCGTTGGTCAGACCACCCGGCAGTGCCGTCGTCCGCCCATAGGCGTCGTAGACGTAGCCAGCGTCGGTGAGCCGGTCGGCGGTGTCGTACGCGTGCGTCTCCGACACCGGCGTGCCGGTCTCGTCGCACGTGCCGTCGAGAGCCGGGACGAAGCGCGAGCTACCGATCCGGTTGGTCCGGTTGTCGTAGGCGTACGTCCGGGTGACGCAGCCGTCGGTCATCGTAGTGTCCTGCTGGGCGCGGGTGAGCCGACCCAGCCGGTCGTACCGGTAGGCCTTGCTGCCGCCGGTGTAGGTGTGGTTCACCCACTGGCTGGCGGTGTTCTCGGTGACCGATTCGGAGTAGACGACCGCTCCGTCTGAGTCCCGGGTGAAGGCTCGCTCCACCGGCTCGAGGTTGGCGTTGAGCCGGTCGGTCCGGGTCAGCCCACCGGGGTACTTCAGCTCGGTGAGCTGCCCGTCTGGTGAGTACTTGGCCGAGAACGTGCCGGCGACGTTGTCCGTGACGCTGGTGAGCAAGCCGCGCGGCTCCGCCGCCCGGTCGTAGGCGAAAGTGGAGTTTCCGGTGGGATCGGACACCTTCACCGACTTGCCGAACCGGTCGAACTCGTTCACGGTCGTCCCGCCGTCGGCGTCGGTGTAGGACGCCAGCCGACCGAGCAGGTCGTACTCCCGGGTGATGCTCGCCGTGCCCATCGTGGTGACGGTGACGTCGCCGGAGGTGGGGCTGTACTGGGTGGTCACCGCCTCGACCGGCGCGCCCTCGTCCGAGGTGATCTGCGTGCTGGTCACCCGGGTGGCCGGATCGTACTGGGTGGTCGTGGTCCGGGTCTTGCCGGCCGCGGTCTCCGTGACGACGGCCTCGTCGCCGCACCGGGTGTACGAGACGACCCGGCGCTCCGGCAGATTGGTGGTCATCCGAGCCGGGTCGTGTCCGGTCACCGCCCCGACCGCCCGGGTGACGCAGGGCTCGCCGGCCCACTCCGGCCTGTTGCCGCATGCGCTGTCCTGGGCGTTGGCCCCCGCGGTGTAGTAGACGACCTGCTTGGCCATGGCGTCCGCGCCGGTGGAGTCGATCCCCCAGGACTTCAGCACCTGACCAGCGGCGTTGAAGACCGAGTAGGCGGTCAGGTTCTGTCCGCCCGGGCCGGCGTCGGCGACCACCTTGGTCGGGGTCTTCAACGTCCAGCCGGACACCCCGCCCTGCTCGGCGTCGTAGCCGTTCTTCGACACCCGGACGTCGGCGTCCGGGTACCCGACGATCTGGGATCCCTCACTCTCGGTGGTGACCAGGTGGTAGGTAGCTCCGTCGGGCTTGCCCTCGTCGTACCTGTTAACGGCGTGGGCGCGGCCGATCACGGTCGCCCCGGCCGGGATGGCTTCCAGCTCGCCGGTGCCGTCCGGATCGGCGACCCCGTTCTCCAGCACCATCGTGGAGGTCGGCCCGAGGGCGTCGACCAGGTCGACGCCATCGGCGCTGTAGGTGTTGATGGTGGACAGGGCCAGAGCCCGACTGGCGGTGTCCGATCCGGAGAGGCCCAGCTCCTCGAGGTAAGCCGCCGCGTCAGGCAGGGTGCCCAGGGCGAGCTCCCGATCGGTGGCCTCCAAGGTACGCACGACGTTGCCGAACCGGTCGTACTCGGCGGTGTCGATGTGCCCGCCGGGGCTCGCGGTGTTCACCTCCTGACCGCCCGCGCCCAGGTAGTGCACGGTGGCGTAGCGGTAGCCGTTGCTGCCCGGGCTCGACGGAGTGGCGGTGTTGCGCCCGGGGTTGTCCTCCGGTCCGAAAATCCCGGTGGCATCGGTGGGCAGGTCCACCTGGCCCCACGCCGAAATCGCCGCGGAATTCAGGTCGTACGGGCCACCGGCTGCGTTCGTCAGCGGCACGTTGTAGACCACGTTCGTGGCGATCTCACCGTCGGTGACGGTCTTCGAGCCTTGCTGGAGGGCGGCGCGACGCACCCGCAGCAGCCGGCCAGAGTTCTCGTCGCCGGCCAGGTCGATGACCTGGTCGGCGGTGAGGGCCTTGCCGTAGATGCGAACGTCGTCGATCTCGCCATCCCACACGTTCGACGCGGCACCGGCCCACTTTGCCCGGCCGACAACGTAGTTGCCGGTGGCGTTCCAGCCGCCCGTCGTGGCGGTCGTGCTCTGCAACACGCCGTTGACATACAGCTTCATCTTCCCGCTGGCGGTGTCGTAGACACCGACCAGGTGGGTCCACTGCCCCGCCACGGCGGCGGTGTTGGCGGTGGCCCGGACTGGGGTGGCGCTGTCGCTGTCGGAGGTGACGCGGGAGAAGGCGAACCTGTCCTCGGCGGCCACATAGTTGAGGAAGAACCCGCTGGTCCGCGAGCCATCCTTGGACACCGCCGTCCGGTTGACGGACTTGTCCTTGATTCGCACCCAGGCCGCAACAGTGTAGGAGGAGGTGTTGGACAGGGCCGTTCCGGCGGCGCTGATCTGCTGGCCGGTGCCGCCGGTGAACACCGCCGCCCTGTCCCCCGGGTTCTCCGGGTCGTTGCCCTGACCCCAGGTGACGCCGGTGGCCATCGTTCCGTTGCGTCCGCTGCCCGAGGAGTCGGCCACCGCGGTGCCGGTGCCCTCGTCCAGGTTCCAGCGCAGCGCCGCCGAGTCGACGTCGGGGTTGCCGTAGTCGAAGTACCACGGCAGCTCACCCGAGGGGGTGACCTTGGTGACCCGGCCGGCGGTGTACTCGTAGGCGGTCTTCAACACCGGGCTCACCCGGGGGTCCCAGACCTCCCGCAACTGCCCGAGGTTGTCGTAGGTGTATTTGGTGATCTGGGTTGCGGTCATCGCCGAGGTGTCCGGGTCCCACGCCCACAGCCTCACCCCGGAGATCCGGTCGGTGTAGTCACCGAAGACCGTCTGGCTCAGCCCTGGAGTGGTGGTGGTGGCGTACTCGTACTCCAACACCTCACACCCACGGGCCGGAATTGCCGCAGTGCAGTTGTTCGTATCGTCGACACCCGCGGCGACCGGGTTGATGACCTTCTTCAGCAGCAGCCGGCTGCCCGCGGTGTCGTAGACGTAGCGGGAGGTGGTGTCCGACTCCGCCGTCCATGAGGAGGTCGCCGCCCACAGCCCACCCTGCTGGGTGAACTCGGTGACGGTCCCGTCCAGCTCCGACAGCCGGTACGCGGTCGCGCCCACCTTGGTGAGCACCAGCCCTTCGGAGCCCGGTTCCGGGGTGAAGCTCACCCCGTCGGCATTCTTGGCGAAGGTGATCCAGCCACCACCAATCGTATTCACCCGGGCCAGCGACGGCTCGGGCAGCGTCACGGTGGTGTACTCGACGTCCGCCGCGCCGCCGGTCGCGCCACCGGTCCACGCCGTGCCGAACGGCGCGACGATCTCGGTGAACGACAGGTTGTCCCAGTAGACCTTGCGGCCCGAGCCGCCCTGCATGCCGTTGTAGAGGCGGAAGAACGCCTCGGTCGCCCCGACCGGCACCGTCATGTCGACGGAGAGCTCCTGCCAGCCGTCGGTGTAACTGGCCATCGCCGAGGTCACCTCGGCGTAGTTACCGCCGACCTTGGTGAAACCGACGATCCGCAGGCCCCGCTGGGCGAATGCCGGGACCAGGCCGGTCGACCCGGGCACGTAGATCCAGCCGCTCATCCGGTACGTCCGGCCCGCCGTCATGCCGAGCCGCAGCGCCCCGCCGTCACCGCCGACCGCCACGTGGGTGTCGTTGCTAGTCGTGGTGACCGGGGTGATCTCCAGGGAATCGACCGGGGTAGTCTCGCCCTGTCCCCGGGCGGTGGACCGCACGGCCGAGGAGGTCGACGCCACGGTGAAACCGGTGAGGTCGGTGGAGACCTGCTGCTGGTTGGCGGTCAGCCGCTGGGCCATCGGCTGATATCCGTCGGTCGGTTCCCGCGACGACATTCCCCGCTGTACCGACATGTCGAGTTCGTCGGCGTCAGTGGAGGAGATCGAGTAGTCACCGGTGAGCAGGTTGACCGAACCGGGACCGATCTCGTCGTCGGCCGCACCGTCACCGCTGGAGTCGACCGACACCCGCACCCAGGGGATGGTGTAGGCCGGAGTGGTGCCGGTCGCGGTGTAGACCTGTGCCCGTACCTCGACCACGCCGCCGACCAGGCCGAGGGTGTCGGTGGCGTTCCAGATCGCGTACCCGCCCAGGGTGGCGAGGCTGACCGGGCTGGCGGCCGTGGCGGTGATCGGCGCGCCGGTGGCGGAGGTCAGGTTCGCCGAAGGGACCGGCAGCACTGCACCACCCGGGCCGCGCCGGTACTCGTAGTACGCCCGGGTGTAACCGGCCACCGGGGTGGTGATCTGCAGCTTGGTCCGCTTGACGATGGTGGCGCCGGGCAACGGCTGGGCCAGCGCCGCATTGCCGGCGTCGAAGACGTAGGTGTTCGCGTTCGACAGGTTGCCCGCCGAGTCCTTGGCCTGCACGGTGAGCGTGCGGTGCCCGTCGCGAGGGCTGAGCGTGACCGACTTCGCGCCGGTCGCCGCGACCGTGGTGGCGGCGCTGTCGTAGTCGAACTTGTACACGAAGGCCGCCAGGTCGGTGGTGCCCGACGCCGGGGTGAAGGTGAACGTGTCGGATTGACCCGCGCCGCCGTGGGGCTGGCCATCGTTGAGATAGATCGTCGCGGACACGAACGGCACGCCGGGCGCGCTGGTGTCCACCGTCAGCGGCGTCCAGGCCGACCAGGCGCCGTAGGCGTACGGGTCCTTGGACCGGACCTGCCACTCGTAGGTGGTGCCATTGGCCAGGTCGACCGGCACCTGCCAGGAGGAGGTGGAGCCGTTGGTCCACGCCGGGCTGCCCGAGCGCAGGCCGGAGGAGGAGACGGTGGCGAGGGTGGCCTTGTTGCGGATCACGAACTCGGCCTGCAGGGTCTGCCCGGCGTTGGCGTCGGCCAGCTTCGCCGACAGGGTAGGCCGCAGCGACGAGGTCCGCGCCCCGGAGCCGCAGGCGGTGTAGCAGGGAGCCACGGCCAGCGAGGCCGGAACCGACGGCGCGCTGTTGTAGGTGATCGACACCAGCGGCGGGTGCGCGCCCTCGGCCGAGTCGAACCGCTTCCAGCCGGAGGTCGACGTCTCGGAGGTGGCCCGCAGCATCACGCTGGCGCTGGTCGAGCTGGTGTCGGCCGCGTACTGCAGGGCTCCGCCGACCTCGATGTAAACGTAGCCGTCACCGCAGGACGAGCTGTAGCCCCGGGTCTCGGTGGAGGTGCCCACCCTGGCGCGGGCGGCGGGCTGCGCCGTCCACCGCACCGACGAGTCGACGTAGTCGGTCCGCCACGCCTCCCAGCCGGCGGCGGTGCACGACCACGAGTGGTAGTTCCACAGCCGCAGCTTCGCCGACATGATCCGGCTGCCGGCGAACCCGGTGGTGTTGAAGCGCAGGTACGACCGCGCGGTGAACGAGCCACCGTCGTTGGAGTAGCCCAGCTTCAGGTCCGCTGAACCCGACTGGTCACTAGAGTAGCTGTTCTGCACGAAGGCGTCGAACGACGGAGACAGCGACGTCGGCGGATCGATGGTGACCGGGAAGGTCAGGTCCGGCCGGGCCAGGAAGGCCGCGTCCGGCGTCAGCTCCATGACCGTACGACCGCCGCGCGCCACCGTGCGCAGCGCCACGGGCGCGCGGTTGACCCGCTCCCCGGACCGCGGTGACACGGCCGCGTCCCACATCAGCGGGGTCTGCGCCCGGCCGACCTGCCGCCCCTTGGCGTTCTTGAACACGAGGCCGCCCATGCCGTCAGCGGCCGCGGTCAGCTTGCCCGTCCGCATCGGCAGGGTCAGCTTCCGCACCTGCGCCAGGCCCGCCCGGTCCTTGACCACGAAGTGCTGTTCGTAGCCGGTGGCGTGGGCCTGGAACACCAGGTCCACCCCGGGACGCACCTCGGGGTAGGTGATCGTCCGGTCGTCCAGCACCGGCTCGGGCAGCGGACCCGTCCAGGCCAGGCCGGTCCGCTCCGCGCCGGCACCCACCGCGACGACCTCGTGCTCACCGGCCGCGTCCGTGGCACCGGCGAACGAGAGATCCCGGGGGTGGGCCCTCGGTGCCACCGACCCGTCGGCCCGGCGCTCCAGCGTCAGGTCGACCGGCACCCACTTGTCGCCCTGCCGCACCCGCACCGGGGCCAGCGACTGCTCCTCGGTCAGCGTGCCGTCCGGGTTGGCGAACAGCTGCGTGGTTTCGGTCCGCCGGTTCGTCACCTCCACCCGCGACCCGCACAACCGCGCCGCAACGGCGGCCGACACTTCGTCGGCCCGGTCGTCCGGACACTTCGGCTTCGGTGCCGGCTTCGGCGCGGCTGCGGCGGCGGGCCGGATCGGTCGCGCCGGGACGTCGGACATGGTCGCGACGAGGACGATCGCCATCAGGATCGACAGACGTCGCGCCCAGACGGCCCAGGCGTCGCCCGCCAAGGAAATGAACACGCGTGATCGCCACCGGTGCGTCGGCATGGCGCCCTCCCCGCTGAAGAGCCTCCCAGTGAGGCGAGCGGAGTCTAAGAAGACCGTCGATGCGCCAGCAAGAGACTGATTTCCGAGGGCCGCCGCGGAACGGGCCGGCGGGATGAGGTGAGGCGGGCCGGCAGACCATGCCCGCCAGCGGATCCCCGTCACGCAGTGCGATCACAGCACTTCGCTGACGGCCTCCCCAACGGCACGCCGGGCCGACGCCGATCTACCATGGACAGACGGGTGAGTAAGGCAATACTCAATGACGGTGGTGTATGTCACTTCCCGTCCCGCGCGCGTGGAGCTGGATGAGGGCCGGGCGTCACCTGGACGCAGCCTGACCGTTGCCTGCGCGCCACCGACGCCGCGGCGTCGGCGCACCCCGGTAATGACATGATCTGAGCGTGTCGATGACCCGCCGTTCCGTGCTCGGCCTCGGGTTGACCGCCACCACCCTCGCCCTGGCCGGTTGCCGGGGCCCCGGGTCGCCGGCCCCGTCCGGCGGACCCGGTACGCCGGGCAGCTCCACGTCCGCCGCGCCCGCGGTGCGGGCCGCCGCGCCCTCGTCCGACCCCGGCCCGTCGCGCCCCGACGGGCCGTCCCCGGCCGCCGCGCTCACCACGGTGCTCACCCGGTACCTGCGGCCGACCGGGGAGAATCCGCGGCATCCGACGTACGCGGGGGCGGTGGCGCTGGCGCTCGCCGATGGCCGGCCGGGCGCGCACGTGGCCGTCGGCGAGGCGCTGCGCTACGGCGCCGGTCCGGTGCTGCTGCCCGCCGGGCAGCGGGTCCGGATGCGGCCCGACTCGATCTTCGACCTCGCCTCGATCACCAAGGTCTTCACCGCGATCCTGGCCCTTCAGCAGGCCGACCGGGGGCGGATCGACCTGGACGCCCCGGTGGTGCGGTACCTGCCGGGGTTCACTGGCGCCGGCAAGTCACGCATCACCGTCGCCATGCTGCTCACCCACACCAGCGGCCTGCCGGTCGGTGCCACCGTGACCGGCAGTTCCACCCTGGCGGGACGCTGGGCGGCCGTGCTGGCCACCCCGCTGGTGAAGGGCGCCCTGCCGGGCACCGTGGTTCGCTACTCCAGCGTCGGCCTCATGGTGCTCGGCAAGCTCGTCGAGAAGGTCACCGGGCAGCGACTGGACCACGCGTTGCGCACGGGCCTGACCGAGCCGCTGGGCCTGCGCTGGACCGGGTTCCGGCCCCACGACCGGATCGGCGCGGCCGAGCGGGCAGCCCGCCTGGTCGCCACCGACGCGCGGTCGTCGCGGGGCCTGCTGCGCGGCGTCGTGCACGACGACGTCGCGAACCACCTCGGGGGCATCGCCGGACACGCCGGCATCTTCAGCACGGCGGAGGAGCTGGGGGTCGTCGGGCAGCTGCTGCTCGGCGGCGGGACCTACGGCGGTACGCGCATCCTGGCCGAGAGCACCGTGCACCGGATGGTGCGGAACGCCAACAGCGGCCTGCCCGCCGTCGACACCGCCCATCCCGGTCGCAGCTCCGCGCACGGCCTCGGCGTGGTGCTCGACCAGCCCTGGTTCATGGGCCGGCTGGCCGGCCCGGCGACGTTCGGGCACACCGGGTTCACCGGCACCTCCATGGTGGTCGATCCCACCCGCCGACTGGTCCTCGTGCTGCTCACCAACCGGGCCCACCCGAACTGGAGCTGGGCCGATCCGGATCCGGCCCGCGTCGCCGCGGCCAACGTCCTGGCGGCGGAGCGCTAGCGCCCCGGCCGGTCAGTCGCCCTCGAAGCGAATCTCCACGTCGGAGCTGCGCAGACAACGCCGGGCGAGCAGCACGAGCTGGCGGACCTGGTCCGCCTCCGCCGGCTCCCGCGCCACCTCCGCCAGGCAGCGCAGCTCCACGAGCAGCTGCGGCGCCGCCTCGGCCCCGACCACCAGCTCGCCGAGCGGATCGACGCGGTCCAGCAGCGGCGTACGCCCCCCGCCCTTCACCCGCTTGAGCAGCTCCAGCAGCACGTCGTCGGGATCGGCCACCAGCGCGGCGGGGACGCACGACGGACGGCGGTGGCCTGGCCCGGTCCGGACCAGCCGGTAGAGGACGGCATCCACACCCACGATCGGTCCCCCTCCTGTCGTCGAGGTCCGCTCGGCCTGACGCCGATCCGTTCCGGGTTCACCCGCCGGCACGCCACAAACTGGCGGCGCTTCCCCCGACCGTCCTCTTCGTACGACAAGTTTCCCCTGTTTAGCGGCCGTTCAGCCACCCCTTACCGGCGCGTCGGTCGTCCGCCACGGCGCCGGCGTCACCCGGGCGGGGCCGCCGCGTCGCCACGCACCCCGCGGCCCGGCGGCCCGGCCGCTCACCGGGCGGGCGCTTAGGCTGGGCCGGTGTCCGCGCACAGCAGGGTCGGGCCGCGCCCCGAGGTGGTCAACGGCGCCCGGCCGCAGCCGGCCCGGCCAGCACCGTCCCCCGCCGGGTCGGCGGGTCGGAGCCGGTGGTGAGCGGGCAGCCGCGCGGCACCCGGCTGACCCACGAGGGACTGCCGCCGGTGATGCGGGAGGCGGTGGACGACTTCGCCGACCACCTGGTTCGGGTGCGCAACCGCTCGGCACACACCGTGCGGGCGTACGTCACCGATCTGGTCTCGCTGCTCGACCATGCCGTCCGGATGGGCTGCGCCGACCTGGCGGAGCTCGACCTGACGGTGCTGCGCAGTTGGTTGGCGAAACAGCGGACGATGGGCGCCGCCCGCACGTCGCTGGCCCGCCGCGCCGCGTCGGCTCGCACCTTCAGCGTCTGGGCGCACCGGTCGGGGCTGCTGCCCGCCGACGTGGCCGCCCCGCTGGCCAGCCCGAAGGCCCACCGGGAGCTGCCCACCGTGCTCCGCGCCGACCAGGCCGCCGCCCTGATGGACGCCCCCGCCCGGACCGCGGCCCAGCCGCCGGACACCGCCGGGGCCGTCGCCCAGCCGGCGCCCGGCACCGGGAACCCGGCCCAGGCACCGAACGTGGCCGGGGGGCAGTCGCCGGCGGGCGAGGACGAGCCGGCGCTGCTGCGGGACCGGGTGCTGCTGGAGCTGCTCTACGGCACCGGGATCCGGATCAGCGAGGCGTGCGGGCTGGACGTCGCCGACGTCGACCACGGTCGCCGGGTGGTGCGGGTGCTCGGCAAGGGCGGCCGGGAACGCGCCGTGCCGTACGGGGTGCCGGCGCAGCGCGCGCTGGACGCGTGGCTGGGCCGGGGCCGACCCGCCCTGGCCGGCGCGGCCTCGGGGTCTGCGCTGCTGCTGGGGGCGCGGGGCGGGCGGCTGAACCCGACCACGGCCCGCCGGGTCGTGGCCGGGTACGCCGAGCGCGCCGGCCTGCCCCGGACCACCCCGCACGGGCTGCGGCACTCGGCCGCCACCCACCTGCTGGAGGGCGGCGCGGACCTGCGGGCGGTGCAGGAGCTGCTCGGCCACTCCTCGCTGGCGAGCACCCAGATCTACACGCACGTCTCGGTGGAACGGCTGCGGGCGGCGTACCGGCAGGCGCACCCGCGGGCCTGAGCACCGAGGGTGCTCGGATCCGGCCGTCGCCGTGGGACGGTGGCGATCGGCGGGTTGATGATCTACGGCGGGCTACGATCGGCGGATGACGGTCCCGCAGCCGCCCGAGCCGATCCCCGGGGCTCGGCTGCTCTTCTCCCTCGATCCGTCGGTCAGTCACCTCAATCACGGCTCGTTCGGCGCCGTCCCGATCGGGGTGCAACGCGCCCAGCAGCGGCTGCGCGACGAGATGGAGTCGAACCCGCTGCGCTTCTTCACCCAGGGCCTGGTCGACCGGATCGCGCACACCCGGCGACACCTGGCCGGCTTCCTGGGCGCGGACCCCGACGGCACCGCGCTGGTCGGCAACGCCACCACCGGGGTCGCGGTGGTGCTGCAGTCGCTCGGTCTGCGCCCCGGCGACGAGGTGCTGACCACGGACCACGGGTACGGGGCGGTCGGCTTCTCGGTGCAGCGGGAGTGCCGGCGCACCGGGGCGACCCACCGGGCCCTGCACGTGCCGCTGACCGCCAGCGACGAGGAGGTCGTGGAGATCGTCCGGGCCGGGCTGCGGCCCGGGCGGACGAAGCTGCTGGTGATCGACCAGCTCACCTCCGCCACCGCCCGACTCTTTCCGGCCGCCGCCGTGGTCGGGGTGGCCCGCGAGCACGGCGTGCCCGTCCTCGTCGACGCGGCGCACGCCCCGGGCATGCTGCCGATCACGGTGGCCTCGATCGGCGCCGACTTCTGGGTCGGCAACCTGCACAAGTGGGCGTTCGCGCCGCGCGGGACCGCCGCGTTGGTCGTCGCCCCGCCCTGGCGGGAACGGATCGAACCGCTGGTGGTCTCCTGGGAGCAGGAGACCGGCTTCCCCGCCCGGGTGGAATGGCAGGCGACGTTGGACTACACCTCGTGGCTGGCCGCTCCGGCCGGTCTGTTCACCCTGCGCAGCCTCGGCCTGGACCGGGTACGCGCGCACAACGCCGCGCTCGCCGCGTACGGGCAGCGGGTGGTCGGAGACGCCCTCGGCGTGGCGCCGGCCGACCTGCCGGAGCCCGGCGGGCCGACGGTGTCGATGCGGCTGATCCCGTTGCCCCGAGGGGTCGCCACCACGATGGACGCGGCGAAGGCCCTCGGGGCCCGGATCGCGGAACGGCTCGCCGCCGAGGTGGCGGTGATGACCTGGAACGACCGGGGCTGGCTGCGGCTCTGCGGCCAGATCTACAACACCCCCGACGAGTACGACCGGCTGGCCGTGCGGCTGCCCGCGCTGCTCGCGAAGGGGTGAGCTGACACCGTCACCGCCGACCGGGAGCAGCCGGACCGGGCCGAGGCCGAGCAGGGCGAGGGGATCGAGGTACTCCCCGCCCCGGCGCAGCCCCCCAGTGCAGGCACGCCGGGACCGGGCAGCCGGGATGGCCGGCGAGCAGGGCACCGAGCGGCGTACCGGCGGCCATCCGGGTGCCGGGGGGGCAGCCCGGGGCGTACCGGCTCGTAGGTGGTGCGGAGCCCGTCGCCGTGCCCGACGGTGACCACCGGACGCCCGGCCACCGGGCCGGCGAAGAGCACCACGCCCGCGCCCGCCGCCCGCACCTCGGCGCCCGGTGCGGCGGCCAGGTCGACGCCCCGGTGACCGGGTCGCCAGGGCTCCGGCGGCGGGTCGAACCGGCGCACGAGCCGCGGCGTGCCGGCGAGCGGCCACCGGAACCGGGAACCGGCCCCGGCGGGCCGGTCGCCGCCACGGAGCCGCCCGTCCGGTCCACCGTCTCCGAGGTGGACGGACCCGGGACGGCGACCGGACCCGCCGCGACAGGCACCGCCGCGCCACCGGATGCCGCCGGATCGACGACCACGCCGGGTGCCACCACGGGAACCGGCACCGCACCGGCCGCTCCGCAGCCGACCACCGCACCGAGCGTCAGCGGAAGGATCACCCGACCGGACGCGGCGGCACGGGCCATCGGGCCGGGCGGCTTCGCGAGGATCCGCAGCAGCAGGCGGAGGGCCGGCGTGACCGGCCCGGGTGTGGTTCGCACGGTCGGTAGCCTGCTGCCGAGGCGGTCACCGCGCCACCGACGGCCACCGGAACTGTGGACAGGTGGCGGGCTGTGGACGGCACCCGGCGGCGCAGTGGATCTGCTATGCGGCCGCGTCGGCGGGCCACCGGCACCGCCTATGCTGAGCCGGTGACGCGGGACTGGTACGCCTGGCACGACGACTACGACCAGCCGGGCTCGCCCCTGTCCCGGCGCCTGACCGAGGTGCGACTGCGGATCGGAGAGGCGCTGGACCAGGCCCCACCCGGCCCGCTGCGGGCGGTCAGCCTCTGCGCGGGGCAGGGGCGGGACCTGATCCCGGCGCTGGCGACCCATCCCCGACGCGACGACGTGACCGCCCGCCTGCTGGAGCTGGATCCGCGCAACGCCGAGTTCGCCCGGGCGGCCGCCGCGGAGGCCGGCCTGTCGGCGGTGGAGGTGGTGGTCGGCGACGCGTCGCTGACCGACCACTACGTCGACCTCGCCCCGGCGCACCTGGTGCTGGTCTGCGGGATCTTCGGCAACATCACCGACGCGGACATCCGGGCCACCGTGCGGCACTGCGCGGCCCTCTGCGCCACCGGCGGGACGGTCTTCTGGACCCGGCACCGCCGCGAGCCGGACCTGGTGCCCGCCATCTGCGACTGGTTCGCCGAGGAGGGCTTCCTGCCGGTCGCGGTGAGCAGCCCGGCCGACGGCGTGGGCGTCGGCGTGCACCGCTTCACCGGGACCCCCCGGCCACTGGAGCTCGGCGCGACGATGTTCGAGTTCGTCGGCTACGACCGCCTCACCCACCCCTGACGGCCGAGGGAGCAATCGCATGACCACTGTGGACGATGTCAGCCGGCCGTCCCGGATCGCCGCGCCGGATGAGGCGATCAGCGCGGAGGAGTTGCAGCTCGCCACGCGCAACCACGGGATCCCCCTGGAGGCGCTGCGCTACGACGTCACCCCGGCCGGGCTGCACTACCTGCTGATCCACTACGACATCCCGGACGTCGACCCGGCGGCGCACACACTCACCGTCGACGGCGCGGTGGACCGGCCGCTGCGCCTGGACCTGGCCGCGCTGCGGGAGCGCCCCCGGGTCACCCACCGGGTGACCCTGGAGTGCGCCGGCAACGGGCGGGCCCTGCTGAGCCCGCGACCGGTCAGTCAGCCCTGGCTGGTGGAGGCGGTGGGCAACGCCGAGTGGACCGGGACGCCGCTGGCGCCGCTGCTGCGCGAGGCCGGGTTCTCCCCCGACGCCGTGGACGTGGTCTCCACCGGCGCCGACCACGGCGTCGAGCGGGGCGTCGAGCAGGACTACCAGCGGGCGCTGCCGGTCGCGGACGCGCTGCGGGAGGAGGTGCTGCTGGCGTACGAGATGAACGGCGCTCCCCTGCTGCCGCAGCACGGCGCGCCGCTGCGGCTGATCGTGCCCGGCTGGTACGGCATGGCGCACGTGAAGTGGCTGCGGAACATCCGGGTGCTGACCGAGCCGTTCGACGGCTACCAGAACGCGGTGGCGTACCGGCTGCGGCGCGACGCCGACGACCCGGGCGTGCCGGTGACCCGGATCGAGCCGCGTGCCCTGGTCCGCCCGCCGGGTTTCCCGGACTTCATGTCCCGCACCCGGGTGCTGCGTCCCGGCCCGTGCACCGTGGACGGTCGGGCCTGGTCGGGTCACGCGCCGGTCACCGCGGTGGAGGTGACCACCGACGGCGGCGCGAGCTGGACGCCGGCCCGGTTGGACGAGCCGAGCGGCGGCCGGTGGGCGTGGCGGCGGTGGCACCTCGACTGGTTCCCGGAGCCGGGCCGATACCTGCTGGGCGCGCGGGCCACGGACGCCTCCGGCCGCCGCCAGCCGGTCGAGCAGCCGTGGAACCGGGGCGGCTTCGCCAACAATCTGGTGCAGCGGGTCGAGGTGGTGGTCCTGGCCGGGTGAGCGACGCGGGCGGCTCGATCAGCCGCCGCGAGCGGAGACCGTCAGCTGCCGAATCCGGAGTCTGCGGGAAGGGAGATGTCCGGCTTTTCGAGCTCTTCCACATTGACGTCCTTGAACGTCATCACCCGGACATTCTTGACGAAGCGGGCAGGGCGGTACATGTCCCACACCCAGGCGTCGTGCATCTCGACCTCGAAGTAGACCTCGCCGTCGGAGTTGCGCACGTGCAGGTCGACCTGGTTCGCCAGGTAGAAGCGGCGCTCCGTCTCCACCACGTAGGAGAACTGGCGGACAATGTCGCGGTACTCCCGGTAGAGCTGCAGCTCCATCTCGGTCTCGTACTTCTCGAGATCTTCCGCGCTCATCGCACTCCGCCTTCCATGACCACATCTTCCCCCACCGGCGCCGGAGGTCGAGGCTGCTCGCCCAACGCCACGCCGACGGTACCCCCTGACGCGCCGGAGCGCTCCATCGGCTCATCCAGGCACACGGCCACCGGGCGCCGGGACCGCGGCGGCACCCCGTCCCGCCCCGAGATCGCGGCCACGTTGACGTACGAGAAGCGGTGCTCCCGGCACGGCCCCCGGTCCCGCAGCGCCGCGGTGTGCTCCGGCGTGATGTAGCCCTTGTGCTCGGCGAAGCCGTAGCCCGGATACCGGTCCTCCAGCTCCACCATGATCCGGTCCCGGGTGACCTTGGCCAGCACGCTCGCCGCCGCCACGCAGGCGGCCACCTGGTCGCCCTTCCAGACCGCCAGCCCCGGCACGTCCAGCCCGTCAACGCCGAAGCCGTCGGTCAGCACGTACTCCGGGCGGGTGGTCAGCGACGCGAGGGCCCGCCGCATCGCGGCCAGGTTGCACACGTGCAGCCCGCGGGCGTCGACCTCCTCCGCCGGGATGACCACCACCGCGTACGCCAGGGCGCGGTCGACCACCTGGGCGTAGATCCGCTCCCGGCTGGCCGGGGTGAGCAGCTTGGAGTCGGCCAGCCCGTCGATCTCGCCGCGCCGCCCCTCCGGCAGCACCGCCGCGGCGGCCACCAGGGGCCCGGCACAGGCGCCCCGCCCGGCCTCGTCCGCTCCGGCCACGTGCCGGAAGCCCCGCCGTTGCAGGGCCCGCTCCAGCGCGTAGAGCCCACCGTCGCGGCGCACCACCGTGCGCGGGGGCGTCAGCACGCGGCACCCCCGTCGGCGGTCGGCCGGTGGGCGGCGAGCGCCCGGGCCAGCCGGGCCGGCAGATCCGGCGGGTAGTACCGCTCGGTCGTCGCGGTCAGCTCCGCCACCGACCACCACCGGTGGCCGGTGACGCTGGCTCGCTCGATGTCGTTGAAGCCCGCGGTGTCCACCTCCCAGGCCGGGACCCGGACCAGGAAGAACTCCTGCTCCTGCCGGTACCAGACCCCGTCGAACGGGAACTCGACCGTCTCGGACCACACCGGCGCGCCCAGCTCGGCCGCGGTGAGCCGCAGCCCGGTCTCCTCGGCCAGTTCCCGCGCGGCGCCCTCGGCCGGGCCCTCCCCCGGATCGAGCCCGCCGCCGGGGGTGAACCAGTAGGCGTGGCCCGGTCGGGCCGGGTCGGTGCCGGCGAAGAGCAGCACCCGGTCGGCCGCATCGACGAGCAGCACCCGGGCCGCACGCCGGGGGGTGTAGACGGTCACCGCCCAAGCCTGCCAGACGGCTCCGACGAACGCCCACGCCCTCCGGGGTCAGGGATTGGGGATCCCGTCGAACTGCTGAGGGACGGTGAGCCAGGTCGCCCGGTCGACCGGCCAGAAGACCGTGAACGCCCGGCCGACCACTTCGTCCTCGGGGATGGTGGCCTCGGTGATGTCCTGCCCGGACTGCTGCCAGTGCTCCAGCGAGTCGCCGGAGGCTTCCCGGTGGTCACCCATGACCCACAGCCGCCCCTGCGGCACGGTGATCTCGAAATCCTGGTCGGCCGGCTTGTTTCCGGGATAGATGTACGGCTCGTCGAGTGACCGGCCGTTGATGACCAGCCGGTCCTGGGCGTCGCAGCAGACCACGTGGTCGCCGGCGACCCCGATCACCCGCTTGATGAAGTCCTCGCCGTCCGGATTGCCGCTCCAGGCGGTGGGCGCCTTGAAGACGATCACCTCGCCGCGGTGCGGCGACCGGAAGTCGTAGACCAGCTTGTTGACCAGCACCCGATCGTCGATCTTGAGAGTGTTCTCCATGGACGGGGAGGGGATGAAGAAGGTCTGCAGCACGAAGGCACGCACCAGCACTGCGACCAGGATCGCCACGCCCAGGAGGATGGGCAGCTCCTTCCAGAAGGAACTGCGGGGCTTCTCGGTCTGCTCGTCAATCACGGGAGGAGCCTACGACGCCGGGCGCGAGGGGACCGGCCGGAACGCGCGAGAACGGAGATCGCCGCCGTGACCGGCAGGACGAGGACGACACCCCCCACCGGGTCCGGATCGACGAGCGGCGGCCCGGCGGCCGCCCCGTCGGCCCGGGGCAGGCTGGCGAAGGTGTCCGGCACCGGCAGCGACGCCCACCGCTCGGACGGCCAGACGATCATGAAGGCCCGGCCCACCACGTTGTCGATCGGCACCGGCCCCTGGCAGCGGGCGTCCTGCGAGACCAGCCGGTGGTCGCCCATCACGAAGATCTGCCCGGCCGGCACCACCACCTCGGTGAACTGCCGGGACCGGCACTCCTTGGGGTTGGGTGGCAGCTCGACCGGGGAGTCCTCGGAGACGTACGCCCGCTCGTCCAGCGGTACGCCGTTGACCACGACCCGGCCCTTGTCACAGCACCAGACCTTGTCGCCGGGGACCCCGATCACCCGCTTGATGAAGTCCTTCTCGCCGGGGCGGCTGACCCCGACCAGGTCGCCGAGCGTGCGGCCCACCTTGCCGGCGAAGCCGGCCGGCGGCGCCGGGGTCTCCTGGGCGACCCACCTGTCGGTGCCCCGGAAGACCACCACCTCACCGCGCACCGGGTCCCGGACGTCGTAGACGACCTTGTTGACCAGCACCCGGTCGCCGATGAGCAGGGTGTTCTCCATCGACCCGGAGGGGATGAAGAAGGCCTGGAGCAGGAAGGTGCGGATCAGCACCGCGAGGCAGAACGCGACGATGAGGAGCAGTGGCAGCTCCTGCCAGAGGGGCATCTGTCGCCGGGAGCGGCGGGCCCGGCGGCGCCAGGGGTCGACGGTGCCGTCCTCGTCAAGCATCTGCACCATGCCACTCTCCGGTCCGCAGAAACGACACCACCGCCCGGGAGTCTCGTCGGGAGACCCCACGGGCGGCAGTGGACCGCTGTGCCGCGCGCGACAGCGCTGCGGCGTCGCCGCCCTCCTGCGCCCGTACGACCAGGGTAATGCGATCCGGTCGATACGACATCCGCGCAGCTCGGGCGGCGTGGCGAGCGAAGAGTCAGCTCGTCGGCTGCTTCTCGCGCAGCTCCTTGATCTTGGCCTTCTTGCCGCGCAGCTCGCGCAGGTAGTAGAGCTTGGCGCGGCGGACGTCACCGCGGGTCACGACCTCGATCCGGTCGATCGCCGGGCTGTTGATCGGGTAGGTGCGCTCCACACCGACACCGAAGCTGACCTTGCGGACCGAGAAGGTCTCGCGCAGACCGTCACCCTGGCGGCGGATGACGACGCCCTGGAAGATCTGGACACGGGACCGGTTGCCCTCGACGACTCGCGCGTGCACCTTCACGGTGTCACCGGCACGGAAGTCGGGGAGGTCGACCCGCTTCGACTGGGCGTCAAGGGCGTCCAGGATGTTCATCGCTGTGTCCTCGTGAGGCTCACGGCGCACCGTCAATCGGTGCGCGGATGGGTGATTCTGATCCCCGGGTGGTGGCCGGCGAGCCGACCCCGGTCGAGGATCCTCGCAGCCGTCCGCGGGCGCGGACGGATGCGGCAACCCCTCTACTTTGCCACATCCCCCGGCGGCGAGGAAAATCCGCCCCGGTCCAACGCCGCCCGGTCCCGCTTGTCCAGGCTCTCCGGCGGCAGCGCGGCCATCATGTCCGGGCGGCGCGTCGCCGTCCGGCTCAGCGCCTCGTCCCGCCGCCAACGGGCGATCCGCCCGTGGTCGCCGGAGCGGAGCACCTCCGGCACCTCGTGCCCGCGCCAGGTTGCCGGCTTGGTGTACATCGGCGCCTCGAGCAGCCCGTGCGCGTGCGACTCCTCGTCCAGCGAGCCGGCGTTGCCGAGCACCCCGGGCAGCAGCCGGGTGACCGCCTCCAGGATCACCAGCACCGCGACCTCGCCGCCGAAGAGCACGTAGTCGCCGAGGGAGACCTCGGTCACCCGCATCCGGGTCGCCGCGTGGTCGAGCACCCGCTGGTCGATGCCCTCGTACCGGCCGCAGGCGAAGAGCAGGTGCGACTCGGCGGCCAGCTCGTGCGCCATGGCCTGGGTGAACGGGACACCGGCCGGCGAGGGGACCAGCAGCCGGGGCAGCGTGTGGCCGTCCGGGCTGAGCTCGTCGGGGGCCAGGGCGTCCAGCGCCTCACCCCAGGGCTCGGGCCGCATCACCATGCCGGGTCCGCCGCCGTAGGGCGTGTCGTCGACCGTGCGGTGCACGTCGTGGGTCCAGCTGCGCAGATCGTGTACGGCCAGCCGCAGCCTGCCGTTCGCCCGCGCCTTGCCGATCAGGGACAGGTCCAGCGGGGCGAAGTACTCCGGGAAGATCGACACGATGTCGACGCGCATGGGGTGCTCCGCGGTCTAGAGATCGAGCAGACCGGCCGGCGGGTCGACGATGACGCGACCGCCGGGGAGGTCCACCTCGGGCACGATCGCCTTGACGAACGGGATGAGCGCGGTACGCCCCTCGGGACGGCGCAGCACCAGCAGGTCCGAGGAGGGCGCGTGGTCGATCCCGGCCACCTCGCCCAGCCGCTCGCCGGCCGGGGTGACCACGGCAAGGCCGACCAGCTGGTGGTCGTGGAACTCCTCCGGGTCCTCCGGCGGGGCCACGTCGCCGCTGTCCACCGTGAGCAGGGTGCCGCGCAGCGCCTCGGCGACATCCCGTTCCAGGATGCCCTCGAAGACGACCAGCAGCCGGCCCTGGTGCCAGCGCACCGACTCGATCCTCAGCTCGGCGGGCACCCGGAACGGCACACCGGGACCCGGCGCCGGGTTGGTCGGGGGTGCCGCCCCCGGCTCGGTGCGCAGCACCGAACCGGGGGCGAACCGTGCTTCGGGCTCATCGGTCCGCACCTCCACGGTGACCTCACCGCGGATCCCGTGCGGCTTGCCGATCCTGCCGACGACGAGAAGCATCAGTACGAATCGACGATGTCGACGCGTACCCCACGCCCACCGATGGAGCCGATCACCTGGCGCAGTGCCTTGGCGGTCCGGCCGGACCGCCCGATCACCGTGCCGAGGTCCTCGGGGTGCACGCGGACCTCGAGCCGCTTGCCCCGACGGGAATCGACCATCCGCACCCGGACGTCGTCCGGGTGCTCGACGATCCCCTTGACCAGGTGCTCCAGCGCAGGACGCAGCGGCATGTCAGGCCTGCTCACCGGCGTCGGCAGCAGCGGCGGCCGGGGCCTCGGCCGGCGCCTCGGTCTTCGGCGCCTCGGTCTTCGGCGCCTCGGCCTTCGGTGCCTCCGCCTTCGGTGCCTCCGCCTTCGGTGCCTCCGCCTTCGGTGCCTCCGCCTTCGGTGCCTCCGCCTTGGCGGCCTTCTTGGCCGGCTTGGCCGGGGTCTCCGGAGCCAGGCCGGCGGCGGCCTTCGCCTCGGCCTCGTACGCCGCCTTGCGGTCGGCCCGCTCCGGGGCGACCTTCAGCGGCGGCGGGGCCGGCAGGCCCTTGAACTTCTGCCAGTCACCGGTCAGCTCCAGCAGACGCTGCACGGCCTCGCTCGGCTGCGCGCCGACCGAGAGCCAGTACTGGACCCGCTCCGACTTGACCTCGATCACCGAAGGGTCCTCCTTCGGCTGGTACACGCCCACGAACTCGATCGCGCGACCGTCCCGCTTGGTGCGCGAGTCGGCGATGACGATGCGGTACTGCGGGTTGCGGATCTTACCCATCCGCAGGAGCCGGATCTTTACGGCCACAGTTGTTTCGCTCCTGTTGCGATCTCACCGACCCGGTACGGGCGGTGCACGGGTGAGCGCCGACCGGCACAGTGGGGTTTGGGCCGGAGACTACTCGGTGGACTGGCAACGCGCCCGGGTTAGAGGGCGCCGAACGCGTGCCGGATACCAGCGAACCATTCTGCCAGATCCGGCCCCGATCTCTCACACCGGACCCGAACTCGTCACCCGAGCCGGTAGCGGAGTGACGCAGGACACCCTCAGCGGACCGGCGGCCGGTCCCAGCCGAGCGGCAGTTCGTCCGGTACGTCCCACTCTGGCGGCGGCGTGAAGTCGCACCAGGTGCCGTCGAACGGGAACTCGCCGGCCTCGGCGATGCGGATCACCCGCTCCCCCTCGGCCCGGACGGCCTTCTCGTCGGTCACCCAGTAGTGCTCCGGGAAGGCGAGCCGCTCGGCGAACTCCTCCTCGTCCTTCCACGCCCAGCTGTGGTCGGGGCGGACCACCACGTCCAGGTCCTGGTCGACCATGTCGACCCCGGCCACCGGACCGTCGTCCCAGCGGACGCCCGGCTCCTCCAGGTTGACGTACCACTCGGCGAAACGACCCGCGGCGTCCCGGAACCACCAGACCGAGTGGGCCGCCCCCGTGGGGAGGAACTTCAGCACCGGCGGACCGTTCCACCGCCCCTGGGCCAGCCGGTACGACGAGGTGATCCACTCGGCGAACGGCATCGCCCGCATGCCCAGCCCCGCCTGGGTGACCTCGTGCGCCACCGGCGAGTCCCGGGCGACCCAGAGCAGCAGGCCCCGGTCGTCGTCGAGGACCACCCGCGCCGGCCGGACCCAGCCGATCCGGCCGTGCCGCACGTTCCGATGCATGATCAGCCGACCCGGCGCGAACCGGTCGACGGGACCGCCGGGACGCACTTCAGTAGGCGCGGGCGAGGATGGCCACCAGGTCGGGCTCGTCCTCCGAGTCCGGCACCGAGCCGTCGGCGCGCAGCAGGCAGCGGACCGTGACGCCCTGGCCGTTCGCCTCGGCCTCACCCGCGACGCCGACCGCCGACCACGGCACCTTGGCCCAGCCGGTGGCCGCCGCCTCGATCGCCTCCGCGAGGGTCGACACCTCGACGGTGCGCGACTCGCGGTGCGCCAGGGCCTGGTCGTGCAGCGCCCGCTGATCGGCCTCCAGGGCCGCGAGGACCGCGCCGACCACGTCGGCCACCGGGGTCGGGGACTTCGAGCCTTCGGTACGCCGGACCACAACCGCGTTGCCGGCGGCCAGGTCACGGGGGCCGACCTCGACGCGTACCGGATAGCCGCGCAGCTCGGCGTCGACGGCCCGGCGGCCGAACGCGGTGTCGGTGCGGTCGTCGAGCGCGACCCGGACACCGGCGTCGCGCAGGCCGTCGCGGAGCTTGGCCGCCGCCTCGGCGACCCCCTCGCCGTCCTTGACGATCATCACGTACGCCTGCACCGGGGCCACCCTCGGCGGCACCCGCAGGCCGTTGTCGTCGCCGTGGGCCATGATCAGGCCGCCGAGCATCCGGGTCGAGGTGCCCCAGGAGGTCGTCCAGGCGTGCTCCCGGCCGCCCTCGGCCGAGGAGTAGCTGATGTCGAACGCCTTGGCGAAGTTCTGCCCCAGCTCGTGGCTGGTGCCCAGCTGGAGCGCCTTGCCGTCGCCCATCATGCCTTCGCAGGTGTAGGTGGCCGTCGCGCCGGCGAACCGCTCGCGGGCGGTCTTTAGGCCGACCACCACCGGGATGCCCAGCACGTTGACCATCAGGTCCTCGTACGCCTCGTGCAGGATCCGCCGCGCGTAGGCCCGGGCGTCGGCACGGGTGGCGTGCGCGGTGTGCCCCTCCTGCCAGAGGAACTCGCTGGTGCGCAGGAAGAGCCGCGGGCGCAGCTCCCAGCGGACCACGTTCGCCCACTGGTTGAGCAGCAGCGGCAGGTCCCGGTACGAGTCGATCCACTTGGCCATAAACTCGCCGATCACCGTCTCGCTGGTGGGGCGCACCACCACCGGCTCGGCGAGCTGCTTGCCACCACCGTGGGTGACGACGGCGAGCTCCGGCGAGAAGCCCTCGACGTGCTGGGCCTCGCGCTTGAGGTAGCTCTCTGGGATGAAGAGCGGGAAGTACGCGTTCTCCGCGCCGGCCGCCTTGATCCGGGCGTCCATCTCGGCCTGCATCCGCTCCCAGATGGCGTAGCCGGCCGGTCGGATCACCATGGTCCCCCGGACCGGGCCGTTGTCGGCCAGCTTCGCCTTGGCGATCAGGTCCTGGTACCAGCGGGGAAAGTCCTCCGCACGGGGAGTGAGCACGCGTGCCATGACCGCACATCCTATGCGCCGTCCGCCGGGGCGCCGCGATCGGGCGCGCCCGTGCCGCCGGGACCGCGCGGGGGCGCCCCCGCGCGGTACCGCCGCGGCGCTACCGGGACGGGGCGCACGGGGCAGCGGGCGGCACCCGCGCTGACCTAACATCTGCGGCCATGTCCCCGCTGCGCTCCCTGTTCGGCCGCGCCGCCGAGCCCGCACCGCTGCCCTACCCGCCGGCCTCCCCCGAGGGGCTGGCCGCCCGCTGGGTGCGCTGGGTGGCGGCACACGGCCCGACCAAGAACCCGGTCCGCGACACCACCGGCGAGCACGCCGGGCACCACCAGGGCGCCGACGTCTGGTTCCTGGGCGGCACGTACGGCGGCGCGGTGACCCGCCGCTGCGCGGTGCCCGCCGGCCGAGGGCTGTTCTTCCCGGCGTTCAACATGTGGCAGTTCCCGGCCCACCCGGGCGAGATGCCGGTGGTGTCCCGGGCGACCGGGCACGCCCAGCTCGACGGCGTCCCGCTGCCGCTGGCCACGGTCGGTACGCCCACCCCGTTCGAGGTGCGCGGCGCGCTCGGCAACGGGGTCACCTCGACGAGCCGCCCGACGCCGGTGACCGTGTGGGGGCTCTGGGCCAGCCTCCCGCCGTTGGCTCCCGGGGCGCACGAGCTGACCTTCGGCGGCAGCGACGGCGGCGGGTTCTGGGTGGAGGCGCAGTACCGCCTCGTGGTGAGCTGAGCCGGCCCGGGCGGCCGTAGACTTCCGGGCACCATGGACGAACCCCGGGACTCGGCCCGCCGGCGCCCGCGGGACGGCATCGTCGACGCCGCCCGCGCGCAGACCGTCGCCAGCGGCTGGGACGGCGTACGGATGGGTGGCGTGGCGAGCGCGGCCGGGGTGAGCCGGCAGACCGTCTACAACGAGTTCGGCAGCAAGGCCGGGCTGGCCGAGGCGCTGGCCCGGCGGGAGGTCGACCGGTTCGTCTCGGCGGTCCGCGCGGCCCTGCACGAGCACGGCGCCGACGTGCGCGCGGGTGCGTACGCGGCCATCGCGCACACCCTCACCGAGGCGGCCGGAAACCCGCTGATCAAGGCGATCCTGACCAGCGCCCGGGGCGGCTCGGACGAGCTGCTGCCCTACCTGACCACCCGCTCGGAGCTGGTGCTGGCCGAGGCCACCGGGGCGCTGCTGGAGTGGGCGCGGATCCACCTGCCGGCGGCCGACCCGGCGCGCCTGACGTTCGCCGCCGACACGATCGTCCGCCTGGTGGTGAGCCACATCGTGCTCCCTCAGGCCCCACCCGAGCAGACCGCCCGCGCCCTGGCCGACCTGGCCCTGCACCTCTTCCTGGAGGCGGGGCGGGTCAGCGGATGACGCGGCCGCGGAGGACGATGCGGGACGGGGTGCGCACGACGCGGAGGTTGCGGCGCGGGTCCTCCGGGTAGACGACCAGGTCGGCCAGGCCGCCCTCGACCAGGCCGGGGAAGCCGAGCCAGGCGCGGGCGCCCCAGGAGGCGGCGGCGAGGACGTCCAGCGTGGACATGCCGGCCCGCTCGTGCAGCAGCAGCATCTCCTCGGCGGCCAGCCCGTGGTCGATCCCGCCGCCGGCGTCGGTGCCGACGTAGATCGGCACGCCCGCCTCGTACGCGGCCCGGACCACCTCGGGGAAGCGGTCGCGCAGGGCGATCATGTGGTTGGCGTACCCGGGGAACCTGGCGCGCGCCTGCTCGGCGATGCCGCCGAAGGTGGCGATGTTGATCATCGTGGGGACCAGCGCGGTGCCCTGCCGGGCCATCAGGTCGATCAGGTCCAGGCTGAGCCCGGTGCCGTGCTCCACCGAGTCCACCCCGGCGCGCACCATGATCTCCACCGCCGACTCGGAGAAGGTGTGCACCGCGGCGCGTACCCCGGCGGCGTGCGCGGCCGCGACGGCCGCGGTCATGGTGTCCGCGTCCCAGGCCGGCGCGAGGTCGCCGACGCCCCGGTCGATCCAGTCCCCGACCAGCTTGACCCAGCCGTTGCCGGCGGCGGCCTGCTCGGCCACCGTCGCGGCCACCTCCGCCGCGCCGACCTCCACGCCGATGTCCCGCAGGTAGCGCTTCGGCGGCGCGACGTGCCGGCCGGCCCGGGCCAGCCGCGGCAGCTCCGGCTCGTCGTCCAGCTCCGGGTACGGGTACGGCGAGCCGGCGTCGCGGATGGCCAGCACGCCGGCGTCCCGGTCGGTGCGGGCCAGCTCGCGGGCCTGGTCGAGCGAGGTGATTGGGGCACCGCCCCGGGCGATGCCGATGTGGCAGTGCGCGTCGGTCAACCCCGGCAGCACGAAGCCGCCGTCGGCGATCGTCTCCGCCCCGGGGACCGGGTCGAAGGTGACCCGGTCGCCGTCCAGCCAGATGTCCCGGACCTCGTCGTCCGGCAGGAGCACACCGCGCACATGCAGAGCCATGTGCACAGTCCTACCGGATCACTCTCCGCCGCCCGCGAGCAGCCCGGCCCACCGGCTCCGGAGACGACGGCGGCCCGGCCACCGGGTGGCGGGTGGCGGGGACGCACGACGTCGGCGTGGGGTCAGCGGGGACGGTTGTCGCCCTTGCCGAGCTTGTTGAAGTCGATCTTCGGGAGCTTGAAGCCCGGCGGCAGGCCCTGGCCGCCGGCCAGGTCGCCCGGGTCGAGGCCCGGCGGGAGCTGCGGCATGCCGCCCGGGAAGCCGCCCGGCATGCCGGCACCCGCCCCGGTACGCGGCCGGCCGCCGCCCTTGGTGCCCTTGCGCTTGTTCTTCGGCGACTTGGTCGCCTTGCGCCGGCCGGCCCCGGGCAGGCCCATCATGCCGCCCATCTGCTTCATCATCTTCTGGGCGTCGGTGAAGCGGTTGAGCAGCTGGTTGACGTCCATCACGGCCACGCCCGAGCCGCTGGCGATGCGGGCCCGGCGGGAGCCGTTGATGATCTTCGGGTTGGTCCGCTCGCCCGGGGTCATCGACCGGATGATCGCGGTGACCCGGTCGAAGTGCTTGTCGTCCAGCTCGGCGAGCTGGTCCTTCATCTGCCCCATGCCCGGCATCATGGCCAGCACGTTGGCGATCGGGCCCATCCGGCGGACCGCGATGAGCTGGTCGAGGAAGTCCTCCAGGGTGAACTGCTCGCCGCCCATCAGCTTGGCGGTCATCTTCTCCTTCTGATCGGTGTCGAAGGCCTGCTCGGCCTGCTCGATCAGAGTGAGGACGTCGCCCATGCCGAGGATCCGGCTGGCCATCCGGTCCGGGTAGAAGATGTCGAAGTCTTCGAGCTTCTCACCGGTGGAGGCGAACAGGATCGGCTGCCCGGTGACCTCCCGGACCGACAGCGCGGCGCCACCGCGGGCGTCGCCGTCGAGCTTGGAGAGGACCACACCGGTGATGCCGACGCCGTCGCGGAACGCCTCGGCGGTGCGGACGGCGTCCTGGCCGACCATCGCGTCGATGACGAAGATGACCTCGTCGGGGTCGACGGCGTCGCGAATGTCGGCCGCCTGCTGCATCATCTCGGCGTCGATACCGAGCCGACCGGCGGTGTCGACGATGACGATGTCGCGGGCCGCCCGCCTGGCGTGCTCGATCGAGGCGCGCGCGACCTGAACCGGGTCGCCGACGCCGTTGCCGGGCTCCGGGGCGTACACCTCGACGCCGGCGCGGCCACCGAGGACCTGGAGCTGCCCGACGGCGTTGGGACGCTGGAGGTCGGCGGCGACCAGCAGCGGCTGGTGGCCCTGGGCCTTGAGCCACCGGGCCAGCTTGCCGGCGAGGGTGGTCTTACCGGAACCCTGGAGGCCGGCGAGCATGATCACCGTCGGCGGGTGCTTGGCGAACTGGAGCCGCCGCCCCTCGCCACCGAGGACGGTGATCAGCTCCTCGTTGACGATCTTGACGATCTGCTGTGCCGGGTTGAGCGCCTGGGAGACCTCGACGCCCCGCGCCCGCTCCTTGAGGTTCGCGATGAAGCCCTTGACCACCGGCAGGGCGACATCGGCCTCCAGCAGCGCCATGCGGATCTCGCGCGCGGTGGCGTCGATGTCGGCGTCGGTGAGCCGACCCTTGCCGCGGAGCTTGGTGAAGATTCCGGACAGGCGGTCACTCAAGGTGTCAAACACACGAACATCCCGTTTGTCAGTGTTCCGGCGGGCACAGGCGGCCGGGCGAACAGATCCGGCCATCGCTAGGGTAGCCCGCCGCCCACACCCCCGCTCCGGGCCGGCTCACGCCCGACGTGCGCCGGATCACGACACCAGGCCCGACTGGTACGCGAAGACCACCAGCTGGGCCCGGTCGCGGGCGGCGAGCTTCACCATCGCGCGGCTGACGTGGGTACGCGCGGTGGCCGGGCTGACCACCAGCCGCTCGGCGATCTCCACGTTGCTCAGCCCCTCGCCGACCAGCCCCACCACCTCCCGCTCCCGCTCGGTGAGCGCGCCGAGCCGCGGGTGCGGCCGGGGCACCCGGGCCGGCCGGGTGGCGAACTCCCGGACCACCCGCCGGGTCACCGACGGCGACAGCAGCGCCTCCCCGCCGGCCACCAGCCGGATCGCCCGCAGCAGCTCGGCCGGGCGGGTGTCCTTGGTGAGGAAGCCGCTGGCCCCGTGGCGGAGCGCGTCGAAGACGTACTCGTCCAGCTCGAAGGTGGTCAACACGATCACCCGGGTGTCCGCCAGCCCGGGATCGGCGACGATCCGCCGGGTCGCCTCGATGCCGTCGATCCCCGGCATCCGGACGTCCATCAGCACCACGTCCGGGCGGGCCCGCCGGGCCAGCTCGACGACGCTCAGGCCGTCGGCCGCCTCGCCCACCACCGCGAGGTCGTCCTCGCTCTCCACCAGCGCCCGCAGCCCGATCCGGACCAGGTCCTGGTCGTCGGCGAGCAACACGCTGATCATGCGGCCTCCTCCAGGGGCAGGGTGGCGGACACCCGGAAGCCGCCGCCGGGACCGACCCCGGCGGTGAACGACCCGCCGAGCGCGCCGACCCGCTCCCGCATCCCGGCCAGACCGTACCCGGGACCCGGCCGGCCGGCCCGCGACGCCGGGCCGCGCCCGGTGTCGGTGACCTCCACGGTGAGCTCGTCGGCCGCGTACCGGAGCCGGACGGTGGCGGTGGCCGGGCCGGCGTGCCGCAGCACGTTGGTCAACGACTCCTGCACCACCCGGTACGCCGCCAGGTCGACGGCGACCGGCAGGACCCGGGGTTCCCCGGTGACCGCCACGGTGACCGGCACCCCGGCGCCGGCCAGCCGGTCGCGCAGCTGCGGCAGCTGGGCCAACCCGGGGGCCGGGGCCCGCTCGTCGGCCGCCTCGTCCCGGCGGACCACGGTGAGGGTGACCCGCAGCTCGTCCAGCGCCTCCTTGCTCGTGCGGCTGATCGCGGTGAGCGCCGCCTCGGCCTGCTCGGGCTTGCGCGCCAGCAGGTGCAGGGCGATCTCCGCCTGCAGGTGGATCGCGGCGAGGCCGTGCCCGACCACGTCGTGCACCTCCCGGGCCACCCGTAGCCGCTCGGCGTCGGCCAGCCGGCGGGCCTCGTCCACCCGGCTGCGCGCGGTGCTCTCCCGGCCCAGCCGGACCGTGGTGCCCACCGCGAACGGAACCACCACCCAGGCGGCCGCCGGCATCGCGCCGAGCAACCCGGGCGGACGCACCCCGACCACCACGTGCACCAGCAGCGTGGCGAGGGCCACCCCGCCGGCCACCGCCGCGGTCCGCAGCGGCAGGTACGCGGCGACCGTGTAGACGGCGACCAGGAACGACAGCAGGATCGGCCCGTACGGGTAGCCGAGCACCAGGTACGCGGTGGTGGCCGCGGTGACCACGGCGAGGGTCGCCAGCGGCCAGCGCCGGCGCGCCGCCAGTGCCAGCGCGGCCACCGCGACCAGCGGGTAGGTGGCCCGACCGGTGCCGATCCCCTCGTTGACGCCGGCCGGCCCGGTGCCGAGCAGCCCCATCGCGAGCAGCACCAGCGCGACCACGGCGTCGAAGACCTGGTCGCCCCACCCGGTCCGGTTGCGGTCCACCCGTTCTCCCCCTCGCCCGGCCTAGCCGATGTCCCGGCGCTGCAGCAGCAGTCCGCCCAGGGCCGCGAAGGCGACCAGGTAGGCCGCGACGACCAGGGCCGCCTGCCCGCCGCCGACGCTCGCCGCCACGCCGGGAGTGTCGCCGGGCGCGCCGAGCGCCGCCTCCAGCGAACCGGCGTTCGGGCCGGGCAGCCCCTTCTGTACCTGGGCCACCCAGTCGAGCAGCGGCGCGGCGATCGCGGCGAGCAGGTTCTGCACGGCGAGCATCCACACCAGGCCCAGCCCGACGGGCAGGGCCACCGCGCGCAGCGCGACGGCGAGCACGGCACCGAGCATGGCCCACATCGTCGCGATGAGCCACCCCGCGCCGATCCCGGTGAGCAGGTCACCGGCATCCGGCCAGGTCATCGGCTGCGACTCGGCGGCGGCGATCAGCGCGGCGGCCACCGCGCCGAGGACGAAGACGGAGAGCACCACGACCAGCGCGGCGGCCGCCAGGGCGAGCAGCTTGCCGGCGTACACCTCCAGTCGGGAGGGGCCCTGGGACAGCACGGTCTTCCAGGTGCCCCAGCCGTACTCGCCGCCGACGGTGAGGACGCCGAGGATCAGCACGATGGCGCCGAGGAACACCGGCAGGCCGCCGAGCGAGTTCCCGACCAGGTGCTCCGGGAGCAGCATCGGCAGGGTCCGGTCGGTGTTCGGGCCGTCGGTCCCGCCGGCGATGCTCGCGTACGGGAAGAGATAGGTGAAGACCAGGGAGAGCACCAGCGTGATGGCCAGCAGCAGCCAGGACGCCGGCCGTCGGACGAGTTTGGCCAGTTCGGCCCGGTAGCTACCGGACATCGGTCGTTCCCTTCTCGATGAGGTCGAAGAACACCTGCTCCAGGTCGCGCTCCCGGCGCCGCAGCTCGCGGACCGCCACGCCGGCGCCGACCAGTTCGGCGTTGAGCCAGGCCGCCCGTTCCGGCTCCACCGCCAGCTCCAGCCCGCCGTCGACCACCCGGACCCGCTCCGGCCCGACCAGTTCCCCGGCCCGGGCGGCGGCCGCGTCCAGCGGGTCGGCCAGCACCCGAAGGCCGGCCGCCCCGCGCAGCTCGGCGACGCTCCCCTCGGCGATCAGCCGGCCCCGGGAGATCACCCCGACCCGGTCGCAGACCTGCTCGACCTCGCCGAGCAGGTGGCTGGAGACCAGCACGGTGCAGCCGCCGGCCCCGAGCCGCCGGATCAGCGTGCGCATGTCAGCCATGCCGGCCGGGTCGAGGCCGTTGGTCGGCTCGTCCAGGATCAGCAGGCGGGGGTCCTTGAGCAGGGCGGCGGCCACACCGAGCCGCTGCTTCATGCCCAACGAGTAGCCGGCGTACCGGTCGCCGGCCCGGTCGGTGAGGTCGACCAGGTCCAGCACCAGCGCCACCCGGTCGGGGCCGACGCCGGCGTAGCGGGCGAGCACCCGCAGGTTCTCCCGGCCGGACAGGTAGGGGTAGAAGGCCGGCCCCTCGATCAGCGCGCCGACCCCGCCGAGCCGGCCGGCGGCGGGGGGTCGGCCGAGCAGCTGGACCGTGCCGGCGGTGGGACGGACCAGCCCGAGCAGCATCCGCAGGGTGGTGGTCTTGCCGGCCCCGTTCGGGCCGAGGAAGCCGTAAATCTCGCCGGCCCGCACGGCCAGGTCGAGGTCCCGCACGGCGGTCAGCCCGCCGTACCGTTTGGTGAGCCCTTGGGTCCGCACTGGCAGGTTCATGCCCTGAGCGTGCCGGCCGGCGGCCCGGGAAACGTCGCCCCGGGGGCGGCACCCGGCCTACGCAGCCGGACGTAGGCCGGTGCGGGCGGCCGGCTCAGACGGCGGCGAGGACGGCGGCCTCCAGCCGGGCCCGCGCGGCGTCGTCCGGCCAGCCGCCGACCAGGTAGAACGCGTCCACCACGTCGGCGCCGAGGGTGGAGATGCGGGCGGCGCGGACCTGGACGCCGGCCTCGTCGAGCGCGCAGGTCACCCGGTACAGCAGGCCCGCCGCGTCGGCGGCCCGCAGTTCGAGCAGCACCGCGTCGGTGGCCGCATCCCGGTGCCAGACCACCCGGGGCGCCGCACCCTCGCCCCGCGCCGCCAGGGCCCGGCCGCGCAGCCGCTGGGTGACCGAGATGTCGCCGGTGACGGCGCGCCGCAGATCGGCGCTGAGCGCGATCGGGTCGGGGGCGAGACCGTAGCGGGGCTGCACCCGGCACTCGACCAGGGCCCGGCCATCGACCGTCGAGGCGTCCGCGGACAGCACCTCCAGCCGGTGCAGGGCCAGGCAGCCGGCGACCGTCGCGAGGAGGCCGCGCCGGTCCGCCGCGGCCACCGCCACCCGGTCCCCGGTCAGGTGTACGACCGGCAGCGGCCCCGCCACCAGCGCCGGATCGGGGGCCGGGGGCGCGGGCAGCACGCCGGTGTCCAGCGCGGTCCGCACCCGGGCCACGAGCTCGGCGACGAGCCGCCCCTTCCAGTCCGACCAGGCGGCCGGGCCGGTGGCGGCCGCGTCGGCGCGGACCAGGGCGTGCAGCAGGTCCAGGGTGCTGGTGTCGCCGACCTTCCCGGCGACCGCGGCGATGGTCTTCGGGTCGGCGAGGTCGCGGCGGGTGGCCACGTCGGGCAGCAGCAGGTGCAGCCGGACCAGCGTGCCGATCAGCGCCGCCTCGTGCTCCGGCAGCCCGATCCGGGCGGCCACCGCCTCGGCGAGGGGACCGCCGACGGTGCTGTGGTCACCCGGGAGCCCCTTGCCGATGTCGTGCAGGAACGCGCCGAGCAGCAGCAGGTCGGGGCGGTCCACCTCGCGGGTGTGCCGGCTCGCCTCGTACGCGGTCTGCACCAGGTGCCGGTCCAGGGTGAACCGGTGCACCGGGTTGTGCTGGGGCAGGCTGCGCAGCCGGGTCCACTCGGGCAGCCAGCCGTCGATGAGGCCGTACCGGTCGCAGGTCTCCCAGGCGGGCACCAGGCCGGGACCGGCGCCGAGCAGGGTGACCAGCGCGGCCCGGGCGGCCGGTGGCCACGGCGCCGGCAGCGGCGGGCAGTACGCGGCCAGCCACTCGCAGGTGGCCCGGGCGATGGGCAGCCGGGTGGCGGCCGCGGCGGCGGCGACCCGCAGCGACAGGCTGGGGTCGGGGCGGGCGCCGATGGCGGTGCGGGCGAGGACCAGTTCGCCGTCGTGTTCGACGACGTCCCGGGCGACGGGCCGGCGGACGGGCCGCCCGTCCACGCCCCGGCGGCGGCCCGAGCGGAGCCGGTCCGCGGCCCGCCAGGCGTCGTCGAGGGCGTGGCTGACGGTGCGGGCGTCGCCGGCGACCCGACGCAGCAGGGCGTCGCCGTCATCGAGGTCCAGCAGGCGGGCGACACCCTCGCGTTCCTGGGCGACGAGCCGGTCGACCCGGCGGGCGACCTGCTGGTGCAGGGCGTCGCGGGTGTCCAGCAGGCGCAGGTGAGCGGCGCGGACGGCCGGGCGCAGCGCGTCGGTGATGCCGGCGGTGGCGATGGCCCGCAGGATGCCGACGTCGCGCAGCCCGCCGGCGGCCTCCTTCAGGTCGCCCTCCAGCAGGAAGGCGAGCTCGCCGTGGGTGGCCCAGCGGGCGGTGGTGATCTCCTTCAGGCCGGGGAGCTGCCGGACGGCGGTACGCCGCCAGTGGTCGGTCGCGGTACGGATCAGCTGGTCGGCGAGCACCCGGTCGCCGGCGACGAAGCGGGCGTCGAGCAGGCCGAGGGCGACCTTGACGTCGTCCTGGGCCACCGACAGCGCCTCGGCCACGGTCCGCACCGAGTGGTCCAGCCGCAGCCCGGCGTCCCAGATCGGATACCACAGCGACGCGGCCAGCTCATCGGTCCCGGCCACCCCCGCGTGCAGCAGCACCAGGTCGAGATCCCCGTACGGCGCACACTGCCGCCGTCCCAGCCCACCGACGGCGATCAAGGCGATCCCGTCCCGCGCCGGCAGCAACGACGCCAACCACCGGTCGAACGCCTCCGCCCGCGCGACCCGGGCACCCTCCCCGATCCCCCCGGGAACGCCGACGACCTCGTTGATCAAGAGGTTTGCGTCGCCGTCGCCGGGGTGTCCTGACGCATTCTTCTTGATCAACGAGGTCATCGGGTGGACTCCTTACAGGGCGTCCAGGCCGCGTTCGCCGGTGCGGACGCGGACGACCTCCTCGACGCCGGTCACCCAGACCTTGCCGTCGCCGATCTTGCCCGTCCGGGCGGCCGCCACGATCGCGTCGACGATCTTGTCGACGTCCATCTCGTCGGTGAGCACCTCCACCCGGATCTTGGGCAGGAACTCGACCGTGTACTCGGCACCCCGGTAGACCTCGGTGTGCCCCTTCTGCCGGCCGTACCCCTGGACCTCGCTGACGGTCAGGCCGGCCACGCCGAGGGCGTGCAGGGCCTCCTTCACCGCGTCCAGCTGGTACGGCTTGATGACCGCGGTCACCAGCTTCATGTCCAACCCCTCCATCCCAGAAACGTTAACCGGCGACCTTTTCGCTGACCGGCTCGGCGGGCTCCGGGGCCGGCTTGGTCGCGCCGATCCCGGCCATGGCGAACGCGCCGCCCGCGCTGCTGCCCGTGGTGGGCGAGAGGTCGTACGCGCTCTCCGCGTGCTCGGCCACGTCGATGCCGGCGACCTCGTCCTCGGTGCCGGTCCGCAGCCCGATCAGCGCCTTGACCGCAAGCGCGATCAGCACGGCCACCCCGAAGGAGTAGACCGAGACGATCCCGCTGGCCAGCGCCTGCCGGCCGAGCTGGGTGACCCCGCCACCGTAGAACAGGCCCTCGCTCGCGCCCAGGCCCTCGATGGCGGAGTTGACCTGGAGGGTGGCGAAGAGGCCGATGAACAGCGACCCGATCCAGCCGGCGACGAAGTGCACGCCGACCACGTCGAGCGAGTCGTCGAAGCCGAACCGGTACTTCAGGCTCACCGCGACGGCGCAGACCGCGCCGGCGATCAGACCGAGCAGGACCGACGGGAGCGGGGCGATGAAGCCACAGGCCGGGGTGATCGCCACCAGGCCGGCGATGGCGCCGGAGGAGGCACCGACCAGGGTCGGCTTCTTGCTGCGCACCCACTCCACCAGGACCCAGCCGAGCACACCGGCGGCCGTGGCGACCTGGGTGTTGACGAAGGCCACCGCGGTGGTGCCGTCGACGGTCAGCTCCGAGCCGGCGTTGAAGCCGAACCAGCCGAACCAGAGCAGGCCGGCGCCGAGCGCCACGAACGGGATGTTGTGCGGCTTGAAGCTCTCCCGGGGCCAGCCCACCCGCTTGCCGAGCACCAGGACCAGGCCGAGCGCGGCGGCGCCGGCGTTGATGTGGACCGCGGTGCCACCGGCGAAGTCCAGTGCCTTGATCTTGGAGCCGATGAAGCCGCCGCCCCAGACCCAGTGCGCCACCGGCACGTAGACCAGGGTGAACCAGGCGAAGGCGAAGAGCAGCCAGCCGGAGAACTTCAACCGGTCGGAGACCGCGCCGGAGATCAGCGCCACCGTGATCACCGCGAACATCATCTGGAATACCATGAAGACGTACGTGGGGATGCCGGTGCCGGCGCCCAGGAAGAGCCACTCCTCGCCGATGAAGTTCGTCTGCGTACCGAAGTACTGGGTGAAGCTGCCGATCACGTTGTTGGCGCCGGCGCTGTCGTTGGTGCCGAACGCCAGGGTGAAGCCGTAGATGACCCAAAGTACGGAGATGAGCCCGATCGCGGAGAAGCTCATCATCATCATGTTGAGTACGCCCTTGGACCGGTTGAGGCCGCCGTAGAACAGGGCCAGACCGGGCGTCATGAGCAGCACGAGCGCAGACGACAAGAGCAACCAGGCGGTGTTGCCGGTGTTGATCTCCACGCTGCCTCCTCTCGGTGTGGAAGTCCTCCCTCCGACTGAGCCCTGGCAGCGTCGCCCGTCAGCCGGTTGCGCGGAAGCTTCGTCGCCGGCTGTTTCACTCAACGACCCCGGCCGATTTCCGGTCCGTGACGGCTTGTTTCGTACGTGTGAAGAAACCCGCACAACCACCGGGATGGACGGCGGTGGATCGACCGTCCGGCGGGCATCGATGGACGGCTGACCACCGGCCCGCGCGGCACGGCCGATCAGCGCAGCGCGTACTCCAAGGCGTGTCGCTCGTAGTCGAGCAGGCGCAGGTCGCGCATCGGGCGACGAAGGTGCCCCTTGTGCACGATCCGGACGAACGCCGGCTCCCCGGCCGCGGCCATCCGGCGGATGCCCTCGACGTGGTCGACGATCCGCTTGCGGATGGTCCGGATCAGCCGGTGCCGGTCGCGCGGGATCAGCCCGTACGCGTCGGCGAAGAGGCGCAGCCGGCGCGGCCGGTCGGGGTGCCGCCAGCCGAGGGTGATCGAGTCCCGGTCGGCGAAGATCGGCACCCAGGTCCAGGCCGCGTACGCCACGTCGTAGATCCGGGCGCCGGGCGAGGCCAGGTCGAAGTCGATCAGGCCGAGGGTGCCGTCGGGCCGCCAGATCACGTTGTGCGGGGCGGCGTCGTGGTGGCAGATCACCTCGGTGTCCGGCGGGGGCGGGCCGAACGAGCGCCAGACCGCCCCCGGCGGCGGGGTGAAGCCGTACTGGGCGTCGTGGAACATCCGCAGCATGGTGGCCACCGTCACCAGCGCCTCGTCGGTGACCCAGTGCGGGGCGAGCGGGTACTCCCCGCACTCCCCCTCCAGGTACGACAGGACCTCCCGGTTGCGCTCGTCCATGCCCAGGGCGCGGGGTGCGCCGGTGAACCCGACGTACTCCAGGTGGCGCAGCAGGGCGTGCACGGAGGGCGTCCAGGGCCCGGCGTTGCGCCGGACGGTGTCGCCCACCCGGACCACGGTGCTCACGTTCCCGCCGTGCAGCGGGATCTCCTGCGAAGTCACGTACGGTCTCCCGAGGCGCGGCGACGGGTGGCTGGGGTCGCGCCACCCCGCCCAGGCGCGATCGTCAGTCGTCACTCGAGGCTACGCGTCCCGGGCGAGCGGCTCGGTACCGAGCAGCGCGTCGACGAACTGCGCCGGGTCGAACGGGGCCAGGTCGTCCGGGCCCTCGCCGAGGCCGACCAGCTTGACCGGGATGCCGAGCTTGCGCTGCACGGCGATCACGATGCCGCCCTTGGCAGTCCCGTCGAGCTTGGTCAGCACCACGCCGGTCACGTTGACCACCTCGGTAAAAACCCGGGCCTGCTCCAGGCCGTTCTGGCCGGTGGTGGCGTCGAGCACCAGCAGGGTCTCGTCGATCGGGCCGTGCTTCTCCACCACCCGCTTGACCTTGCCCAGCTCGTCCATCAGGCCGACCTTGTTCTGCAGGCGGCCGGCAGTGTCGACCAGCACGGTGTCGACGCGGGTGTCGATGCCGCGCTTGACCGCGTCGAACGCGACGCTGGCCGGGTCGGCGGCCTCGGGCCCGCGGACGGTCTCCGCGCCGACCCGGCTGCCCCAGGTCTCCAGCTGGTCGGCGGCGGCCGCCCGGAAGGTGTCGGCGGCGCCGAGCAGCACGGTCCGGCCGTCGGCGATCAGCACCCGGGCGATCTTGCCGCAGGTGGTGGTCTTGCCCGCGCCGTTGACGCCGACCACCAGCAGCACCGCCGGGACGGCCTCCTTCGGGGCGGTCTTCAGCGACCGGTCCAGCGTCGGGTCGAGGGCGTTGACCAGCTCGGCGGCGAGCAGGGCACGCAGTTCGCCGGCCGAGCGGATGCCGAGCACCCGGGTCCGCTCGCGGAGCCGGTCGACGATCTCGCGGGTGGAGTCGATGCCGACGTCCGCGGTGATCAGGCTGTCCTCGATCTCCTCCCAGGTGTCCTCGTCGAGGTGGTCGCGGCTGAGCAGGCCGAGCAGGCTCTTGCCGAAGACGTTCTGCGAGCGGGACAGCCGGGAGCGCAGCCGGACCAGCCGGCCGGCGGTGGGCTCGGGGACCTCGATGGTGGGCAGCGGCGGCGCCTCGACCACCGGTGGCGGTTCGACCAGGACGCCGGTGGCGAGGTCGGACTCCGGCGCTTGGACCGGCGGACCGGCGAGGTCCTCCTCGGCCCGGGTGTCGACCTCCGTCTCCGGCAGCGGCGGCTCCGGCCGCCGACGCAGCCGAGGCACCACCAGCCCGAGGGCACCAAGGATCAGCACCCCGAGCAGGGCGAGCGCGATGAGGAGGTATTCCGTCATGCCGAAATCCTGTCAGATGCCGGCGACGGCGTCTCATCGACCGCACCCGGCCGTGGGTGTCGGCCGGCGGTAGGCTCGACGCCAGCCAGCAGTGGTGCGACCGCCGGCCGGGTTGTAAACATGAAGTCTGCTCACTTCGGAGGTCGACCATGCCCAGCGCGCGCCTGCTCATCGGTCCGTTGCTGCGGCGGGTCGTCGGCACGCGCGCCACCGTCTGGGTCGAGACCAGCGGGCCCGCGGTGGTCACCGTCCGCACCGCCGACGGCGCCACCGGCACCGCGCCGACCTTCTCCGCGTACGACCACCACTACGCGCTCGTGACGGTGGACGGGCTCGCCCCGGACAGCACCACCACCTACGAGGTGCTGGTCGACGACGAGGTCGCCTGGCCGGTGCCGGAAAGCGGCTTCCCGGCCAGCGTCATCCGGACCCGGGCGCTCGACGACCGGGACCAGCCGGTCACCCTGCTCTTCGGCTCGTGCCGGGAGACCACCCAGCACGCCACCGCCCGCCGGCTGCCCCCGGACGCGCTCGACGCGTACGCCCGGCGGCTGATGGCGGACCCGGACCCGGCGGCGTGGCCGGACCTGCTGGTGCTGCTCGGCGACCAGGTGTACGCCGACGAGACCTCGCCGACGGTGCGCCGGCTGCTCAAGCGGCGCCGGCGGCGGCCGAAGAAGGCCCCGGCGACCCAGGTGGTCAGCTTCGACGAGTACACCAAGCTCTACCTCGAGTCGTGGCGCGACCCGGAGATCCGCTGGCTGCTCTCCACGGTGCCGAGCGTGATGATCTTCGACGACCACGAGGTCATCGACGACTGGAACACCTCGGCCGCCTGGCGAGCGGACATGCGCCGGCAGCCCTGGTGGGCCGAGCGGATCCGCAGCGGGCTCGCCTCGTACTGGGTCTACCAGCACCTGGGCAACCTGGCGCCGGACGAGATCGCCGCCGACCCGCTCTACGCCAAGGTGATGGCCGCCGAGGACGCCACCAGCGTGCTGCGCGAGTTCGGCGAGCGGGTGGACACCGAGGCCGACGTCGCCCACGACACCGAGCGCTGGCGGGCCGTGCAGTACCAGTGGAGCTACGCGCTCGACCTGGGCCGTACCCGCCTGGTGATGCTCGACAACCGGTCCAGCCGGGTGCTCGAGTCGGGCAACCGGGCGATGCTGCCGCCGGGCGAGTGGTCCTGGTTCCTCGACCGGGCGCACGGCGTCTACGACCACCTGGTGGTCGGCGCCTCGCTGCCCTGGCTGCTGCCCCCGGGCATCCACCACGTCGAGGCCTGGAACGAGCGGCTCGCCGACTCCCGCCGGCCGTGGGTGGCCGGGCTCTCGGAGCGGATCCGGCGGGCCTGCGACCTGGAGCACTGGGCGTCGTTCCGGCGCTCCTTCGAGGCCCTCGGCGAACTCTTCGCCCGGCTCGGCAGCGGCCCACCGGGGCACCCCGGCGAACGGGTCGGCGCCGGGCCGGCGTACGCCCCGCCGGCGTCGATCAGCGTGCTCTCCGGCGACGTGCACCACTCGTACGTGGCCCGGGCCCGGTTCGCCGACCCGGCCGTCCGCACCCCGGTGCACCAGCTCACCTGCTCCCCGATCCACAACCAGGTACCGGCCGGGATGCGCCCGCTGATGAAGCTCGGCTGGTCGCCCGGCCCGGCGGCGGCCACCCGCGCGCTGGCCCGCTCGGCCGGGGTGCGCCGGCCGATGGTGCGGTGGCGGAAGCTGGCCGGGCCGTACTTCGGCAACGCGGTGGCCACGCTCACCCACCGGGGCCGCTCGGCCGAGGTGGTGATCGAGGGGACCACCAGCGACGGTCACCTCCGCGCCGTGGCGCAGCGGCGGCTCACCGACGCCGCCTGAGTACGCTGCACGCCGTGGAGGAGCACCTGCCGGAGACGCTGCGCGCGGTGGAGCACGAACTGACCGCGCTGCTGCGTCGCGGGCGGGCGCTGCCCTGGGAGATCGCCCGGGAGGTCCACCCCAACCTGGAGCCGAACGCCTACGGGCTGCTGCTCTGGCTGCGCCGGTCCGGCTCGACCCGGCTGACCGACCTGGCCGTCAAGCTCGGCATCGGCAAGGGGACGCTCAGTCGGCAGATCCAGGGCCTGGAGGGGCTCGGCCTGGTTCGCCGGGATCCCGATCCGGACGACCGGCGGGCCGCCCAGCTGAGCCTCACCGAGGAGGGCACCCGCCGGTTCGACGCGGCCCGCGCGACCCGGCTCGGGCAGATCCGCCGGACCATGGAGAGCTGGCCGCGGCGGGACGTCGAGGAGTTCGCCCGGCTGCTGCACCGGTTCAACGACACCTTCTGAGCCGTTCCGGCGGGAATAAGACCTGCGCCACGTCAGGTTGTTGCTTCAGGCAACCAACCCCTACGGTTGCCCAAGGCAACACTCTTCCCCGAATCGCTGCGGAGGCACTCCACGATGACCCAGGCGACAGCGCCCAGCCGGGCGACCGCCGTCGACATGACCCACCGGCAGATCCTGGAGGCCCTCTCCGGCCTGCTGCTGGGCATGTTCGTCGCGATCCTCTCCTCCACGGTCGTCTCGAACGCGCTGCCGCGGATCATCACCGAGCTGCACGGCGGCCAGTCCGCGTACACCTGGGTGGTCACCTCGACGCTGCTGGCCACCACCGCGACCACCCCGATCTGGGGCAAGCTCGCCGACCTGGCCAGCAAGAAGCTCCTGGTCCAGCTCGCCCTGACGGTCTTCGTACTGGGCTCGGTGCTCGCCGGGCTCGCCCAGTCCACCGGGCAGCTCATCGCCTGCCGGGTACTCCAGGGCGTCGGCGCCGGCGGCCTCACCGCGCTCGCCCAGGTGATCATGGCGACGATGATCACGCCCCGCGAGCGGGGCCGGTACAGCGGCTACCTCGGCGCCGTGATGGCCGTCGGCACCATCGGCGGCCCGCTGATCGGCGGCGTCATCGTCGACACCGACTGGCTCGGCTGGCGCTGGTGCTTCTACGTCGGCGTGCCGTTCGCCATCCTCGCCCTGATCGTGCTCCAGAAGACCCTGCACCTGCCGGTGGTCAAGCGCGCGGCGAAGATCGACTGGTGGGGTGCCACGCTGATCACCGCCGCCGTCTCGCTGCTGCTGATCTGGGTCACCCTCGCCGGCGACAAGTACGACTGGATCTCCTGGCAGACCGCCGTCATGGTGGCCGGCGCGCTGCTGCTCGGCGTGATCGCGGTCCGGGTCGAGAACCGGGCCAACGAGCCGATGATCCCCCCGCGCCTGTTCCGCAACCGCACCATCACCCTCGCCGTGGTGGCCAGCATCGCGGTCGGCGTCGGCATGTTCGGCGCCTCGGTCTTCCTCGGCCAGTACTTCCAGATCAGCCGCGGTGAGAGCCCGACCATGTCCGGCCTGATGACGCTGCCGATGATCGGCGGCCTGCTGGTCTCCTCCACGGTCGTCGGGCGGATCATCACCAACACCGGCCGCTGGAAGCGGTACCTGGTCGCCGGCTCGGCCCTGCTCACCGCCGGCTTCGCCCTGATGGGCACGCTCCGCTACGACACCCCGTACTGGCAGCTCAGCATCTACATGGCGCTGATCGGCATCGGGCTGGGCATGACCATGCAGAACCTCGTCCTCGCCGTACAGAACACCGTCGGCCCGCACGAGCTCGGCGCGGCCAGCTCGGTGGTCGCCTTCTTCCGCAGCCTCGGCGGCGCGGTCGGCGTCTCCGCGCTCGGCGCGATCCTCGGCCACAAGGTCAAGGACTACATCGCCGACGGGCTGGCCGGGCTCGGCATCAACGCCGCCGGCTCGGGCAGCGGTGGCACCCTGCCGAACGTGCACACCCTGCCGGCCCCGATCCGGACGGTGGTCGAGTCGGCCTACGGGCACGGCGCCGGGGACATCTTCCTCGCCGCCGCCCCGTTCGGGCTGATCGCGCTGATCGCGGTCTGCTTCATCAAGGAGATCCCGCTGCGCCGCAGCAACGGGGACCCGCTCGCCGCCGAGGTCGAGCGCGAGTCCACCGTCGCGGCCGGCGGCGGGGCCTCCGTGGTACGGACCGGCATCGGGGACTGATCCGATGAGCGCCCCGGTCGATCGTGAGGAGTACGGCCCGGAGGCCCGTCGGATGCCGTTCGAACGCGGCACCGACGGACCCCGGGTGGTCCTGGTCGGCGTCGACGGCACCCGGACCTCGCTGCGGGCCGCGTCGTACGCGGCGGGGCTGGCCCGCCGACAGGGCGCCGGGCTGGTGGTGGTGTTCGTCAGCTCCCCGGCCGCGTACACCGGGCTGATCTCCGGAGTGGTGGCCGGCGCGGTCCAGCAGACCCACGACGAGCTCGCCGCCGAGCTGCGCGAGGAGTGCCGGCGCGGGGCCGAGGAGCTGGGCCTGCCGGTCACCTTCCTGTGCCGGCGCGGCGACGCGTACGCCGAGCTGTGCAAGGCGGCCGACGAGCACCGCGCGGACCTGGTGGTGGTCGGGTCGTCCGAGCAGGCCGGCCACAAGCTGGTCGGCTCGGTCGCCACCCGGCTGGTCCGCACCGGCCGCTGGCCGGTCGTGGTGGTGCCCTGAAATCGGGTCGCGGCCGTCGTACCCAGGCCGGAGGATGGCCGGATGACCTGGAGAGCACCTGAGATCGACCGCAGCCACGAGCCCTACGTCGCCGACGAGCGCACCATGCTGGAAGGCTGGCTCGACTACCACCGCGACACCCTGCTGTACAAGTGCGCCGGCCTGACAGCCGAGCAGCTAAGGACGGCGAGCGTCGAGCCGTCCACCCTGACCCTGCTCGGGCTGGTCCGCCACATGGCCGACGTGGAGCGCTGGTGGTTCCGGATCCGCGCCGCCGGGGAGGACATCCCCGGCCTCTACCACGGCGACGAGGACCCGGACGCGGATTTGAACGCCGTCGCCGACGCCGACCCGGCGGAGACCTTCGCCACCTTCCGCGCCGAGGTCGAGGCGGCCCGGAAGGCCGCCACCGGCCTGTCGCTGGACCACACCTTCCGGCGCCTCCGCCGCGACAGCGGCGGCGACGAGATGAACGTCCGCTGGGTCTACGTGCACATGATCGAGGAGTACGCCCGGCACAACGGCCACGCCGACCTGATCCGCGAACGCATCGACGGCGTCACCGGCGACTGACGCGTCATCCACTCCAGGTCGCCGAGGTGGCGCTGACGTCCCGATCGGGCTGCCGCCACCTCGGCGAGACGGAGTCGCCTCAGTACGCCAGCGCCGCCCGCAGGTAGCGCAGGTCGTCCGGGCCACCCCAGCGAAGCGCGGAGAGCCCGGCGGCGCGGGCGCCGCGGACGGCCCGGTCCTCGTCGTCGGTGAAGAGCACCCGGGCCGGCGGGGTCTCCAGCGCCTCGCAGGCCGCCTCGAAGTACTCCTTGGCCGGCTTGTGCACGCCGATCACCGAGGAGTTGACGACCACGTCCAGCTCGTCGGCGAGGCCGAGCGCGGCGATGTCCGCGTCGAGCAGGTCGGTGGCGTTGGTGCCCAGCCCCACCCGTACGCCGGCCGCCCGAACCTCGCGGATGAACGCGAGCACGTCCTGGTCGACCTCGCCCCGGTAGCGCTGCCACTCCTCGACGGCCGCGCGGGCCCGCGCGGGGTCGCCCACCGAGGGGGTGAGCGCCTCGGCCACGCTGGTCATCCACTCGGCGTGGCTGACCTTGCCGGTGAGCACCGGCTGGAGCAGGCCCCAGGACATGGCGATCTCACCGAGGACGCCGTCGGGGAGCCCGTAGTCCCGCTCGACGCCGGCGGCCACCGCCGGGTCCCAGTGGCGCAGCACGCCATCGAAATCCACCAGGAGCGCCGTCGCGCGTTCCCGAGCCACTAGTCGTTCTCCTCGCCGCGGCCAGGCCGCTCGTCGTCCTCGGTCCGGTTGAGCCGTTGGCTGATCACCTGGGTGACCCCGCTGCGCATGGTCACCCCGTAGAGCGCGTCGGCGATCTCCATCGTCCGCTTCTGGTGCGTGATGACGATCAGCTGACTCTTCTCCCGCAACTGTGCCAGCAGCGTGATCAGGCGTCCCAGGTTCACGTCGTCGAGGGCCGCCTCCACCTCGTCCATGATGTAGAACGGGCTGGGCCGGGCCCGGAAGATCGCCACCAGCATCGCCACCGCGGTCAGCGACCGCTCGCCGCCGGAGAGCAGCGACAGCCGCTTGATCTTCTTGCCCGGCGGGCGGGCCTCGACCTCCACGCCGGTGGCGAGCAGGTCCTCCGGGTCGGTGAGGATCAACCGGCCCTCGCCACCGGGGAAGAGCACGGTGAAGACCTGCTCGAACTCCCGGGCGGTGTCGGCGAACGCGCTGGCGAAGACCTCCAGGATCCGGTCGTCCACGTCCTTGACCACCGTGAGCAGGTCCCGCCGGGTGGCCTTGAGGTCCTCCAGCTGCTCGGAGAGGAACTTGTAGCGCTCCTCCAGCGCGGCGAACTCCTCCAGCGCGAGCGGGTTGACCTTGCCCAGCAGGGCCAGCTCCCGTTCCGCCTTGGCGGCCCGCTTCTCCTGCACCGGCCGCTCGTAGCGAACCGGCTCGGGCACCGGCAGGCCGTCCCGCTCGGCCGCCGCGACGTCCACCTGGGTGGGCGGGACCAGCTGCATCGGGCCGTACTCGGCGACCAGGGTCTCCACGTCGAGGCCGAAGTCCTCGGCGGCCTTGGCCTCCAACTGCTCGATGCGCAGCCGCTGCTCGGCGCGGGCCACCTCGTCCCGATGCACCTGACCGGTGAGCCGCTCCAGCTCCGCGCCGAGGCGCTTGGCCGCGCCGCGTACCTCCTGGAGCTCGGCCTCCCGCGCGGCCCGCTCGCGGGCCACGGCGTCGCGGTGCTCCTCGGCCCGGGCGATGGACTCGGTGAGCCGGGCCAGCGCCTCGCGCGCGCCGCCGACCACGGCCCGGGCGATCGCCGCGCCGCGGGTCCGGGCCGCCCGCCGGGCCGCCGCACGTTCCCGCGCGGCCCGCTCGGCGGCGGCCTGCCGGGCCAGGGAGTCGGCCCGCCCGGCGATCGAGGAGACCCGCTCCTCGGCGGTACGCACCGCGAGCCGGACCTCCATCTCGTTCTGCCGGGCCTGCGGCACCATCGCGGCGAGCTGGTCGCGCTCCTCGGTGGACGGTTCGGCGTCGAGCGGCGTGTCCTCGGCCAGCCGCAGCCGCTCCTCCAGCTCGGCCAGGGCGAGCAGGTCCCGCTCCCGGGCCGCCTCGGCGCGGGCCCGGGACTCGCCCAGCCGGTCGGTCTCGGCCCTCGCCGAGCGGGCGGCGGCGCCCAGTTCGGCGAGCCGGCGGGCGGCCGCGTTGCGGTGGCTCTCCGCCTCCCGCTTGGCGGCGGCCGCGTGCTGCACGGCCTCCTTCGCGGCGGCCACCTCGGCGCGCGCGTCGATCAACTGCTCGCGCAGCTCGGCGCTGGTCCGCTCGGCGGCGAGCCGGTTGGTCCGGGCCTCCTCGACTGCGGCCTGCACCTCGATGTAACTGGTCGCCCTGGCCGACCCGCCGGCCGCCGCGTACGCCCCGACCACGTCGCCGTCCGGGGTGACCGCCCGCAGCTCCGGATTGCCGGCAACCAGGTCGGCCGCGGCGGCGAGGTCGTCGACGAGCACCACGTCGCGCAGCGCGCGGTGCACGGCCGGGAGCAGCTCGGCGGAGCATTCCACCAGGTCGGGCGCCCACCGGGCGTGCTCCGGCAGCTTCGGGCGCAGCGCGTCGGGTGAGCCGGTCATGCCGGGGCCGGCGGGGCTGCCGACCAGCAGTCCGGCCCGGCCGGCGTCGGAGATCTTGAGCAACCGCATCGCCTCGACGGCCTCGTCCACCCCGCTGACCGCCACCGCGTCGGCGAGCCCGCCGAGCGCGGCGGCCAGCGCCGCCTCGTGACCGGGGGTGACGGTGAGCAGCCCGGCCAGGCTGCCGAGCAGGCCGGGGACCTGGTCGGCGCGGGCCAGCAGCGCGCCCGCACCGTCCTTGCGGCGCAGGCCGAGGGCGAGGGCCTCCTCGCGGGCCTTCCAGGTCGCGGCGTCCTTCTCGGCGGCGCGTTCGGCGTCGGCGAGGGTCCGCAGGGTGGCCTGGGCCCGCTCGTGGGCGGCGACCGCCTCGGCGTGCCGGGCGTCCAGGTCGGCGTTGTCCCGGTCCGCCTCGGTGGAGACCTCCTCGACGGCGTCCAGCTCGGCCTGGGCCTTTTCCGCCCGGGCCAGGGCGTCGGTGTGCGCGGCGGCGAGCCTTTCGATCTCCTCGCCGGCGCTGGTGGTCCGCGCCCGGGCCGAGTTGACCTGGCCGGTCAGCCGGGCGAGCCCCTCCCGCCGGTCGGCGATGGCCTTGGCGGCGGCGACCAGCTCCCGTTCGGCGGCAGCGAGCTGGCGCTCCAGCTCCTGCCGGTGCTCGACCGCCTCGGCGAGCCGGATCTGGTCGTCGGTCAGCGCCGCGCGCAGCTCCTCCTCCTGTTCCCGGACCCGCTGGGACTCGGCCTCCAGCTGGTCCGGGTCGCGGCCGGGGCGCTCGTCGTCCCCGGTGGCGCTGAGGTGGCGCAGGCGCTCCCGGGCGAGCTGCTCGATGGAGCGGAACCGCTCGGCGAGGGCGGAGAGCTTGTACCAGGTGTCCTGGGCGGCGGCGAGCAGCGGCGCGTCCTCGGCGAGGGCGGCCTCCAGCTCGCCGAGTCGGGCCTGCACCTCGGTGTGCTCCGCCTCGATCTGCTCCCGCCGCTCGCGCACCGCCGTCTCGTCGGCGATCTCCCGGTCCAGGGTGGTGCGCAGGGTGGCGAGGTCGTCGGCGAGCAGCCGCAGCCGGGCGTCGCGCAGGTTGGCCTGGATGGCGGCGGCGCGGCGGGCCACCTCGGCCTGCCGGCCCAGCGGCTTGAGCTGGCGGCGCAGCTCGGCGGTGAGGTCGGTGAGCCGGTTGAGGTTGGTCTGCATCGCGTCGAGCTTCCGCAGCGCCTTCTCCTTGCGCTTGCGGTGCTTGAGGACGCCGGCCGCCTCCTCGATGAACGCCCGCCGGTCCTCCGGCTTGGCGTGCAGCATGCCGTCGAGCCGCCCCTGGCCGACGATGATGTGCATCTCCCGGCCGATGCCGGAGTCCGACAGCAGCTCCTGGATGTCCAGCAGCCGGCAGGAGTCGCCGTTGATCTCGTACTCGCTCTCGCCGGAGCGGAACATCCGGCGGGTGATGGAGACCTCGGTGTACTCGATCGGCAGCGCGCCGTCGGTGTTGTCGATGGTGAGGGTGACCTCGGCCCGCCCCAGCGGCGCCCGCCCGGCGGTGCCGGCGAAGATGACGTCCTCCATCTTGCCGCCGCGCAGCGCCTTGGCGCCCTGCTCGCCGAGCACCCAGGCGATGGCGTCGACGACGTTGGACTTGCCGGAGCCGTTCGGACCCACCACGCAGGTGATCCCGGGCTCCAGCTTCAGCGTCGTCGCGGAGGCGAAGGACTTGAAGCCCTTCACCGTCAGGCTCTTGAGATGCACCTTCTCGATCCTCGTCCGGTGGCCGCCGTACCGTCGCCGGCTGCGCGGACCTGGTGAACCCGCAGACTAACCCCATGCTCCGGGACCCCCGGTACGCGACCCACCCGCGCCGTCGCGTCCTGCTAGCCGAAGCGGTCGTCCAGGTGGCGAGAACAGCAAGATCGCTATTCGCGTTCCGGCCCGCCCATCGCGCATTCCTGGGCGATTTTCAAGATCGAAGAACGGGGGTGAAAATGGGTGCGGACAGAACTGCGCGCCGGCACTTGAGTGTCGGCGCGCGCTTTCGTGTGGTGCGATTCAGTTTTCCGACAACCGGAGATCAGGTCAGCGCGGGCTCGGCCAGCCGGAGGAGGTCGTCGGCCTCCGCCGCAGCCGCCGCAAGCCGATCATTCTCGGCGCGCAGACGCGTGATCTCGAACTCCAGTGCCTGAACCCTGGCACGCAGTCGGGTGACCTCGTCGAGCAGACGCCGGTCGGGCGCTGCACCTACGTGGCCGTAGAGGGCCTTCGCCATGCTGACTCCTTGATATGCGCTGCCGGAAAGGCCGGCCAACGCGCGCCCATGGTGTTCGCGGCTGTCATTCCAGCGATATGCGGGCATGACCGGGCGCGACTGGCGACACCTATATATTGAGCCGAAAACCCCTCCTTCGTCAAGTTCCCGCAGCCGTAGATCATCTCCACGTCTGCCTGTCCACTTGTCGGGGGGCTGCCACATGGCGCGGACACGCTCTGTCCGGACGACTTAACTGTACGCCCGGGATTCTGCGAACGCCTCCACCCGAGTGTCCGCTTCCCCTTAACTCTTTCTTAGCCACGTTGCCGCAGCTCGTGGCCCACCCGTACGGTCAGCCCGGCCCGCAACCGACCCCGTGGAGGCGACAGGCGTGTACCGCTGGACCGACCCGACCGACCCGGACGACGCCCACCGGCGTCCCGAGCCGCCGACCGACCACCCCCCGGCGTGGCTCACCGACCGGCCGGAGCCACGGTCGTCGTACCTCTTCGGTGACGATCCGGCGGAGCCCGGCGACGCCTGGCGGGAGCAACCCACCGAGCGGTGGCAGCCGGAGCACACCGGGGAACTCCCCTTCCCCGTGGCGCCGTTCGAACGGGTCGACGCCCACCGGGCCGACCGGACCGGCGAGCTGCCGTTCCCGGTGGCCCCGCACGCGTCCGCCGCCCCCGCGAGTGCGGCGCCAGCCGACCGGACCCCGTTCCGGGTGACCCAGCCCGGTGGCGCCCCCGGCCAGGGGCGCCACCGGCAGGCCCGGCGCTTCCCCCGTCCGCTGCTGATCGGTGGGGCCGCCGCCGCGGCGACCCTGGTGGTCAGCCTGGGCGTGGGTGCCCTGCTGCGGCCCGGCGGCGACCCGCAGACCGACCCGACGGCCGTCAACGACACCGTCGCCGCCGCACCCGCCGCGCCGGACACCGGCGCCCCCGGCGACGCGCTCGCCCCGGCCTCCCCCACCGCTCGGCCGAGCACCGCCCGACCGAGCCCGTCGGCCAGCCGGACCGTCGCGCCGAAGCCCAGCCGCACCACCGCCCCGTCCCGGCAGCTGGAGCGGACCGCCGCACCGAGCCCGAGCACCGCCACCGCCACCGCCACCGGCAAGATCACCGCCGAGCTCCAGAAGGTGGTCGACCTGGTCAACCAGGAGCGGGCCAAGGCCGGCTGCAAGGCGCTCAGCATCGACGACAAGCTGATGCGGGCGGCCCAGGCGCACAGCCAGGACCAGGCCGACCACAAGACCATGTCGCACGACGGCAGCGACGGCAGCGACGTCGGCGAGCGGCTCGACCGGGTCGGTTACGCGTGGCGCGGGTACGGCGAGAACGTCGCCTGGAACCAGCAGAGCCCGGCCGCCGTGATGGACGCCTGGATGAACAGCCCCGGCCACCGGGCCAACATCCTGAACTGCGCCTTCACCGAGATCGGCGTCGGCGTGGCGCGCAGCAACGGGCCGTACTGGACGCAGGACTTCGGCACCCCGCGCTGACCGCGAGTCGGGACCGGGTCCGCGCTCGTTTGACCGGGTGAGGTACGCCGGGGCCAGCTCGGCGTCCTGAGGTGCGCCGGGGCGAGCCCGGCGTACCGGCAGGGGCGGCGGGGTGCCGCCCGCGACCCGGGAGCTGCCGATGCGGATCCGGCCAGCCCGGCCCGCCCCGTGGGCCGGGCTCGCGCGCGCCCGGCGGCACGGACTGCGCCGGACCCTGCTGGCGCTCGTTCCGCTGCTCGTGCTCGGCCCGGTGCCCGGGTGCCACGACGAGCTGGTGCCACCCGGGGCGCCCACCCCCTGGCCGGCCGAGCTGGCCCACCGGTGGCAGTGGCAGTGGCAGCTCAGCGGCCCACTGGACGTCGCCGTCGAGGCGGACGTCTTCCTGCTCGACCCGGTGCGCACCACCTCGACCGAGACCACCGCGCTGCGCGCCCGGGACCGCCGGCTGGTGTGCCACGTCCGGATCGGCACGTACGCCGGCACGGACCCGGACGCCACCCGCTTCCCGACGGCCGTCCGCGGCGCCGCCGTGGCGGGCCGGCCGGGCAGCCGCTGGCTGGACGTACGGCAGTGGGACGCGCTGAGGCCGGTGCTGGCCGACCGGTTCCGACTGTGCCGGGGCAAGGGCTTCGGGGCGGTGGCGCTCGCCGACGCCGACGGCTACCTGCACCGGCCCGGCTTCCCGCTCGACTTCGACGACCAGTTGCTGTTCAACCGGCGGCTGGCCACCCTGGCCCGCTCCCTCGACCTCTCCCCCGGCCTGGTCAACGACGTGCCGCAGGTCGCCGCGCTGGCGCCCGACTTCGACTTCGCGGTCAACGAGGAGTGCGTCCGGCTGCGCCAGTGCGCCAAGCTGCTGCCCTTCGCCGACGCCGACAAGCCCGTCTTCCACGTCGAGTACGCCGGCAGCCCCGACCGGTTCTGCGTGACCACCGTCGGGTACGGGTTCGCCTCCATCCGCAAAGACCGCGATCTGGACGCCTGGCGGGAGAGCTGCCCGCTGCTGTGACGGCGCCCGGCTACCGGGCCCCGCTTGGCAGCAGCGTGGGAGGGCCGGGCCGCGCGGCGGTCCGGCCCTCCCACGGGGTGGGTCAGCGGGCGCCGACCAGCTCCGGCGCCGGGGTGGGCGGGTCGGCCGGCGGGGTCGCCGCCCGGGCCCGCAGGAAGCGGGGCGCCCACCAGTTGGCGTCGCCGAGCAGGGTCATCAGGGACGGCAGCACCACCGCCCGGATGATCGTGGCGTCCAACAGGATCGCCGCGGCCAGCCCGATGCCGAGCTGCTTCATGTCGATCGTGCTGAGCGAGGCGAAGATCGCGAAGACGCCGACCATCACGATCGCCGCGCTGGTCACCACCCCCGCCGACGAGGTGATCCCGTACGCCACCGCGTCGCGGTTGGTCATGCCGTTGCGGATGCCCTCGCGGATCCGGCTGACAACGAAGACGTGGTAGTCCATGGAGAGGCCGAAGAGCACCACGAAGAGGAAGAGCGGCAGCCAGGAGACGATCGCCCCCATCGAGGTGAAGCCGAGCACCCCCTCCGCCCAGTTGCCCTGGAAGACCAGGACCAGCAGCCCGTACGCCGCCCCGGCGGAGAGCAGGTTCAGGGCGATGGCGGTGAGCGCCACCACCACCGACCGGAAGGTCCAGGCCATCACCAGGAAGGTGAGCGCCAGCACGAAGCCCATCACCAGCGGCAGCTTGTCCTTGATGTGCGCGGCGTAGTCCTCGCTGTCGGCGACGCCGCCGCCGATCGCGTACTCCACACCCGGGATGCCCCGCAGCGCGGCCGGCGCCAGGTCGTCGCGGAGCTCGTGCAGCGACCGCGCCGCCTCGTCGGTGCGGCTGGCGTACGGGGTGGCCACCTCCAGCACCGACACCCGCCGGTCCGCCGACACCTCGATCTCCGGGCCGTCCCCCTCGGCCGGCGCGAAGAGCGGGTCGCCGGCGGCCCGGCCGGCCAGGTCGGTCAGCGCCGCCCGGACCCGGTCGGCCTGCTCGGCCGGCGCCCGCACCGCCACGGTGTGGCTGGTGCCGGTGCTCGGGAAGGCGGCGGTGAGCCGGTCGTACGCCTGCATGGCCGGCGTGGTCCGCGGCAGGTCCTCCATGCCGGGGAACTTCAGCTGCATGCCCAGCGCCGGGGCGGCCAGGGCCAGCAGCAGCCCCACCGAGACGACCAGGGTGGCCACCGGCGCGCGCAGCGCCGGACGCAGCACGGCCGGCCAGAGCCGCGGGGCCCGCTCACCGGGCCGCCCGGTACGCGGGGCGGTGAGCCGCCAGAGCAGCGGCACCCGGGGCCGGTCGACCCAGCGGCCCAGCTTGGCCAGGAGCGCCGGCAGCACGGTCAGCGAACCGGTCACCGCGACCGCGACGACCAGGATCGACCCGACGGCGAGGGAGGAGAAGACCGCGTCGTTGGCGAGCAGCAGCCCGGCCATCGAGATGATCACGGCGAAGCCGGAGACCACCACGGCGTGCCCGGAGGTCTCCGCCGCGATCTCGACCGCGTCCAGCGCGGAGCGGCCCTTGGCACGCTCCTCCCGTTCCCGCCGGACGTAGAACAGCGAGTAGTCGACGCCGACGGCCATGCCGATCAGCAGGATCACGCTGGACGTGGTGTCGGTGGCCGGCACCAGGTGCGAGGCGAGGGTGGAGAGCCCCATCGCCGCCGCCACCGAGGAGAGCGCCAGCAGCACCGGCACGCCGGCGGCGATCAGCGCCCCGAACGCGATGATCAGGATGGCCAGGGTGACCGGCAGGCTGAGCAGCTCGGCCCGCTTGAAGTCGCTGCCCAGGGTGTCGTCCAGCGCCTTGTTGATCGACGGCCCCCCGACCTGCTCGATCCGCAGCTGCGGGTGAGCCTGCTGCACCTTCGCGGTCGCGTCCCGCAGCGGCTGCACCCGGTCCGACGCGGTCCCCGGGTCGCCGGACATGGTGATCGGCACCAGCAGCGCGCCGCCGTCCCGGGACGGCATCGGCGTGCCCACCGAGGCGACGCCGGTGACCTGGCGCAGCCGCGCCGCCGCGTCGTCGGCGGCGGCCTTCGCCGCGGTCTGGTCGAGCACCCCGGCGCGGGGCGTGATCAGCACGTTCTCCACGGCCGGATCGGCGAACTGTCCGCCGTCGACGATCAGCTGGGCCCGTCCCGCCTCGCCGATCGCCATGTCCCGGTCGGTTGCCTCGTTCAGCCCGGCCGCATTGCCGCCGACGAAGCACACCGCCACGAACACCACCCACAGCGCGATGGCCCGCCACGGGTGCTCCGCACTCCACCGCGCCAACCGCACCGTCATCGGTCGCCTGCCCATACCCAGGTTCCCCCTCCACGCGTCGGTCCTGCACCGACGGTGCTGACGCTAGGCAGGACGGCGGGCCGGGGCATCGGGGAACCGCCCCGGCTCGTCCCCGATCCGGCAAGCACCGGCCGGCCGGGTCGGGGTGGGTCGGCCAACCGGACAGAAAGGGCCTTTCCGGGTACGAACCCGGGGGCGCGCCGGGACCACCGGTCGAGGCACACCGGCGCAACCCGGAGCCCGCCTCGGGGTCAACCCCTCAGGGCACCCCGGGGACGGGGCTGGCAGCGCGGGCAGCTGTACGACGATCGGTTCATGAACGCCTCCCGCCGGATCGGCGTTCCGCACCGCCGGCACGGCTCCCCCTCCCGGCCGTACGCGTTCAGCGACCGGTCGAAGTAGCCGCTCTCGCCGTTGACGTCCACGTAGAGCTCGTCGAAGCTGGTGCCGCCCTGCTTGATCGCCTCGCCGAGCACGTCCCGGACGTGACCGAGCAGGCGCAGCGCGGCCGGGCCGGTCAGCGCGTCCGTGGGGCGCGCGCCGTGCAGCTTCGCCCGCCACAGCGCCTCGTCGGCGTAGATGTTGCCCACCCCGGAGATCAGGGTCTGGTCGAGCAGCGCCCGCTTCACCTCGGTACGCCGTCGGCGCAGCGCCGCCACGAACCCGGCGTCGGAGAACTCCGGGTCCATCGGGTCCCGGGCGATGTGCGCGATCTCGTCGGGCAGCTCGGCGCCGCCCTCGCTGACCGAGAGCCCGCCGAAGGTCCGCTGGTCGACGAAACGCAGCTCGGGGCCGTCGTCGGCGAACCGGAACCGGACCCGCAGGTGCAGCTCGTCGGCCGCCCCGACGGGTTGCAGCAGCAGTTGGCCGGACATCCCGAGGTGGCCGATCAGCGCGTCGCCGCTGTCCAGCGGCAGCCAGAGGTACTTGCCCCGGCGCCGGACGTCGGTCACCGTCCGGCCGGCCAGCACGTCGGCGAAGTGCGCGCCGCCGGGGGCGTGCCGGCGTACCGCGCGCGGGTGGCGTACCTCCACCGAGGTGATCCGGCGGCCGGTGACCCACTGGGCCAGCCCCTGCCGGACCGTCTCCACCTCGGGCAGCTCAGGCACGGTGGGAGCCCGCCTCGGCGGTCTCGCTGCCCGCGTCACCCGCCGGGGCGTCGCCCGCCGGGTCCGCCTCGGCCTGCTCGGTGAGCATCCGCCAGGCCGACTCGGCGGCCCGCTGCTCGGCCTCCTTCTTGCTCCGGCCCTCGGCGCCGCCGTACCGGTTGCCGGCCACCACCACCCAGGCGGTGAAGGTCTTCAGGTGGTCCGGGCCGGTGCCCTCGATCCGGTACTCCGGGACGCCCAGCCCGAGCGCGGCGGTCAGCTCCTGGAGGCTGGTCTTCCAGTCCAGGGCCGCGCCCCGGCCGGCCGACTCGGCCATCAGCGGGTCGAACAGCCGGTGGATCACGAGCGCCGCGGTGTCCAGGCCGTACTGGAGGTAGATCGCGCCGAGCAGCGCCTCCAGGGTGTCCGCCAGGATGCTCGCCTTGTCCCGGCCGCCGGTGCTCTCCTCGCCCTTGCCGAGCAGCAGGTACGCGCCGAGCCCGGCCGGGCCGAGGCCCCGCGCCACGTCGGCGAGGGCGCGCATGTTCACCACGCTGGCCCGTAGCTTGGCCAGCTGCCCCTCCGGAAGGTCCGGGTGGTTGTGGAAGAGCGCCGTGGTGATCACCACCCCGAGCACTGAGTCGCCGAGGAACTCCAGCCGCTCGTTGGTGGGCAGGCCGCCGTTCTCGTACGCGTACGAGCGGTGGGTCAGCGCGCGCTCCAGCAGGTCCGGGTCGAGCGACACCCCGAAGGCCGCCTCCAGGTGACCGATCGGAGCACGCCGCTTGTCGTTGGTCATTGCACTACCTCGTTACCGTGTGCGGGATCCTGCGGAATGCCATCGAGCAGGCCGGAGATCAGGTCGGTGGCCCGGCGCCGCCACAGGTGGGCGGCGAGGGCGATGCCGGAGGCGACGTCGTCGGGGCGGGCCGCGCCGTGGCAGACGACGACCGTGCCGGCCACGCCGAGCAGGGCGGCGGCCCGCGGTGCGCCACCGCTGGCGGGGGGACCACCGGCCATCGCGTACGCGCCCTCGATCGCCTTGAGCAGCACGTTACCGGTGAAGCCGTCGGTGACCACCACGTCGGCGCGCGTGCCGCTGGCGACGTCGTACCCCTCGACCAGGCCGACGTAGCGGGCGCCGCACGGCAGCGGCACGGCGGCCAGCACCGGGTCGGTGGCCCGGCGCAGCCGGTCGCCCTTGCCCGCCTCGGTGCCCACGGAGAGCAGGCCGATCCGGGGCTCGGCGACGCCGTGCGCCACCGCGGCGTAGGCCGCGCCGAGAACGGCGTGCCGGGCGAGGGTGGCCGGGCCGGGCTCCAGGGAACCGCCGACGTCCAGCAGGACCACCGGCCCGCCGACCGCGGGCAGGGTGGCCACCAGGGCGGGCCGGCGGACGTGCGGCCAGCGCCCGAAGCCGAGTGCGGCGGCGGTGACGGTGGCGCCGGTCGAACCGGCGGAGACGAGCGCGTCGGCGAGCCCCTCGCGTACCGCGTGGACGGCGGCGCGGACGGTGCTGTGCGCCCGGCCGGCGGTGGGATGGTCGGCCATGCCGACGGCGGTGTGGACCGGCCGGACCTCGATCCGGGCGCGGTGCGCCGGATCGAGGGCGTCGATCAGCCCGCCGGCGACCTCGGTCGGACCGACGAGCAGCAGATGCAGGTCTGGGTCGGCGCGCACGGCCCGCAGAGCGCCGTCAACCACGACGGCGGGAGCGTCGTCCCCGCCGAGGAGGTCAACGGCGATCCGCGCGGTGCCCGGCTCCACCGGAACGCCGACCAGGAAACGGCCAGCGGTGGCGGGAGCCGGGGCACCGGGCGAGTGCCAGGGCGCGCGCGCCGCCCGACCCGCGGTCGGGGGCGTCACTCGGCGTCCAGGTCAGACCTCGAGAACCTGGCGGCCGTTGTACGTGCCGCAGACGGAGCACGCGGCGTGCGGCAGCTTCGGCGACTTGCACTGCGGGCAGGCCACGGTCGCGACCACGGCCGCCTTCCAGTTCGCCCGGCGGGACCGGGTGTTGCTGCGCGACATCTTGCGCTTCGGGACGGCCACGGTTCTTACTCCTCTTTACGGGTCAGTTGCGACAGGCCCGCCCAGCGCGGGTCGATCTGCTGATGGCTGTGATCGGCCGGCAGATCGTCCCAGTGCACCCCACATTCGGTGCACAGCCCTGGGCAGTCCTCCCGGCAGAGCGGGTTGGTCGGCAGTGTGAGCACCACCGCGTCCCGCAGCGCCGGCTCCAGGTCGATCAGATCGTCCTGCATCCGGCCCACCTCGTCCTCGTCGGTCGTGGTGTCCGTGGTGCTGTTCTCGTACGCGTACAGCTCCTGGACGTTCACGACCACCGAGTCGTTGATTTCGCGCAGGCAGCGGCCGCACTCGCCCTTGACGGGACCACTGATGGTCCCGGAGACGAGCACGCCCTCGGACACCGACTGCAACCTCAGGTCGAGGTCGAGGTCCGCGCCCTCCGGCACGCTGATCAACTCCACGCCGAGGTCCGCCGGTGCCGGCACGACCCGCTTGACCGTACGCAACGCACCGGGCCGACGCGGCAGGTCCCTCGTGTCGAGGACCAGCGGCGACCTGGGGTTGAGTGATGAAGGCGAGTGTTTGGGCATAGTTAGACTCCGGCCGGTGAGAGGCCGACAAAAAAGGTTACCTGGACGACCGCCGGACCGTCGAACCGGGGGCGACGTCCGTCCTGCCTGTCGGCTGGTGAAGTGCCGCTCAAAAGGGTAGCGGGCGATCCGCCTCGTCCCCAGCGAAGGTGCCGATCTCACGCAGCGCGTGCATCTTGTCCCGGCCGCGCTCTATCGAGGCCAGCGCCCGGGTGAGGAACTGCTCGAAGTTGGCCAGGGCGGTGTCGACGTAGTCGTCGACCTCGTCGCGAAGGCGCTGGGCCTCGGCGCGGGCCTCGGCGATGATCCGGGCGCCCTCGTGCTCGGCGGAGACCGTGATCTCGTTCACCGAGACCAGGCGGGCGTGTTCCGCCTCACCCTCGCTGATGATCCGGTCGGCCTCCCGCTTACCGGCCTCCATGATCTTGTCCCGCTCCTCGAGCAACGCGGCGGCCCGGCGCAGGTCGGCGGGGAGCTCGACGCGCAGCTCGTCGAGGGCGGCGATCATCTCACCCCGGTCGACCATGCAGTTGTTCCGCGACATCGGGACGGAGCGGGCCTGCTCCACCATGGCGATCAGTTCGTCGATGCGATCGAGCGGGTCCACCGGTACCTCACTCCTGTCGTTCTTCGGCCGACCTACATGATGCGGGCTACGGCCGGGTTCCCGCTCCACCAATCATGTCCTGCGCGGGCGACAGGTGGCCCATCCGCCCCGGCCCGGCGCGTCGCGATTCCGGGCAGGCGGGGCGGTCAGTCGGGCTGCCGCGGCGTCAGCCGGGCGCGCAACTGCTCGCCGACCACGTCCGGCACGTGTGACGAGATGTCCCCGCCCCACTTCGCCACGTCCTTGACCAGGCTGGAGGAGAGGAACGAGTAGAGCGGGTTGGTCGGCATGAAGAGCGTCTCCACCCCGGCCAGGCCGATGTTCATCTGGGCCATCTGCAGCTCGTAGTCGAAGTCGCTGACCGCCCGCAGGCCCTTGATCAGCACGCTTGCCCGCTGGGCGCGGCAGAAGTCCACCAGCAGCCCGCGGAACGACTCGACTCGCACGTTGTCGTACGAGGCCGTCACCTCGCGGAGCATGTCGATCCGCTCCTCGACGGTGAACAGACCACTCTTCGCCTGGTTCACCAGCACGCCGACGATCACCTCGTCGAACAGCCGACTGGCCCGGCCGATGATGTCGAGGTGTCCGTTGGTGACCGGATCGAACGAGCCGGGACAGACCGCACGTCTCATGATCGGCGACCGTACCAAAGGGTGGTCTCGCCGTAACGGCGACTGCGGTCGGCCGTGACGCCCTCCACCCAGGTGACCGGTCCGGTGCGGCTGGACCGCTCCACCACCACCATGGCGTCCGGGGCGAGCCAGCCGCCGTCGACCAGCGCGGCCAGCATCGCGGTGATCTCCTCGTCCGGTACGGCGTAGGGCGGGTCGGCGAAGACCACGTCGTACGGGTCACCGTCGGGGCCGGCCGCGAGCACGGTGGCCACCTTGCCGGTGACCAGCCGGGCGGCCGGGGCGGCGCGCAGGGCGGCCAGGTTCTCCCGGATCACCCGGGCGGCCCGCGCGTCGGACTCGACCAGCAGCACGTGCTCGGCGCCCCGGGACAGCGCCTCCAGCCCGACCGCGCCGGAGCCGGCGTAGAGGTCGGCGAACCGGGACCCGACCAGGTCCACCTCGGCCTGCACCGCGCTGAACAAGGCCTCCCGGACCCGGTCGGAGGTGGGCCGGGTGCCGGCGCCGGGCGGCGCGGCGATGCGTCGGCCGCCGAGCGCCCCGGCCACGATCCGGGTCACCGTCTGCTCCTGCACATGGTGCTGACGCTACGCGACGGTCGATCGGGGCGAACCACCGAACGATGACCGGCGGCGACGGGCGGTTGTCGTGACCCGTCCGACACAGAGAGTCCATCAACGATCTCAAATGGACAACATGATTGTTAATTGGCCCCAGGACCGTTCCGGGTTCACGACTCATCGATAAAGTCGCCCGGCGTGCCGCGCTCCGCAACCGGCACGCAGCGCCGGGAGGGCGCCGGAACAGGTCTCGCCGGACGGCAGGTGGTGATCGTTCCGCCTCCCGGGGCCACCCCCGACATCCCTCGTCAGGAGAAGGCGTGAACCGTCTCAAATCCCCGTACCGCCATGTCATGGCGGTGACCGCAAGCGCCCTGATCGGCATCGCCGGCGCCCTGACCCTGGCCAGCCCGGCCAGCGCGCACCACAGCGTGGTCAAGGTCACCGCAGAGTGCGACACCGCCGCCGGCGAGTGGGTCACGACCTGGACCGTCAACAGCTACGCCCCCGAAGGCGTGCACAACTACCGGTTCGCCAAGGTCGAGGCCATCAGCGTGGTGAACGGGACCGCCACCCCGTTCACCGTCGACGGCATCGCGGTGAGCGAGCCCGGTATCTACCCGCACCCGGTGTCGACTCCCGTGGTCCGCAAGGCCCGCCTCTCGGGCGACGCCACCGAGGCCTCGCTGACCGTGAAGGCGCAGTGGGACAACGAGTGGAACGAGAAGGACGACAGCAGCGCGTCCATCAAGTTCAGCGAGAGCTGCGACAAGGTGGTGACCCCGCCGCCGGCTGCCGCCAACCCGAAGGCCACGGTGACCGCGGACTGCGACGGCGACGTCGCGGTGAAGCTGGAGAACGGCGCCGAGGCCACCAGGGACGCCGCGTTCACCGTCACCGGCACCGACGGCTTCACGAAGACCGCGACCGTCGCGGCCGGCAAGGACACCACGATCAGCGTGCCGGCCCGCAACGCCGCCAAGATCACGGTAACCGAGGCCGGGCAGAAGGCGCCCGTCTTCGACGCCAAGCCCGCTGCGGCCAAGGACTGCGTCGCGCCGGGTGAGCCGACCGGCAGCATCAAGATGACCTGCGATGCGCTGATCTTCCAGGTCGAGAACCCGAAGGACGGCAAGACCGTCACGGTAACGCTCGCCCCGAACAAGGGCGACGCGCAGACGCTGGTCGTGAAGCCGGGCGAGACCAGGACCGCGACGTTCAAGGCCGTCGAGGGTCTGACCGTCACTCCCAGGGCCGACGGCCTGGACGACACCTCGCCGATCGCCTGGGAGAAGCCGGCGAAGTGCACCAGTCCCAGCCCGAGCGCGCCGCCCGCGGGCGGCGGCGCCGGTGGGCCGGCCCTGCCGAAGACCGGTGCGCCGGCCGGCCTGATCGCCGGTGGCGCGGCCGCGCTGCTGGCGGCTGGCGCGGTGCTCTTCGTAGTGGCACGACGTCGTCGGGTCCGCTTCACCGCCTGATCCACCGCAACTGACGGGGGCGCGTCGACCAGCCGGTCGGCGCGCCCTCGCGCTGTCCCCGTCCATGCGGCCGCCCGCCGCATTCGACCTGGCCACCGCACTCGCCGAGCCGGCGCTCAGCTCGTCGACCACGGCGGCGGTTCCCGGCACCCAGGTACGGTCCGCGTCCGCTACGAGGCTGATGTCGGCAACGAGCCGGGTGGACGGTGCGCCCTGAATCGTTGACGTCATCAGCTCCACAGGGAGCGCACCGCCCACATCGGCCGCAACGCACGCTGCGCGGCCCGCCGCCCGCTCGCGGGGCGGTCAGCCCTTCTCCAGGTACTCCGCGCGTTCCTCGTCGACCAGGGCGGCGACCGACGCGGCCAGCGCGGGATGGCGGTCCAGCTCCGGATCCTCCTCGACCAGGGCGATCGCCTCGGCCCGGGCGTCCCGGATCAGGTCGGCGTCCCGCAGCAGCGACAGCAGTCGCAGGTGGGAACGGCGACCGGACTGGGTGGCCCCCAGCACGTCGCCCTCCCGGCGCTGCTCCAGATCCAGCTCGGCCAGCTTGAAGCCGTCGGTGGTGGAAGCGACCGCGTCCAGCCGTTCCCGGGCCGGCGAGCCCTCCATCGCCTCGGTGACCAGCAGGCAGAGCCCGGCCGCGGACCCCCGGCCCACCCGGCCCCGCAGCTGGTGGAGCTGGGAGACACCGAACCGGTCCGCGTCCAGCACGATCATCACGGTGGCGTTGGGCACGTCGACGCCGACCTCGACCACGGTGGTGGCGACCAGCACGTCCAGGTCGCCGGCGGCGAAGGACCGCATCACCGCGTCCTTCTCGTCGGCGGGGAGCTTGCCGTGCAGCACCCCGATCCGCAGCCCGTGCAGCGGCCCCTCGGCCAGCAGCGGGGCGACCTCGGTGACCGCGAGCGGCGGCCGCCGCCCGTTGTCGTCCTCCCGCGGCGGCTCCTCCTCGCTCGCCGGCCCCTCGCCGATCCGCGGGCAGACCACGTACGCCTGGTGGCCGGCGGCGACCTCCTCGCGCACCCGGCGCCAGGCCCGGTCGAGGAAGGCCGGCTTCTCGGCGGCCGGCACCACGTGCGAGGCGATCGGCGACCGGCCCTGCGGAAGCTGGGAGAGGGTGGAGATCTCCAGGTCGCCGTAGACGGTCATGGCGACCGTGCGCGGGATCGGCGTGGCCGTCATCACCAGCACGTGCGGCGGCTGATCGGCCTTCGCGCGCAGCGCGTCCCGCTGCTCCACGCCGAAGCGGTGCTGCTCGTCGACGACCACCAGGCCGAGGTCGGCGAAGTCGACCCCCTCGTAGAGCAGCGCGTGGGTGCCGAGCACGATGCCGGCCCGGCCCTCGGCGACCTCGGCCAGCGCGCGCCGCCGGGCCGCCGCGCCGAGCGAGCCGGTGACCAGCTCCACCCGGGTCGCCCCATCGGCGGCCCCCAGCTCGCCGGCTTGGGCGAGCGGGCCGAGCAGGTCCAGCATGCCCCGGTGGTGCTGCGCGGCCAGCACCTCGGTCGGCGCGAGCAGCGCCGCCTGGCCACCGGCGTCGACCACCTGGAGCATGGCCCGCAGCGCCACCACCGTCTTGCCCGAGCCGACCTCGCCCTGCAGCAGCCGGTGCATCGGGTGCGCGGTGGCCAGGTCGGCGGCGATCTCCGCGCCCACCGTCCGCTGGCCCGGCGTCAGCTCGTACGGCAGCCGGGCGTCGAACGCGTCGAGCAGCCCGCCGGCCCGCGACTGCCGGGACTTCGCCGGCCAGTCCGCCGCCCGGTGCTTGCGCTGCACCAGGGTGAGCTGCACCGCGAACGCCTCGTCCCACTTGAGCCGCCGCCGGGCCCGGTACAGCTCCTCCTTGCTGGAGGGCCGGTGGATCTCGCGTAACGCCGTGTCGATGCCGACCAGGTTGCGGGCGGCGCGGACGGTGGCCGGCAGCGGATCCTCCGGCGGGGTGAAGGTGTCCAGCACCACCCGTACGCAGCGGGCGATCACCCAGGTGGGCACCGCGGCGGCGGCCGGGTAGACCGGGATCAGCGCCCCGGCGAACTCCTCGACCTCCTCGTTCGCCGCCGCCTCGCCGTCGCCGCCCTCGCCGAGCAGGACGTACTCCGGGCCGTTGAGCTGCCGCTTGCCCCGGAACTCGGTGACCTTGCCGGCGAACAGCCCCCACCGGCCGGGGCGCAGCTCCCGCTCCCGCCAGGCCTGATTGCCGAAGAACGTGAGGGTGAGCACCCCACCGGAGCCGTCCCCGACGGTCACCTCCAGCAGGTTGCCCCGCCGCTGCCGCATCGGCCGGACCGCGGTGCGCTGGACCTGGGCCAGCACGGTCACCTGCTCGCCCACGTCCAGTGAGCGGATGTCGGTGTGCTCGCCGCGCTCGTCGTACCGGCGGGGGAAGTGGTAGATCAGGTCCCCGGCGGTGTGCAGGTCGAGGTGGCTCGCCAGGGCCTTCGCGGTCTTCTCCCCGACCAGCTTCTTCAGCGGCGTGTCCACCGTGGACGGCTCGCTCGTCATTCGACCCCCACCACCAACGGATAGTGCGGCTGCCCGCCGTCGTACGCCTGCACCTCGACGAACGGCCAGGCCCGCTCGACGTGCGCGCGCACCAGGTCGGCCAGCCCGACCGGGGCGTCCGCCCCACAGAGCAGGGTCACCATCTCGCCGCCGCCGCCGAGCATCCGGTCCACCACCGCGGTGCAGGTGTCGACCAGGTCCGACCCGATCAGGTGCACCTCCCCCTCCACCAGCGCCAGCACGTCGCCCGGCCGGCACGGCCCGGCCACGGTCAGCGCCTCCCTGCTGGCGTGGCAGACCTCGGCGTACCGGCAGGCGCCGGCCGCCTCGGCCATCGCGATCACGTCGTCCTCGAACCGACGGCCCGGGTCGCGGACGGCGAGGGCGGCGAGCGCCTGCACCGGGGAGCGGGTGGGCACCACGCTGACCTTGACGCCGAGTCGGTGGGCCTCCTTGGCGGCGGCGCTCGCCACCGACTGGGTGTTGGGGTCGTTGGGCAGCACCACCACCCGGGCGGCGCCGGTGGCCCGGATCGCGTCGAGCAGCTCGCCGGTCGACGGGTTGCCCGGCACCACGGTGGCGCCCTCGGCGCCGAACAGCTCGGCGATGCCGGCGCCGGCCGCCACCACCACGGCCGCCCGGCCGTCCGGCCGCAGCATCAGCGGGGGCGGGGCCGGCGCCACCTGGTCGGCGAAGCGGGTCACCGAGATCCGGTGCGGCCGGCCCGCCACCACGCCCGCCTCGATCGCCGCACCCACGTCGTTGACGTGCACGTGCACGTTCCAGGTGGCACCGCCGTCGCCGACGACCACCAGCGAGTCGCCCAGCGCGTCCAGCTCGGCGCGCAACCGCGCCACCGCCTCCGCCGGGGCGTCCAGCAGGAACTGCACCTCGTACGCGTACGCCGGGGAGCCGGTCTCCCGGACGGCCGTGGCGGGCGGACGGACCGCCGCCGGTGCGGGCGCCGGCTGCTGCGGGCTCTCCCCGGTGATCACCTCGACCAGCGCGTCCAGCAGCACGCAGAGCCCCCGCCCACCGGCGTCCACCACGCCGGCCCGGGCCAGCTCCGGCAGCTGCTCGGGAGTCCGCGCCAGCGCCCGCGCCGCCCCGCCGGCCGCGGCCCGGGCCACCGCCCGCAGGTCGTCGCTGTCCGCCTGCTCGGCGGCGCGCGCGGCGGCGGCGACCACGCTGAGCAGGGTGCCCTCCACCGGGCGGGCCACCGCGCCGTACGCGGCGGTGGCGGCGTCGGCCAGCCCGGCGGCGAGCTGGCGGCCCCGGACCGCCGGCGCGGCGGCCAGCGCGTCGGCGAAGCCGCGCAGGATCTGCGACAGGATCACCCCCGAGTTGCCCCGGGCCCCGAGCAACGCGCCCCGGGCCATCAGCCGAAGCGCGTGCCCGTGCGCGGTGTGGCCGTCGTCGGGCAGGGTGCCGAGGTCCATCGCGAGGGCCTGCTGCGCGGAGGTGAGGGTGAGCACCAGGTTGGTGCCGGTGTCGCCGTCCGGGACCGGGTAGACGTTCAGCTCGTCGATCTCGCCCTGGTGCCGGCGCAGGGCGGCCAGCCCGCTCGCGCACCAGCGGCGTACCGCGGCGGCGTCGAGGGTGTCCAGCACGGCGAGAAGCCTACTGGCGCGCACCGACACGCGCCGGTGTCGGCCGGCGTGTCCCCCGCCCGGCCGTCGCTCGTCCACCCCGCCCGACCCGAGTACGCTGGTCGGGCCCGAGTCGCCGCCGACCGGGCCGGTTGGGCGTACCGGCGGAGCATCGGGTAACCTGGCCAGGTTGCCCGGGCAGCGCCTGGCGGCGACCTCATGAACGTTTCAATCCCAGGAGTATCCCGTGGCTAGCGTGTGCGACGTCTGTGGCAAGGGACCGGGCTTCGGCCACAACGTGTCCCACTCGCACCGGCGGACCAACCGCCGCTGGAACCCGAACATCCAGTCGGTGCGGACCCCGGCCGGTGGCGGCACCACCAAGAAGTTGCAGGTCTGCACCTCGTGCATCAAGGCCGGCAAGGTCACCCGCGCCTGACGCGGTAACGACCCACCCAGATCTCGCCGACACCGGCGGACCCGAGCGGTCCGCCGGTGTCGTCGTGTCCGGAACCTCCCCTGCCACGCCGGATCGGCGACGCTGCGGCTGTCGCGCGGCTTCCCGGAGCAGCTCCGCCGACCTCGCGGCGGGCCCCAGGGCCGCGGTGCGCGTGCGCTCCGGTCAGAGGGTGCGGCCGTAGGAAAGACAGCCGGCGGCGTCCTGGTAGAAGCCGAAGTTCGGGATCCGCTCGTAACCGGCCGAGACGTACATGGCGATCGCCTCGGGCTGCTTGTCGCCGCACTCCAGGATGATCCGCTTACGGCCCTGCTCCCGGGCCGACCGCTCGACCGCGGCCAGCACCGCGCGGGCCACCCCCCGGCCCCGGGCCACCGGCGCGGTGTACATCCGCTTCAGCTCCGCGGTCTTCCCGTCGTCGCCGTGGCTGCGCCAGCCCCCGCAGCCCACCGGCTCGCCGCCGAGGTAGGCCACCAGGAAGGCGCCGGCCGGCGGCGCGAACTCCGCCGCGTCCACCGGGGTCTCGTCGCCACTGCCGCCGTACCGCTGGCCGAGGTCGGCCAGCGCCGCCCGGATCAACGCCTGCGAGTCGGGCGCATCGAAGCGCTGCGCGCGGATCTCGATCTCACTCACGCCTGAAGGGTACGACCGCCGCCGGCCCCGCTCCGGGCCCGCCGGCCCGGTTCGGTCGCAGATCACTCCGCCCGGCGGAAGTGGTCCCAGCCGGCCGGCCCGACGTGGGCCGCGCCGTCCACGGTCACCCCCGCGCCCTCGGTCACCCGCCCGACCGGCCGCCACCGCTCCGGCAGCGCCACCCCGGGCGGGAAGGTCGCCGCCAGGGCGTGGTCGTCGCCACCGGCGAGGATCCAGGAGTACGGGTCGACGCCGAGCGCCTGCGCCGCGTCCCGCATCTGCCGGGGCACCTCGAAGGCCTCCCGGCGCAGGTCCACGGCGACCCCGCTGGCCTTCGCCACGTGCCCCAGGTCGGCCAGCAGCCCGTCCGACACGTCGATCATGGCGGTGGCGCCGAGTTCGGCGGCCTCCGGGCCGGCCGGGTAGGGCACCTCGGGCCGGCGGAACGCCTCCACCGGCAGCCGGGGCGTCCGGAAGCCGCGGGACAGCACGGTGTACCCGGCCGCCGCCCAGCCCGTCCGCCCGGCCAGGGCCACCACGTCGCCGGGCCGCGCCCCGGAGCGGACCACCGGTGGCCGCCCGGCCAGGTCGCCGAGCGCGGTGACCGCGATGGTCAGCGTCGGGCTGGCGGACATGTCGCCGCCCACCACGCTGGCGCCGACCAGGGCCGCCTCCGCGCCGAGCCCGTCGGTCAGCTCCTCCGCCCAGCCGGGGTCGAGCTCCGCCGGCATGCAGAGGGCGACCAGCAGGGCGGTCGGGGTGGCACCCATCGCCGCGATGTCCGCCAGGTTGGCCGCCGCCGCCCGGTGCCCCACGTCCCGGGCGGTGGACCAGTCGCGGCGGAAGTGCCGCCCCTCCACCAGCACGTCCGTCGAGGCCACCACCCGCCGGTCCGGCGCCGCCACCACCGCCGCATCGTCACCCGGGCCGAGCAGGCAGCTCTCCCCGTACGTCAACCGGGCGGTGACCCGATCGATCAGCCCGAACTCCCCGACACCCGCGACCGTCATCTTGTCCCCTCGCCGCGCTCATTCATGCTCGTCACCCCGCCACGGCACGCCCCGCCCGGCAGCCGCGTGTGCTCGCTCACCGCGTCCAACCAACGACCGATAGGGATCAGGCCTGCTCCGTAGGGTAGTTTCACCCTTCGGGCCGCCCCAGGGCGGCGACGGACGGAGGTCGAGTCGTGGTACAGGCGTACATCCTCATCCAGACCGAGGTCGGTCGGGCGCGTGACGTGGCCGGTCTGATCGCGGACCTTGCCGGCGTGGTGCGCGTCGACGCCGTCACCGGGCCGTACGACGTGGTCGTCCTCACCGAGGCGAACACCGTCGACGAGCTCGGCAAACTCATCGTCAGCAAGGTGCAGCTGGTGCCGGGGATCACCCGCACCCTCACGTGTTCGGTGGTGCGGCTGTAAGTGGACGAGATCACCGTCTCCCCCGCTCCCGGGGAGTCCCGCCCGGCGGACGAGTCGCCGCGCCCGGACCGGGGCACCCGACGTGCCGCGCTGGTCGCCACGCTGATCGCGCTGCCGGTGACCCTGGCGGTGGCCGGCTTCACCTTCGCGAAGCTCGCCCCGGACGAGCCGGCCGCCGCGCCGCGCCCGTCCGCGACCGCCGCGCGGGCGCAGTCCACCGCACCGGTCGAGCTGCCCGCCCCGACCCTCGCTGAGCGGCCCGCGACGGTCTGCCGGGCGCTGGTGTCGCAACTGCCCGACCGGGTGCGCGACCTGGCCCAGCGGCCGGTGACCGCCGGTCCCGAGCAGAACGCCGCGTACGGCGACCCGGCGCTGACTGTCGCCTGCGGCGGCACGCCGCCGATCGTCGCCCCCACGGACGAGGTGTGGTCGGTCAACAAGGTCTGCTGGCACGCCGTCCAGGAGGCCGACTCGACCGTGCTGACCACCGTCGACCGGGAGACCCCGGTCCGGGTGCGGGTGCCCCGGCAGTACGAGCAGCCCCTGCAGTGGGTCAGCCCGATCTCCGACACCATCGTCTCCGCCGTCCCGTCGGCAACGTCCGCCCCCGCCGGCTGCACCGCCTGACCCGCGCGCCCCTGGCTCCCCGCGGCATCCGCCCAGCTTTTCCGACGGCGCCGCCTCCCCGGCTCGGGGAGGCGGCGCCGTCGCCGATCTGGCGAGCCCTCGACCGCGCCGGTCAGCGGCCGGCGTTGCGGTGCAGGGCGGTACGGATCAGGCGGTTGACCAGCTTCGGGTACTCCAGGCCGCTGGCCGCCCACATCCGCGGGAACATCGACGTCGGGGTGAAGCCGGGCATCGTGTTGATCTCGTTGAGGTAGACGTCCAGCTCCGGGGTGACGAAGAAGTCGACCCGGGCCAGGCCGGAGCAGTCCAGCGCGGTGAAGGCGCGGGTGGCGTACTCCTGAACCTGCCGGGTGACCCGCTCGGGCAGGTTGGCCGGGACGTCGTACTCGCAGACCTCGTCGGCGTAGATGTACTTCGCCTCGAAGTCGTACCAGCCGTGGTCGCCCACCATCCGCACCTCGGCCAGCACGGACGCCTCGGGCGCGCCGCCGGCCTCGCCCTCCAGCACGCCGCACTCGATCTCCCGGCCGACGACGGCGGCCTCGACCAGCACCTTGGTGTCGATCTCGCGGGCCGTGGCGACCGCGGCGTCGAGCTGCGACCAGTCGTCGACCTTCGTGATGCCGAAGGACGAGCCGGCCCGGGAGGGCTTGACGAAGACCGGCAGCCCCAGCCGCTCCTTGTCCGCCTCGCTCAGGGTCATCCCGTTGCGCAGGACCACGTACGGGCCGACCGGGATGCCCTCGGCGGCGCAGAGCTTCTTGGTGAACTCCTTGTCCATGGCGGCGGCGGAGGCGAAGACGTTCGCGCCGACGTACGGGATGTCGGCCATCTCCAGCATTCCCTGGATGGTGCCGTCCTCGCCGTACGCCCCGTGCAGCACCGGGAAGACCACGTCCACGTCGGCGAGCGCCCGCGGGCCCTCGGTCGGGTCGAGCACCATCAGGCCGCCGGAGGTCGGCTCGGCACGGAGCACCACCTCGGCGCCGGAACCCGCGGTGATCTCCGGTAGCTTGCGCGCCTGGATCGACAGCTGGCCCGGGTCGCCGCTGGTCAGCACCCACTGGCCCTGCCGGGTGATGCCGACCGGCACCACCTCGAACTCGTCGGGGTCGAGGGCGCCCAGCACGCTGCCGGCGCTGACGCAGGAGATGCCGTGCTCGGGGCTGCGGCCGCCGAAGACGATCGCCACACGGGTCTTGCCTGGGGTGGTCACTCGGGTCACCTCTTCGCTCGCGACTGCGGCTGGCCGTGCTCGCCGGTGGCGCTCACCCGGTTGACCTTACTGTGCGTGGCGAGAACCCGAAGCCGATACCCATCAACGTCGGCCCGCACCGCGCAAGCGGTCAGCGAGCCCTATACGGGGAGTAATTTCGCTCCAGGGGTGAGCGGGGCCGGCCCCTCCCTCACTACGCTGCTCGTCCTATGAGCGCCGATCCCCTCATCGACAGCCTCCTGGCCGCCCTCGACACCCGCCCGGAGGACCTGCACCTGCGCCTGCACCTGGCCGGGCTGCTGCTGGATTCCGGCCGGGGCGCGGAGGCGATCGCGCAGATCGGGCAGGCGCTGGCCCGGGACCCGGGCAACGAACAGGCCCAGGCCCTGATGCAGCGGGCGCTGGGCGGGACCGCGCCGGCGGCGCCTGCCGGGCCGCCGGCGCCGCCCGCGGCCCCCGCCGGGCCGCCAAGGCCGGGAGACGACCCGTTGGCCGCGTACGAGCAGGAGCTGGCCGACATCGTGCCGCCGCGCTTCGCCCGGGCCGGCGACGAGCCGGAGCCGGTCGCCGGCGAGGCCGACCGGGTGTACGACGTGGAGACCTCCACGGTCCGGCTCGCCGACGTGGGTGGCATGACGGCCGTGAAGGAACGGTTGGAGCTGGCCTTCCTCGGCCCGCTGCGCAACCCTGAGCTGCGCCGGATGTACGGCAAGAGCCTGCGCGGCGGGCTGATGCTCTACGGCCCGCCCGGCTGCGGCAAGACCTTCCTGGCCCGCGCGGTGGCCGGCGAGATGGGCGCGAAGTTCCTCTCGCTGTCCATCGTCGACGTGCTCGACATGTGGATGGGCAACTCGGAGCGCAACCTGCACGAACTGTTCGAGGCGGCCCGGCGCAACGCCCCCTGCGTGCTCTTCCTCGACGAGGTCGACGCCCTGGGCCACAAGCGCTCGCAGGTCTCGTCGAGCTCGATGCGGACGCTGGGCAACCAGCTGCTGGCCGAGCTGGACGGCATGGAGGGCAGCAACGAGGGGGTCTTCGTGCTGGCCGCGACGAACACCCCGTGGGACGTGGACCCGGCGCTGCGCCGGCCGGGGCGACTGGACCGGGTGGTGCTGGTGCTGCCACCGGACGCCGAGGCCCGCGCCGCGATCCTGGAGTACCACCTGCGGCAGCGGCCGATCGCCAACATCGACCTGCGCAAGGTGGTCGCCGGGACCGAGGACTTCTCCGGCGCCGACCTGGCCCACCTCTGCGAGACGGCCGCCGAGTTCGCGATGGCCGACTCGGTCCGCACCGGGGAGGTCCGCATGATCGAGCAGCGGGACGTGGAGCGGGCGCTGAAGGAGGTCCGGCCGTCGACCCGGCCCTGGCTGTCCACCGCCCGCAACGTCGCGATGTTCGCCAACGAGGGTGGCGTCTACGACGACCTGGTGGCGTACCTGAAGCGCCGCAAGCTGCTCTGACGGCTCGGCCTGTCCCGACGGCTCAGCCGACGCTCTCCGGGACGGGCGGACGGCGGCCCACCGCGATCACCTTCACCCGCTGCCGGCCGGCGCGCACCATGCCCAGGGCCATGAAGGCGCCGGCGATCCGGTCGGCGGCCTCCCGGCTGTTCGCCCCGACCACCTGCCGGCGTCGTTCGGGGCTGGTCCGCTCGTTGCGGCCCAGCCCCTCAAGGGGCCGGACGTCGGTGAGCACCACGAGGAACCGGGTCACCGCGAACCACCCCGCGCCGGCCGGACAGGTCCGGGCACCCGAGGGCGGCGTCCGGTCAGCGTCATGCGTGTCCCTCCCGGTCAGTCATCGATGAGGGGGCACGCGGCGATCGGGCCGTGGGGGAGTGAAGACCCAACCGCCGCGCGCCCCTTCCCCTCCGGTCGCTCACCACCACCGTCGCCACGACAACCGGCGGTGAGGACGCCGTCACAGATTGACAGGTGGACACCCGTGAATGCAACTCTCATCGGCGTTCTCTCACGCGCAACCTCCCGTTGATGTGCGACCATCGATGCATGGCCCCGAAGACCGCCCGCGCCCGACGGCTCGGCATCGCCCTGCGTACCCACCGGGAGGCCGCCGGCCTGACCCTCGAGGCCGCGGCCGACGAGATCAACAGCACCCGGAGCACCCTGTCCCGCTACGAGAACGCGCAGACGCTGGTCAGCCCGGCCACCGTCCGCGCCCTGCTCACCCTCTACGGCGTCGGCGCCGACGAGGTGGCCGCGGCGGTGCAGCTCGCCAAGGACGCCCGGAAGCCCGGCTGGTGGGTCTCCTACTCGTACTTGCTGGACCGCCGGACCATCGACTTCATCGCGCTGGAGGCGGAGGCGACGGGGATCGCCAACTTCGAGCCCTCGGTGGTCCCCGGCCTGCTGCAGACCGCCGACTACATCCGCGGGGTGATGCGCGGCGGCCCGCACACCCTCAGCGACGAGCAGGTGGAGCAGCGGGTCCACCTGCGGCTCGACCGGCAGCAGCGGCTCACCGCCGACGCCCCGCCGATCCTCGACGCGATCATCGACGAGGGCGCGCTGCTGCGCCCGGTGGGCGACCGGGAGGTCATGGCGGGCCAGCTACGGCACCTGCTGAAGATGGCCGAGCTGCCGAACATCACCGTGCAGGTGATCCCGCTGTCGGCCGGCTACCACCGGGGCACCCGGGGATCGCTGCACATCCTGGAGTTCGCCGACCCCGAGGACCCGATCATCGCCTCGGTGGAGACGGTCGCCGGGCAGATGGTCCTCGACCGGCCGGGCGACCTGCGTACCTGCACCAAGATCATGGAACACCTCCGGACCGTGGCGCTGAGCCCGGCGGACAGCCGGGACCAGCTGGTCCAACTCCTGAAGGAAAGGTAGAGCCGATGCGTTCCACGAACAGCCCCCGCTGGCGCAAGAGCAGCCACAGCGGTGACGAGGGCGCCTGCGTCGAGATGGCCGTCCTGGCGACCGCCGTGGCGGTCCGCGACTCGAAGGACCCGACCGGCCCGACCCTGGTCTTCTCCCCCGCCGCCTGGGCCGCCTTCACCGGGGCGCCACCCCGCGACTGACACCCGCCACTCCGCGACTGACACCACCCGCCGGCCTCCGGCCGAGCCGGTCCGGCCGGCCCGGGCCGCTGGTCGCGCCGGGGCGCCGGGCGGTCAGCCGGCGACCACCGGGCCGACCGGCGACCCGGCGCGCAGGGTCTCCAGCGCCGCGATCGCCACCCCGCGCGCGCCGGCCATGTCCCGGTCCGGCACCAGGGCGAAGGTGGCCACGGCGGCCTGCTCCTCGCGAAGCACGGTGTGCTCGGCGACCGTGGCGAGGAACCAGTCGCGAAACTCCGGGGCCGCCTCCACCACCCCACCGCCGACGAAGTACGCGTGCGGGTCGGTGAAGTTCGCCGCGATGGTGAAGAGCCGGCCCAACGCCATCGCCTGCTGGGTGAAGACCTGCCGGGCCAGTGCGTCACCGCGCTCGCCGTACCCGCGGACGAGCTTCGCCGCCCGGCCCGGTTCCACGGCCGCCAGCGGGTGCCCCGGGTAGCGGCCCAGCCAGTACGGCAGCAGGTTCCGCTCGATCGCGGTCAGCGAGGCGACGCTCTCCGCGTCCCCGACGAAGCCGCAGGCGCAGACCGGGACCGGCTGACCGGGCGCGACGAGCCCGTCCAGCGGGATGTGCACGTGCCCGAACTCACCCGCCATCCCGGCCGCGCCGGCGACCACCCGCCCGCTCTCCACCACCCCACCGCCGAGCCCGGTGCCGACGATGGCGGCGACCGAGGAGCGGCGCAGCGCGTCCGCGCCGAAGTGCACGTGGTGGGCGTAGAGGGCGGCCGCGTTGCCGTCGTTGTGGTAGATCACCGGGAGGCCGAGCCGGCGCTCCAGCGCGCCGCGCACGTCGTACCCACGCCAGGCCGGCTGGGAGAAGTTCGTCGACCCGCGCGAGGAGATCACCCCGGTGGCGCTCGCCGGGCCCGGAGTGTCCAGCCCGACCGCGCTGACCAGCTCGCGGGGGACGCCGGTCAACGCCAGCACCCCGTCCAGCGCCCGGGCCAGCGCCTCGATCGCGGCCTCGGGCCCCGCCCGCACCTCGCTCGGTATCTCCACCAGCCCGTCCACCAGGAACCGGCCGTCGACGGTCAGGACGGTCGCGTTGTTGCTGGTCCCGCCGTTGTCGAGACCCACCACCACCGGCACACCCGCGCTGCCCACCCGCCACCGCCTCCCGCCGAGCCTGAGCTGAGGCTAGTTGCACGTTCACGGTCCCGCCATGCCGCGGCCACCCACCCGCCGCATTCAGCCGGCCCGGCGCGGCTCAGCTCGGCCCGGCTTCCGTGGGTCGGTGGCGCCGGCGAACTCCAGCTGGAGCGATATGCCTGAGAGTCATATTTATGCCTCTCAGGCATATCGCTCTTCATCCCTCTCACTTCCCGCCGCGCCGGCGCCGTCGGGACGGCCGCTCCCCGCAGAGCAGCCGGCGCCGCACGACGGCGACGGACAGCCGGCACCGCACGACGGCGGCGAGGCGGCCTGTACCGCAGGGCGACGAGGCCGCGGCTTCAGGTGGGGCGGCGGGCGGTGACGGCGGTGGCGTCGAGGTCCTCGTCGTGCACCACGGTCGGCTCCAGGCCGAGGCCGCTGAACGCCGCGCAGAGCGTCTCCGCCTGACCGGCGCTGACCTCCACCGCCAGGTGCCCGCCCGGGGCGAGCCACTCGACCGCGCCGGCGGCCACCCGGCGCAGCACGGCCAGCCCGTCCGGGCCGCCGTCGAGTGCCACCGGGGCCTCGTGCAACCGGGCCTCCGCCGGCATCAGCGCCACCGCGCCGCTCGGCACGTACGGGGCGTTCGCCACCACCAGGTCGAGCCGGCCGCGCCAGGGCGGCGGCACCGGCGCGAACAGGTCGCCCTGGAACACCGGCACGCCCAGCGGGGCGAGATTGCGCCGCGCGCAGGCGACCGCCGCGGGGTCGACGTCGGCGGCGGCCAGCCAGCGGGGCGTCAGCCGGCCGTGCAGCACCAGCGCGGCGGCGCCGGAACCGCAGCAGAGGTCGAGTACGGCGGGCGCGGGACCGGCCACCGCCGCGGCGGCGGCGACCAGCAGGGCGGTGCGACCCCGGGGGACGAAGACGCCGGGATCGACAGCCACCCGCAGGCCGCAGAACTCGGCCCAGCCGAGCAGATGCTCCAGCGGCAGGCCGGCGACCCGGCGGTCGATCAGGTCGGCCAGCGCCGCGGCCGAGTCGGCCGCCTCGATGAGCAGTTCCGCCTCGTCCTCGGCGTAGACGCAGCCGGCGGCGCGCAGCCGCCGCACGAGGGCGGGACGGTCGGGGAAGAACGGGGATGGTGCCATGAGAAGCCTCCGGGAACGCTCGGTGGCGCTCCCGGCGTCGCCTACGGTCGCGGCGACGCGGACGCGGAGGGGAGCGCCGGTCCTGTCTGGTGGATCGGTCTCACCTCCTCCGGTCGGGGCCCGGACGAGCCGGAACGGCTCAGGGCCGGGCTCACGATAGCTCAGCCGGTGCCCCGGCGCCGCCCGGCATGGCCGGGCCTTCCCCGGCGCTCGCGTCCAGGGCGGTGCCGACGTCGGCCACCAGATCGGCGGTGTCCTCCACCCCGCAGGAGAGCCGGACGAAGCCGGGCCCGGTGTCGTCGCCCCACTGGGCCCGCCGGTCGGCGGTGGTGTGCAGCCCGCCGAACGACGTGGCGGCGGCGACCAGCCGGGCCGCGTCGAGGAACCGGGCCACCCGGTCGGCGTCGCCCAGGTCGAACGAGAGCACCCCGGGCATCCGTCGCATCTGGACCGAGGCGATCGGGTACGCCGGGTCGTCCGGCAGCCCGGGCCAGCGCAGGCCGGTCACGTCGGCGCGCCCGGCGAGCAGCCGGGCGAGGGCCGCCGCGTTGGCGGTCTGCCGGGCCAGGCGCAGGTCCACGGTCGCCAGGGAGCGGTGGGCCAGCCAGGCGTCGAACGCCCCGGGCACGCCGCCGGTGGTGGTCCGCCAGGTGGTCACCGGCTCCAGCAGCTCGGCCGAGCGGGTGGCCACGTACCCGAGCAGCAGGTCGGAATGCCCGGTCAGCGCCTTGGTACCGGAGGCGACCACGACGTCCGCGCCGAGGTCCAGCGGCCGCTGCCCGAGCGGGGTGGCGGTGGTGTTGTCCACCGCCAGCAGTGCGCCCGCGGCGCGTGCCCGCTCGGCCAGCGCCGCCACGTCGGCCACGTCCAGGCCCGGATTCGCCGGGGTTTCCAGCAGCACCAGCCGCACGCCGGTGAAGGACGGGTACGGGCCGGCGGTCGGCACGAAGCTGACGCGGACGCCGATGCCCTCCAGCGTGCTGGTGGCGAAGGCACGCACCGGGAAGTAGCCGTCGGCGGGCAGCAGCACGGTGTCACCCGGACGCAGCAGCGCCAGCAGCAGCCCAGTGATGGCCGCCTGTCCGCTGGCGAAGACCCGGCAGTCGCCGCCCTCCAGCTCCCCGATCGCCGCCTCCAGCAGCCGGCGGGTCGGATTGTCCGGCCGGCCGTACCCGTTGGGCGTCGCCGCCGGCCCCTGCCACGGATCGAGGTGGTACGGCGCGGCGAAGACCGGCCCGGGCAGGAACGGCTGCCCCGGCGTCGGCGCCGGCAGGCCGGCGTGCACGCTGCGGGTGCCGTCACCCCACTCGTTCATCCGTGCCTCACTCGTACGACTCGGGCTTGGCGGTCCGGCTCATCAGGGCGTCCACCGCGAGCCGGGGATCCATCCCCTCGTGACAGATCCGCTCGATCTGCTCGGTGATCGGCATCTCCACCCCGTGCGCCCGGGCCAGGTCCCGGATGGCCAGACAGCTCTTCACGCCCTCGGCGGTCTGCCGGGTGGCCGCCTGGGCCTGCTCCAGCGTCTCGCCCCGGCCCAGGTGCTCGCCGAAGGTGCGGTTGCGGGCCAGCGGCGACGAGCAGGAGGCGACCAGGTCGCCCATCCCGGCCAGGCCGGCGAAGGTGATCGGGTCGGCCCCGAGCGCCACGCCCAGCCGGGCGGTCTCGGCCAGCCCCCGGGTCATCAGCATCGCCCGGGTGTTGTCGCCGAAGCCCATCGCGGTGGCGATGCCGTACGCCAGGGCGATCACGTTCTTGACCGCACCGCCCAGTTCGCAGCCGATCACGTCGTCGTTGGTGTACGGCCGGAAGTAGGGCGTCCGGATCGACGACTGGACCAGCGCGGTACGGCGGGCGTCGGTGCCGGCGACCACGGTGGCGGCGGGCTGCTCGGCGGCGATCTCCGGGGCCAGGTTGGGGCCCGAGACCACCACCACCCGGTCGGCGGGCACCCCGGCGGTCTCCGTGATGACCTGGCTCATCCGCTTGGTGGTGCCCAGCTCGATCCCCTTCATCAGGGAGACCAGGGTGGCGTCCGGGTCGAGGTGGCCGGTCCACTCGGCGAGGTTGCCGCGCAGCGTCTGCGACGGTACGGAGAGCACCACCACCTCGGCCCCGGCGATGGCCTCCTCGGCGTCCCCGGTCGCGGTGACCCGGTCGGGCAGCCGCACGTCCGGCAGGTAGTCCGGGTTGTGCCGGCGGGACCGGATCGCCTCGGCCACCACCGGCCGCCGGGCCAGGAGCGTCACGTCCCGGCCGGCGTCGGCAAGGATCTTGGCGAACGCCGTCCCCCAGGACCCCGCCCCCAGCACCGCCACGTGTCCACCCATGCTCATTCGGTCACCTCGGGAGTACGCGGACGGTTAGGACGTTCCCACAGCGGCGGCGGTGTGCCGCCACGGATCTCCGCGACCAGGTCGCGCAGCCGCAGCATGATGGCGTCGGTCATCTCCTCCAGGACCGCCCGGGTCGGCGTGGCGCCCGCCCAGGGCGTCAGGTCGACCGGCGGGCCGGCGACGACGGTCACCGGGATCCGGGGGCGCAGGCCGAACCGGGTGGTCCGCGGGTCGAACAGCTGCTCCGGCCCCCACATCGCCAGCGGGATCACCGGCGCGCCGGTGGCCAGCGCCAGCCGGGCGGCGCCGGTCTTCCCCTTCATCGGCCACAGCTCGGGCTCGCGGGTGGTCGTCCCCTCCGGGTAGATCACCACTGCGCCGCCCTCGGCCAGGGCGGCGACCAGCTTGTCCAGCGACTTGACCGCGTCGACGGTGCCGCGCTCCACCGGGATCTGCCTGCACCGGTGCAGGATCCAGCCGATCACCGGGACCCGGAACACGCTGGCCTTGCCGAGGTACTGCGGCCATCGCCCGGCGTCGTAGATGAAGTGCGCCGAGACCAGCGGGTCGGCGTGCGAGATGTGGTTGGGCACGATGATGATCCCGCCCTCGCGGCGCAGCTGCTCCGCTCCCCGCCAGGTGCGCCGGGTCCAGACGGTCATCACCGGCTTGACCAGCGCCACGGCGAACCGTTGCCAGAAACCCAGCTTTCGCCGTGCCACCCTGCCTCCTCGTCCTGCCCCGACCCGCGCCCGCGTCCCGCGACGAAATCATGCCTGCTCGGCCCGGGTCCGGCCAGTGAGGGTACCGCCGCCCGACTGGCAGGATTGTCACGTGGCTGAGCCGACCTGGACCGTGGTGGTGCCGGTGAAGCGTCTCCCGGCGGCGAAGAGCCGCCTGCGGGGGGCGCTGCCGGTCGTACCGCATGAGGAGCTGGCGCTGGCCCTGGCGGCCGACACGGTCCGCGCGGTGCTGGCCTGCGCGGCGGTGGCCGAGGTCCTGGTGGTGACCGACGACGCCCGGGCGGCCGCCGAGCTGGCCGCCGCCGGCGCCCGGATCGTCCCGGACGCGCCGGATGCCGGGCTGAACGCCGCGTTCCGGCACGGCGCCGCGCTGGCTGGCCGCCGCGCGCGGGTGGCGGGCCTCACCGCCGACCTCCCGGCGCTGCGGCCGGCCGAGCTGGCGGCGGCGCTCGCCGCCGTGCCGGCCGGGCCCTCGGGGGTACGCCGGTTCGTGGCCGACGCCCCCGGGGGCGGCACGGTGCTGCTCGCGGCACCGGCGGGCGTGCCGCTGGAGCCCCGCTTCGGGGTGGGCTCGGCGGCCGCGCACGCGGCCAGCGGCGCGCTGCCGCTGACCGGAGACTGGCCCAGCCTGCGCCGGGACGTCGACACGGCGGACGACCTGGCCGCGGCCGCCCGGCTGGGTCTCGGGCCGCGCACCGCGGCGCTGGTCGGGGCGGCCGCGACCGCGACCCCGGGCTGACCCGCCGGTGTACGGTGCTGGCATGCAGGGCACGGTGGCCACCTACGACGCGTCGACCCGCAGCGGCGTGCTGCTCCTCGACGACGGCACCGAGCTGGCCTTTCCCGCCCGCGCCTTCGACGCCTCCGGGCTGCGGCTGCTCCGACTCGGCCAGCGGGTACGCATCGACGTCGATGCGACCGGCGAGGTGGTCCGGGTGACATTGCCGACCATGAGCTGACCACCCGGGCCAAGTTCATTTTGCGTTAACCGGAATCGGGTGATTATGAGCAGGTGAGCACCCCTCGCGAGCACCCCGCCCGTCCGCCGCACGCCACCGACCCGGCCGAACCCCGTAACGGCGCCCGCACCCGGGACGCCGACGGCCGCTTCCGCACCGTCCGCGCCCCGGAGGAGACCCCGTCCCGGACGCCCGGCTCCGCCGGTAGCGGCGGGGCGGCCGCCTCGGCCGGCCTCGAGGAGGTGCTCGACCCGGCCACCGGGCCCGCCGGCCGCGCACCCGCCGCCCTCGACGGGGAGCCGCCGACGGCGCCGCCGCTGCCCGAGGACCGCTTCCTCAACCGGGAGCTCTCCTGGCTGGACTTCAACGCCCGGGTGCTGGCGCTGGCCGAGGACCCGCGGACCCCGCTGCTGGAGCGGGCCAAGTTCCTGGCCATCTTCGCCAGCAACCTGGACGAGTTCTACATGGTGCGGGTCGCCGGGCTGAAGCGCCGCCTCTCCGCCGGCCTGCCGGTGCGCGGCGGGGACCGGTTGCCGCTGCGCACCCAGCTGGAGCTGATCGCCGAGCGGACCGCCGACCTGGCGGCCCGGCACGCCGCCTGCTTCGTCGACGACGTGCTGCCGAAGCTGGCCGCCGAGGACATCCGCATCCTGCGCTGGAGCGAACTGGACGATTCGGAGCGGGAGCGGCTGCGCACCTGGTTCCGGGAGCACATCTTCCCGGTGCTCACCCCGCTCGCCGTCGACCCGGCGCACCCGTTCCCGTACATCTCGGGACGGTCGCTGAACCTCGCCGTGTCGGTCCGCGACCCGGACGGCGGGTCCCAGCTCTTCGCCCGGGTCAAGGTGCCCAACAACGTGCCCCGGTTCGTCCGGGTGGCGCGGAACCAGCCGGGGGTGCGGTTCCTGCCGGTGGAGGACCTCATCTCGGTGCACCTCGGGCAGCTCTTCTCCGGCATGCAGGTGGTGGAGTGCCACCTGTTCCGGGTCACCCGCAACGCCGAGGTCGAGGTCGACGAGGACCGCGACGAGGACCTGCTCCAGGCGCTGGAGCGGGAGCTGGCCCGGCGCCGGTTCGGCCCGCCGGTGCGACTGGAGGTCGCCGCCTCGATCTCCGACCACATGCTGGAACTGCTCGTTCGCGAGCTGGACATGGACGACCACGACGTGCTGCGGGTCCGCGGCCTGCTCGACCTCTCGGCGCTCTGGCAGGCGTACGGCGAGGCGGACCGTCCCGACCTGAAGGACCCGCCGTTCGTGCCGGCCACCCATCCCCGGCTGGCCGAGGGCGAGGTGCCGCGCAGCGTCTTCGCCACCCTGCGCGACGGCGACGTGCTGGTGCACCACCCGTACCACTCGTTCGCGACCAGCGTGCAGCGCTTCATCGAGCAGGCCGCCGCGGACCCGAACGTGCTGGCCATCAAGCAGACCCTCTACCGCACCAGCGGTGACTCCCCGATCGTCGACGCGCTGGTCGACGCGGCCGCCGCCGGCAAGCAGGTGGTGGTGCTGGTCGAGGTGAAGGCGCGCTTCGACGAGGTGGCCAACATCGGCTGGGCGCGCACCCTGGAACGCGCCGGCTGCCACGTCGTGTACGGCCTGGTCGGCCTCAAGACGCACTGCAAGACGGCCCTGGTGGTACGCCAGGAGGGCAACCAGATCCGCCGCTACTGCCACATCGGCACCGGCAACTACCACCCGAAGACCGCCCGGCTCTACGAGGACTTCGGCATGCTGACCGCCGACCCGGAGATCGGCGCCGACCTGACCGACCTGTTCAACGTGCTGACCGGGTACAGCCGGCAGACCGCCTACCGGCGGCTGCTGGTGGCACCGCAGGGCATCCGCAGCGGGCTGATCGAGCGGATCGAGCGGGAGATCGACCACGTCCGGCTCGGCGTGCCAGGGCTGGTGCAGTTCAAGGTGAACTCGCTGGTCGACGAGGAGATCACCGACGCGCTGTACCGGGCGTCCCGCGCGGGTGTCCACGTCGACCTGCTGATCCGGGGCATGTGCACGCTGCGGCCCGGGGTCCCGGGGCTGTCGGAGAACATCCGGGTCCGCTCGATCCTGGGCCGGTTCCTGGAGCACTCGCGGATCTTCCGGTTCGGCAACAACGGCGACGCCGAGTTCTGGATGGGCTCGGCCGACCTGATGCACCGCAACCTGGACCGCCGGGTGGAGGCGCTGGTGCAGGTGAGTGACCCGGTGGCCCGGGCCGAGCTGGACCACGTCATGGGCGCCGCGATGAGCCCGGAGGTGGACGCGTTCGAGCTGGCCGGGGACGGCGCCTGGACCCGGCGTACCGGTTCCGGCGAGGCGCCGCTGACGCACCTGCAGGAGCTGTTGCTGCGGCGGGTCGGCGGGACGGCCGGCTGAGCGGGCCACGGCGGTCATTCGCCGGGCTTACGGTGGGCGGATGACGGACGAGGAGCCGGTGGGCATCCGGGCCGCGGGCGGAGTGGCCTGGCGCCGGGCGGCCCGAGGCGTCGAGGTCTGCCTCGTGCACCGGCCCCGGTACGGCGACTGGTCACTGCCCAAGGGCAAGCTGGAACCCGGCGAGCACCCGCTGCGGGCGGCCGTCCGCGAGGTGGCCGAGGAGAGCGACGTACGGGCCGTGCCGCAGGTGCGCCTACCCACGGTGCGCTACCGCAGCGAGGGCCGGTCCAAGCTGGTCGACTACTGGTCGATGCGGGCCGCCGCCGTCGGCGGTTTCCAGCCGGACACCGAGGTCGACGGGGTGCGCTGGCTCCCGGTCGATGAGGCGGCGCGCCTGGTCAGCTACCCGCACGACGCGGAGGTGCTCGGCGCGTTCGCGGCGCTGCCACCGGTGACCGGCACGGTGCTGCTGGTCCGGCACGCGCACGCCGGCAAGCGGGGCACCTGGTCCGGGCCGGACACCGGCCGGCCGCTGGACGCCACCGGGTGGGCCCAGGCGCAGGCGCTGGCCGAGCTGGTGGCCCTGGTCCGCCCGGCACGGCTGCTCTCCGCCTCGGCCCGCCGGTGCGTGCAGACCCTGGACCCGGCCGCCGCCCTGCTGGACCTGCCGATCGAGGTGGCCGGCGACTTCGACGAGCCGAAACCCGGTCAGCAGCAGGACGAGTGCGCGCTGGCCGCCGCCGCCCGGTTGACGGCGCTGGCCGCCGAGGGCTCGGTGGCGGTGTGCAGCCAGGGCAAGGTGCTGCCGGGGGCCCTGGAGCGGCTGACCGGACGGGCCGACGACTTCACCACCCCGAAGGGCGGGGGCTGGCTGCTCGCCTTCGCCGGCGACCGCCTGCTCGCCGCCGACCGGCTGTAGCCGGGCCGCACGGCGGCGGCGCGGGTCAGGGCAGGGTCAGGGTGACCGCGACCGGCAGGTGGTCGCTGGCGGTGGTCCGCGGCGCCGCCACCCCGGCCGTGCGGACGCCCGGCGAGACGAAGACGTGGTCGATCTGCTCGCGGGGGTCGTCTGCCGGACTGGTCGGCAGGGGTCGGGCCGGGGCGAGCGCGTCGGCCAGGCCGGCCCCGGTGAACTCGGCGAACGCCGGGTCGCCCGGCTGGGTGTTCAGGTCGCCGGCGAGCACCAGTGGACGGCCGGCGGCGTACCGGGTGGCGAAGGCGGCCACCGCCCGGGCCTGGGTCACCGGGCCCTGACCGGGCGGGGGTTGCAGGTGGGTGGCGACGACGACGAGCGGGACGCCGCCGCCGAGGTCGAGCGTCACCCCGAGGGCCTGCGCCCCGGTCGGCGCGCCGACGGCCGGCAGCGGCCAGGACTCGGCGGCCCGCGGCGGGAAGCGGCTGAGCACCGCGTCGCCCCACACGGGGTCGGCGGCGGGCGCGAAGACGTACGGCAGGTGCAGCCGCCGGGCCAGCAGGGCGAGGGTGTCGTGGCCGCCGTTGAGCAGCCAGCCCCGGTCCACCTCGCTGAGCACCACCACGTCCGGCCGGCTGCCCTCGATCGCCCGGGTCAGTCCGGCGAGGTCGAGCCGCCCGTCCAGCCCGAAGCCCATCCGGATGTTGTACGCCACCAGGCGAACGTCGCCCGGCGCCACGTCCCGGCGCTCGGTCGCCCGCACCGGGCGGTGGATCCCGCCGGCCAGCGCGGTGAGCAGCATCAGCCCGATCGTCGTCCACGCCAGTGCGGCGCCACGGAGAGCGGGCGCGGCGGCGGGGGGTCCGGCCACGGCGACCACGCCGACGAGCAGCGCCAAGCCCACCGGCACCGCGCCGTTCGGGTAGCCGAGGTCGTAGGCCGCGTAGTAGGCGACCGAGGCGACGGCGAAGGCGAGCATCCCGCCGACCGCGGCGTAACCGCGCCGCCCGGCGCCCGGCGACCGGTCCCCCGCGCCGGTCCCGCCATCGGCGGCGCCGACGTCAGCGCGGCTGGCGGCACCGGTTTCCGGGACCGCGTCGGCGAGGGCGAGGCAGCCGCCGAGACCGGCCGCGGTGAGCAGGATCGCCGGCGCCAACCAGCCCGCCCGGTCGGCGGCGAACAGCGCCGCCCCGGCCACGAGCGCGGCCGGCCACAGCCACCGGGCCAGCCACCTCGGCGGCCGGGTGAACGTCGCCACCAGGAACAGCCCGACCGCGAGCTCCGGCAGGGCCGGAACGTGCTGCGGCGGCAGACCCAGCCCGGGGAAGTCGGGTGACCCGTGGCGGTAGGAGGTGGCGGCGGTCCACAGCGCCGGGGAGAGCGCCAGCTGCCCGGCGATCAGCACCGCCGGACCCACCAGCAACCAGGCCGGCGCACCGCCGGAGCGCCCCGCCGCCCCGGCCGCCGAACGGCCCTGCCCGGCGAGCCAGGCCCCCGCTGCCGCCCTGGCCTGCGCCGGCGCAGAAGTCCCGGCTGCCAGCCCGGCCTGCGTGGCCAGGAAAGCCCCGGCCAGCAGGACGCTGAGCGTCCACCCGGGCCAGCCGCCGCGCCAGACCAGGTCCTCGGTGCCGAGCAGGGCGTGACCGACGGCGTTGGCGGCCAGGCCGAGCGCCAGCCCCGGTACCGGCCGGGTCACCGCGGCGGCGGTCGCCGCGAGCCAGACCAGACCGGCGAGCAGACCGGCGCAGGCCAGCCAGAGTTGGAGCCGACCGCCCGGTGCGGCGGTCAGGGCGAGCCGCGCGCCGGCCAGTGCGCCGGCGGCGAACAGGCCGACCGGGCGGGCGCCGAGCCGGCGTACCAGGGCGGGGGCGGCGAGGGCGAGGACGAACCAGCCGACGGCGAAGGCCCCGAGCAGTTCGGCGGGGGTCGTGGCGGCCTGCCCGAAGATGGTGATGATCGACGGCAGCCAGACGCGCAGCACGTCCAGCAGGAGCACGACGCCGAGGGCGAACGCGGCGGTGGTGCGGTGACGGTGGCGCACCGGCGCCTCTCTTCGTGACCGACGGGGGTGTTCGGCACGGCGATTGTGCGTGCGATCCGGGCCGCCGGTCAACGGCGGTGGCGGTGGCGGTGGCGGTGGCGGTGTGGTCGTATGCGAAAAGGGCGCCCACCACGACGGTGGGCGCCCTTTCGGGTGGGCCGGTCAGCGCTTGGCGGCCGCCTTCTTGGCCGGAGCCTTCTTCGCGGGCGCCTTCTTGGCCGCCGTGCTCTTGCTGGCGGCGGTGGTCTTCTTGGCCGGCGCGGCCTTCTTCGTCGCCGCGGTCTTCTTGGCCGCGGCGGTCTTGGTCGGCGCGGCGGCCTTCTTCGCCGGGGCGGCCTTCTTGGTGGCCGCGGTCGTCTTGGCGGCCTTCGCCGCGGTGGTCTTCGTGGCCGCGGTCTTCTTCGCCGCGGCGGTCTTCTTCGCGGTCGCCCTGGCGCCGGCGGTCTTGGCGGCGGCCGCCTTGGCCCCGGTCGCCCTGGCGCCGGTGGTCTTGGCGGCGGCCGTGGTGGTCTTCTTGGCGGCGGCGCCCACGGCCTTCGGCGCCTTGCCGCTGGCCACCATCTCCTTGAAGCCGGCGCCGGGGCGGAAGGTCGGGACGGAGGTCTTCTTGACCTTCACCGCCTCGCCGGTCCGCGGGTTGCGCGCTGTTCGGGCACCCCGGATGCGCTTTTCGAACGCTCCGAATCCGGTGATCGCCACTTTTTCGCCCTTGGTGACCGCCGCCTGGACCTCAGTGAGGACCGCGTCGAGCGCGGCCGTCGCCGTCTTCCGGTCCCCCAGGCGAACGGCGAGCGCCTCGATGAGCTCGGCCTTGTTCACGACTTCCTCCCGATTGTGCAACTGACTCGACGCGAGCCATTCTGCGCGCACGGTATGCCCTGTGCTGCCGGGACACAAACATTCGGTGGAAAAAAGCCCTTGTGTCGTAACGGATTCGCCCCCACCGGCCGGGCCGGTGGGGGCGAAAACCGATGTGGGATCCGGCGTACGGCTATGCCACCGACGGGAGGAACGACGGACGGGACGCCTCGAAGGCACTGATCTCAGCCTCGTGGCGGAGGGTGAGTCCAATGTCATCCAAGCCCTCCATCAGCCGCCAACGACTGTGGTCGTCCATCGGGAAGGCCCAGGTGGCATCCCCGGCGCGCACCTGGCGGGCGGCGAGGTCGACCGTGACCGGGGTGGTCGGGTCGGATTCCACCAGATCCCAGAGCGCCTCGACGGCTTTCAATTCCAGCTCCACCGGAAGGAGGCCTTCCTTCAGCGCGTTGCCCCGGAAGATGTCACCGAAGCGGGGCGAGATCACGGCCCGGAAGCCCCAGTCCCGCAGCGCCCAGACCGCGTGTTCCCGGGAGGAGCCGGTGCCGAACTCCGGGCCGGCGATCAGAATCGACGCCCCGGAATGGACGGGATCGTTGAGCACGAATGCCGAGTCCTCCCGCCACGCGTTGAAGAGCCCGTCCGCGAAGCCGGTCCGGGTCACCCGCTTGAGGTACACGGCGGGGATGATCTGGTCGGTGTCCACGTTGGAACGGCGCAGCGGTACGGCGGTGCCGGTGTGGGTGGTGAACTTGTCCATCGCGAGCAGCTGCCCTTCTACAGGTCGGCGGGGGCGGCCAGCCGGCCGACCACGGCGGTGGCGGCGGCGACCGGCGGGGACACCAGGTGGGTACGCCCGCCCCGGCCCTGGCGGCCCTCGAAGTTGCGGTTCGAGGTGGAGGCCGAGCGCTGGCCCGGGGAGAGGGTGTCGGGATTCATGCCGAGGCACATCGAGCAGCCCGCGAAGCGCCACTCGGCACCGGCGTCGGTGAAGACCTTGTCCAGCCCCTCCGCCTCGGCCGCCTCGCGCACCGCGGCGGAGCCGGGCACCACCAGCATCCGTACGCCGCCGGCCACCTTGTGCCCGCGCAGCACGTCGGCGGCGGCCCGCAGGTCCTCCAGCCGACCGTTGGTGCAGGAGCCGACGAAGACCACATCCACCGCCAGGTCGCGCAGCGGCGTGCCCGGCGCCAGGCCCATGTACACCAGGGCCCGGCGGGCGGCGGCCCGCTCCGACTCGGCGACGAACTCCTCCGGGTCCGGCACCGCGGCGCCCAGCGGCGCGCCCTGGCCGGGGTTGGTGCCCCAGGTGACGAACGGGGTGATCCGGCTCGCGTCCAGGGTCACCTCGGCGTCGAAGGCGGCGCCCTCGTCGGTGGGCAGCGTCCGCCAGTACTCGACCGCCGCGTCCCAGTCCGCGCCCTGCGGCGCGTTCGGCCGGCCCTTCAGGTACGCGAAGGTGGTCTCGTCCGGCGCGATCATGCCGGCCTTGGCACCCCACTCGATGGACATGTTGGCGATGGTCATCCGCCCCTCCATGGAGAGGTCCCGGATCGCCTCGCCCCGGTACTCCACGATGTGGCCGCGCCCCCCGCCGGTGCCCACCTGCGCGATCAGCGCGAGCACCAGGTCCTTCGCGGTGACCCCGGGGCCGAGCTCGCCGGTAACGGTCACCGCCATGGTCTTCGGCCGGGCCTGCGGCAGCGTCTGGGTGGCCAGCACGTGCTCCACCTCGCTGGTGCCGATGCCGAAGGCGAGCGCGCCGAACGCGCCGTGGGTGGCGGTGTGCGAATCGCCACAGACGATCGTCATGCCGGGCTGGGTGAGGCCGAGCTGCGGGCCGATGACGTGCACGATGCCCTGGTTCTCGTCGCCCAGCGGGTGCAGCCGGACGCCGAACTCGGCGCAGTTGCGGCGCAGCGTCTCGATCTGCGTGCGCGAGGTGGGGTCGGCGATGGTGAGCAGGTCGCCGCGCCGGGAGCGGAACGCCGGGTCGGCGTATCCGGTCGGCGTGTTGTGGTCCTCGGTCGCGATCGTCAGATCGGTACGGCGGACCGGGCGGCCGGCCAGCCGCAGCCCGTCGAAGGCCTGCGGGCTGGTGACCTCGTGGAGGAGGTGCAGGTCGATGAAGAGCAGATCCGGCTCGCCGGCGGCGGATCGTACGACGTGCGCGTCCCAGACCTTCTCGGCCAGGGTCCTCGGCTCAGGAGTGACTCCCACCATCTGGACATCCTAAATTCTGGGAGGTAAGTTTCGGCTTGTGGGACACAGTATGAGCGGTGTCGGCGTTCTCGACAAGGCGGTGGTCATCCTGGCCGCCTGCGTCGACGGCGCCAGCCTGGCCGAACTCGTTGAACGCACCAAGCTGCCCCGGGCCACCGCGCACCGACTCGCGCAGGCGCTGGAGATCCACCGGATGCTGGTCCGGGACACCCAGGGGCGTTGGCGCCCGGGCCCCCGGCTCGGCGAGCTGGCCAACGCCGCGCCGGACGTCCTGCTGACCGCGGCCGAGCCACTGCTCGCCGCGCTGCGTGACGCCACCGGCGAGAGCGCCCAGCTCTACCTGCGCCGGGCCGACGAGCGGATCTGCGTGGCCGCCGCCGAGCGGGCCAGCGGCCTGCGGGACACCGTGCCGGTGGGCTCGGTGCTGCCGATGACGGCGGGCTCGGCCGCGCAGATCCTGCTCGCCTGGGAACCGCCGGAGGCGGTCATGCCACTGCTGCCCCGCTCCAAGTTCACCGGCCGCACCCTCGCCGAGGTACGCCGGCGCGGCTGGGCGCAGAGCGTCGCCGAGCGGGAGGCCGGGGTGGCGAGCGTCTCGGCGCCGATCCGCGACCGGACCGGTCGGGTGATCGCCGCGATCAGCATCTCCGGCCCCATCGAACGGCTGGGCCGCCGCCCCGGCGAACGCCACGCCATGGCCGTCGTCAGAGCCGGCCAACGCCTCTCCGGCCTCTGACCCCTCCTCTTGGACGCAGAACGGCCCGCCTCGCGGGGCGAGGCGGGCCGTTTCCGTGGTAGCCCCGACCGGATTCGAACCGGCGCTACCGCCTTGAGAGGGCGGCGTCCTGGGCCACTAGACGACGGGGCCAGGCACTTTTTCCTGCTTCACCGCCCTGACGAGCGGTGCGGCAGTAGTCTAGCGGCACCGACTGGCGGCGACGAAGACGGGGTGGGCAGCAGGATCACGGAAAACCGGCGGCCCGGACATGAAGAAGCCCGCCCCACCGAGGTGGGACGGGCTGTCAGCGCTGTAGCCCCGACCGGATTCGAACCGGCGCTACCGCCTTGAGAGGGCGGCGTCCTGGGCCACTAGACGACGGGGCCAGAACTTCGTGCTTCCCCGCTCTGGAAGCGAGGAAGCTGCACTCTATCAGAGTCCAGCGACCGGGATTCTCGCGAATCCGCGGCTGCGCTGGGGTACCAGGACTCGAACCTAGACTAACTGAACCAGAATCAGTCGGGCTGCCAATTACCCCATACCCCATTGGCCCCTTGCGGTGCCGGGAATGAACTTTACCCTCCCGGTGCCGACGGGCCAAATCCAACCCCCCGAACCGCCCGTGACCTGCGGAAACGAGGCGCCGGTGCGATCAGGCGACCGGCACCACCGGGTTGGTGAGCTCGCCGATCCCCTCGATCCGCACGGTCACCGTATCCCCCTCGGTGAGCGGGCTAACCCCCGCCGGGGTGCCGGTCAGCACCACGTCGCCGGGAAGCAGCGTCATCACGTGCGAGATGTACGACACCAGGGCCGGCACGTCGAAGACCATGTCCTTGGTCCGGCCGAGCTGGCGTACCTCCATCTCGTCGGGGTTGCGACCGACCTCACACCGGATCTCCAGGTCGGAGACGTCCAGGTCGGTGGTGATCCACGGCCCGATCGGGCAGAACGAGTCGAAGCCCTTGGCCCGGGTCCACTGCCCGTCGGCGCGCTGGAGGTCCCGCGCGGTGACGTCGTTGGCGCAGGTGTAGCCGAAGATGGCCCGCTCGGCGGCGGCCCGGTCGGCGCGGCGGGCGCCCGGAGCGCCGATCACCACGGCCAGCTCCGCCTCGTGTTCGACCTGCTTGGAGAAGATCGGCAGCCGGATCGCGTCGCGCGGCCCGATCACCGACGTGGACGGCTTCAGGAACAACAGCGGCTCCTTGGGCACCTCGCTGCCGTGCTCGGCGGCGTGCTCGGCGTAGTTGCGGCCGACACAGACCACCTTGCTGGGCAGGATCGGCGAGAGCAGCCGGACGTCGGAGAGCGCCCAACGGGCACCGGAGAACTTGACCTGGCCGAACGGGTGCCCCTCGATCTCGGCGATGGTCAGGCCCTGCGGCCCGGCCTCCGGCTCGCCCTCGACGGCACCGAACGACATTCCCTTGGCATGAGCAAAACGAGCGATACGCACCCCGCCAATCTAGCCCCGACCGCGGCCAGGGCACGCCACGTGCGACCAGCGGCACGTCGCCGGAGCGGACGGCACCGGGGGCAGGGTACGCGGCCGGCGGGCCGGCGGGGCGGGAATGGCGACTTCGCACCCGGCCAGCGGGCCCTTACCCATAGCTTCGGGTCCGGAGGTTCGTTCGTATGCCTGCATCGAGACGACACCACAGAGCCCTCGCAGTGATCGTGAACTGCCTCGGCCTCCTCGCCGCCGTACCGGCGCTGCCCGCGACGGCGCCCCGGGCGGCCGCCGCGCCCGCCGCACCGCCGCCGGGACCGGCGCAAGCCGCACCGGCCGCCAGCGGGATGCCGGCGGCGCCACCCGCGGTGCCGCCGACCTCGGCGGCGCCGGTCCGGCAGTCGGCGCCACCGGTCACCGTCCAGGTCGCACCGGCGGGCACGCCGGCGCCGGCCTACCGGATCGACGTGCGCAACGCCGGGAACAGCATGATCGAGACCACCGTGCGGCAGGAACTGCCGGCCGGCATGTCCGCGACCACCGTCACCGCCGGTGGGCGGGCCAGCCGCCCGATCGGGGCGTCCGCCGCGGGCGAGGTGACCTGGCGGCTGCGGCTGCCGGCGCGGAGCACCACCACGTTGAACACCGCGCTCGCCATGACCGCGCCGGGCCGCCCGGTGACGGCGCCGGCCTGCGCGTACGGCACGGACGGGACCCGGCCGTACGACTGCGCCACCGCCACCTGGACGGCGAGCACCGTACCGACGGCGAAGGTGACCGCCGCGCCCGTGTGGCGCCGACCGCCGGTGCTGCTGGCGGCGCTGGCCGCCCTCCTGGTGGTCACCGGCGGCGCGCTCTGGTGGTGGTGGCAACGCCGCCGCCGGCGCCCGGGGGTGGCGCCGGGCGGACCGGCGCCGGCCCGGACCGGTGGCCCGGCGGCGACCGGTCGCCCGGCGGGGCCGGGGACGATCTACCCGCGCGCGGCGCTGCCCGCGCCGGCCGGGGCCCGGCGCCGCACCCCGCCGATCTGGCTGATGGTGGGGGTGGCGGCGGCGGTGCTGGCCGGCGTGGTCGGCGCGGCGGCCTGGACGGCCACCCAGCGGGTTGCCGCGATCGACACGACCAAGCAGCCGACCAGCGGCGCCTGGACGGGCCGCAGCGTCACCGGCGCGGTGGGCGTGCCGCTGCGCGAGTCGGCGTTCGAGTTCACCGTCTACCGGGTCGCCTGCGCGACCGCCGCCGAGGTGGTGGCCGGGGCGTCCGGCGGGCGCCAGTGCCAGGCCACCGTCGGGGTGCGCAACCTCACCCCGGAGGAGCAGACCTGGCACGGGCAGCTGCAACGGGCGTACCTGCCGGGCGGCAACTGGGTCAGCACCGACGAGAACGCCACCCGGGTGGCCAACCTCGGGCGGGACGTCTTCGCCCACCCGGTGGCGGCGGGCAGCCGGGTGGTGCTGCCGCTGGTCTTCACGGTGCAGGGCAGCCAGCCGCCGAAGCAGTTGGAGCTGCGCAGCGGGGTCTTCTCCGCCGGGGTCCGGGTGGACGTGCCCTGACCGGCGCTCGGGCGGCGGTCGTACCCTGGGGTCCGTGACCGCCGCCCTCGCCCCCGCCGCCACGCTCGACGTGGCCGATTGGCGGGCCCGCCGGCGGGCGCACGAGGATCGGGTGGACGCCTGGCTCGCGCCCCACCTGGCCCGCCGACGCGGCGGCGTGAAGCACCCGGTGGAGGACTTCCTCTTCACCTACTACTCGCACCGCCCCGCCCAGCTGCGCCGCTGGCATCCGGGCGCCGGGGTGGTGCTGCGCGACGCGGACCCGGCCGAGTTCGGCCGCGACTACCACGCCACCGCCGCCGGACTCACCCTCGACACCGAGGCGGTCCGCGCGCGCCGCGCCGAGTCGGTGGACTGGATCCGGTCGCTGCTGGCGGCGACCGCGAGCCGCCCGGCCCACCTCGGCTGCTTCGGCATGCACGAGTGGGCGATGGTCTACCGGCAGACCCAGGACGAGGTGCGCCACAACGCCTGGCCGCTGCGCCTGAGCCCGGCCGCGACCGCCGCCGTCGTCGAGGAACGGGGTGTGCGGTGCAGCCACTTCGACGCGTTCCGGTTCTTCACGGCGCCGGCCCGGCCGCTGAACCTGCTCACCCCGAACCGGGAGAGCCAGCACGCCCTGGAGCAACCGGGCTGCCTGCACGCCAACATGGACCTGTACAAGTGGTCGTACAAGCTTTCCCCGCTGGTGCCGAGCGAGTTGGTGGCCGACTGCTTCGCGCTGGCCCGGGAGATCCGCACGCTGGACATGCGGGCCAGCCCGTACGACCTGGCCGACCTGGGGTACCCGGCGGTGCGGGTGGAGACCCCGGAGGGCCGCGCCGAGTACGCCGCCGCGCAGCGCGGTTTCGCCGAGCGGGCCGCCGTGCTGCGGGCCCGGCTGCTGGCCGCGCTCGACTGAGCGGCGGGCGGCTCGGCGCGTTCCGAGCCCGCAGCGGTCAGCCCTGCGGGTGACCGCGGTGGAGCGCCCACTCGGGGGCGAGGATCGACATCACGGTGGCGTCGACCCAGTCGTCCCCGTCGCGCAGCACCTGCCGCAGCGTCCCCTCGGCGACGAAACCGACCTTCTCGTAGACCCGGCGGGCGCGCGGGTTGACGGCGAACACCTCCAGCGAGATCCGGTGCAGACCGAGCCGGTCGAAGCCGTACCCGACGACCAGCCGGACGGCCTCCGTGCCGAGCCCGCGGTCGCGCCCGGCCGGGCCGATCAGGGTCCGGAAGTTGCAGCTGCGGTTGTGGCCGTCCCACTCGTTGAGGACCACCTCGCCGACGCAGGCCCCGGTGGCCCGGTCGACCACCGCCAGGTCGAGCCGGTCGGGCTGCGCGTTGCGGGTGCCGTACCAGGCCCGCAGCCGCCCCGGGTCGACGCCCTCGACCGCCGGACTGCCGGTGAGCCGGACCACCTCCGGGTCGGCCAGCGCGGCCTGGAAGGCGGCCACGTCGCGGTCGACGAAGGGGCGCAGCAGCACCCGGTCGCCGGTGAGGGTGGGCTTGACGGAGAAATCGGCGCTCACGCGGCGAATTGTCGGCGGCGGCGGGACCGCCCTCAACCGGTTTCTCCGGTCAGTCGCCGTCGACCCGGCGGTCGCGCTTGCGCTGGGACTGCCGCTTCTTCTCCGCCAGGCGGCGTTCCTTCGCCCCCCGCGACGGGCGGGTCGGGCGGCGCGGCTTCGGTGGCGGGGCGATCGCCTCCCGCAGCAGGGCGACCATCCGCTCCCGGGCCGCCTCCCGGTTCGCCAGCTGCGCCCGGTGCTCGCTGGCCGCGACGGTGAGCACCCCGTCGACCAGCCGGCCGGCCAGCCGTTCCAGCGCCCGGCCCCGCAGCGACTCGGGGAGGCTGGGCGAGGCGGCCAGGTCGAAACTGAGCTCCACCCGCGAGTCCGTGGTGTTCACGCCCTGACCGCCGGGGCCGGAGGAACGGGAGAACCGCTCCCGCAGCTCGGCGCTGGGGACCACCAGCCGGTCGGTCACCCGCAGTCCGTCGTCCACCCCCCGAGGCTAGCGCCCGGCGGTACGGGTCGGGGCGGGGGTCACGGTTGGCGTGGGCCCTGGGCTGGCCCGCTCACGGTCGGCGGTGGTGGCCGCGTACGCCGCGGCGCCGACGAGCAGCAGCGCGATCACGCCGACCTTGATGACCACCGCACGCACCGCCAGCCAGGCGGTACGGCGGGCGCCCGGCACCGAGTTCTTGATGGTGCGGTAGTCCGTCCAGCCGCGCTTCGCGCGGGCATACGTCGCGCCGACTCCGCACCCGATCAGCAGGCCCACCAGCAGGAGGGCCGCGATGACAGCTTGCTCCACCCACGCCAGTATCCATACTCAGCGTAATATTTCCATGCCCCGATGGTCCCAGGCCGGATATCCGACAGTTCTCCGATCCGGACCACCGGCGGGCGTCGCCGCAGCTCGGGCCGCGGGCGCGTCAGCCGCCCTTGCCGATGATGGTGTCCGCGGTCTGCTGGACCTGGTCGATCGGGATGGCGAACCCGATGCCGATCGAGCCGTTGCCGTCGATGGTGGCGATGGCCGTGTTCACCCCGACCACCTCACCGCGGGCGTTGACCAACGGACCGCCGGAGTTGCCCGGGTTGATCGACGCGTCGGTCTGCACCGCGGTGTGCCGGCCGGGGCCGATCCGCACCTGCCGGTTCAGCGCGCTGACGATGCCCGCGGTGACCGTGCCGGCCAGCCCCAGCGGGGAGCCCACCGCGAGCACCGGCTCGCCCACCCGCACGGAGTTCGGCTTCGCCAGCGGCAGCGGCGCCAGCCCCGCCGACGCGGGCACCTTGAGCACCGCCAGGTCGCTGCGCGGCTCCCGCCCGATCACCTCGGCGGTGAACCGCCGGCCGTCCGGCAGCTCCACCGTCACCGGTCCCCCACCCCGGGCCAGGATGTGGTCGTTGGTGACGATGTGCTGTTGATCGTCGATGGCGAAGCCGGAGCCGGTGGCGGACGACCCGGCGGCGCCGCCGGCCATCACCGAAACCACCCCAGGCACGGTCTTCTGGGCCGCGGTGACCAGCTCCGCCGGGACCGGGGCCGCCGAGGCGGCGGCGGGTCCGGGGACGTCCCGGCCGGCCACCCACCCGCCGGCCGCCGCGCCGGAGACGGTGGAGAGAGCCACCACCGCCAGCGCGGTCAGCCACCGGCCGGGCCGGCGCTGTCGCCCCGGATCCAGGTGCGATCCCGGTACGTCCCAGCGTCCGCGCCCGTCCGGATCTAGGTCCGGCGAGATGAACCAGGGACCGCGTGGCTCCCCCAGTCCGGTCTGCACTGCCATCCGTGCGCTCCTCACGTGTCGTACGGCGGGTCAGCAGGTGTCCGTGCCGCGATCAGGGCAGGCGGGAGAACCACCGCAGCGATCCGGCCGCGGCGCCCATGGCGAAGACCAGTCCGAGGCCGATGAAGCGGGCGGAGATGTCCTGCCGCTCCGTGCGGTAGCCGACCGAGGTGCCGATGTCCTCGTAGACGGCCCGCAGCTCGGCGCTGGTGGACGCCTCGTGGAAACCGCCGCCGGTCTGCTCGGCGACCGCCTTCAGGCTCTGCCCGTCCACCGGCACCTGGATCGCGCGGCCGCCCCGGTCGACCGAACCGGTCGGCGTGCCGAACGAGATGGTGTGCACCGGCACCTTCGCCGCGACCGCCTGCGCGGCGGCCTCCAGCGGGTCCGTGCCGGAGGTGTTCGCCCCGTCGGAGAGCAGGATGATCCGGGCCGGCGGCGGGTTCTTCGCCGCATTGCTGTCCAGGCTCTTCACCGCGCCCAGCGAGGTGCTGATCGCCTCCCCGATCGCGGTGCCCTGGACCCCGGTGATCCCCTCGTTCAGCCGATCGACGCCCTCGTGCAGCGCCGCCCGGTCGGTGCTCGGCGGCACCAGCACCGCCGCGCTGCCGGCGAAGGCGACGAGACCCACGTTGAACTCGTCCGGCAGGCCGTCGACGAAGCGCCGGGCGGCCTCCTTCGCCGCGCTCAGCCGGTCCGGGTCCACGTCGTTGGCGAGCATCGACGTGGAGACGTCCACGGCGACCATCACCGTGGCCCGTTCCCGGGGCACCCGTACCTCGGCGCTGGGCCGGGCGAAACCGACCACCAGCAGCGCGAGCATGGCGAGGAAGAGGCCCGCCGGCACGTGCCGGCGCCAGGCCGGCCGCTGCGGCGCGACCCGGTCCAGCAGGCGCAGGTTGGTGAAGCGGACCGCGTACCGGCTCTGCCGGCGCTGCATCATCAGGTAGCCGACGACGAGCGCGGCCACGCCGAGCAGCAGCCAGAGCCGGGCGGGTGACTGCCAGGTCACGCGGCACCTCCCCGGGCCGCGGCCGGGGCGGCGGCCAGCCGGCGCTGGGCGTGCACGTGGCGCACGATGTCGGCGCTCCAGTCCCGGTCGGTCCGCAGCGCCAGGTGGGTCGCCCCGGACCGGCGCAGCGCCTGCCGGACCTGGTCCCGCTGGGCGGCGGCGGCCTCCGCGTACCGCTCGCGCAGGGCCCGGTCGCCGGTCCACACCTCGCGGCGCCGCCCGGTCTCCGGGTCGACCAGCGTGATCAGGCCGACGTCCGGCAGCTCCAGCTCGCGCGGGTCGGTCACCTCGACGGCGAGCACCTGGTGCCGGACGGAAAGCCGGCGCAGGGTGGCCTCCCAGTGCGGGGCGCCGTCCGGGTGGTCGGGCAGCCCGTCGAGGAAGTCGGAGACCACCACCACCAGGCCACGCCGGTGCGCCACCCGCTGCACGCCGTCCAGCCCGTCGGCCAGCGTCGCCGGCACCACGACGGCGCCAGGTCGCGGCGCGGCGTCAGACGCGCCGAGCGGGAGTTGTCGCCCCGGGGCGGTCTCCTCGTCGTACCCGCCGATGCGCGGGGCGGCCAGCAGGGCGCGCAGCAGCCCCAGCAGGTGGATCCGCCCGCTGCGGGGCGGGAAGCGGCGCAGGCCGTCCGGGGTGAGCACCTGCGCGCCGAGGCGGTTGCCGACGCCGGCGGTGAGGAAGCCGACCGCGGCGACGGCGGCCACCGCGAGTTCCCGCTTGTCCAGCGTGGCGGTGCCGTACTCCATGCTCGGGCTGGCGTCCACCAGCAGCCAGGTGGTCAGCTCGCGGTCGGCGTCGACCTCGCGGACGTGCGGGACGGTGGTCCGGGCGGTGACCGCCCAGTCCATCCGGCGGACCTCGTCCTCGCCGGGGCGGTACTCCCGACTCCCCGCGATCTCGCTGCCGGGACCGGGCAGCAGGCCCCGGTGCTGCCCGTGCAGCAGCCCGTCGAGGCGGCGGGTGACGGTCAGTTCCAGGCGGCGCAGCCGCTGGTCGGGGGCGAGGTCGGCCAGGCCGGGTTCGGCCGGTCGGGGCGGCGCGGGGCGGCGTCTCATGCCGCCGCCAGGTCGGGCGCCGCCTCGGGGTGACCGGTGGCGATCCGGGGCGGCGGCACGGCCTCCACCAGCCGGCGCACCACCGTCTCGGCCGACACCCCGTCGGCGACCGCGTCGAAGGAGAGCACCAGCCGGTGGGCGAGCACGTCCACCGCCAGCTCCCGGACGTCCTCCGGGAGCACGTACTCCCGGCCGTGGAGCAGGGCCTGGGCCCGGGCGGCGGCGACCAGGCCGAGGGTGGCCCGCGGGCTCGCCCCGTACGCCAGCAGCGGCGCGATCTCGGGCAGCCCGAAGCGGCCGGGATCCCGGGTGGCGAGGATGAGCCGGACGACGTACTCGGCAATGGCATGGTGCACGAAGACGTGCTCGGCGCGCCGCTGCAACTCGCTCAGCCGGGCCGGGTCGAGCACCTGCCGGGGGCTCGGCCGGTCGGTGCTCATCCGGTAGAGGATGGCCAGCTCGTCGGCGTCGCTCGGGTAGTCGACGACGATCTTCATCAGGAACCGGTCGCGCTGCGCCTCGGGGAGCTGGTAGACGCCCTCCGACTCGATCGGGTTCTGGGTGGCCAGCACCAGGAACGGATCGGGGACGGGCCAGCTCCGCCCGCCGATGGAGACCTGCCGCTCGGCCATCGCCTCCAGCAGGGCGGACTGCACCTTGGCCGGCGCCCGGTTGATCTCGTCGGCGAGGACCATGTTGGCCATGATCGGTCCGAGCTCGACGTCGAAGTTCTCGGTCGAGGCGCGGTAGATCCGGGTGCCGACGATGTCGGAGGGGACCAGGTCGGGGGTGAACTGGATCCGGGAGAAGGTGCCGCCGACGACCCGGGCCAGGGTCTGCACGGCGAGCGTCTTCGCCACCCCGGGCACGCCCTCCAGCAGGCAGTGGCCGTCGGCGATCAGGGCGGTGAGCAGGCGGTCGACGAGCCGATCCTGCCCGACGATCACGCGTTTGACCTCGAAGAGGGTCTGGTCCAGCTCGACGCCGCTCGCGTCGGCATCGACCGGGCTGGGCACGCTGGCCAGGGTGTCCGAGATGTCCGTCACGGTGCTTGCTTCCCGTGCCGACGCCCGGGCAAACGTCGGATTATCGGCCCCTCCCGAACCTTTTGTCACCCGGATCGGCACGACTCCCCCGGCCGGTCCGCAACCACGCGAGCGGTACAGCTGGCGCAGGGCGGCACAGACGGCACTGGCCCCCGCCCGGGGGCGAGGGCCAGCACGGCGGTGCGGGGTTCAGTTGGCGATGAGGAGGTGGAACGGCCGGTCCGACGGGGTGCCGGACGAGTTGCGGGTCTGGACGAAGACGGCGTTGGGCGTCAGGGTCCGCGGGGCGACCGAGATCTCGCCACCGGGCGGGACGTTGAGCGGATCGTTGGTGCCGATGGTCGCCGAGAAGGCCTTCAGGTGGACGTCGTAGTCGAGCGTCACCTGGTACTGGCCCCGATACTCGCCGGGGGCGCAGCAGGGGAACCGGAACGAACCGGTGACGTTGCCCGAGTGCTGCAGCAGCACGCCGTCGGACCGTACGCCGGCCCAGGCGACCGTGCCCGGGGCGGGCGGGGCGAGGGTCGCCCGCATCGCCGCCTTGGCCGCGCGGGCCTGGGCGGCGGTGACCGGCGGCTGGGTGCCGGGCTGCCGGGCACCGGGCTGGGCGACCGCGGCCGGGGCCTTCGCCGCGGGCTGGGCGGCCGCGGCGATGCCCCCGCCGGCCAGGGTGAGGGTCAGGACGCCGAGCGCTACCGCCGCCGCCCTACGTCTGAGAAATGTGGCCATGACAGGTCTCCCTTTTGTGACCGTGGTGATACGGCCGACCCGCTTTCCACGGGCCGGTGGTTGACGCACGAGAGCCGGGCGCAGCAAAGAGCAGTTCATCGGGGGAAACCGCTTGTTCGCGCACCGTCTGTGTTGAAACTCAACACCTTGCACCCAGCTTGAGCTGGTCTTACTACGGAGAGTTGTGGCGCCTCAACCGGATGGAAGGTAGCACCGGAAAAAGTGGTCGGTCAATAGCTTGCTGCCGGTGTCGGACAATTTCCATGGGCTCCGGAAATTGTGAAATGTGAAGTCCCGACGATTCACTAAATTGTCGTGGGGGCACCACCGTGGGGCCGCGACCGCTACCGTGGGTGGGTGATCATCGGACTGCTCCGGCGGCCCGTCGACGGTCGGCGCCGGCGGATGGCCACCGCCGCCTGTTGGCTCGCCGTGGCGCCCGCGGCGGCCTGGGCGTTGCTCCGGTTGGCCGGGCTCGAACGGGGGCCGCTGGTGCAGGCGGTGGCCTTCACCCCGTACGTCGCGGTGGGGGCGCTGGCGCCGCTGCTGCTGGCGCTCGCCCTGCGGCGCCGCTGGCCGTCGGTCGTCGCGGCCGTCACGACGCTGGCGCTGATCGGGGTGGTGGCGCCCCGCGCGCTCGCCTCCGGGCAGCCCACGGTCGGCGGTCCCACCCTCCGGCTGCTCACCGCCAACCTGCTCATGGGCCGCGCGGACCCGGCCACCCTGGTCGACCTGGTCCGCACCCGCCGGGTGGACGTGCTGACCGTGCAGGAGTTCACCCCGCTCGCGGCCGCCGAGCTGGACCGGCTGGGGCTGGCCGAGCTGCTGCCCTACCGGCAGCTCCACCCGGAGGCGGGCGCCACCGGCTCCGGGCTGTACAGCCGGTTCCCCCTCACCGACGTGGGGACTCGCCGCAACCAGGGCTTCTTCTTCGCCCAGGCGTACGGCAGCCTCACGGTGCCGGGCGCACCGCCGCTGCGGGTCGAGTCGGCGCACCCGGCTGCCCCGTACGCCGTCGCGGTGGTCCCGGACTGGCGGACCGACCTGCGGGCGCAGCCACCGGCCACCCCGGACGGCCGGCTGAGCATCCTGGCCGGCGACTTCAACGCCACCCTCGACCACGCCCCACTGCGCGCCCTGCTGGCCACCGGGTACGCCGACGCCGCCGACCGGGCGGGCGCCGGGTTGGCCGGCACCTGGGGGCCGTACGACGGCGACCGGATCCCTCCGGTCACCATCGACCACGTCCTGGTCGACCGGCGCATCGCCGTCCGGTCGGTCACCGTGCACCGGCTGCCCGGCAGCGACCACCGCGCCGTCCTCGCCGAGCTCCGGCTGCCCGGCGGCTGAGCGGCGTCACACCCGGGCGCGGTCCAGCCCGTAGGTGAGGGCGTCGACCAGGGCGTGCCAGGACGCCTCGACCACGTTGGGGTGCACGCCGACGGTGGTCCAGTCGCGCCCGGCCCCGGCGGTCTCCACCAGCACCCGGGTCACCGCGCCGGTGCCGTGGCTGCCCTCCAGGATGCGGACCTTGTAGTCGGCCAGCTCGAACTCGCGCAGCTCCGGATAGTGCCGGGCCAGTCCGACGCGCAACGCCTCGTCCAGGGCGTTGACCGGGCCGTTGCCCTCGGCGGTGGCGATCACCCGCTCGCCGCGTACCCGGATCTTGACGGTGGCCTCGGAGACCACCGCACCGTCCTCCCGGTGCTCGACCAGCACCCGGTACGACTCGAGGGCGAACGGTCGGGGCACGGCCCGGTCCGGCAGCTCGGAGCGGACCAGCAGCTCGAACGAGGCGTCGGCGGCCTCGAACGACCACCCGCCCGCCTCCAGCTCCTTGACCCGGTTGGTGACCTTCGACAGGGCCTCCGGATGGCCGGCCAGGTCCAGACCGAGCTCGCGGCTCTTGAGCTCGATGCTGGCCCGGCCGGCCATCTCGGTCACCAGGATCCGCATGTCGTTGCCCACCACCGACGGGTCCACGTGGTTGTAGAGCAACGGGTCGACCTTGATCGCGCTCGCGTGCAGCCCCGCCTTGTGGGCGAAGGCGGCGGCCCCGACGTACGCCTGGTGGGTGTCGGGGGCGATGTTGGCGATCTCGGCGATGGCGTGCGAGACCCGCACCATCTGTGCCAGGCAGCCGTCCGGGAGGACGGGCAGCCCGAGCTTGAGCTGGAGGTTGGCGACGACCGCGAAGAGGTCGGCGTTGCCGGGACGCTCGCCGTACCCGTTGGCGGTGCCCTGGAAGTGCCGCACCCCGGCCTCGACTGCGGCGATGGTGTTGGCCACCGCGCAGGCGGTGTCGTTCTGGCAGTGGATGCCGAGCAGCTCCGGGGCGACCCCGGTGCGCGCGGTGAGGTCGGCGATGGCGGCCGTGATCTGGGACGGGAGCATCCCGCCGTTGGTGTCGCAGAGCACGAACCGCTCCGCGCCGGCGGCGAGGGCCGCCTCCACCACCGCGGCGGTGTACGCGGGGTCGTGCCGGTAGCCGTCGAAGAAGTGCTCCCCGTCGACGAAGACCCGGCGCCCCTCGGCCACCAGGTGGGTGACCGTGTCGTGGATCATCGCCAGGTTCTCCTTGGCGGTGGTGCGCAGCGCCCGCTCGACGTGCCGCAGGTCGGCCTTGGCGACCAGGGCGACCGCCGGGGTCTGCGCGTCGAGCAGGCCGCGCACCTGCGGGTCGGCGTCGACGGCCACGCCGGCCTTGCGGGTGGCGCCGAAGGCAACCAGGATCGCGTGCCGCAGTTCCAGCTCGGTGCGGGCCCGGCGGAAGAACTCGGTGTCCTTCGGCACCGCGCCCGGCCAGCCGCCCTCGATGAAGCCGACGCCGAGGTCGTCGAGCAGGCGGGCCACCGCGAGCTTGTCGACCACCGAGTAGCTGAGCCCCTCGCGCTGGGCGCCGTCGCGCAGCGTCGTGTCGTACACCTGGAAGGTCATGGAAGTCCTCTTCTCGAACCACGGCGGGGAGCAACAAAAAGACCCCCCGCGGGATGCGGGAGGTCTGCGCGCTCGGCGAGAGGGAAGCCGGCGCGCTAGCTGCCAATAATCTGGACGGAGCTGGTCACGATCGGTACTTTGCCACCCCGGACCCGGTTTTGGGAGGCACAATCCACATGTCGGGACGGTGACGCAGGGTGGCCATATCTGATCGGCGCCCGGACCCGGGCGGAACCCGCCGCTGGTGATCGACTTCACAAGTCAGCCGGCCGCCACCAGGCGAAAACTTCGCTGCGGCAGTATCTGGAACCGATCCAGTTACCGGCCTCGTGCCGCTGACATGCCGCTGCCAAGGAGGACCCGTGCTCACTGTCGGTGACCGCTTCCCTGAGTACGAACTCACCGCCTGCGTGTCGCTCGACGCCGACAAGGCGTTCGAGACGATCAACCACAAGTCCCACGAGGGCAAGTGGCGGGTGGTCTTCTTCTGGCCGAAGGACTTCACCTTCATCTGCCCGACGGAGATCGCCGAGTTCGGCCGCCTCAACGGCGAGTTCGCCGACCGGGACGCCCAGGTGCTCGGTGTCTCGGTGGACAACGAGTTCGTCCACTACGCCTGGCGCAAGGACCACCCGGACCTGCGCGAGCTGCCCTTCCCGATGCTCAGCGACATCAAGCGCGAGCTGACCGCCGCGTGCGGCGTGCTCGGCGAGGACGGCGTCGCCCAGCGGGCCACCTTCATCGTCGACCCGGACAACGAGATCCAGTTCGCCATGGTGACCGCCGGCTCGGTCGGCCGGAACGTCTCCGAGGTGCTGCGGGTGCTCGACGCGCTGCAGACCGACGAGCTGTGCCCGTGCAACTGGAACAAGGGCGGGGCCACCCTCGACGCCAACGCGCTGCTCGCCGGCGCCGGGGCCTGACATGGGTCTGGACGCGATCAAGGCGGCCCTGCCCGAGTACGCCAAGGACATCAAGCTCAACCTCGGCTCGACCATCGCCACCTCGACGCTCAAGCCCGAGCAGGCCTGGGGTACCGCCCTGGCCTGCGCGGTCGCCGCGCGCAACCCGACGGTGCTGAAGGAGATCGCCGCCGAGGCGGCCGGCCACCTCACCCCGGAGGCGGTCGAGGCGGCCAAGGGCGCCGCCACGATCATGGCGATGAACAACGTCTTCTACCGGGCCAAGCACCTGATCGGCGACGAGCAGTACGCCTCGATGCCGGCCCGGCTGCGGATGCAGATCATCGCCCGGCCGGGCGTGGAGAAGGCCGACTTCGAGCTCTGGTGCCTCGCCGTCTCGGCGATCACCGGCTGCGGGGTCTGCCTGGAGTCGCACGAGAAGACCCTGCGCGGCGCCGGGTTCAGCCGGGACCAGGTGCACGAGGGACTGCGGATCGCCAGCGTCGTGCACGCCGCCGCGGTCGCCCTCGATGCCGAGGCCGCACTGAGCTGAATCAGGATTGGTGTGTAGGGATCACGCGGCGGGGTAGGAAACCACCTGACAGGGCAACATCCCCCGAGAAAGTCGAGAAGAGGAGTGAAAGCCATGGAACGGCTCGACCCTCGAACGACCCACGGGACGCCGGACCCGCTCACCCACGGTGGCGAGGGCGCCTTCGCGGGCGGCGCGCCCGCGGGACGCTTCGATCCGTGGAGCTACCGGGACGAGGCCGGCGTAACCGGAGTCGACCTGGTCGGCTACAGGGTGGAGGCGAGCGACGGCGGCATCGGCAAGGTGGACCGGGCCAGCCACGAGGTGAATTCAAGCTACCTCGTGGTCGACACCGGGCCGTGGATCTTCGGTAAGAAGGTCATGATCCCTGCCGGAACCGTCAACCACGTCGACCACGACGAGCGGAAGGTCTACGTCGACCGGAGCAAGGACCAGATCAAGGCCGCGCCCGAGTTCGACGAGACCACCGTCGCGGATCCGGTGTACCGGGACAAGCTCGGCGGGTACTACGACGACACGTACTCGTCGATCCCGCCGGGTACCGCCCGGTAACGGAGAAACCTGCGCCAACGGCCGGTGGGACATCGTCCCACCGGCCGTTACCGTGTCAGGGTGGACGCCACCGAGACCAACCGGAGCCCGTTCCCCGCCCTCTTCAACTTCCGCGACGTCGGCGGGAACGCCGGCCACGACGGGCGTACCGTCCGTCGCGGCCGGCTCTACCGTTCCGACTCCCTGCACCGCATCGACGAGGCTGACCGGGAGGCGTTCACCGCCCTCGGCATCCGCACCGTCATCGACCTGCGCCGTCCGACCGAAGTGGAGCGGGACGGTCGGGTGCCCGCGTACGCCGGGCTCACCTACCGGCACATCCACCCCGAACACCGGGACTGGGCCGAGGTCCGGTACGACCCGGCGCAGAGCCTGGCCCGCTACCTCGCCGACCGGTACGCCGACCTGGCGCAGACCGGCACCGCCGGGCTGGCCGAGGCGGTCGGCCTGATCGCCGACAGCAGCAACGCGCCGGTCGTGGTGCACTGCGTCGCCGGCAAGGACCGGACCGGCATCGTCTGCGCGCTCACCCTCGCCGTGCTCGGGGTCGCCGACGCCGACATCGCCGCCGACTACGCGTTGAGCACCGAGGCGTCAGCGCGGTTCAGCGCCTGGGCCGCCGCGATCACCCCGGCGGCCGAGCAACTGCCCCCACCGTTTCTCGCCTCACCGGCGGAGGCGATGACGCTCTTCCTCGCCGAGCTGCGCGAGGGGTACGGCTCGGTGGAGGGCTACCTGCGCCACGCCGGAGTGACCGACGCACAGCTCGCCGCCCTCCGCGACCACCTGCTCGACTGACCGACCCGCGGGGGCGGAGGGACCACGGCGGCGACGCCGGATGGTCCGCGCCGGCCCTGTGGAGCTGATGTCGCAGACGATTCAGCAGGCGGCACCGACGTTGGCCGGCCGCGCGGCGGCGGGTGTCGGGAAGCCGAACGGCCGGCACCGTCGGGGACGGTGCCGGCCGTAGCGGGACGGACGCAAGGCGTACGGGTCAGAGCACCTGCCGCACCCAGCCGTGCCGGTCCTCGGCCCGGCCGCGCTGGATGTCGACCAGTTGCTGCCGCAACGCCATGGTGGACCGGCCGGGCTCGCCACCCCCGACCAGGAACTCGCCATCGGGGAACTTGACCCGGCCGATCGGGGTGATCACCGCTGCGGTGCCGCAGGCGAAGACCTCGCGGAGCCGGCCGCTGGCCGCGTCGGCCTGCCAGTCGGCGAAGCTGATCGGCCGCTCCTCGACCCGGTGCCCGGCCTCGGCGGCCAGCGTGAGGATCGCGTCCCGGGTGATGCCGGGCAGGATGGTGCCGGTCAGCGGCGGGGTGACCAGGGTGTTGTCGTCGTAGACGAAGAAGACGTTCATGCCGCCCAGCTCGTCGACGAAGCGGCGCTCCACCGCGTCCAGGAAGACCACCTGGTCGCAGCCGGCCTCGATCGCCTCGGCCTGCGCGGCGAGGGAGGCGGCGTAGTTGCCGCCGCACTTCGCCGCGCCGGTGCCGCCCGGAGCGGCCCGGGTGTAGTCCGGGGAGACCCAAACCGTGACCGGCTTGACCCCGCCGGCGAAGTACGCCCCGGCCGGCGAGGCGATGACACAGTAGAGGTATTCGTTGGCGGGGCGAACGCCGAGGAAGACCTCACTGGCGAACATGAACGGCCGCAGGTAGAGGCTGGCGTCCGGGCCGTCGGGGATCCAGTCCCGGTCGATCTCGACCAGCCGGTGCAGCGACTCGACGAAGGTCTCCGCCGGCAGCTCGGGCATCGCCAGGCGCTGGGCGGAGGCGATGAACCGGGCGGCGTTCGCCTCCGGCCGGAACATGGTCACCGCTCCGTCCCCGGTGCGGTACGCCTTGAGCCCCTCGAAGATCTCCTGCGCGTAGTGCAGGACGGCGGCGGCCGGATCCATCGGAATCGGCGCGCGCGCCTCGACCCGGGCGTCGTACCAGCCCTTGCCCTCGGCGTACCGGATGGTCACCATGTGGTCGGTGAAGACCCGGCCGAAACCCGGGTTGGCCAGCAGGGCGGCCCGATCCGCGGCGGATACCGGCGCGGGATTCGGACGGATCTCGAAATCGAGCTTGTCACCACCGCTCATCGCGCTGACCTCCCTGCGGGGTTACGACATGCGGGACCGCACGCCGGATCTGGTGCCAGAAACTTACCCCGAACGGTCGTTCAGCGGATAGCTCCGCCCGGCACATCGAGCGCGCCGGATGGCGGGCGCGATCGTGGTCGCTCCGCCACGGACGACGTCGTGGGGTGGGGCCCGGAGCCGGTCTGGCGGCCCGGATCCGGGCCGGCGAATGGCCCGGTCAGGCTACGGCGAACCCGGCCAGCCGGTCGCCGACCTCGGCGGTGCGCAGCGGTACGCCCGGGGTCCGGCCGGCCAGCTCGGCGCCGACCGCGGCGGTGACCCGGGCGGCGGCGTCGGCGTGGCCGAGCTGGTCGAGCAGGAGCGCGGCGGAGAGCACCGCGGCAACCGGGTCGGCCACGCCCTTGCCGGCGATGTCCGGCGCGGACCCGTGCACCGGCTCGAACATCGACGGGCACGCCCCGGTGGGGTTGATGCAGCCGCTGGCCGCCAGCCCGATGCCACCGGTGACGGCGGCGGCGATGTCGGTGAGGATGTCGCCGAAGAGGTTGTCGGTGACCACCACGTCGTACCGCTGCGGCTGGGTGACCAGGAACATCGCGGCCGCATCGACGTGCTGGTACTCCGTGCTGACATCGGGGTGTTCGGCGGCGACCGCCGCGAAGGCGCGGGCCCACAGCGAGCCGGCGTGGGTGAGCACGTTGGTCTTGTGCACCAGGGTGACCTTGCGCCGCTCGCGCCGCCGGGCCCGGGCGAACGCGTCCCGGATGACCCGCTCCACCCCGTGCCGGGTGTTGAGGCTCTCCTCGGTGGCCACCTCGGCCGGGGTGTCCCGGTGCAGCGAGCCGCCGGCGCCCGCGTAGAGGCCCTCGGTGCCCTCGCGGACCACCACCAGGTCGACCTCGCCGGGCTTGACGCTGGCCAGCGGGCCGGACACGCCGGGCCAGAGCCGGGACGGGCGCAGGTTCACGTACTGGTCGAAGGCGAACCGGAGCTTGAGCAGCAGGCCCCGCTCCAGCACCCCCGGCGGGACGGTCGGGTCGCCGACCGCGCCGAGCAGGATGGCGTCGTGCCCGGCCAGCTCGGTCAGCACCGAGTCGGGCAGCACCTCCCCGGTGCGGTGGTAACGGGCGGCGCCGAGGTCGTACTCGGTGGCCTCCACGCCCGGTAGCACGGCATCGATGACCTTGCGGGCCTCCGCGACCACCTCGGGTCCGATCCCGTCCCCGGCCACCACCGCGATCCGTGCCACTGGCGCTCCTCACCTCGTCGTCTCCGTGAACGGTACGTCGCCGTCCCGGCCCCCGGTACGCGCCTTCCAGAATGCGGGAAATCCTGATGCTCAGCAGGCTCCCAGGTGGCATTCATGGTGCGGTCAACTCCACTGCCTATGGTCGGTGGAGCGTCACGGGAGCTGGTGACCGGCTTCGCCGCGGCGCTGCAGCGTCGTCAGCAAAGGAGCAGGTGCGATGCGGATCGACCAGCAGCCTCGGGCCCGATGGCTCGACGAGCAGCCCCGGACCCGGTGGGTCGACCAGAGCGGGTTCCGCAGCCGCCGGCCCGACCTGCGGCTCGGCAGCCGCAGCCACCGGCTCGACCGGGCCGGCGGGGCGGCCGCCGACCGGATCACCGCCCAGCACACCGTCCGCACCTCCACCGCCGAGTACTCGCTCCTGCTCAACGCGCCGGAATGGCTCGGCCGCCGGGCCGTCGGCGAGGCGCTGCGCGACGCGGTGGCCGAGTTGCGCGCCATCGACCTCACGTACGGGCCGATCCGGCCGGACAGCCTGGTCTCCCGGCTCCGCCGCGGCGAGATCAGCCCCGAGTCGTACCCGCCGCTGGCCGACCTGGTGGACCGCTGCGCGGCGATGCGGGCGGCCACCGACGGTTGGTTCGACGCGTGGGCGGTGCCCGGCGGCTTCGACCCGGGCGGCCTGCTCGGCGGCTGGGCGGTGGAGCGCGCGGCGGCCCGGCTGCGCGCCGCCGGCGTGCACGACTACGCCGTGCTCAGCGGCGCCGACCTGGTGGTCCGCGGTCACGCCGCGCACGGCGGCCCGTGGCGCGTGGCGGTGCACCACCCGACCGACGCCCACCGGTCCCCGCTGGTGCTGGAGATGACCGCCGGGGCGGTGGGCACCTCCGGGGTCAGCGGTCGCCGGGGCCACGTGGTGGATCCGCACACCGGCGCGCCGGCCGATCAGCTGGTTGCCGCCACCGTCGTCGGCCCGGACCTCGCCGTGGCGGACGGTTACGCCACCGCGCTCTACGCCGCCGGCCCGGCCGGGCTGGCCTGGTTCCGCAACGGCTCGGACTACCGGGCGCTGTTCGCCCACCGCCGCCGCTGACCGGCCCCGCCCGGCCGTGCTCGCCTCGCGGCCGCGCGAGGTGTGGAGGTGGGGCGGATCGGCGCCGGGATCGCCTGCCGCGCCGCGATCGGCCCCCACGGTCTCGGCAACGACCGTGGGGGCCGGTCAGCGACGAGTGCGCGTGGCTCGCGCAATCGAGGGGTGCGGACCGGTGGGCCGGACGTCCGACCACGCCACCCGAAGACGGGCCGACGCCGCGACTCCGCCAGCGACCGCACCGGTACGCTAGCGAATCGACGCAACTCGACGCAAGAGCCTCCACAGCGGACCGTCACCGCCCCCGGATCGGCAATCCGCCACTGGCCTGCCGCGGGGCAGGGGTGACGGCGCGGACGCGGGATGGCACGCTGTCCGCCGTGAGTTTCGATCTGAGCGTGTGGGCCCTTGCGGACGGGGCCACGCCCGCCGAGGTGCGGGCAGCGGTACAGCGGTGCCGCGAGGGGCGGCACGCCGACCGCCACCCCGACCCCAGAGTGGTCCGCTTCTACCGGGCGATCACCGCCGCGTATCCCGACCGCCACGCCGGGCCGGGCAGCCCCTGGGAGGTCACCCCGCTGCACGCGGCGTCCGACCACGTGGAGCTGAACCTCTTCCCGACCTGCGAGGACCAGGTACTGCTCGACATCGAGCGGCTGGCCGGCGAGCACGGCCTGATGCTCTTCGACGCCCAGGACGGCTCGGTCTACCCGCCCCCGGCCCGCGTCACCCCCTGAGCCGCGGGCACGGCACGACGAGGGGCCCGGCCATGCCGGCCGGGCCCCCGATGTGTCGCGGGTGGACTACTCGTCGCGCAGGTCGGCGGCGCTGGCCGCGACCGCCCCGATCGAGTCGGCCGCCGAGCTGAGCAGATCCGCCCCGAGGGCCTGGTCGACGGTGAGCGTCATCAGCGTCTCGCCGCCGGCCTCCCGGCGGGCCACCTGCATCGCGGCGATGTTGACCCCGGCCTCGCCGAGCAGGGTGCCGACGGTGCCGACCACGCCCGGCCGGTCGACGTAGCGCAGGAAGACCAGGATGCCCTCCGCGCCGATCTCCACGTCGAAGCCGTCCACCTCGGTCAGCTTGATGATGTCCCGGGTGCCGGTGCTGGTCACCGTGCCGGAGACGCTCACCGTCCGGCCGTCCGGCAGCGCGCCGCGTACGGTCACCAGGTTGGCGTGGTCGACCGTCTCGGCCTGGGTCGTCAGGGTCACCTCGACGCCCCGCTCCGCCGCCAGGTGCGGCGCGTTGACGTAGGTGACCTGCTCCTCCACCACCGAGCTGAACAGGCCCTTGGTGGCGGCGAGCTTGAGCACCGAGACGTCGTGGTTGACGATCTCGCCGCGTACCTCCACCGTCACGCTGGCGGCGACCCCGCCGGCCACCGCGGTGAAGGCCCGGCCCAGCTTCTCGGCCAGCGGCAGCAACGGGCGGACGTCCTCGGCGACCACGCCGCCGGCCTGCACGTTCACCGCGTCCGGCACGAACTCGCCCTGCAACGCCAGCTTGACGCTCTTGGCGACGGCCAGGCCGGCCTTGTCCTGCGCCTCATGGGTGGAGGCGCCCAGGTGCGGGGTGGCCACCACGTTGTCGAAGGCGAACAGCGGCGAGGAGGTGCAGGGCTCCTTGGCGTACACGTCGACGCCGGCGCCGGCGACCCGGCCCTCGGCGATCGCGTCGGCCAGGGCCTGCTCGTCCACCAGACCGCCGCGGGCGGCGTTGACGATCCGCACGCCCGGCTTGACGATCGACAGCTCCTTCTCGCCGATCAGGCCCACCGTCTCCGGGGTCTTCGGCAGGTGGATGGAGATGAAGTCGGCCTCCCGCAGCAGCTCCTCCAGCCCGACCAGGCGGACGCCGAGCTGGGCGGCGCGGGCCGGCTGGATGTAGGGGTCGTACGCGATCAGCCGGGTGCCGAAGGCGGCGATCCGCTGCGCGAAGAGCACGCCGATGCGGCCGAGACCGACCACGCCGACGGTCTTGCCCTGGAGCTCGACGCCGGTGTACTTGGACCGCTTCCACTCCCCCGCCTTGAGCGCGGCGCTGGCCGCGGCGGTGTTGCGGGCGACGGCGAGCAGCAGCGCGACGGCCTGCTCGGCGGCGGAGACGATGTTGGAGGTGGGGGCGTTGACGACCATGACGCCCCGCGCGGTGGCGGCCGGCACCTCGACGTTGTCCAGCCCGACGCCGGCCCGGGCGACCACCTTCAGGCGCGGCGCGGCGGCGATCGCCTCGGCGTCGATCTGGGTGGCGCTGCGCACGATCACCGCGTCGGCCTCGGCGAGCGCGGAGAGCAGGGCCGCGCGGTCGGTGCCGTCGACGTGGCGTACGTCGAAGTCGTGCGCGAGCACCTCGATGGCGGCGGGAGCGAGTTCTTCGGCGATCAGTACGACAGGATTCATTGGTCCTCGTAGACGTCGTATGCGGTCGGCCTGGGGCGTCGGGACGCCGCGCTGCGCCCTGCGCTGATCCGTGCCATGGCCGTCAGGTGCCGGCTACGCACCTAACAGGGATGGTAGGTGGCCCACCCGCCGGCGTGTCCCGGACCGTGGGGTGAGTGCCCTCACAACGGCTTTTCGCACGTCGGACCTCCCCCGTTCACCCGGTTCAGGAGTTGCAGGCGCTCCGGTACAACGAAGACCAGCGTCCGCACGGGGAGGGAGCGTCGGGTGTCACTCGCCGTCCGCATCGCGCTGCTACGCCCACTCGCCCGGCACGACCCCCTCCGGTACGGCCCACGGCTGGCCGAGGCGTTGGTCACCCGGTCCCATCAGGTGAGCGGACTGCCCGGCTCGACCGCGCGGCGCACGGCGTCGGCGGAGGAAGCGGTGGCCCTCTACCGCCGGCTTGAGCGGGACCAGCCGGGCCGACACCTCGCCGGGCTCGCCCGGGCCCTGGTTGCGCAGGCTACCGTCCCCGATGGCCACACCGTAGCCTCCGCGATGGCGCAGGGACGCGAGGCGATCGGCTACGTCCAGGACGCCGGCGACCGGGAGGCGCTGCTCGTCCTCGCGGAGGCCCGAAGGCTCGTGGCAACGTCGCTGCACGCCACCGGCGCAGTACGCGAGGCCCTGCGGCTGGCGCTCAGCGCCCAGGCCACCTGGCGGAGGTGCGCACCGGTCCGAGCCGCGGAGCGGATGGGACTGGCCCGGACGCTGATCGCGATCGGGGACTGCCAGGGAGCGCTCGGCCGGCCGGAGGAGGCACTGGCCGCCCACCAGGCGGCGATGAACCTCTACCGAGAACTTTCCATGCACAAGCAGTCCCGCTGGAGGCTTACCGGTCAGGTTGCGGCGGCCGGGCTGGCGGAGAGCCTGACCGCAGTGGGTCGTTGGGAGGACGCGCTCGCCCTCGCCGAGGAGTTCCGCGGCGACCTCGAAACCTGGTTCTGGCTGCGCCTTCAGTCGCTGCAGGCCCGGTCGATGCTCGGCCGGCTACTGCGCACCGTGGCGTACTGCCGGGAGGCGCTCGGCGAGCCGGACGCGGCCCTCCGGGCGGCGGAAGAGGCGGTCGATCACCAGCGCTGGCTGGTCGAGAATGGTTTGGCCGGTAGCCGAAGCGATCTGGCCGCCGCGCTGCGCACGTACGGCGGGCTGCTGCTGCGGTCCGGCGAGCCGGAGGCCGGGGCCGACCGCGTCGCTGAGGCGGTCGAAACCGCCCGGGGCGCCAGTGACGCGGAGCTGGCCTGGGCCCTGATCGCACTCGCCGTCGCCCGGATGTCGGCCGGCCAGTGGGACGAGGTCGAGCCGCTGCTGGACGAACTCGTCCCGGTCTGCCGGCGGCGGGCCGACGAACTGCCTGAGGTGTTCCAGCCGCTGCTGGTACGCGGGCTGGCCATGGTCGTGGCGATGACCGCGTTCGACCTGCCCGCCGTGGACGGGCGGCCCGCCGCCCCCCTGCTGGACCGCGTGGCGGGGCTGGACGGCGTGACCGCCGGGCGGGAGGCGGTAGCGCTGGCCCGGCAGCTGGCCGAAGCGGATCCCCGGCACCGCGAGCTGCTGGGGCACGCGCTGTTCGGGCTGGAGCGGGCCGTCAACCGGACGGGCGACGTACGGGAGGCAGCCGAGCTGCTGCGCGAGTGCGTGGCCCTCCGCCGCGAGCTGTTCGCGGAGGACCCGGCGGCACACCGGTCGGACCTGGCTCAGGCGCTGGGGAACCTGGGTAACCGGCTGCACGCCCTGGGCCGGCTGGCCGAGGCGCTGCCTGCGCACGAGGAGAGCGTCGCGCTTATCCGGGCGGCGGACTCCGGCCTGCCGCCCGCGGAGGCCGTGGCGCCGCTGCGCAACCTGGCCCGCACCCTCGCGGCGCTGGGCCGCCCCGAGGAGGCGGAGCGGATCGCCGCCAAGGCGGAGACCCCGGCGGAAACGTGACGGCAGCCCGGGCCCGACGCCGGGGAGAGGGTCGGGCCGCGGGCCGCCTCGGAGCAACCTGATCGAGGTCAGGCGGTCTCGGTGATGGGTCGGTCGACCCAGCTCATCATGGCGCGCAGCTTCTGGCCGGTCTCCTCGATCGGGTGCGCCGCGCCCTCGGCCCGCCACTTGGCGAAGTTCGGCCGGCCGGCCTCGTCCTCGGCCACCCACTCGCGGGCGAACTCACCGGACTGGATCTCGCCGAGGATCTTGCGCATCTCGTCCTTGACCCGGGAGTCGATGACCCGCGGGCCGCGGGAGAGGTCGCCGTACTCGGCGGTGTCGGAGACGCTGTAGCGCATCCGGGCGATGCCGCCTTCGTACATCAGGTCGACGATCAGCTTCAGCTCGTGCAGGCACTCGAAGTAGGCCACCTCGGGGGCGTAGCCGGCCTCGGTGAGCACCTCGAAGCCGGTCTGCACCAGCGCCGCCGCACCACCGCAGAGCACCGCCTGCTCGCCGAAGAGGTCGGTCTCCGTCTCCTCGGTGAAGGTGGTCCGGATGGCGCCGGCCCGGGTGCCGCCGATCGCCTTGCAGTACGACAGGGCCAGCGCGAACGCGCTGCCGCTGGCGTCCTGCTCGACGGCGACCAGGCAGGGCACGCCCTTGCCGTCGACGTACTGGCGGCGGACCAGGTGGCCGGGGCCCTTCGGGGCGACCATCGCCACGTCCACGTCGGCCGGCGGCTTGATCAGGTCGTACCGGATGTTGAAGCCGTGGCCGAAGAGGAGCGCCTTGCCCGGGGCCAGGTTCGGGGCGATCGCGTCGGCGTAGAGCCCGCGCTGCGCGGTGTCCGGCGCCAGGATCATGATGACGTCGGCCTCGGCCGCCGCCTCGGCCGGCGTCAGCACCCGCAGGCCCTGCTCCTCGGCCTTCGGCCGGCTCTTCGAGCCGGTGGGCAGGCCGATCACCACGTCGACGCCCGAGTCGCGCAGCGACAGCGCGTGCGCGTGGCCCTGGCTGCCGTACCCGATCACGGCGACCTTGCGGCCCTGGATCAGGCCCAGGTCGGCGTCGTCGTCGTAGAACACCTCAACGCTCATTGACTTCCCTTTCATACGGCGGTCCGGACGGCCGTCGTGGACTTGTGCGGTGGTTTCAGGCGGCGCGCAGCGCGGGGCCGGCGGTGATGGAGCGCGAGCCGCGCCCGATCGCCACCGTGCCGGACTGGACCATCTCCTTGATGCCGAACGGCTCCAGGTCGCGCAGCAGCGCGTCGAGCTTGTCGGGGGTGCCGGTGGCCTCGATGGTCAGCGTGTCCGGCGCGACGTCGACCACCCGGGCGCGGAACAGGTTGACCGTCTCCAGCACCTGCGCGCGGGCGGTGCGGTCCGCGCGGACCTTGACCAGCAGCAACTCCCGGGCGACCGAGACCTGCGAGTCCAGCTCCACGATCTTGAGTACGTTGACCAGCTTGTTGAGCTGTTTGGTGACCTGCTCCAGCGGGGACGACTCGGCGTTGACCACGATGGTGATCCGGGAGACGTCCGGGTTCTCGGTCTCGCCCACGGCGAGGCTGTCGATGTTGAAGCCGCGCCGGGAGAACAGGCCGGAGACCCGGGCCAGCACACCCGGCTTGTTCTCCACCAGGACGGACAGGGTGTGCAGAGTCATCAGATCTCGTCCTCGTCGAAGGCGGGGCGGACGCCCCGGGCGAACATGATCTCGTCGTTGCCGGTGCCGGCGGCGACCATCGGCCAGACCATGGCGTCCTTGCCGACCACGAAGTCGATGACCACCGGGGCGTCGTTGATCGCCATGGCCGCCTCGATGGTCTTGTCCACGTCGGCGGCGTTCTCGCAGCGCAGCCCGACGCAGCCGAGCGCCTCGGCGAGCTTGACGAAGTCCGGGATGCGGTGCTTGTGGGTGCCCAGCTCGGTGTTGGAGTAGCGCTCGCCGTAGAAGAGGGTCTGCCACTGCCGGACCATGCCCAGGTTGCCGTTGTTGATCACGGCGATCTTGACCGGGATGCCCTCCAGCGCGCAGGTGGCCAGCTCCTGGTTGGTCATCTGGAAGCAGCCGTCGCCGTCCACCGCCCAGACCACCGTGTCCGGCTTGCCGACCTTGGCGCCCATCGCGGCGGGCACCGCGTACCCCATGGTGCCGAGGCCGCCGGAGTTGAGCCAGGTGTACGGCTTCTCGTACGAGATGAACTGGCTGGCCCACATCTGGTGCTGCCCGACGCCGGCCACGAAGATGGTGTCCGGGCCCGCGATCTCGCCCAGCCGCTTGATCACGTACTGCGGGGAGAGGGTGCCGTCGGCCGGCTCCTCGTACCCGAGCGGGTAACGCTTGCGCAGGTCGTCGAGCTGGGTCCACCAGTCACCGAGGTCGATGGCCGGGTGGGCGGACTTCTCCGTGGTGACCGCCGTGATCAGCTCGTCGATCACGTGCCGGGCGTCGCCGACGATCGGCACGTCCGCGTGCCGGTTCTTGCCGATCTCGGCGGGGTCGATGTCGGCGTGCACCACGGTCGCGTCCGGCGCGAACGAGTCCAGCTTGCCGGTGACCCGGTCGTCGAAGCGGGCCCCGAGCGCCACGATCAGGTCGGCCTTCTGCAGGCCGTAGACCGCGGCGACGGTGCCGTGCATGCCCGGCATGCCGAGGTGCTGCGGGTGCGAGTCGGGGAACGCGCCGAGCGCCATCAGCGTGGTGACCACCGGGATGCCGGTCAGCTCCGCCAGCCGGCGCAGCCCCTCGGTGGCACCGGCCTTGAGCACGCCGCCACCGACGTAGAGCACTGGGCGGCGGGCGCCGGTCATCAGCCGGGCCGCCTCCCGGATCTGCTTGCCGTGCGGGTGCAGGGTCGGCCGGTAGCCGGGCAGGTCCAGCGTCGGCGGCCAGGCGAAGGTGGTCGGCGCCTGGAGGACGTCCTTGGGGATGTCCACCAGCACCGGGCCGGGGCGGCCGGTCGAGGCCAGGTGGAACGCCTCGGCCAGCACCTGCGGGATCTCCTCGGCGGTCTGCACCAGGAAGTTGTGCTTGGTGATCGGCAGGGTGATGCCCTGGATGTCCGCCTCCTGGAAGGCGTCCGTGCCGATCGACGGCCGCGCGACCTGGCCGGTGATCGCCACCAGCGCCACCGAGTCCATGTACGCGTCCGCGATCGGCGTGACCAGGTTGGTCGCGCCCGGTCCGGAGGTGGCGATGCAGACGCCGACCTTGCCGGTGGCCTGGGCGTAGCCGGTGGCGGCGTGGCCGGCGCCCTGCTCGTGCCGGACCAGGATGTGCCGGACGGTGGAGTCGTAGAGCGGGTCGTACGCCGGCAGGATCGCGCCGCCCGGGATGCCGAAGACCACGTCGACGCCGAGCGCCTCGAGCGACCGCACCAGCGATCCGGCGCCGGAGACCTGCGCCGGGGCGGGCTGCCGTACCGCCGGCGCGGCGGGGGCGGCCCCGTTACGGGGGGCGGGGGCGTGCTCGGCGTCGGCCGCCGGCTCGGTGGCCGGGCGGGCGCGTCGGACGGAGTGGGCGAGGGTCTCTGGCGTGGGTCTCGTCATGGCGGTTCAGGCCTTCGGCTGGAGTGGGTGAGGCTGTTTCACAGAGTGCAACGCGGGCGGGGCCCGCCCCGATGGGTCCGACGGCAATAAAAACGGCCCACGTGCAGGATGCACGGGGCCAGCGCACTCTCGGTGAGGGAGAGTGCGCTCAGGTAAGTACTCGCAGCGACCGGTTCGACGACATGCGGCTAAGCCTGACGCATCTCACGCGATGAGTCAACTGATCCCACATTTTGGTTCACGGACGTGGGCGTGTCGTACCCGGACGTGGCCTCGACGGCCCTTCCCACCTGCGGGAAACCCTCCTGCGGGGCGCGCTGCCCGGGCACCTGCGGCGTCGGCGCCGGCGGGTTCGACCGCAGGCGCGGCAGCAGTGGCGACGGGGTCCGGCGGACCGGGGCGGCCGGTGGTGCCGGCGGTGCCGAGGCGGGCCGTGCTCCCGGGGAGGTGGCTGCCTCCAGCATCGCCTCCAGGTGCTCGGCCGGCACCCCCCAGCCGAACAGCGCCCCCTGCCCGAACCGGCAGCCGGCCGCGACCACCGCGGCCAGCTCGGTCGGGTTGGTGACGCCCTCGGCGATCACCTCCAGGCCGAGCTGGTGACCGAGGCGCATGACGATGTCGACCATCGGCGCGAACGCCGGCCCGTCCCGGCCGACCGGACGCACCGGCTCGTGCTCGGCGACCAGGCTGTGGTCGATCTTGAGGATGTCGATCGGCAGCCGGCGCAGCTGCCCCAGCGAGGAGTAGCCCGCACCGAAGTCGTCCAGCGCGATCCGGACCCCGGTGAGGCGCAGCGCGGTCAGCCGGCGGATCAGCTCGTCCAGGTCGGTGGCCACGGCGTGCTCGGTCACCTCCAGCACCAGCCGCTGCGGCGGCACGTGGTGGGCGCGCAGCGCGTCGGCGACCTGGACGACGTACTCCGGGGCGTGCAGCTCGCGGGGCGAGACGTTCACCGAGACCCAGACGTCGTGCCCGTCGGCCAGCCAGCGGGAGAGCTGGTAGCAGGCCTGGTGCAGCACCCAGGCGCCCAGCTTGGCGATCATCCCGCACTCCTCGGCGAGGGGGATGAACTCGTCCGGCCGGACGTTGCCCAGCTCCGGGTGGTGCCAGCGGAGCAGCGCCTCGGCGCCGACCGGGCGCACCGAGGGCAGCGAGGCCACCGGCTGGAACGCCAGCCGCAGCTCGTCGCGCTCGATGGCCCCGCGCAGCTCGTGCTCGAGCATGGTGCGCCGGCGCAGCAGCTGGTCGTACGCGGCGTCGTACCGCTCGATCCGGTTCTTGCCGCGCTGCTTGGCGTAGCGCAGGGCCAGGTCGGCGTTGCGCAGCAGCAGCTCCACATCGGGCTCGCCACAGTTCCCGGCCACCCCGATGCTGACCGAGAGGAAGACCGGCCCCTCCGGCTGCTCGTACGGGCGGCCCAGCACCCCGAGCAGCCGCTCGGCGACCCGGTCGGCGTCGGTCGAACCGTGCATCAGCACCGCGAACTCGTCGCCGCCGAGCCGGGCCGCCAGGTCACCCGGGCGCAGGTTGCCGCGCAGCCGCCGGCCCACCTCGGCGAGCACCACGTCGCCGACGTCGTGGCCGCGCATGTCGTTGACGTTCTTGAAGCCGTCCAGGTCGAGGCCGAGCAGCACGCACGGGACGCCGGCCTCCACGCAGCGGTGCATCGCCCGCAGCAGCCCCCGGCGGTTGGCCAGGCCGGTCAGCGGGTCGGTGTGCGCCAGCTCGCGGAAGTGCGCCTCCCGCTCGGCCAGCCGGCCGGCGTAGCCGCGTACGTCGTGCAGGGCGAGGTACTGCCGGGCCACCAGCGCGAAGCCCTCCACGCTCCCGGCGACGATGCCGAACGCGTCGAACCGGCCGCCCTGGAGGACGTGGTACATCGCCGAGGCCGCCATGGCGAACATCGGCACGAAGGCGTACTCGCCGTCCCGGCGGATCAGGTCGACGTCTACCTGGCCGGGCGGGTCGACCCGGTGCACGGCGAGGGCGGTGGCCAGCAGGCCGGCGGCCTGCACCGCCGCGCCGGTCAGCGCCATTTCCGGCCCGGCCTGGCAGAGCCCGGCGGCGAGGCCGAGCCCGCCGCAGCTCACCGCGGTGACGCCCGCGCCCAGGAGAGCGAGCCGGCGCCGGGGCGCGGCGGCCCGCAGCACCATGATCATGGTCAGCCCGGCGGTGAACGCGGCGGTCACCGTGGCCAGCACGATCGGCAGGCAGGCCGCCGGCGTGGCCGCACCGAGCAAGCGGGTCGGTTCGGCGTAGGCCACCCAGCCGACGAACCACAGGGCGCTCGCCATGATCAGGCCGTCGAGGAGCAGCCGGGCGGTGGCGGGACCGGCCGCGGCGGTGCCGGGCAGCCGGAGCAGGGCGCCGCCGAGGGCGAGCCCGCACAGCGCCGTACCGACCGAGATCAGGGTCGCGAAGCCGGTGCGCTGTCCCTGCTGGTGGGCCCAGTGCTCGCCGGCAGCGAACGTGGCGGTGACCCCGACGAGGAGGGTGATCAGCGCGAGGCCGGCCGCGGCCGCGAGCAGCGCGTGAGCCGGGCGGTGCGGCCCGGCCCGGCGGCGCGCCGAGGCGGTCAGCAGCGCGGTGGCGCCGGCGGCGACGAGCCCGCTCAGCACCGCGGCGGCGACCATGCCCGGGGGGAAGTGCACGACCTCAACTGTGCCGGATCCGCGCACCGCGTGGGGCACCGGGTGTGCAACTGTTGGGACACGGCGCGCGGGGCCGGGGGTCGCCACGGCGGCGGTGCCACACTGGTACGCATGCCTGAGCTGCGGTCGAGGACCTCCACCCACGGTCGGACGATGGCCGGTGCCCGGGCCCTGTGGCGGGCCACCGGGATGACCGACGACGACTTCGGCAAGCCCATCGTCGCCATCGCCAACAGTTTCACCCAGTTCGTACCCGGTCACGTGCACCTCAAGGACCTCGGCGGCCTGGTCGCCGACGCGGTGGCCGAGGCGGGTGGGGTGGGCCGGGAGTTCAACACCATCGCCGTGGACGACGGCATCGCGATGGGCCACGGCGGCATGCTCTACTCGCTGCCCAGCCGGGAGCTCATCGCCGACGCGGTGGAGTACATGGTCAACGCGCACTGCGCGGACGCCCTGGTCTGCATCTCCAACTGCGACAAGATCACCCCGGGCATGCTGCTGGCCGCGCTGCGGCTGAACATCCCCACCGTCTTCGTCTCCGGCGGCCCGATGGAGGCCGGCAAGACGGTGGCGATCGAGGGGATCGTGCACTCCAAGATCGACCTGATCGACGCGATGATCGCCTCGTCGAACGAGGCGGTCACCGACGACCAGCTCGGCGAGATCGAGCGCTCCGCCTGCCCGACCTGTGGCTCCTGCTCCGGCATGTTCACCGCCAACTCGATGAACTGCCTCACCGAGGCGATCGGCCTGGCGCTGCCCGGCAACGGCTCGACGCTCGCCACCCACGCCGCGCGCCGGTCGCTCTTCGTCGAGGCCGGCCGGACCGTCGTGAAGATCGCCAAGCGGTGGTACGACGGCGACGACGCCTCGGTGCTGCCCCGCGCCATCGCCAGCCGCAGCGCCTTCGAGAACGCGGTCGCCCTGGACGTGGCGATGGGCGGGTCGACCAACACGATCCTGCACCTGCTCGCCGCCGCCCGGGAGGCCGAGCTGGACTTCAACGTGGCGGACATCGACGCCATCTCCCGCCGGGTGCCCTGCCTGGCCAAGGTCGCGCCGAACTCGCCGCAGTACCACATGGAGGACGTGCACCGGGCCGGCGGCATCCCGGCCATCCTCGGCGAGCTGGACCGCGCCGGCCAGCTCAAGCGGGACGTGCAGGCGGTGCACTCCCCCTCGCTGGCGCAGTGGCTCACGGACTGGGACGTCCGGGGCGGGTCGCCGAAGCCGGAGGCGGTCGAGCTGTTCCACGCCGCCCCGGGCGGGGTGCGTACCACCGAGCCGTTCTCCACCGCCAACCGCTGGTCGTCGCTGGACACCGACGCGGCCGGCGGCTGCGTACGGGACCAGGAGCACGCGTACTCGGCCGACGGCGGGCTGGCCATCCTGCACGGCAACCTGGCGCCGGACGGCTGCGTGGTGAAGACCGCGGGCGTGCCCGAGGAGTGCCTGACGTTCCGCGGGCCGGCGAAGGTCTACGAATCGCAGGACGACGCGGTCTCGGCGATCCTGGCCAGGCAGGTGATCGCCGGCGACGTGGTGGTGATCCGGTACGAGGGGCCGAAGGGCGGCCCGGGCATGCAGGAGATGCTCTACCCCACCTCGTTCCTGAAGGGCCGAGGGCTGGGCCGGTCCTGCGCGCTGCTCACCGACGGCCGCTTCTCCGGCGGCACCTCGGGCCTGTCCATCGGGCACGTCTCACCGGAGGCGGCCTCGGGCGGCCTGATCGCCCTCGTGCGCGACGGCGACGAGATCGTCATCGACATCCCGGGCCGATCGATCGAGCTCAACGTGCCGGACGACGTGCTCCAGGCCCGCCGGGTCGCCGAGGAGAAGCGGGACCGCCCGTACACCCCGACCGACCGGCAGCGGCCGGTGTCGGCGGCGCTGCGCGCGTACGCCTCGATGGCCACCTCGGCCAGCGACGGCGCCTACCGCCGCGTCCCGGAGTGACCGGTCGCGACCCGCTCCACCGGCGACCGGGCGGCGGGCCGCACCAGACAGGTGCCCGGTGAGCGATATACCTGAGAGTCATATTTATGCCTCTCAGGTATATCGCTCGCGGATGCCCTCACCCGACGACGGTCCCGGCCCACCGCCGGGCCGCTCGCCAGGGGCAGTCGCCACCGCCGGCCGGGCCGCGCGGATCACCCGGGGTCGGTAGGGTCCGGCGTCGGGGAGGCGTCTTCGCGCAGCGGGCGACCGCCAGGCGCTGACCGACGGGCCGGCCCGCCAGGCGATCGAGGCCGAGACCGACCGCCGCGACGAGCCGGCCTACGCGGTGCTCTCCGCCGACGAACGGTGGGAGCTCCTCGCCGGCCTGGGAGCCCTGCCGAGCTGACGATCCGCTGCCGTCCGGATCCCGGCGGGACAACTGCCGGCCGGCGGCGTTCGCGACCGGGAGGGACCGGCCGGGGGTCAGGCGGTGGCGGCCGTCGCGGGGGCGTCGGCTCCGGCCAGCGCGACGGTCCGGGCGTGGCGGATCGCGGCCGGGGTGTCCGGGAAGACCAGCCCCTCCCGGCGCAGCTCGTCAGCGACCCCGAGGGTGCTGAGCACCTGGTCGTGGCCGGGGGTGATGCCGGAGAGCAGGACGGTGATGCCGCGCCCCCGCAGCCGGCGGATCGCGTCGCCGAGGACGTGCGCACCGGTGGCGTCCATCGTCGTCACCCGGGACATCCGCAGGATGACCACCCGGACGTCGGCGACCTCGGAGAGCTCCAGCAGGAAGCTGTGCGCGGCGGCGAAGAAGAGCGGCCCGTCCAGCCGGTACGCCACGATGTGCTCGGTTAGCAGCGCGTGCTCCTCGGCGCGGTGCTCGCCGGGGTCGAGGGGGACCTGCTCCAGCCGGGCGCTGCGGGCGACCGCGCGCAGCGCGAGGACGACGGCGACGGCGAGGCCGACGGCCACCGCGGTCACCAGGTCCCAGATCACGGTGACGGCGAAGGTGAGCACCAGCACGAGCGCGTCGCCCCGGGTGGCCCGGGCGAGCGCCCAGAGCGAGCCGGCCTCGACCATGCGCACAGTGGTGGCCAGCAGCACGCCGGCCAGCGCGGCAAGGGGGATCCGGCCGACCAGCGGCGCGGCGGCCAGCACGATCGCCGCGAGGGCGACGGCGTGGGTGAGGGCGGCCAGTTTGGAGCCCGCCCCGGCCCGGACGTTCACCGCCGTGCGGGCGATGGCGGCGGTCGCCGGAATGCCGCCGAAGAGCGGGGAGGCGAGGTTGGCCAGGCCCTGGCCGAAGAGTTCCCGGTCCGGGTCGTGCCGCTCGCCGACGGTCATCCCGTCGGCGACGGTCGCCGACAGCAGGCTCTCCAGCGCGGCGAGGGCCGCGACCGCGAGCGCGCTGGGCAGCAGCACACCGACCGCGCCGGGGTCGAGGAAGCCCAGCGACGGCGCGGGCAGCCCCTGCGGCAACGCGCCGATGCGGACCAGGTCGACCGGGGCGAGCTCCGCGAGGACCGTCGCGGCGGCCACCCCGAGCAGCGAGAACGGCAGCCCGGGACGCCACCGGGCGCCGAGCAGCATCAGCGCCGCGACGGCGAGGGCCACCGCGAGGGCCGCCGGTTTCGGATGTACGACGAACCGGGCGACCGCGTCAGCGGCCACCGCCCAGACCTTGTCGCCGTGTGCTCCGGTCACGCCCAGCGCGGCGGGCACCTGTTGCAGGGCGATCACCACCGCGATGCCGGCGGTGAAGCCCTCGATCACCGGGGTGGGCAGGTAGCGGACGTACCGGCCGAGGCGGGCCAGGGCGAGGGCGATCAGCACCAGCCCGGCCATCGCCCCGACCATGAGGACACCGGTGGGGCCGAAGCGCTGCACCACCGGCACCAGCACCACGGTCATCGCCCCGGTCGGTCCGGAGACCTGCAGGTTGGAGCCGCCGAAGACGGCCGCCACGGCGCCGGCGACCACAGCGGTGACCAACCCGGCCTGGGCGCCCAGCCCGGAGGTGACGCCGAAGGCCAGCGCCAGCGGCAGGGCCACCACCGCCACGGTCAGCCCGGCCAGCAGGTCCCGTCGGGGTGAACGGCGGGCCGCCGCCCAGTCGGCCCGGCCGGGCAGCAGCCCGAACGCCCGCTCCCGCACGACGTCCGCGACGGGCCGCCACCCGGTGGCCTGCCGCGTGCGGTGGCCCACCATGGGTTCGCTCACCGGTCGGTCCCGGCGCGTAGCTCGTCGAGGAGGCCGTCCCGGTCGGTGAGGACCGCGCCGAGGATGCGCCGCCCGGCGGCCAGCAGGTCGGCCACGTCGGGGGTGCTGAGCGCGTACATGACCAGGGGGCCGTCGCGGTGCGAGGTGACCATCCCGGCGCGGCGCAGCACGGCGAGCTGCTGGGAGAGGTTGGACGCCTCGACGTCGATGGCCGCGAGCAGGTCCCGGACCGGCTTCGGGCCGTCCTGAAGCAGCTCGAGGACCCGGATCCGGACCGGGTGCCCGAGCGTGCGGAACAGCTCGGCCTTGGCCTGGTACAGCGGCACCGACATGAACATCCTCCCCGTCGCCCTGAAGACTTTAGCACTTGAAGAATTCTTCAATTGCCGAGCGCGGGCGGCGTTGCGACGAGGGGCGCCGCCTCATGCCTCGCCTGCGGTGATGTCGTTGACGCAGCGCAGCACCGGGCGGGCGGTCAGCGCCGCCGGGTCCAGCGGCGCGTCGGCGCGCACGGTGAAGGTCGCCGACTCCCCCGGCAGCAGGGTGACCAGCGCCCGGTCCACCTGCGCGGACGGGTGCAGCCGGTCCGGGAAGAGAGTCAGGTCGCGCAGCACGGTCCGGGCGGTCACCCGGACCCGCTGGCCGTCGCGGGTCGGCTCGACCACCGCGTCCCACTCGGCCGCCGGCCACTGGACCTCCCGGTCCTCGGCGAAGAACCAGAGTGCCCGCTCCGCCCGGTCGCCGGCCTCGGCGACCACCAGCTCGCGCCGGGCCTCGTCCGGCCGCGCCAGCTCCGCCGGCAGCGCCAGCACCGCCGAGCCGTACGCCGGGACGTCGAGGTCGACCGAGGTCTTCGCCCTCGGCTCCCCGGTCAGGGTGACCCGGGTGACCGTGGCCGGCGCGCGCCACGCCTCGCCGGTCTCGTTCACCGCGACCAGGGCCAGCCCGCCGTCTCGCGGCTGCACGGTGAGCAGCCGGTCGGCGTACGCCCGGCGCAGCGCGTACCACAGCGGCTTGCGCCGGCCGTCGCCGTCGACCACCGCCCACGAGGTGACCGGCCAGCAGTCGTTGAGCTGCCAGACGATGGTGCCCATGCAGACCGGCCGGTGCGACCGGAAGTGCTCCACCCCGAGCTGGATGGCCCGGGCCTGGTTGAGCTGGGTCAGGTAGTGCCAGTCGTCGAAGTCGGTGGGCACCGGCAGGTGCGCGTCGAGCCCGCGCTGGAGCTTCCGGTCCCCGTCGAGCGCCTTCTGGTGGTGCGCCATGCCCGGCGAGTCGTGCGCCAGGGGCTCGTCGGAGAGGGCCCGGCGCAGCGTCGCGTACGCCGGCGGCGCCTGGTAGCCGAACTCGGCGACGAAGCGCGGCACGTACTCCCGGTACTTCGGGTAGTCGTCGGTGTTCCAGACGTCCCAGATGTGCATGGTGCCGTGCGCCGGATCGTTCGGGTGCACGTCGTCGCTGCCGGACCACGGGCTGCCCGGCCAGTACGGCCGGGTCGGGTCCAGCTCGTCGACGATCCGGGGCAGCAGCTCCAGGTAGTAGCCGCGCCCCCAGGTGCGGCCGGCCAGCGGCTCCTGCCAGTCCCAGTCGTGCCAGCCCCAGATGTTCTCGTTGTTGCCGGTCCAGAGCACCAGCGACGGGTGGGCGGCCAGCCGGGTCACCTGCTCGACCGCCTCGGCCTCGACCTCGGTGCGGAACGGCTCCTCCTCCGGGTACGCGGCGCAGGCGAAGAGGAAGTCCTGCTGCACCAGCAGGCCGAGTTCGTCGGCCAGCTCGTAGAAGTCCGCCGACTCGTACCGGCCGCCGCCCCAGACCCGGAGCAGGTTGATGTTCGCCCCGACCGCCTGGTCGAAGCGTTCGGCCAGCCGCTGCCGGGTGACCCGGTTGCCGAACGCGTCGTCGGGGATCCAGTTGACCCCGCGGACGAAGACCGGCACGTCGTTGACGAGCAGGGCGAACGCGGAGCCGTGCGCGTCGGGGGCGGTGTCGAGGCGTACCGAGCGGAACCCGATCCGGCGGGACCAGGTGTCCAGCGCCGGGCCGTCCTCGGCGCAGAGGGTCACCGCCAGGTCGTACAGCGGCTGCTCGCCGTACCCCCGGGGCCACCACCGCTCGGGGTCGCGGACCGTGAGGGTCAGCATGGCCGTGCGCTCCCCCGCCGGGATCGTCACCTCGCCGGCCGCGCCGGCGACCGTCGCGCGGACGGTGACCGGCGCGTCCGCGGCCCGCTCGACCTCGACGTGCAGCTCCACCCGGCCGGTGGCGCCGGAGACGGTGACCAGCGGCCGGACGGTGCCGAGCCGGGCGGTGGACCAGGCGTGCAGCCCGATCTCCTGCCAGATGCCGGCGGTCACCACGGTGGGACCCCAGTCCCAGCCGAAGTTGCAGGCCATCTTGCGGATGAAGTGGAACGGCTCGGGATAGGCGTTGGGCCGGTCGCCCAGCCGGTCCCGGTGCGCCTCCGCGTAGCGGTACGCCGAGTCGAAGCGGACGGTCAGCGTGTTCACACCCGGTCGCAGCAGCGACCGGACGTCGAACCGGTACCCGCGGTGCATGTTCTGGGTCCGGCCGACCTCGGTGCCGTTGAGGCTCACCGTGGCGACCGTGTCCAGGCCGGCGCAGACCAGGTCCACCCGGTCGTCGTCGCCGGGCTGCCAGGTGAAGGTCGTCTCGTAGACCCAGTCGGTGCGCCCGATCCAGGCCAGCCGCGTCTCGTTGTCGTCGAGGTACGGGTCCGGGATGAGGCCGGCGGCCAGCAGATCGGTGTGCACGCAGCCGGGCACGGTGGCCGGCACCGCCTGGTCGGCGACCTCGGGCGGCACCTGCGGGCCCGCCACGGCCCGCAGCACCCAGCCCTCGTGCAGTGCTTGACGGCTCACGACTTCACCGCGCCTTCCCTGATTCCGCGGACGATCTGACGTCCATTTCATGTCATCCTCCGCGGCGTCGACGGAAACTCCTCGAACCATGCCTCAACCCGCTCGGCGGTGGCCGGCCGGGCCAGCGCGTAGCCCTGCCCGTACCGGCAGCCGGCCCGGCATGCCCCGTCCACCTGGTCCGCGGACTCCAGCCCCTCGACCACCACCTCCACCCCCAGCCGGTCGCCGAGGCTGAGCACCACCTCGATCAGCGGGCACTGCCCGTCGCCGGCCGCCCCGACCAGGTGCGGGCCGACCTTGAGCAGGTCGATCGGGAGCCGGCGGAGCTGCGCCAGGGACGCGTGCTCGGCGCGGAAGTCGTCCAGCGCCGTGCGCACGCCCAGCGACCGGAGGCCGGCCAGCCGGGCCACCACCGTGGACAGCTCGGCGGTGATACCCGGCTCCGCCACCTCGACGACCAGCCGGTCCGGCGGCACGCCGTACGCGGCCAGGGCGGTGGCGGCCCGGCGCACGAAGTCCGGCGCGGCCAGCTCCCGGGGCCCGACGTTCACCGACATCCACAGCTCCCGACCGCCCTCGGACCACTCGGCGAGCTGCCGGCAGGCGCGATCGAGCACCCACCGGCCCACCTCACCGACGAGGCCAAGGTCCTCCGCCACCGGCAGCAGCTCGGCGGGGAGCACGGTGCCCAGCACCGGGCTGCGCCAGCGCAGCAGGGCCTCGGTGCCCACCGCCAGCCGGTCCGGGAGGCCCAGCACCGGCTGGTAGACCAGGTCCAGCTCACCCCGGGCCACCGCGCCGGGCAGCTCGCGTTCCAGGTCCAGCCGGCGGACGAGCTGCTCCTCCAGGTAGGCGTCGTACCACTCGACCCGGTCCCGGCCGAGCTGCACCGCTCGACGGCGGGCCAGGTCCGCCTGGCGCAGCACGTCCTCCGGGTCCCCGCCGGCGGTCTCGGCCAGCCCGACGCTGGCCCGCAGGCGCGCCGTTCCGCCGGGCAGCGGGTACGGCTCGGTCAGCGCGGCGAGCAGCCGGGTGCCCAGCGCGTACGCCAGCACCGGCCCGATGTCGGTGAGCACCGCGAACTCGTCGCCGGTCAGCCGGGCCACCAGGTCGCCGGGCTGACAGCCGGCCCGGAGGCGGCCGGCCATTTCGACCAGCACCTCGTCGCCCACCGGGCGGCCGGACCCGTCGTTGACCACGCCGACGCCGTGCAACTCGATGACGAGCAGCGCCCCCGGCGCCGCGCCCGGCTCGCGGCGGGCGAGCTCGTGCAGCACCTCCCGGCGGTCGGCCAGCCCGGTGAGCTGATCGGTGGGGGTGAGCCGGCGGACCGTCCGGGGCGGCTGGTCCCGCTCCTCGAGGTCGCCGACGAACTCGCGCAGCCGCGCCTCCTGAACGGTGAGCCGCTCGGCGTGCCGGCGGTGCTCGGCGGCGGTCAGCAGCTCCTGGAGCACCACCGGGGGGATCACCGCCAGCCCGAGCGCCACCGCGGGCGCGGTGAACTCCCCCACCGCCCAGAGGTGCAGCCCGGCGGCGAGCGCGGCGATGCCGGCCGGGGCGGTCACCCGGGGCCAGGTCGCGGGCAGCACGTCCGCGCGGAGCCGCCGCCCGGTGGCCGCGAGCCGGGCTCCCGCCGCGGTGAGCAGCGCGCCCGCCACCACCGGCGGCACCACGGCGAGGTGGACGCGCTCCGGCGCCCTGTACGCCAGCAGCACCACCAGCCCGGCCAGCCCGGCCAGGGTGGCCGCCGCGCCGGCCAGGCAGAGCGCCGCGCCGGGACGGCGCCGCCGCTCGGCCAGCGCGGCGACGGACAGCGCCGCCACCCCCGCCGCGCCGGCGACGGTCACCGTCCGGGCCACCGGCGGAACCGCACCCGGCGGCAGCAGCACCCAGGTCGCGAAGACCAGGCTGACGCCGAGGCCGACCACGTCCACGGCGCGCCGGAGCCGTTCCGGGCGGGCCAGCCGGGCACGGCCGGGCAGGCGGAGCAGGCCCACGGTGGACAGCGCGGTGACGACGGCGAGCCCGACCAGCACGATCGACGGCCGGCGGGCCCGGTCGGTCAACGGCAGCACGGCGACGGTGAGCCCGGCGGCCAGCACGGCCGCGTCGAGCAGCGCCACCGCCCGGCGGGACCAGGCAACCCGGCGGGCCCGGGTGGTGGGTGCGACGCCAGCCAGCCACGAGAGCCGGACGCCGGCCAGGGCGGAGCCGGCGGCGACGGCGAGTGCCAGCGCCGCGGGCGGCGGGACGAGGCCGCCGACGCCGGCCAGGACGAGCAGCGTGCCGACCGCCAGCACGACCAGGTCGGGCGGCGACGGGCGGCGACGGTGATCGCCGGAGGGGTACGCGACGGGCACGGCGGTCGCCTTCGTGAGGGGGCACGGGGCGGTGCGTTGCGGAGCGACGTACGGGTCGGTCGGGGGTCGGGGGTGGCGACAGTGGGCGGCCGCCCCGAGACCCGGCGCGGCCACGCGAACAAACGACTTCGACGTCGACCAGTTACGGCCGGGCCGCAGTGACACCGGTCACAGCAGTCTCGCCACCCATCGGGTTCCCGCCCGGCCGGAGCCGCTCCCGGGCGAGGTGCGATCATCGGAGGGTGAGCCGCGCCGACACCGTCCGTTTCCGCCACAGCCAGGCGATCCTGGTCGCCGCGATCGTCGCGTTCATCGGCGCCCTGCCGTTGGCCAACGCCCGCTGGTGGCTGCTGTGGGTACTGCTGATCCCGCTGGCCGTGGCGGTGTGGGCCTGGCGGTCCGGCACCGATGCCGACCCGCGCGAGCTGCGGCTGCGGGCGCTGACCGGGCAGCGGCGGATCGCCTGGGACCGGGTCGCCGAGCTGACCGCCGACGGGCGCGGCCGGGCGGTCGTCCGACTCGACGACGGCGAGCAGCTGGTGCTGCCCGCCGTCCGGGCCACCGAGCTGCCCCGGCTGATCGCCGCCACCGGACAGCAACTGCCCGACAGCACCCGCTGAGCCGGCCCGGTCAGTAGCCGTCCACCACCCGGTTGATCAGCGGCTGCCCGGCCACGAACCGGCGCAGCTGCTCCCCCACCAGCCGGTACGCCCGCGGCAGCAGACCGCGTACAGACCCGGCGACGTGCGGGGTGAGCAGGACGTTCGGCAGCTCCCACAGAGGATGGTCGGCGGGCAGCGGCTCGGGATCGGTGACGTCCAGCGCGGCCCGGAGCCGACCGCTGGTCAGCTCGGCCACCAGCGCCGGCGTCCGCGCCACCGGGCCCCGGGCCGCGTTGACCAGCAACGCGCCGTCCGGCATCGCGGCGAGGAACTTCTCGTCGACCAGCCCCCGGGTCTGCTCGGTCAGCGGTACCAGCAGCACCACCACGTCGGCGTCCGGAAGCAGGTCGGGCAGCTCGTCCACCCCGTGCACCCCGTCGGCGGGCCGGGCGGTGCGGGCGACCAGGGTGAAGGCGACCTCGAACGGGGCGAGGCGGGCGCGGACCGCGGCGCCGATCGAGCCGGCGCCGACGATCAGCACCCGCTTGCCGGCCAGCTCGTCGGTGGGGGCCACCTCGTCGTACGCCCACTCGCGGCGACCCTGCGCCCGGGCCAGCGGAGCGAACCCGCGCAGCTGGGACAGGACGGCGGCGACCACCCACTCGGCAGTGGCCGAGTCGTGCACCCCCCGGGCGTCGCAGAGGGTGACCCGCTCGGGCGTCCGGCCCACCCAGGCGTCCGCCCCGGCGGAGAGCAGCTGCACCACCTCGAGGTCGGGCAGCTCGGCCAGCAGCGCGCCGGCAGCGGGCCCGGCGAGGAACGGCGGTACCCAGAACCGCACGTCCTGCGGGGACGACGGGAGCTGGGCCGGGTCCTCCAGCACCTCCACGGCGACCCCGGAGGGCACCTCGCCGAGGAGGGCATGACCGGCGGGGTGCGGAATCCATACCTTCACGACCGCCGACGATAGCCGTCGCGCCGGCGGGCGGCCGCGCGGTGCCGGGAACTGCGGGTCATAGCCGGCGATCCGGGCGTGGTGGCCGGCGACGTGACCATGACGACTCCGGCGGGGCAGAGATGCCGGACCGCCCCGCCGGGTATAACCGATGGCGGAGCGCCGCCCGGCGTTCCACGCCCGCAGACAGGTGGCCGATGACCGACCAAACCGCCGACCGTTCGGCCGCGCCAATCCCGGCGCTCACCGATCCGGACCGGCTGCGGGCGCTCGCCGAGACCCAGCTGGAGGCCGTGCCCGACGAGGCCTTCGACCGGTTCGCCCGGCTGGTCAGCGACCTGCTCGACGTACCGGTCGCGCTGGTCTCCCTGGTCTCGCCGGAGCGGCAGTTCTTCCCCGGGGCGGTCGGCCTGCCCGAGCCGTGGGCCACCCGGCGACAGACCCCGCTGACCCACTCGTTCTGCCAGCACGTGGTCGACATCGAGGTGCCGATGGTGCTGCCCGACGCCCGGCTCTACCCGCGCGTCCGCGACAACCTGGCCATCGAGGACCTGGGCGTGATCGCCTACGCCGGCATCCCACTGACCGACCTGGACGGCCGGGTCCTCGGCTCGCTCTGCGCGATCGACAGCAAGCCCCGGGCCTGGACCGCCGAGCAGCTGCGCACCCTCGCCGACCTGGCCGCCGCCTGCTCCTCGGAGCTACGGCTGCGGATCGCGCTGGGCGGCGCCGAGGAGGCCCGCCGCCGGGCCGAGGAGGCGCACAACCGGCTGGCCATGCTGGCCCGGATGAGCGAGACGCTCGCCGGCACGCTGGACATCAGCACCACGGTCAGCCGGCTCGGCCACGCGATGGTGCCGCTGCTGGCCGACTGGTGCCTGATCACGCTGGTCGATCCGGACGGGACGCCGCGTACCGTCTCGGCGGTGCACCGCGACCCGGCACGCGCCGCCGACGTGGCCCGCTTCGCCGCGCTGATCACGACCGGCCTGGCCGCCGAGTCGATCATCCGGTCGGTGCTGCGGACCGGCCGGCCGGTCCTCGGCGGCGCGGCCGGCGTGGCCGACGTGGAGCGCGGCACCACCCACCCGGAGCTGCCCTCGCTGGCGACCCGGCTGGGCATCACGTCGCACCTCAGCGTGCCGGTCACCGTGCCCGGTCGGGCCGACACGGTCGGCTGCATCACCCTGGTCAGCGGGGCCGGGCGGCGCGCGTTCGACGACGGCGACCTGCACACCGTGCTGGACATCGGCCGGCGCGCCGGCCAGGCACTGGGCAACAGCTGGCGGTACGGCGAGCAGCGGCACGTCGCCGAGGTGCTGCAGCACAGCATGCTGCCGCACCTGCCGGTGGTGCCCGACATCGAGCTGGCCGCCCGCTACCTCGCCGCCGCCGACCAGGTGGAGGTCGGCGGCGACTGGTACGACGCCTTCGTCCAGCCCGACGGCGACCTGATCGCCGCCATCGGGGACGTCGCCGGCCACGACATCGAGGCGGCGGCGACCATGGGTCAACTGCGCAACCTGGTGCGGGGCAACGCGTACGGCCGCACGGACGCGGTCGGCGACCTGATGCACCACCTGGACGGCGCGATCCGCGGGTTGCGCATTCCCACGGTGGCCACCGCCATCCTCGCCCGGGTACGCCGGGCCGGGCCCGACGGGTTCGCGGTGACCTGGTGCAACGCGGGGCATCCGGCCCCCCTGCTGATCCGCGCCGACGGCCGGGTGGAGGTGCTCGACGAGCCCCGGGAGCCGCTGCTCGGCCTGGCCCGGCCGACCAGCCGGACCAGCCGGGAGCTGGCGCTCGCGCCGGGCGACACGCTGCTGCTGTACACCGACGGCCTGATCGAACGGCGGGACCGCACGATCGACGAGGGGCTGGCCGAACTGGTCGACCGGCTCGCCGGGGCGGCCACGCTCCCCCTCGGCGACCTCTGCGACCGGTTGCTCGCCGGGGCACACCGCCGGGAGGACGACATCGCCCTGCTCGCGCTCCGGATCGGCTGAGCCGGACCGACGGCCGCCGCCACGCGGAACCCGTGGCATCCGTCGTACCCGGACGGTCGGCCGGCCGGGCTAGGCTGGGCCGGGTGAGCGCCCGTCCCCCGTACCCCCGCACCGGCCGCCTCCGGGCGGCGCTCGCGGCGTCCTGCGCGGCGCTGCTGCTGGGCACCGCCGGCTGTGCCTTCGGCGAACCCGAGCCCGACCCGGCCGGGGAGCCGCCGAACCTCCCGACACCGTCGGCCACCGCCGCCGAGGGCGGGGCCGGGCAGCAGGTGGTGGCCACGGTGCTGGCGAAGGGGCTGCGGGTGCCGTGGGGCATCGCCTACCTCCCCGACGGCGCCGCGCTGGTCACCGAGCGGGACAGCGGCCGGATCCTCAAGGTCGGTCCCGGGTCGGCGCCGGCGGGCATGACCGTCACCGTCGCGCAGGCCGTGCCGGACGTGGCGCACGGCGGCGAGGGCGGGCTGCTCGGCATCGCCGTCTCGCCGTCCTACGCCAGGGACCGCACGGTCTTCGTCTACTACACGACCGAACGGGACAACCGGATCGCCCGGTTGCAGCTCGGCGGGCAACCCACCCCGATCCTCACCGGCATCCCGGCCGCCGGGAACCACAACGGCGGCGGGCTCGGCTTCGGACCGGACGGCTTCCTGTACGCCAGCACCGGCGACGCCGGCCGGCGGGCGAACGCGCAGGACCGGGCGAGCCTCGGCGGCAAGATCCTCCGGCTCACCCCGGACGGCAAGCCGGCTCCCGGCAACCCGTTCCCCGGCTCCCCGGTCTGGTCGCTGGGACACCGCAACGTCCAGGGTTTCGCCTGGGACGCCGCGAAGCGGATGTACGCCGTGGAGTTCGGCCAGAACACCTGGGACGAGGTCAACCAGATCACCCGGGGCGGCAACTACGGCTGGCCGCAGGTCGAGGGCCGTGCCGGCGACAAGCGGTACGCCGATCCGATCGTGCAGTGGCGCACCGCCGAGGCCTCCTGCTCCGGGCTGGCCGCGGCCGGCCGACTGCTGGTCACCGCCTGCCTGCGCGGCGAGCGGCTCTGGCTGGTCGAGCTGACCGACACCGGCGGCGTGCTCGGCCAGCCCCGGGAGCTGCTGACCGGGAAGTACGGCCGGCTCCGGGCGGTGGTGAAGGCCCCGGACGGGTCGCTCTGGGTCAGCACCTCGAACCACGACGGCCGGGGCGAGCCGGCGCCGGAGGACGACCGCCTGCTGCGGCTGGTCTTCGCCGACGGTGGGGCCGGGCGGAGCTGACCGGTCCGCGCCGGCTCCCCCGGGCGGTCCCGACACGCGGGCCGGACAGGTGAGAACGCGCCGGCTTCCCCGGGTTTGCCAAGATCCTCCAACGGGCAGGTCAGAATCTCAGCATGGACGGCCAGGAGAACGAGCGGCGGGACACCGGGGACGAGGGCGCCCCGGCGACCGGGCCTGCCCGGCGCTGGGCGATCTGGCCGCGGCGTACCGGGCGGCCGGAGCGGCACAGCTGGCTGCGGCGGCTCGGGGTGGCGCTGGCCATCGTGGCGGTCGCCCTGGCCGGGGTGGTCGCCGGCACGTACGCCGGTGGGCACGTCGGCACCGACATCGGGCCCTTCCGGGCCCAGCTCAACCTCAGCCCGGCGCTGCGGGGCGGCACCACCGTCGACATTCCGCCGCTGGGCGCGCTGCTGCTGGACAGCCACGACGGGCCGACCTATCTCACCGTGGAGCTGGGCGCGCTGGACCAGCGACGCACCCAGGCGCTGATCGACGACCCGGCCAGCATCAGCCGGGCCAGCCAGTCCGCCGTCGCCGACGTCCGCGCGGGAGTGATGCGGCTGGGCCTGCAGACGCTGGGTTGGGCGGTGCTGGCCACGCTGGTGCTGGCCGCGCTGGTGTTCCGGGACACCCGGCGGACCGCCTGGGCGGGCGGGGTGGCCCTGGCGGTCACCGCCGGCAGCCTCGGGCTGGCCGCGGCGACCATCCGCCCCCAGGCGATCGAGGAGCCCCGGTACGAGGGCCTGCTGGTCAACGCCCCGGCGATCGTCGGTGACGCCCGCCGGATCGCCAACGACTACACCAAGTACGCCGAGCAGCTCCAGCGGCTGGTGGGCAACGTCAGCCAGCTCTACACCACCGTCTCGGCGCTGCCCGTGTACGAGCCGGCGCCCGGCACCACCCGGGTGCTGCACGTTTCCGACATGCACCTGAACCCGACCGGGTGGCAGCTGATCCGGACGGTGGTGGAGCAGTTCGGCATCGACGCGGTGATCGACACCGGCGACATCACCGACTGGGGCAGCGAGCCGGAGGCCTCCTTCGTCGGCTCGATCGGCCTGCTCAAGAAGCCGTACGTCTACATCCGGGGCAACCACGACTCGGCCAGGACGGCCGCGGCGGTGGCCCAGCAGCCGAACGCGATCGTGCTGAACAACTCGACGACCACGGTGGCCGGGCTGACCGTCGCCGGGATCGCCGACCCCCGGTTCACCCCGGACAAGAACACCTCACCGGCCGGCAGCGGCCTCACCAAGCAGGTGGCCGACCAGGTGATCGGCGCCGGCGAGCAGCTCGCCGCGACCGTCAACGGCTCGCCGCGGCCGGTGAACATCGCCCTGGTGCACGACCCCGCCTCGGCCGGGCCGCTCTCCGGCACCTGCCCGCTGGTGCTGGCCGGGCACACCCACGCCCGGCAGGTGTCCAAGCTGCCGCAGGTGCCGGACAAGCAGCCGACCCAGCTGATGGTGGAGGGCTCCACCGGCGGCGCCGGGCTGCGCGGCCTGGAGGGCGAGAAGCCCACTCCGCTGTCGATGTCGGTGCTCTACTTCGACCAGCAGAAGCTGCTCCAGGCGTACGACGACATCACGGTGGGCGGCACCGGACAGGCGCAGGTCAACCTGGAGCGGCACGTGATCAGGGACCCGGCGCAGGGCGCGCAGGTGCCGGTCACCCCGACCCCGACCCGGGGCGGCCCCGAGTCGGCCAGCCCCAGCCCGACCCGCTGAACCATCCCCACCTCGCGGCTTCCTGCTCCGGCTCCGGCTACGACGCCCCGGGTCAGCGCAGCGCGAGGGCGGCCAGGGCGGCGTTGACGATGCTGCCGGGCAGCAGGTCGTGCAGCTCGTACAGCTCCTGGACGGTGCCGGACTGGCCGAACTCGTCCACCCCGAGCGGCACCGCCGGGGCGCCGAGCGCCGAGCCGAGCCAGGCCATCGCGTGCGAGGCGGCGTCGTGCACGGTGACCACCGGCACCCGGTCGGCGAACGCCGACCGCAGCGCGCCGGGCACGCTCGGCACGGTCGCCGTCCGCACGCCCTGGCGCAGGGTCCGCTGCCAGGCCCGGTAGAGCCGGTCCAACGAGGTGACGTCCACGACGTGCGCGGCCACGCCCTCCTCCGCCAGCTCCGCGGCGGCGGCGAGCACCTCGGGCAGCACCGCGCCGGAGGCGGCGAGCTGCACCACCGGGGCGTCCGCCAGGTGCGGGTACGCCTCGTGCGCGTCCACCAGGCGGTACGCCCCGGCGACCACCTGCCGGCGCAGCACCGCGTCGCCGATCCGGGCCCGGGCCGCCTCGAACGGCGCCTGGTCGATCGGGCGGGTGCTGAGCCGGAAGTAGTACGCCCCGTCCTCGGCCGGCGCGGCGGTGGCGGCCGGCGCGGCTCCCCCGGCGATCTGGCCCAGCGCGTCGCAGAGCAGCCAGTCCAGGCTGCCCGCGTACGCCGGTTCGAGGAAGGTCACGCCGGGCAGTTCCAGGCCCACCGAGGCGGTGATGGTGGACTGGTGGGCGCCGCCCTCGGGGGCCAGGGTGATGCCGGACGGGGTGCCCGCCACCACGAACCGGGAGCCGGAGTAGGTGCCGTAGAGGAACGCGTCGAGGCCGCGCAGCACGAACGGGTCGTAGACCGTGCCGACCGGCAGCAGCGGCTGCCCCGACAGGTCCCACGACAGGCCGAGCTGGCCCAGCAGCAGGAACAGGTTCATCTCCGAGATGCCCAGCTCGATGTGCTGGCCCGACGGGCTCTCCGTCCAGCGCAGCATCCGGTCCTCGGTCCAGGAGCGCTGCTCGGTGGGGGCGAAGACGCCGGTCTTGTTGATGAACCCGGCGAGGTTGGTGGAGGTGGCCACGTCCGGCGCGGTGGTGACCAGGTAGGGCGCGACGGCGGGGTCGCGGGCCAGGTCGACCAGCACCCGGCCGAAGACCTCCTGGGTGGAGACCGGCTTGTTGGCGCGTACCTTCGTGGTTTCCGGGACGGTGACCCCGAGCGCCCGCTCGCGGGGCGCGCGGGACAGCGCCTCCCGGCGCTCGCCGGCCTTGATACCGGCCGGGGAGGCCGGGTCGAGGCGGTCCCACTCGGTCTCCGGCGTCAGGCCCTGCGCGGCGCGCAGCACGTCGACCTGCTCGGTGGTGAGCAGCGCCGAGTGGTTGCGCGGGTTGCCGGCGATCGGCAGCCCCCAGCCCTTGACCGTGTACGCGAAGACCACGCTGGGCCGGTCGGTGACCGCGTCGCACTGGGCGTACGCGTCGAGCATCGCCTCCAGGTCGTGCCCGCCCAGGTCGGTGACCAGCGGGCCCAGCTCGTCGTCCGCGACATCCGCCACGAAGGCGCCCACCTCGGCCGGCGCGCCGTCGAGGAACTGCTTGCGCAGCGCCGGCCCGGCCAGCCCGAACAGCGACTGGTACTGCTCGTTCGGCATCCGGTCGATCCAGTCGCGCAGCGCGTCGCCGCCCGGCCGCGCATACGCCTCGGCGAGCTTGCGGCCGTACTTGACCTCCACGACGTGCCAGCCGGCGGCCTCGAACTGCCCCCGCCACTGGTTGATCCGGATGCCGGGGACGACCCGGTCGAGGGACTGCCGGTTGAAGTCGACCAGCCACATCACGTTGCCCAGGCCGGTGGTGGCCGGGTCGGCGACGGCCTCCCAGATGTTCCCCTCGTCCAGCTCGGCGTCGCCGATCAGCGCCACGAACCGGGAGTGCGGCCGGGCGCCGAAGTGCGCGTCGACGTAGCGGCGGGTGACCGCGGCGAACAGCGGTGCGGCTGCGCCGAGACCCACCGAACCGGTGGAGAAGTCCACCTCGTCGGGGTCCTTGGTGCGCGACGGGTACGACTGGAGCCCGCCCCGGGCCCGCAGCTTCGGCAGGTACGACCGGTCCAGGTTGCCGAGCAGGTACTGGATGGCGTGGAACACCGGCGAGGCGTGCGGCTTGACCGCGACCCGGTCCTCGGCGTCCAGGTGGGCGAACCAGAGCGCGGTCATCGCGGTGACCAGCGAGGCGCTGGACGCCTGGTGGCCGCCGACCTTCACCCCGTCGCCGGTCTTCCGGTCGTGGTTGGCGGCGTCCACGATCCGGGTGGCGAGCCAGAGCACCCGGCGCTGGATCTCGTCGAGGACGTCGAGGTCGTGCTCGTTCACGGTGACTCCATCCGGGCGTCGCCGTTGACGCCCTCGCGAGGGGATGCGGGGTGGCCGCGTACTCGAAAAAAGCGGGAAGGCCGCCGCCGGTCGGACGGCGGCCTTCCCGGCGGGCTCAGCCCTGGGCGCCGAGGCGCTCCAGGATCAGCTCGCGGACGGTCTTGGCGTCGGCCTGGCCGCGGGTGGTCTTCATGACCGCGCCGACCAGGGCGCCGGCCGCCGCGACCTTGCCGCTGCGGATCTTGTCCGCGACGTCGGGGTTCGCGGCGATCGCCTCGTCCACGGCGGCGGTCAGCGCGCCGGTGTCGGAGACGACCTCCAGGTTGCGGTTGGTCATGACCTCGGTCGGCGAGCCCTCGCCGGCGACCACGCCCTCCAGCACCGTCCGGGCCAGCTTGTCGTTGAGCTTGCCGGCGTCGACCAGGCCCTGCAGCTCGGCGACCTGCTCCGGGGTGGCCCCGACGTCGGCCAGCTCCACGCCGGTCTCGTTGGCCCGCCGGGACAGCTCCCCCAGCCACCACTTGCGGGCGGCGGCCGGGGTGGCGCCGGCGGCGACCGTGGCCTCGATCAGCTCGACGGCGCCGGCGTTGAGCACCGACTGCATGTCCAGGTCGGACAGGCCCCACTGCTCCTGGAGCCGGCGGCGGTGCAGCCGCGGCAGCTCCGGCAGGGCGGCCTTCAGCTCGGCCACCCAGGCGGGGTCCGGCGCGAGCGGCACCAGGTCCGGCTCCGGGAAGTACCGGTAGTCGGTGGCGGTCTCCTTGGACCGGCCCGGCGTGGTGTCGCCGGTGTCCTCGTGGAAGTGCCGGGTCTCCTGGGTGATCTTCCCGCCGGCGTCCAGCACCGACGCCTGGCGCAGCATCTCCGACCGGACCGCGCGCTCGACCGACCGCAGCGAGTTGACGTTCTTGGTCTCGGTGCGCGTGCCCCACTCCTCGCCCGGGAGGTTCAGCGAGGTGTTGACGTCGCAGCGCAGCGAGCCCTCCTCCATCCGGACGTCGGAGACACCCAGCGTGCGGAGCACGTCCCGCAACTCGGTCACGTACGCCCGGGCCACCTCCGGCGCCAGCGCGCCGGTGCCGGGAACCGGCTTGGTGACGATCTCCACCAGCGGGATGCCGGCCCGGTTGTAGTCGACCAGCGACTCGGTCGCGCCGTGGATGCGGCCGGTGGCGCCACCGACGTGCAGCGTCTTGCCGGTGTCCTCCTCCAGGTGCACCCGCTCGATGCCGATCCGCACCAGCTCGCCGCCGACCTCGACGTCCAGGTAGCCGTCGAAGCACAGCGGCTCGTCGTACTGGCTGATCTGGAAGTCCTTCGGCATGTCCGGGTAGAAGTAGTTCTTCCGGGCGAACCGGCACCACTCGGCAATCGAGCAGTTCAGCGCCAGGCCGATCCGGATCGTCGCCTCGATGGCCGCCTTGTTGGCCACCGGCAGCGAGCCGGGCAGGCCCAGGCAGACCGGGCAGACCCGGGTGTTCGGTTCGCCGCCGAAGTCCGTCGGGCAGCCGCAGAACATCTTGGTGTTCGTGCCCAGCTCGACGTGGGTCTCCAGGCCGATCACCGGTTCGTAGCGCGCGACGACCTCGTCGTACGCGGGCAGTGTCGTGGTCATCTGAGCTCCTGCCTCACAGCGCCGGTGGGGTGAACGTGCCGACCACGGACTCCAGCGCGGCGGCGACCCGGTACATCCGGTCGTCGGCCATCGTCGGGGCCATCACCTGCAGGCCGACGGGGAGCCCGTCGGAGAGGCCGCAGGGCACCGAGATGCCCGGGCCGCCGTACAGGTTGGTCGGGATGGTGAAGAGGTCCGCCAGGTACATCTGGTACGGGTCGGCGGTGCGCGCCCCGATCGGGAACGCCACGAACGGGGTGGTCGGCGAGATCAGCGCGTCGACCTGCTCGAAGGCGGCGGTGAAGTCCCGGGTGATCAGGGTGCGGACCTTCTGCGCCTGCCCGTAGTAGGCGTCGTAGTAGCCCGAGGAGAGCGCGTACGTGCCGATCATGATGCGCCGCTTGACCTCGGCGCCGAAGCCGGCCTCCCGGGTCAGCGACATGACCTCCTCCAGCGACCGGTTGCCGTCGTCGCCGACCCGCAGGCCGAACCGCACGCCGTCGAACCGGGCCAGGTTGGAGGAGCACTCGCTCGGCGCGATCAGGTAGTACGCCGGCAGCGCGTAGCGGAAGTGCGGGCAGGACACCTCGACGATCTCGGCGCCCAGCTTGGCCAGCGCGTCCACCGACTCGCGGAACGCGGCCAGCACGCCCGGCTCGGCGCCCTCGCCGGTGAACTCGGTGACCACACCGAGCTTCACCCCGGTCAGGTCGCCGGTCGCGCCGAGCTTCGCCGCGCCCACCACGTCCGGCACCGGCTGCGGGATGGAGGTGGAATCGCGCGGGTCGTGCCCGCCGATCACCTGGTGCAGCAGCGCGGCGTCGAGCACCGTACGCGCGCACGGGCCCGGGGTGTCCAGCGACGAGGAGAACGCCACCAGGCCGTACCGGGAGGTGCCGCCGTAGGTGGGCTTGGCGCCGACGGTGCCGGTGACCGCGCCGGGCTGGCGGATCGAGCCGCCGGTGTCCGAGCCGATCGACAGCGGGGCCTCGTACGCGGCGAGCGCGGCGGCGCTGCCGCCACCGGAGCCGCCCGGGATCCGGTCCAGGTCCCACGGGTTGTGGGTCGGCCCGTACGCGGAGTATTCGGTGGAGGAGCCCATCGCGAACTCGTCCATGTTCGTCTTGCCGAGCATCACCGTGCCGGCGTCGCGCAGCCGCTGCACGATCGTCGAGTCGTACGGCGGGCGCCAGCCCTCCAGGATCTTCGACCCGACGGTGGTCGGCACGCCCTTGGTGGTGAGGACGTCCTTGACCGCGACCGGCACGCCGGCCAGCGGGCCCAACTCCTCGCCGGCGGCCCGGCGCTCGTCCACCCGGCGGGCCGCGGCCAGCGCGCCCTCGGTGTCGACGTGCAGGAACGCGTGCACCCGGTCGTCGACGGCGGCGATCCGGTCCAGGTGGGCCTGCGTCACCTCGACCGCGGAGGTCTCGCCCTTCGCCACCAGCCCGGCGATCTCGGTCGCGGTGAGCTTGATCAACTCGCTCATGAAGCCACATCCTCGTCCAGGATCCGCGGAACGCGGAACCGCTGCTGGTCGACGTCGGGCGCGCCGGACAGCGCCTCCTCCGGGGTCAGGCACGGCGTCACCACGTCCTCGCGGAGCACGTTGGTCAGCGGCACCGAGTGGGAGGTCGGCGGGATGTCCGCCGCGGCGACCTCGCCGACCTGGGCGACCGACTGGAGGATCACGTCGAGCTGGCCGGCGAAGGTGTCCAGCTCCTCCTCGGTGACGGCGAGCCGCGACAGTCGCGCCAGGTGCGCGACCTCCTCGCGGGAGATGGCGGCCATCAATGCCCCCTTCGTGGCTGTCCTGCTGGGTCTGCGTGCCGGCCGCGCGGCCGGGTGGTGCGATGACGCGCGGTGACCGGACGAGTCTATTGTCCTGCGCTCCCGCCGACGCCTCCGACTCCCCCTCCCCCTCCGCCCGTCCCGCCGACGGGGACGGTCACCGGGTCGGCCGGCGCGGCACCTCCGCGTCCCCGCTCGACGCCGGGCGCACCGGCCGGTACCGGGCGAGCCAGGTGACCAGCTCCTCCGCCGGCATGGGCCGGGCGTGGAACCAGCCCTGCGCCACGTCGCAGCCGGCCGCGTGCAGCAACCGCCAGGTCCGCTCGTCCTCGACGCCCTCGGCCACCACCCGCAGCCCGAGCGCCCCGGCCAGCTCGATCATCGACCGGACGATCGCCGCGTCGTCGGGATCGTCGGCCATGCCCAGCACGAACGAGCGGTCCACCTTCACCTCGGACAGCGGCAGCCGGCGCAGGTGCTGCAACGACGAGTAGCCGGTGCCGAAGTCGTCCAGCGCGATGGCGACCCCGATGCGGTGCAGCTGGGTGATGCTGGCCAGCACCCGCCGAGGGTCGGCCATCAGCGCGCCCTCGGTGATCTCCACCTGGAGGCGCTCGGGGCGGACGCCGTACCGGGCGAGCCGGTCGGCGATCTGGTCGGCGACCTCCCCGGTGTGCAGGTCGCGGACGCTGACGTTGAGCGCGGCCCGCAGGGTGATCCCTGCCGCCGACCACTTCGCCAACTGTTCGACCACGTCGTCCACCACCCGCCGGGTGAGCAGCCGCATCACCGCGCTCTGCTCGGCGACCTGGATCAGCTCCCCCGGGTCGACCATGCCGCGGCGCGGGTGCCGCCAGCGCAGCAGCGCCTCCACCCCGACGACGTCGCCCGTGGCGATGGCGATCTGCGGCTGGTAGTACATCGTGATCTCGCCCGGGTCGTCGCCCGGGTCCCCGTCCCGCGCCGGCACCGCGCGCACCGGGGCGGCCACCGGGGTGGGGACCGGCGGGGCGTCCGGCGCGGCGACCGGCGCGGCGACCGGCGCTGCGTCCGGGCCGTCGCTCCCGTCGACCGGCCCGCGGCCGCCGGCTTCCTCCGCTGCGGCCGACCGGGCCGCCCGGCGCCGGATCGGGTCGGCCCGGGTGACGATCTCGTTGATCAGGTCGTCGTCGTGCCGGACCTCCGGCCGTTCCCGACGGCGCCGCAGGCGCCACCGCCCCGACCCACCCCGTGGCCCGTCGGCGGTCAGGCCGCCGGTCGCCGGCGGCAGCGCCGCCCCGGCGGGGAGCACCGCGCCGTCGCCGCCGCGCGTGCCGACCGGGTCGGGCGATGCCGGCCCCGCTTCGAGCACGCGGCGCAGGTCGGCCAGGAGGCTCAGCCGCTCGGCCGAGTTGTGGTCCGACTCGGCGGCGTAGACGGCGACGGTGTCGTTGCGATGCTTGGCGTCGTACATGGCCACGTCGGCGTGGCGCATCAGGGTGGCGAAGTCCTCGCCGTGCTCGGGGAAGAGGGCGATGCCGATCGAGCCGCCGACGTCCAGCGGCAGGCCGTCGAGACAGACCGGCTCGGTGAGCGCGGCGGCGACCCGTTCGGCCCGCACGCGGGCCTCGTCGGTGCCGGTCAGCCCGGGGACCACGATGGCGAATTCGTCCCCGCCGAGCCGGGCGACGAGGTCGCCGTCGGGGACCACGTCGGTGAGCCGGGCGCTCACCTCGACCAGCAGCCGGTCCCCCACCGCGTGCCCGAGGGCGTCGTTGACGTGCTTGAACCGGTCCAGGTCGATCAGCAGCAGGGCGACGTGCGCGGCGCGCTCACCCCGGGCGGCCCGCTCGGCGTGCAGGTGGACCTGCTCGGCCACCTCGGCCAGCAGTGCCTTGCGGTTGGGCAGCCCGGTGAGCGGGTCGAGCGCGGCCAGTTGCTCCTGCTCCGTGGAGAGCCGGGCCATCCGGTAGACCGCGAAGAGCGGCACCAGCACCAGCGGGATCAGCGCGGCGCTGGCCCGCGCGGCGGCCACCAGCACCGGGGCGAGCAGCAGCAGCGAGCCGGTGGAGAGCAGCTCGTACACCAGGCCGTGGCGCAGGCTGGGCCACCAGCGGTCGCCGAACCGCAACCGGATCGCGGTGGTGACCAGGCCGTAGTTGACCACGAACCAGGCGGCGGTGGCGCCGCCGACCGCGGCCACGTCCGTCCAGTGCAGCCGGCCACCGTCGAAGATGTCGCCGGGACCGAGCCGGGTGATCACGTACGCGGCGGCGAGGGCGCAGGCGTACTGGGCGGCGTTGAAGCCGGTACGCCACACGGTGTGCCCCATCCGCCAGCCGGAGACGGCCACCGCGACCGCCTGCACCGCCACCGCCGGGCCGAGTCCCCAGCCGAGCAGGATGGCGAAGGTGAAGCAGGTCGACGGGAAGACCGCGGAGGTCTGCCGCCGGCCGGGCGGGACGAAGGGACGGGCGTCGCAGGCGACGGCGAGCGCCGCCATGGTCCAGAAGGCCGCCGGCAGGTGAGGCAGCCGCTCGGGCAGCCCGGCCAGCGGAGCGGCCGAGAGCAGCACGGCGAGGACGAAGATCGCGGCGACGAAGCCGAAGAACGGCGTCACCCGCCCTGGTGGGACGGAGTTGCGCGGATCGGCCGCCGCCATCGCACCTCCCGGGATCGGCCGTGGCGTGCTCCGCTCACACGCCGTGCATCAATGAAACGCCCTCGGTCCCGGATTCCCCGACATGACAGTCACGAATCGGTCGTAGTCGTAATTAAGTTGGTATACGCCGCAGGGCCTCCGTCCGGGCCCGCCGGGTCACTCCTGAACGCGGGCGACCTCCCGGGCGGCGTCCGGGCCGGACTCCAGCAGCACCCGGAAGCCCTCCTCGTCCAGGACCGGCAGCTTGAGGCTGACGGCCTTGTCCGCCTTGCTACCGGGGTTGTCCCCGACCACCACGAAGCTGGTCTTCTTGGAGACCGAGCCGGTGACCTTGCCGCCCCGGCTCTGGATCGCCTCCGACGCCTGGTCGCGGCTGAACCCGGCGAGAGTGCCGGTCACCACCACGGTGAGCCCCTCCAGCGGGCGCGGCCCCTCGTCCACCGCCTCCTCGGCCATCCGTACGCCCGACTCGGCCCACTTGCGCACCACCTCGCGGTGCCAGTCGACGGCGAACCACTCCTTGATGCTGGCGGCGATGGTCGGGCCCACGCCGTCCACGGAGGACAGCTCCTCCTCACCGGCCCGGTCGATGGCCTCGATCGAGCGGAAGTGCCGGGCGAGGGCCTGCGCGGCGGTGGGGCCGACGTGCCGGATGGAGAGCGCCACCAGCACCCGCCACAGGTCGCGTTCCTTGGCCACGGCGAGGTTGTCCAGCAGCTTGGTGGCGTTGCTGCCCAGGCTGCCGTCCTTGTTGACGAAGAACGGCGAGCGGGCCAGCTGGTCGGCGTCGAGGGCGAACAGGTCGCCCTCGTCGGCGATGATCTGCGCGTCCAGCAGCGCGGCGGCGCCCTTGTAGCCGAGCACCTCGATGTCGAAGGCGCCCCGGCCCGCCAGGTGGAACACCCGCTCACGCAGCTGCGCCGGGCAGCTGCGGGTGTTGGGGCAGCGGATGTCGACATCGCCCTCTTTCGCCGGGGCGAGCGGGGTGCCGCAGGCCGGGCAGGTGGTGGGCATGACGAACGGCCGGGCGTCGGCGGGACGCAGGTCGACCACCGGGCCGAGCACCTCGGGGATCACGTCGCCGGCCTTGCGCAGCACCACCGTGTCGCCGATCAGCACCCCCTTGCGCTCGACCTCGCGGGCGTTGTGCAGGGTGGCCAGGGCGACCGTGGAGCCGGCCACCCGGACCGGTTCGAGGACGGCGAACGGGGTGACCCGGCCGGTACGCCCGACGTTGACGTCGATGTCGAGCAGCTTGGTGGTCACCTCCTCCGGCGGGTACTTGAAGGCGATCGCCCAGCGCGGTGCGCGGCTGGTCGAGCCGAGCCGGCCCTGGATGGAGACCGGGTCGACCTTGACCACCACGCCGTCGATCTCGTGCTCGACGTCGTGCCGGTGCTCGGCGTAGTAGGCGACGTATTCCGCGACGCCGGCCAGGTCGGGCACCACCCGGACCCGGTCGCTGGTCGGCAGCCCCCACGCCCTCAGCGCCGCGTACGACTCGGACTGCGCCGCCGGCTGGAACCCCCGGCGGGCGCCGATGCCGTGCACCACCAGCCGCAGCGGCCGGGACGCGGTGATCCGGGGGTCCTTCTGCCGCAGGCTGCCGGCGGCCGCGTTGCGCGGGTTGGCGAACGGGGCCCGGCCCTGTTCCACCAGGCCGGCGTTGAGGTCGGCGAAGGCGGCGACCGGGAAGTAGATCTCGCCCCGGACCTCGAGGAACTCCGGCACGTCGGGGAAGTCGTCGGACGGGGTCAGCCGGGCCGGCACGTCGCGGATGCTGCGGACGTTGGCCGTCACGTCCTCGCCGGTGCGCCCGTCACCCCGGGTGGCCGCCCGGACCAGCCGCCCCTTGTCGTAGGTGAGGTTGATCGCGAGGCCGTCGACCTTCAGCTCGCACAGGTAGGGCACCGGACCGCCGGCGTCCCGCTCGACCCGCTCGGCCCAGGCGGCCAGTTCCTCGTCGGCGAAGGCGTTGTCCAGCGAGAGCATCCGCTCGGCGTGGGTGACCGGGGTGAAGTCGGTGGAGAAGGTGCCGCCGACCCGCTGGGTCGGCGAGTCGGGGGTGCGCAGGGCCGGGAACTCCGCCTCCAGCGCCTCCAGCTCGCGCAGCTGCTTGTCGAACTCCGCGTCGGAGATGGTGGGCGCGTCGAGGACGTAGTAGCGGTACTGGTGCTCGGTGAGCTCCTGGCTCAGCGTGGCGTGCCGCTCCCGCGCCTCCGGGGTCGGCTCGGCGCCCGCCGCCGCCTCCTGCGCGGGGCTGACCTGCTGGGGAATCGCTTCTTCGGACACCCTGCCGCCTTCCGACACCGCCGTCGACCTCCCGTGCTCGTGCTTCCCCCGCACGGTAGCGGTCGGGTGGGACAGGCGTCCCGGCACCCGCCCTGACCAGGTACGCCGACGGTCCGCGGGGGCGCCCGTCGCGCCGCCGGGCGGACCGGCCGGGGGCGTGCGACGATCGCCGCACGGCGGCGACGGGCGCCCGCCACGGGCGAGAGGCAGGGGTACGGATGCCGGAGTGGGTGCTCTGGGCGGCGGCGGTCGTCGGCGCCGTCGCGGCCGGCTGGCTGTGGAACGAGTGGCGCCGCCGGGCGGCCGATCGTTCGTCCGCGCCCCGCGACGGCGCCCGTTCGGCAGGGACGGGCAGGCGTCCGGGTCGCCGGACCGGACCGGCCGGCACCCGCCCCGGCAGCGGGCGGACCAGCGCGCCGCCCCGGCCCCGCAGCAAAGACCGCCGGCCGGCCGGCGCGCCGCGACCGGGCGAGATCTGGTGGGCCGACGTGCCGTACGCCGACGGCACCGGCTCGAAGATGCGCCCCTGCCTGGTGTTGCGGGCCGGCGACGGGGGTGCCGACGTCCTGAAGATCACCAGCCAGGACAAGTCCGACCGGGATGACCACGTCCGGATCCCCACCCGGAGCTGGGACGCCGACGCCGACCACGACAGCTTCCTCGACGTCAGCGAGCCGATCCACGTCCCCGCCAGCGCCTTCGCCGACCGGGCCGGCACCTGTGACCAGACCCTCTGGCGCCAGCTGCGCAAACTTCCCCACCTGACCACCTGACCCCAGGCACACCAGCCCGCTCCGCAGCCCCCGCGAGGCGGCCGGCGGGCGGCTGGCGCGGGGTCAGTCGTGGGAGGCGGCGAGGGTGGCGAGCTGGTCGGCGTACTCGATGCGGGTGGACCAGTCGGCGGGCCAGGCCGGCATGCCGTGGGCCGCGCCGACGAAGGCGCCGGCGAGGGCGGCGATGGAGTCGGAGTCGCCGGCGGTGGTGGCGCCCCGGGCCAGCGCGCCGACCGGGTCGTCGGCGTGCCGGATCGCGCAGAGCAGCGCGGTGGCCAGCGCCTCCTCGGCGATCCAGCCCTCGCCGGTGAGCCGGCACGGGTCGCCGCCGTCGTCAGGGCGGGCCAGCGCCGCGTCGAGCCGGCCGAGCACGCGCAGGCACTCGTCCCAGCCCCGGGCGATGAACTCCGCCGGCGTCCGCTCGCCCGGGCGCTGCCACAGGTCGCCGAGCCAGTCGGCCCGGTAGACCGTGCGCTGCCCGTGGGCCCGGGCGGTGAGCAGCCCGGGCAGCTCTGCCAGCGCCGCGCCGTCGCGCAGCAGGCGGACCGCGTACGCGGTCAGCTCGCTGGCCGCCAGCCCGGTCGGGTGACCGTGGGTCAGGCCGGCCTGAAGCTGGGCCAGCCCGGCGAGAGTGTCCAGGTCGACGTCGAGCAGCCCGACCGGGGTGACCCGCATGTTGGCGCCGCACCCCTTCGAGTCGGCCACCGTCGCCTCCTGCCACCGGACGCCCAGCGACAGCTCGGCGCAGGCCCGCAGGCAGGTCATGCCGGGCGCGCGGTTGTTGTCCGGGCTGACCGACCAGTCGACGAAGCGCTGCTGCAGCAGCGGCGCCACCGCCTCCGGGGTGAACGCGGGCGCGTCGTGCAGCGCCCAGGCGACGGCGAGCGCCATCTGGGTGTCGTCCGTGACCAGCGCCGGGTCACCGGCCAGCTCGCGCGGGCCGGCCGGGCCGTACCGGCGGACGATCTCGGCGACGGTGAGGAACTCGGTGGGCTTGCCCAGGGCGTCCCCGTAGGCGAGACCGAAGAGCGAGCCGGAGGCCCGGCGGAGCGAGAAGTCGATCACGGGGGCGATCATGCCCGGTGCCGGCAACCCCCGCCAGGTCGACCGCCCGCCGCGGGTCAGTCCCAGCAGAGGCAGAACGGGTGCCCGGCGGGGTCGGCGTACACCCGGAAGCCGTCGCCCTGGCCCGGCAGCCGCCGGGCGCCCAGAGCCAGCGCCGCCTTCTCCGCGGTCTCGATGTCGTCCACCGTCACGTCGAGGTGGAACTGCTGGGGCCGCTCCGGATCGGGCCAGGCCGGCGGGCGCAGGTTGCGCGCCCGCTGAAAGGCGAGCCGGGGCTGGTGCCCCGGCGGGCCGCCGAGCACCACCCAGTCGTCACCGTCGGAGTTGTCCTCGATCGGCGGCAGGCCGAGCAGCTCGGCGTAGAAGCCGGCCAGGGCCCGCGGATCGGGGCAGTCGATCACCACGGAACGCAGTTGTCCAATCATGCCGGTCATCCTGCCCCGCAGGTACGACGGAAAACCTCACTCCTCGGACAGCCGCCGGCCGGCGTCCCGGCAGGCGGCCAGCACCGCGCGGGCGTACTGCGGGGTGGCCCCGGCGAGGCCGCAGGCCGGGGTGACCACCACCTGCTCGGCGAGCTGGCGGCGGGCAAAGCCGAGGCGGTCCCAGAGCAGGCGTACCCGATCGGCGACCTCGGCCGAGGTCGGCGCGCGACCGGCGGACGGCGGCAGCGTGGGCGCGGCGCCGGCCAGCAGCCCGAGCCCGGCGTCGATCGCCTCGCCGAGCGGGTCCAGGTCGGTGACCAGGCCCAGGTCCAGCGCCACCCCGACCGCCCCGGCGGTGCGGATCAGCTCCAGCGGCACGTCCGGGGCGCAGCAGTGCACCACGGTCGGTGTCCCGGCGGCGTCGATCACCGTGCGCAGCAGCGTGCGGGCGACCTCCGTCTCGACGGCCCGGTGGGTGCCGAAGCCGCTCTCGGTGGGCACCCGGCCGACCAGTACCGCCGGCAGGGACGGCTCGTCGAGCTGAAGCACCACCGACGCGCGGGGCAGCCGCCGGCGCACCGCCTCGACGTGCCCGCGCAGCCCTTCGGCGAGCGACCCGGTGAGGTCGCGCACCGCGCCCGGGTCGCGCAGCAGCTTGCCACCGATCGGCAGCTCCAGCGCGGCGGCCAGGGTGAACGGGCCGGCCGCCTGCACCTTCACGGGCCCGGCGTACTCCTCGGCCTGCTCGGCGAGCTGGTCCAGGTCGCGTTCCAGCAGGTCCCGGGCGCGGCGCAGGTCCCGTCCGGGGCGTGGGGCGATCCGCCAGCGGCCCGCGTACAGCTCGACCGGCAGGTCCACCAGCAGGCCGCCGGTGCGGCCGATCAGGTCGGCGCCCGGCCCCCGGGCGGGCAGCTCGGGCAGGTGCGGAAAGGCGGGCAGCTCACCGAGCACGATCCGCTGCGCCTCGGCGATGTCGGTGCCGGGCAGCGAACCGATGCCGGTCGCCGCCCCGGCGGGCCAGGGCCATGCGTGATCAGTCACGCGGGAAGACTATCCGCTGCGCCGCCGTCAGCCGGTGATGGTGGCCGAGCCGAGCACCACGTCCCCGGCCGGATCCGGCCGGTACGCCACGATCGCCTGCCCGGCGGCGACCCCGCGGACCGGGCGGCGCAGCTCCGCGGCGAGCCCGTCGGCGGTGACCTCGACGGTGGCGGGCACCACATCGCCGTGCGCCCGCAGCTGCACCTGGCACTCGACCGGCGCGGTCGGCCGCTCGCCACCCGTCCAGACCGGACGGGTCGCGTGGACCTCGGCGACCTCCAGGGCCTCGGCCGGGCCGACGGTCACCGTGTTGGTCTTCGGGGTGATGGAGAGCACGTAGCGGGGCCGGCCGTCCGGGGCGGGCCGGTCCAGGTGCAGCCCGCGCCGCTGGCCGACCGTGTAGGCGTACGCCCCGGAGTGGCTGCCGACCACCGCGCCGCTGACCGCGTCGACCACGTCGCCGGGGGCCTCGCCGAGCCGCTGGGCGAGGAAGCCGCGGGTGTCACCGTCGGCGATGAAGCAGATGTCGTGCGAGTCGGGCTTGTCGGCGACCGCGAGGCCGCGCCGGGCCGCCTCCGCGCGCACCTCGGCCTTGGTGGAGTCACCGAGCGGGAAGATCGACCGGTCCAGCTGCGCGCGGGTCAGCACCGCGAGCACGTACGACTGGTCCTTGGCCAGGTCGACGCTGCGCCGCAGCAGGCCGTCGGCGCCGAGCCGGGCGTGATGGCCGGTGACCACCGCGTCGAAGCCCAGGGCCACGGCCCGGTCCAGCACCGCGGCGAACTTGATCTTTTCGTTGCAGCGCAGGCAGGGATTCGGGGTACGACCGGCCGCGTACTCGGCGACGAAGTCGTCCACCACGTCTTCGTGGAACCGGTCGGCCATGTCCCAGACGTAGAACGGGATGCCGATCACGTCGGCGGCCCGCCGGGCGTCCCGCGAGTCCTCCAACGTGCAGCAGCCGCGCGCCCCGGTCCGGTAGGTCTGCGGGTTGCGGGCCAGCGCCAGGTGCACGCCGGTCACGTCGTGCCCCGCCTCGACGGCGCGCGCCGCCGCCACCGCGGAGTCCACCCCGCCCGACATCGCCGCCAGAACCCTCACCAGCCCACTCCCTTCATCGCACCGAGCGTAGCCGGGTCAGCGGGGGGTGCGGAGGGAGGCGGCACGGCGGGCGCGGTCGACGGCGGCGGGCAGGGCGGCGATGAGGGCATCGACGTCGGCGCGGGTGCTGGTGTGGCCGAGGGTGAAGCGCAGCGAGGAGCGGGCGCGGTCATCGTCGGCACCCATCGCCAGCAGCACGTGGCTGGGCTGGGCCACCCCCGCCGAGCAGGCCGAGCCGGTGGAGCAGGCGATGCCCTGGGCGTCGAGCAGGAGCAGCAGGGCGTCGCCCTCGCAGCCGGGGAAGGAGAAGTGGGCGTTGCCGGGGAGACGGTCGACCGGGTCGCCGTTGAAGACCACCTCGGGCACCGCCCGGCGGACCCGCTCCACCAGCTCGTCGCGGAGCGCGGCCACCCGGGCGGCGTACTCCTGCTGCCCCTTCACCGCGGCCTCGACGGCCACCGCGAAGGCCACGATGCCGGCGGTGTCGAGGGTGCCGGAGCGGACGTCCCGCTCCTGGCCGCCGCCGTGCAGCAGCGGGGTGGCCGCGACGTCCCGGGCCAGCAGCAGCGCGCCGACCCCGGTGGGGCCGCCCAGCTTGTGCCCGGTGACGGTGAGCGCGGCGACCCCGCTGGCGGCGAAGTCGACCGGCACCTGGCCGACGGCCTGGATCGCGTCGGTGTGGAACGGCACGCCGTGCGCGGCGGCGACCGCCGCCAGCTCGGCCACCGGCTGCACCGTGCCGACCTCGTTGTTGGCCCACATGGCGGTGACCAAGGCCACCCGGTCGCCGTGCGCGGCCAGTTCCACGCGGAGCCGCTCCGGGTCGAGCCGGCCGGCGGCGTCCACCGGCAGCCAGCCGACCTCGGCGCCCTCCTGCCCGGCCAGCCAGTCCACGGCGTCCAGCACCGCGTGGTGCTCGACCGCACTGGAGACCACCCGTACCCGCTGCGGATGGGCGGCGCGGCGGGCCCAGAAGATGCCCTTCACGGCGAGGTTGTCGCTCTCCGTGCCGCCGCCGGTGAAGATCACCTCGGAGGGGCGGGCGCCGAGCACGGCGGCCACCCGCTCCCGAGACTCCTCCACCCGCCGGCGGGCACGCCGGCCCGCCGCGTGCAGCGACGACGCGTTGCCGACCTCGCGGGCCGTGGCGACGTACGCCTCGAGTGCCTCGTCGAGCATCGGGGTGGTCGCTGCGTGATCCAGGTATGCCATCACCGTTCAGCCTAACGGCCGAGACCCGGCCCACCGGATGCCGGAGGGGGCCGCCCGGGGCGGGGAGAACGGGCGCTGGCGGCGATCGCTCCCAGCCCGCGGTTGCGCTGGGCGACAAGCAGCTCCACCTGCACGTCGCGAATCTCCCGAAGGTTCCGGGGTACTACGAGGTCTGGCTGATCGATCCCGAGACGAGGCAGCTGTTCTCGGTAGGTACGCTGAGCACGGACTCGGGAGACGAAGTTCTGCCCGATGCCCCCGAACGTGGACCTCCGGACGTACTCGGTGGTCGACGTCTCCGCCGAGCAGTACGACAACAAGCCCGCCCACTCCGGCGACAGTTTGCTGAGGGGCACCCTGACGGGCTGATCGGCGGGCCGGCTCAGCTCCCCGGCCCGCCGATCAGCTCCCTTCCACCGCACGGAAGGGCCGCAACACCGAAAGAGCCGCCGCCCGGATCACCGGACGGCGGCTCTTTCGTGACCGCGGCGGGTCACTTGCGCTTGCGGATCTCCTCGGCGGCCTGCGGGACGACCTTGAACAGGTCGCCCACCACACCGAAGTCTGCCAGCTCGAAGATCGGGGCCTCGCCGTCCTTGTTCACGGCGACGATGGTCTTCGAGGTCTGCATGCCGGCCCGGTGCTGGATCGCGCCGGAGATGCCCAGCGCGACGTAGAGCTGCGGGGAGACGGTCTTGCCGGTCTGGCCGACCTGGAACTGGTGCGGGTAGAAGCCGGAGTCGACGGCCGCGCGGGACGCGCCGACGGCGCCGCCGAGCAGGTCGGCGAGCTCCTCGACCAGCTTGAAGTTGTCGGCGTTGCCGACGCCGCGACCACCGGAGACGACCACTGACGCCTCGGTCAGCTCGGGGCGGGAGCCCTTCTGCTCGGCGACCCGGTCGACGACCTTGGCCAGCTTGTCGGCGTCGGTGACGGCGACGGTGAGCTGCTCCACCGCCGGGGTGGCGGCGGCCGGGGTCGGGTTGACCGAGTTCGGCCGGACGGTGACCAGCGGCAGGCCCTTGGTGACCTTCGACTTGACGATGGTGGAGCCGGCGAAGGCGACCTGGGTCGCGGTGCCGTCGGCGTCGAGGCCGACCACGTCGGTCAGGATGCCGTTGTCCAGCTTGACGGCGAGCCGGGCGGCGATCTCCTTGCCCTCCTGGGCGGAGGCGAGCAGCACGGCGGCCGGCTGTACCCGCTTGACCAGGTCGGCGAGCACGGTGGCCTTCGGGGCCACCAGGTAGCCGTCGATCTCCTCGCCCTCGGCGGCGTAGATCTTCTCCGCGCCGTACTCGCCCAGCTTGGCGCTCAGCGCCTCGGCGGCGCCGGCGCCACCGAGCACCACTGCGCTGGGGGTGCCCAGCTCGCGGGCGAGGGTGAGCATCTCCAGGGTGACCTTCTTGACGCCGAATTCCTTGGTGGCTTCGACGACGACGAGAACCTCAGCCATGTCCTGACCCCTCACACGAACTTCTCGGTGGCGAGGAACTCGACCAGCTTGACGCCGCCCTCGCCCTCGTCGGTGATCTTCGCGCCGCCGGAGCGCGGCGGGCGCTTGGTGTGCTCCAACACGGCGCTGGTCGCGCCGTCGAAGCCCACCTCGGTCGGGGCGACGCCGAGGTCCCCCAGGGAGAGCGTCTGCACCGGCTTCTTCTTGGCGGCCATGATGCCCTTGAAGGACGGGTAGCGCGGCTCGTTGATGGTGTCCCAGACGGAGACCACGGCCGGGGTCGAGGCGGTGACCACCTCGTAGCCCTCCTCGGTCTGCCGCTCGACAGTGAGCGTGGACCCGTCGACGGTGAGCTTGCGCGCGCCGGTCAGGGCGGCGACGCCCAGCCGCTCGGCGATCATGTGCGGCAGGACCTGGACCCGGCCGTCGGTCGACTCGGCGCCGCAGATCACCAGGTCCGCGTTGAGCTGCCCGAGCGCGGCGGCGAGGACCTTCGAGGTGGCCACGGCGCAGGACCCGTGCAGGGCGTCGTCGACGACGTGCACGGCCTTGTCCGGGCCCATGGAGAGGGCCTTGCGGATCGACTCGGTCGCCCGGTCCGGACCCATGGTCAGGATGGTGACCTCGCCGCCGTGCGCCTCCTTGATCTTCAACGCCTCTTCGATGGCGTACTCGTCCATCTCGTTGATGACGTTGTTCGCCGAGCCGCGGTCGACGGTGTTGTCGTCAGAACGCAGGTTGCGGTCCGCGCCCGAATCGGGCACCTGCTTGACGAGTACGACGATATTCATCGCGCTTCGACGACCCTCCTGTTTGGTGATGCGATCACTCGCCCGGTCTCGGGCGCAGCCTCCCGCGTGACTTAACGCTCGGTCAACCGCGGGCTGCTGTGCAGTTGCCCACGGCGCAATGTTACCCGCAAGTAGCATCGCCTCTCCGCGGCCTCAGAGTGACACAGCTCACCGAGGGCCGCAGGGCCGGGTAAGCTCCCGAATCGGGAGGTGACGTACATGTCGGAAACGAGGCGCTCGACGGAAGCCGCGCGGACGGCGCCCGGCGTGGACGCCGCCCGCCGCGCCTGCCGCCGGATGCTGCCGGACACCTACCGCTGCGCCTGCGGACGGGTCCGCGACCGCTGCGTCCGGGCCAGCGTCCGCGCGCTCTGGTCGACCGGCGCGCTCAGACCGGCTCGGTCAGCGCGACCCTGATCTTCTCGACCACCGCCGCCTCCGCCGGCGTCACGCCGTGATGCGCGCCGGCCACCCGGTCGGCCGCCGCCAGCACCACCGACCGGTACGCCTCGACGTCCCCCGGCGACTTCTCCCGCAGGATCCGCACCGCCCGGGTCAGCGCCGGCAGCACGACCGACTCGATCTCCAACGCCGAGTCCCGGGGCAACTGCGGCAGCGGACCGGCGGTGAGCGCCTCCTTCACCACCCCGCTGGCCCCGGCGAACGCTCCGGATGCGGCGGAGCTCTCCCGGATCATCCCGAACATCCCCGGCTCGGTGTTCGACACCAGGAAGACGGCGCCGAACGCCCCCGTCCTGAGGGTGAGCAGTTCCTCCGCCGTCAACCGGTCCATGATCACGGAGTGTAGACGTACGGGGTGGTCGTGGTGACCGCTACGAGCCCGAGTCGCTCCAGGATCGGCCGGCTGTCCTCCGAACAGTCGACCTGCAGCAGCGTCTTGCCGCGCTGCTCGGCCAACCGCGCCCGGTACGCCACCAGCGCCCGGTAGATGCCCTTCTTCCGCCACTCGGGCAGGGTCGAGCCGCCCCACAACGTGCCGAAGCCGGTGTTGGCGATGTAACGGACCCAGCCGGCGCTGACCACCCTGTCGCCCGCCTCGGCCACCACGATCGTGATCGACTGCGGGTCGGCGGCGATCTCCTTCGCCAGCCCGGTGACCAGGTGGCTGCGGTCGTCGTGCCAGACCTCCTCCTCCATGGCGGCGATCCGTTCCAGGTCCTCGCGGGAGGTGACCTCGCGCAGGCGTACCCCCTCGGGCAGCAGCGGGACGGCGCCGGCCAGGGCCGCGACCGGCCCGACCACGACCGTCTCCCGGTCCTCCGGCACGAACCCGGCGGCGCGCAGCCGGTCCGCGAGGTCGGCGGGCTCGTCATGGCCGTTGAGCTTCCACTCCGCGCCCTCGCCGCGGGCCCGGAAGAACTCCACCTGCCGGGCGATCAGCGCGTCCAGCTCCGCGCCGGCCAGCCCGCCCAGCGTCCGGTAGGTGAGGAATCCGCGCTCGTCGAGGCCGAGGATCCGGACCAGCGGGCCGTCCCGCTCGACCGTCACCCCGGCGGGCAGGGGATCCGGGATCTCCGGACGGAGCTGGGTGTCGTAGGCGTCGCGCAGGGTCCGCGCGTCAAGATCGGTCATCCCCCCAGGCTATTCACCGGGCAAAGCGGATAATCGACGACGTGTGGGAGGCGATCAGGCGGTGGTTCGACCCGCGCGAGCTGCGATCGGTCGGCACCACGCCCGACTACCGCTTCTCGCTGGCCAACGAGCGGACCTTCCTGGCCTGGCTGCGGACCGGGCTGGCCCTGATCGCCGGTGGGCTGGCCGCCGCCCAGTTCCTGCCGCCCATGCCCGTGGCGCACCTGCGCGAGGTGATCGCCATCGCGCTGTTGCTGCTCGGCGCGGCGGTCGCCGTGCGGGCGGTGGACCACTGGGCGCGTACCGAGCGGGCGATCCGGCTCGGCGAGGAGCTGCCGGCGTCGCGCTTCCCGGCCGTGCTCGCCCTGTCCGTCGCCCTGGGCGCGCTGCTGCTGGTGATCGCGGTGCTGGCCCGGGCGCTCGGGTGACCGGCGACCCCGGCCTCCAACCGGAGCGGACCCGGCTGGCCTGGCGCCGCACTCTGCTGGCGTTCACCGCGGTCGCCGTGCTGATGGTCCGGCTCGCCCTCACCGGCGACCCGGCCGGCGCGCTGCTGGCCGGCGTGGCGGTACTGGGCTGGCTGGGCACCCTCGCCCTGACCTGGCGCCGGGCCACCGGCGCCGGGTTGCGCCGGGCGCAGCGCTGGTCACTCCCGCTGACCGCGCTGGCCGCCGCCGGCTTCGCCCTGCTCGGTGCGCTGGCGGTGGCACGCGGGCTGCGCTGAGCGGCACCGGTGGTCCATGATGTCGGACATGATTCGCCTGTACGGGCTTCTCTTCCTGGCCGAGGTCGTCCTCGGCATCTGTGCGCTGATCAGCTGCCTCTCCGCGGAGGAGGGCGAGATTAGGGCGCTGCCCCGGATCGCCTGGGTGCTGATCATCCTGTTCTTCCCGCTGGTCGGGTCGATCGCCTGGTTCGTCGCCGGTCGGGAGGCGGGCGCGAGCCGCCGCCCCCGGACCGCCTGGCCGATGGGAAACGGCTTCTCCGAGCGGGACCGTGGTCATCGCCAGGTGGCGCCGGACGACGACCCGGCGTTCCTGTCGTCCCTCGGGGAGCGGCCCCGGCAGCAGGACCAGGAGCTCTTCCGCCGCTGGGAGGACGACCTGCGCCGCCGCGAGGAGGAGCTGCGCCGCCGGGAGGACGGCTCGCCCCGCGAGCAGGACCGTCCCGAGGTCTAGTCGACCGGCGAACTTCCAGCTCCCCTCCGGGGAGGTTCCACGGGCTCCGCACCGACCCCGATCCGTGGGTGGCCGCCGCCGTCCGGTTGCTCGGCGCGGCGACCGGGGTCCGGGGCGGCCCACTCGGTGCTGGATCGTCCCCGGCTGGAGACCGCCGCGGAGGCGGTACGGGTCACACTCGACGCCTGAGCGCCCGCACGGCGAGCGGGGCGAACACGGCGGCGAGGGCAGCGGCCCAGATCAGCGACTGGACGACCGGCCCGGCCACCGGGCCGCCGACCAGCAGGCCACGCAGCGCGTCGGCCAGGATCGTCACCGGGTTGACCTCCACCCAGCGTTGGAGCCAGGACGGCATGGTCTCGGTCGGCACGAAGGCGTTGCTGGTGAAGGTCAGCGGAAAGATCACCATGAAGCCGAAGATCTGCACCTTCTCCGGCTCGCTGACCAGCACCCCGACCAGCACCGAGATCCACGAGACTGCCAGCGAGAAGGCGAGCAGCAGGGCGAACGCGCCGAGCAGGCCGAGCGTGCCGTTGGCCAGCCGGAAGCCGAGGATCGCACCGACCCCGACCAGCAGCGACACCGACCACGCCTGCTTGACGGTGTCGGCGAGGATCCGGCCGGCCAGCGGGGACCAGCGGGCGATCGGCAGCGCGCGCAGCCGGTCGAAGACCCCCTTGGTCAAATCGTTGTTGAGCCCGAACCCGGTGGTCATGGTGGCGAAGAAGGCGTTCTGGACGATGATCCCGGGCAACGCGAACTTCAGGTAGTCGCCGGGGGTGCCCGAGATCGCCCCGCCGAAGACGTACGTGAAGAGCAGCACGAACATCACCGGCTGGATGCTCAGGTCGAGCAGCTCCATCGGGTTGTGCTTGATCTGCACCAGGCTGCGCCAGGCCAGGGTGAGGGTGTGCCGCAGCCCGGCGGCGACGCCCGGCCGGCGGGCCGGGACCAACGGGGGCGCGGTGAGGGTGGCTGTGGTCATCAGGATTGCGGCGCGCAGACCCCTGCGATCAGGCGTGGATAAGACGCCGCTCCCTCCCTTCCATGATCGTTTCACACAAGGCGGTGATAGACTGTGAGCTATGGGCGATGTGGTAAAGCGGGCCTACAAGTACCGCTTCTATCCGTCTCCTGAGCAGGCAGAGCAGTTGAACCGGACGTTCGGGTGCGTCCGCCTGGTCTACAACCGGGCGTTGGAGGCGCGTACCCGCGCGTGGGTGGTTGACCGGCAGCGCACGACGTACGTGCAGACCTCGGCGTGGCTGACCGAGTGGAAACGCGCCGACGGGCTGGCGTTCCTCAACGAGGTGTCGTCGGTGCCGTTGCAGCAGACGCTTCGGCACCTTCAGGCAGCGTTCGCCGGGTTCTGGGACAAGCGCTCCCGGTACCCGCGGTTCAAGGCCAAGCGCAAGTCGCGGGCGTCCGCGGAGTACACCCGGTCGGCGTTCCGGTGGCGGGACAATCAGCTCACCCTCGCCAAGATGGATACACCTCTGACCATTGTCTGGTCCCGGCCTCTGCCCGAGGGCGCGCAGCCGTCCACCGCGACGGTGTCCCGAGACGCCGCCGGCCGCTGGTTCGTATCCCTGCTGGTGGAAGACCCGACCGTACAGCCCCTGCCAGCGGCGAACACCGCAGTCGGGGTGGACGCCGGAATCACCAGCCTGGTAACCCTGTCCACCGGCGAGAAGATTGCCAACCCGAAACACGAACGCACCGACCGGCGCAAGCTCGCGAGGGCCCAGCGGGAGTTGTCCCGCAAGGCGAAAGACTCCACGAACCGGGTCAAGGCCCAACTGAAGGTTGCCCGTATTCACGCCCGCATCGCGGACCGGCGGCGGGACCACCTGCACAAGCTGACCACTCGACTCGTCCGCGAGAACCAAACGGTCGTGATCGAAGACCTCAGCGTGCGCACCATGCTCCGCAACCACCGACTGGCCCGCGCCATCTCCGACGCGGCATGGTCCGACCTGCGGCGCATGCTGGAGTACAAGGCCGCCTGGTACCGGCGAACCGTTGTCGCTATTGACCGCTGGTGCCCGTCGTCCAAGACCTGCTCGGCGTGCGGCCGTCTCAACACGTCCATGTCGCTGTCGATCCGGTCGTGGGCGTGTGGCGGCTGCGGGGTAATCCACGACCGGGACGTGAACGCAGCCAGGAACATCCTCGCCGCCGGGCTGGCGGAGAGGTGAAACGCCTGTGGAGCTGACGTAAGACCTCACGGGAGTCCTCCCTACGGGCAGTCGGCGGTGAAACAGGAAGCCCCACGGGCGACCGTGGGAATCCCCTCCCCGGAGGGAGGGGAGGATGTCAAGCCGGAATCCTTTCCAGTCCAACGTCGGAGCCGTCCTGCTCGGCCCGGTGGCCGGTCAGGGAGAGGAAGACCTCGTCCAGGCTGGAGCCGCGCAGCGCCAGCTCGGCGATCGTGATCTCGGCCTGGTCGAGCCGGCGCACCACGGCGGGCAACACGCCGGGGTCGTTCACCGGCACGGTCACGGTGGTCTGGGCGACTTCGGGGGTCCCCCCGGCGACCTCCCCGGCGATGGACACCACGGTCGGCAGGTCGCTGGCGTCCGCCGGCCGGACCGTCAGAATCTGCCCGCCGGTCTTCGCCTTCAGCTCCTCCGGGGTGCCCTGAGCGATGACCCGACCGTGGTCGACCACGGCGATCTCGCCGGCGAGCTGGTCGGCCTCCTCCAGGTATTGGGTGGTCAGCAGCACGGTCACCCCGTCGGCGACCAGGCCCCGGACGATGTCCCACAGGTCGTTGCGGCTGCGCGGGTCGAGCCCGGTGGTCGGCTCGTCGAGAAAGAGCACCTGCGGCCGGCCCACCAGGCTGGCGGCCAGGTCCAGGCGGCGACGCATGCCGCCCGAGTAGGTCTTCGCCGCCCGGTCGGCGGCGTCGCTGAGCTGGAAGTCGGCGAGCAGCTGCCGGGCGCGGACCCGGGCGTCGACCCGGCGCATCCCGAGCAGCCGGCCGATCAGCAGCAGGTTCTCGGTGCCGGTCAGCGTCTCGTCGACCGAGGCGTACTGGCCGGTCAGGCCGATCAGCTGGCGGACCCGGTGGGCATCGCGGCGGACGTCGTACCCGCCGACCGTGGCGTGCCCCTCGTCGGCGGCGAGCAGGGTGGCGAGCACCCGGACCGCGGTGGTCTTGCCCGCCCCGTTCGGCCCGAGCAGACCGAACACCGTCCCGGTGGGGACGGCGAGGTCGACTCCGGCGAGGGCGGTGGTCGCGCCGAAGCGGCGGACCAGCCCCTCCGCCTGAATCGCGTATGTCATCTGAGCTCCCGTCGTTGTCGCTGGCCACCCCAGGATGAGCGACGGGGCTGACGTTACGTCGATACCGGCTGACATTCCGCTGATTTTGCTGGGGACAGAAACGCGACCGCCGTCGCCGGTCACCCGGCGACGGCGGTCCAGCGGTCGTGGTCAGGCCAGGTTCGACGAGCGGGGGTACGCGTCCGCGGGATCGGTCAGCACGTTGACCAGGTACGGCACGCCGGCGTCGAACGCGCGGGTCAGGGCCGGGCCGAGGTCGGCGGCCTTCTCCACCGTCTCCCCCGCGCCGCCGAGCGCCTCGGCCACCCGGTCGTAGCGCAGCCCGGGCTGGAGGTCGGCGGCGACGTCGTAGCCGTACATGGCCCGCATCGGGTGCTTCTCCAGGCCCCAGATGCCGTTGTTGCCGACCACGATGACCACGGGCAACTTCTGCCGCGCCAGGGACTCGACGTCCATCAGCGAGAAGCCGGCCGCGCCGTCGCCCATCAGCACGCAGATCTGCCGGTCGGGGTGGCTGACCCGGGCCCCCATCGCGTAGCCCATCCCGGTGCCCAGGCAGCCGTACGGGCCGGGGTCGAGCCAGGTGCCGGGCTGCGCCGGCTCGAGGTACTTCCCGGCGTAGGAGACGAAGTCGCCGCCGTCGCCGATGGTGATGGCGTCGGGGGCGAGGACCTTGCGCAGCTCGCCGTAGATCCGGGCGGGCCGGATCGGGTCGGTGTCGGCGGCCATCTCCTCGGCGTCGCGGGCCTTGGCGGCGTGCTCGGCGACCCGGAGCTGGGCGATCCAGTCGGTGTGGTCGGCCCGGTCGCCGGGGTGCTCGGCGAACGCGGTGAGGATGAGCCGCAGGTCGCCGGCGGGGGCGGCAGCCGGCTGCACGTGCCCGGCACGCTGGCTGGGCGCGTCGACCACGTGCACGACCTTGGCGTCGCCGAAGTCGCCGAAGCTGAGCCGGAAGTCCAGCGGGGTGCCGACCACCACCACCACGTCCGCACCCTTGACCGCCACCCGGCGGGCCTTGGCGAAGGCGAGCGGGTGGGTGGGCGGCAGCGCGCCGCGACCCATGCCGTTGGTGAAGACCGGCACGCCGAGCGCCTCGGCGGCGGCGCGCAGGGCGTCGATCGCGTCGCCGGCGTACACGTCGGAGCCGGCGATGATGACCGGCCGGCTCGCGCCCGCGATCAGGCCGGCGGCCTTCGCCACCTCGTCCGGGTCGGCCTCGATCGGGGCGATCGGCGACACCGCCGGCAGCTCCGCGTCGCCGACCGAGAAGACCGCCTCCAGGGGGAAGTCGAGGAAGGCCGGCCCGCGGTGCGGGGTGAGCGCCGCGGTGAGGGCGGCGGTCACCGCGCGTGGGATGTCGTCGGCGCTGAACACCGTCTCGGCGTGCTTGGTGACCGGCGAGATCAGCGGCAGGTGGTCCATCTCCTGCAGGCTGCCGGAGCCCCAGCGGAACTGCGGCGCCCGACCGCCCAGCACGAGCACGGGGGAGGCGTTGAAGAAGGCGCTGGTCAGCCCGGAGACGCCATTGGTGACGCCGGGCCCGGCGGTGAGCACGGCCAGGCCGGGCCGGCGCTGCAGCTTCGCCACCGCCTCGGCGGCGAAGACGGCCGTCTGCTCGTGCCGGACGTCGTAGAGCGGGAAGCCGGTGGAGTGCGCCGCGTCGTAGAGCGGGAAGACGTGCCCGCCGGAGAGGGTGAACATCTCCCGTACGCCGTGCGCGCGCAGCGCCGCCAGCGCCAGCTCTCCGCCGTGACCCTCGACCCGTTCCGTCATCGCCGCTTCCCTTCGTCACATGACCGGTGTCACACGCTACTGGCCGGTAGGCGGAATGTGAACCGCTCTCGGGTCGGCGGCGGGCGTCCGCCGCCGACCCGGACCCGGCTCAGCGACCGGTGAAGTCCGGCTTGCGCTTCTCGACGAACGCGGCCATGCCCTCGCGCCGGTCGTCGGTGGCGAACAGCGCCGCGAAGAGCTGACTCTCCCAGGCCAGACCGGAGTTGAGGTCCATGTCCAGGCCGCCGTCCACGGCCAGCTTGGCCGCCCGCAGCGCCTGCATCGGCCCGGTCAGGAACGGCTTCACCAGCGTGACGGCGGCGTCGTAGACCTTCGCGGCGGGCACCACCCGGTCGGCCAGGCCGATCCGCAGCGCCTCCTGGGCGTCGATCATCCGGCCGGACATGATCAGGTCCTTGGCCCGGGCCGGGCCCACCAGGCGGGCCAGCCGCTGGGTGCCGCCGGCACCGGGGATGATGCCCAGCTTGATCTCCGGCTGGCCGAGCTTGGCGTCCTCGGCCACCACCCGCCAGTCGCAGGCCAGGGCCAGCTCGCAGCCGCCGCCGAGGGCGTACCCGGTGATCGCGGCGACGACCGGCTTGGGGATCCGGGCGATCGCGCCGAGCGCGCTGGACAGGTCGGCGGCCCGTTCCGCCATGTCCACGTAGGACATGTCGGCCATCTCCTTGATGTCCGCGCCGGCGGCGAAGACCTTCTCCCCGCCGTACACGATGACCGCGCGGACCTCCGGGTCGGCGGTGGCGGCGGCCGCGGCATCCCGCAGCTCCTCCTGCACCTGGGTGTTGAGCGCGTTCATCGGCGGCCGCTCCAGCCGGATGGTGCCGATGCCGTCCTTGGTTTCCAGCCGAACGAACTCGCCCACGCTGCCCTCACTTCCTCGTCGAAGTCGCGTGCCAACCTTACGACCCGGCTCGTTGGGGTAAGTAGTGTGGTGTCCGCCCCGCCACCGGGAGTCAGACCATGATCACGTACTACGACGACAGGTCGGTGCAGGTCACCTCCACGGCCGTCCAAGTGGACGGCCGCTCGTTTCCGCTCGCGGAACTCAGCATGGTCTGGCACCGGCGGGGCAGCCGCTCCTGGCGGGTGCTCGTCGGCCGGGGCGCGATCGGCGCCGCGCTGGCCGGGCCGCTGGTCGCCGCCCTGCTCGGCGTCGGGCTGGCGGTCGTGCTGCACCGCTCGCCGACCGTCACGCTCGCCATCGTCGGGGTGTCGGTGCTGGTCGGGCTCGGGGTCGGGCCGCTCGCCGATTTCCTCTTCGAACACCTGGACCGCTCGTACGCCCGGGGCAGCCGGCAACTGGAGATGTGGGCCCGCTGGCGCGGCCAGCCGGTCCGGCTGCTGTCCACAGGTGACGCGCTGCGCTTCGGGCAGATCTACCGGGCGGTGCAGCGGGCGATGGAGTCCACGCCGGCACCGGCCCGGGGTCAGAAGGCGATCGGCTCGTCGGGCAGCAGCCCGAGGCCACGCAGCAGGCCGTAGGTGTCCTGCTCGCCCCAGAACTGGACGAAGTTTTCGCCGGCCAGCCGGTACATCTTGCAGGCGCGCTGCACCGCGGTCGCTCCGGTCGCGTCCCGCCGGTACGTCTGCGCGAGCGAGACGACCACCCGGTCGTCGACCGCGATCAGCTCGACGATCCGCTGGTGCGCTCACCGTCTCCCGTGCGCCCCGACCGTACGCCGGCTGACCCTTCCGCGCCGCCGGGCAGTTGTTGGTGGTTGTCGATGGATGCTTAGGCTTGGTGATGACCCTCTACTACCGGGACGACGCGGTACAGGTCACCTCCGAATCCATCCAGGCCGGCGGGCAGGTCGTCGCGCTCGCCGACGTGGCGTACGTCTGGCACGCCCGGGGCGCCACCACCCTGGCCGTGCGCGGTCGCGTCCTTGGGCGCGGCGTCCTGGTGCTGCTGCTGTCCCTGCCGCCGCTGGTCGCGCTGGTCTGCGTGGTCTCGCTGGCGTGGGCCGCCCAGGACCGCGGCAACTGGAAACTCGCGCTGATCATCCTGGCCGGGTTCGCGGTGGCCGGGTTGGCCCTCACCCCGTTCCTGGAACTGCCGCTGGGCTGGCTGGACCGCTCCTACGAGCGTGGCAACCGGGTGCACGAGCTGTGGGTGCAGCACCACGGGCGGGAGGTGCTGCTGCTGCGCACGCCGGACGCCTTACGGTTCGGGCAGATCTACCGGGCCGTGCAACGCGCGGTCGAGCAGCAGGGGGACCACCGATGACCAGCCGTCGCGGCGAGGCCGCCCCGGCGGGCGTGGACGTGACGGGGACCCCCCGCGCCACCCGGCGCCGCTGGCCCGGCCGACGCACACTGGTGCACATGGCGATTCCCCTCCCCCGGCCCGGTGCCGTCGTCGGCCTCACCCGCTCCGCCCTGGACCAGGCGTTCGGCTCAGCCGCCTCGTTCGCCGCCGTACCGGCCCGCGCCTTCGCGGTGCTCGACGAGGTGGAGGCGCTGCTGCGCCGGATCAACGGGGTGGTCGACCGGATCGAGGGCACCCTGGACCGCACCGACCGGGTGCTCACCGACGCGGAGGCGGCGGTCCGTGAGGTCGGGGTGATCAGCGCCGCCGCCACCGGCGCGATCGAGACCGCCACCGAGGTCGCCGCGGCGGCCGCCGTGGTGGTGGGCGAGGCCGAGCGGGTCTCCGCCGCCGCGGCCGTGGTGGTCGGCGAGGCCGAGCGGGTGTCCCGCGCCGCGGGGGCCGTGGTCGCCGAGGCGGACGCGGTGGCCGGGCGGGCCGCCGGCACGGTGATCGTCGCCGAGGAAGCCGCCGGCACCGCGGCCGAGCTGCTGGCCGCGTACGAGCCGGCGCTGCGCCGGGCCGCGCCGATGGCGACGCGCTTCATCGAGCAGCTCAGCCCGGAGGAGGTGACCGCCGCGATCCGGCTCGTCGACGAGTTGCCGAAGCTCAAGGAACACCTGACCGCGGACGTCCTGCCGATCCTGGCCACCCTGGACCGGGTCGGCCCGGACCTGCACGACCTGCTCGCCGTCACCCGCGACCTCAAGCTGGCCGTCGCCGGCATCCCCGGCCTCGGCATGCTGCGCCGCCGGGGGGAACGACTCACCGACGAGCCGGCCGACTGACCGGCCACGGCGGGGTCAGGCGGGCGGGGCGTACAGCTCGTCGATCTCGGCCCGGCGGGGCAGCGCCACCGAGGCGCCGAGCCGCCGGACACAGGCCGCCCCGGCCGCCGCCGCCCAGTGCACCGCGTCGACCAGCTCCCGCCCCTCGCCCCAGGCGACGGCGAGGGCCGCGGTGAACGCGTCACCGGCGGCGGTGGAGTCCACCACGTCGACCTTGACCGGCGGCACGGGCACCGACCGGCCGTCCCGGTCGACGTACCAGGCACCCTGCGCGCCGAGCGTGAGCACCGCCCGGGGCACCAGCTCGAGCAGCGCAGCCGGCTCGTCCCGGCCGCGGCCGGTGAGCGCCTGCGCCTCGGTCTCGTTGACCACCAGGAGATCCACCGCGGCGAGCAGGTCCGCCGGCACCTGCCGGGCCGGCGCCGCGTTGAGGATCACCCGGGTGCCGGCGTCCCGGGCCGCGACCGCCGCCGCGGTCACCGTCTCGACCGGCACCTCCAGCTGGGCGACCAGCACGTCCGCCGCACGTACGGCATGCAGCTCGCCCTCGGTCAGCCCGACGAACGCGCCGTTGGCACCGGGCGTCACCAGGATCGCGTTCTCCCCCTCGGCGCCGACCATGACCAGCGCCACCCCGGAGGCCCCGTACACCACCCGGAGCTGGCTGGTGTCCACCCCGGCGCCAGTGATCCGGGCCTTCAGGGTGACCCCGAAGGCGTCCGAGCCGATCGCGCCGAGGAAGACGCAGGACGCGCCGGCGCGGACGGCGGCGATCGCCTGGTTGGCGCCCTTGCCACCGGGGAGCATGACGAAGTCGCTGCCGAGCACGGTCTCGCCCGGTCGGGGCAGCGCGGGCGCCGTGCCGACCAGGTCCATGTTGGCGCTGCCCACCACGGCCACCCGGGTCTGCTGCACGGTGGTTCCTCTCCGCCTCAGGCGGCGCGGGCGGTCCAGCGTTCGCCGGCGCGCTCGACGACCAGGGGCAGGCCGAAGGTCTTCGACAGGTTGTCGGCGGTCAGCGTGTCGGCGAGCAGGCCCTGCGCCACCACACCGCCCTCGCGCAGCAGCAGCGCGTGGGTGAAGCCGGGCGGGATCTCCTCGACGTGGTGGGTCACCAGCACCAGGGCCGGGGCGTCCGGGTCGTACGCCAGCTCGGCCAGCCGGGCGACCAGGTCCTCGCGGCCGCCCAGGTCGAGCCCGGCGGCCGGCTCATCGAGGAGCAGCAGCTCGGGGTCGGTCATCAGCGCGCGGGCGATCTGCACCCGCTTGCGCTCCCCCTCCGACAGCGTGCCGTACGCCCGGTCGGCCAGCTGCCCGATGCCGAGCTGCCCGAGCAGGGCCCGGGCCCGGCTCTCGTCGGTCCGGTCGTAGCTCTCCCGCCAGCGGCCCACCACCGACCAGGCGGCGGTGACCACGACGTCGCTGACCCGCTCGTCGGCGGGCACCCGCTCGGCCAGCGCGGCGGTGGAGAGGCCGATCCGCATGCGCAGCTCGTTGACGTCGGTGCGGCCGATCCGCTCGCCGAGCACGTGCGCGGCGCCGGTGGTCGGGTGCAGCCGGCCGGCGGCCAGGTTGAGCAGGGTGGTCTTGCCGGCGCCGTTCGGCCCGAGCACCACCCAGCGCTCGTCCAGCTCGACCCGCCAGTCGACGTCGTGCAGCAATGCGGTGCCGGAACGTCGCACGCCGACCCCGTCGAGGCTGACCACCAGATCCACGTCCACGGTCGAGGGGGCGGCGGGGGCGCCGGCGGCGCCGGGGATCAGGTCACCAGTCACCGGTCCATCCAATCACGCAGGACGCGTGGTGCCCCCCACGGGCGGCGCCGCCACCATAAGGTGAGGCGCCGTGTCGTTGGTCACCCCATTCGGAGGACGGTTCATGCCCCATCGCTGTCAGGAACCACGCGGATGAGCGCGGTCATCGAGATCGACGGTCTCCGTAAGACGTTCCACACCCTGCGTCACGGACGCCGGGTCGCCGTCGACGGCTTCGACCTGCTGGTCGAGGCGGGGCAGGTGCACGGCTTCCTCGGGCCCAACGGGTCGGGCAAGACCACCACGTTGCGTGCCCTGCTCGGCCTGGTCCGGGCCGACGGCGGCCGGATGAGCGTGCTCGGGGCCAGCTCACCGGACCGGCTGCCCGAGGTCGCCGGCCGGGTGGGCGCCATCGTGGAGAGCCCGCAGTTCTTCGGCAACTTCACCGCCCACCGGACCCTGCGGCTGCTGGCGTTGGCGGGGGGCGTGCCGACCGCCCGGGTGGACGAGGTGCTGGAGCAGGTCGGCCTGCGGGACCGGGGGCACGAGCGGGTCCGCGGCTACTCGCTGGGCATGAAGCAACGGCTGGCGGTGGCGTCGGCGCTGCTCAAGAACCCGGAGCTGCTGATCCTCGACGAGCCGGCGAACGGGCTGGACCCGGCGGGGATCCGGGAGATGCGGGACCTGATGCGGTCGCTCTCGGCAGCCGGGGTGACCGTGCTGCTCTCCAGCCACATCCTGGCCGAGATCCAACTGATCTGCGACCACGTGACGATCATCAGCCGGGGTCGCCGGGTGGCGGCCGGGCCGGTGGACGAGGTGCTCGCGGGCTTCGACCAGCACGAGTTCCAGGTCCGGGTGGCCGAGCCGGAACGGGCCGCGGAACTGCTCGGGGCGCTCGGCCTGGCGGTCACCGCGCACCCCGACCACCTGCGGGTCGCCGGGGTCGACGACCCGGAGCTGATCAGCCGCACGCTGGGCGAGCAGGGCCTCTGGGTGCACGAGCTGGTCCGGCTCCGGCCGGACCTGGAGAGCGTCTTCCTGGAGCTGACCGGAGACCCACCGCACCCGGCGTTGCCCCGCCAGGTGGACGGTTCGGCGCGGCCGGCGGCCGAGCCGGACGACCTGGCGATCGACCTCGACGCGCGCGACAACCGGGAGGTGGAGGCGTGAACCTCGTCCGTGCCGAGCTGGAGCGGCTCTCCGCGCGCCGCTTCGTGCAGTTGATGGTGGTCCTGCTACTGGTCGCCTTCGCGGTGACCGCGGCGACCACGCTGGCCGGGTCGCACCGGCCGACGGCCGAGGAGCTGACCACCGCGCAGAGCCAGGCCGCCGAGCAGCGGCGCTCGATGGAAGACGCGCACGAGCGGTGCCTGCAGATCAAGGCGGGGACGATCCCGCCGGAGGACAGCGACTACATCCCCGGGGACTGCGCCGAGATCGACCCGGTGCTGATGGAGAAGGTGCCGGCGGCGGCGGACTACCTCAACAATGTCTTCACCTTCGCCAACCAGGCCCGCCCGCTGCTGTACTTCCTCATCGCCTTCCTGATGCTCTTCGGCTTCCTGGTCGGCGCCTCGTACATCGGGGCCGACCTGAACTCCGGCGGGGTGGTGAACCTGCTGCTCTGGCGGCCCCGCCGGTGGGCGGTGCTCGGGGCGAAGCTGGGCAGCCTGCTCGGCGGGCTGCTGGTGATCTCCGCGATGGCGTCGGCGGCGTACCTGGCCGTGTTCTGGCTGATCGCGGAGACCGCCGGGTTGCCGGGACGGCTGGACGGCGAGTTCTGGCGGTCGTTGGGCGGGACGTACGGGCGCGGACTGGTGCTGGTGCTGCTGGCCGCCGCGCTGGGCTTCGCGATCGCCACGCTGGGCCGGCACACCTCGGCCGCGCTGGGCACGGCGGCCGCGTACCTGGTGGTCTGGGAGCTGGGTGCCCGGCTGGTGCTGCAGATCGTCGGGGCGGCCCGGCCGGACCAGTGGATGCTCTCCAGCTATCTGTCCGCCTGGCTGACCGGGGAGGCCCGGTTCTGGGACAGCCACGCCTGCGGGCCGGACGCCACCGGCTTCTGCGACAGCTTCTACACGCTGAGCTGGGCGCCGGGGCTGGGGGTGCTGCTCGGCCTGACGGCGGCACTGGTGGGGGCCGCGTTCGTCGCGTTCCGCCGCCGCGACCTGATCTGACCGGGGGTGGCCGGCCCCGCCCGACGGCGGGGCCGGCTGCCCTCTCTGACAACTCCTTGCACCGATGGGCCGCCTCGTGAAGAATTCCTTCACATGGCGGTGCCGGGGACGACGGGAGCGGCCGGCGGCTCAGCCGACCGTGGAGCCGAACACCTCGTCCCGGACCGCGTCCAGCGCGGTGCGCAGCGCGCCCCGCAGGATCGGCTCCTCGGTGAGCCCGGTGGGCACCACCCGCGGGCGGACCAGCGTGATCGCGGCGACCTCGTGCTGCACCCGCTCGGCCAGCGCCGCCCCGCCCGCCTGCCCCACCTCGCCGGCCAGCACCACCAGCGGCGGGTCGAGCACCACGCAGGTGCTGGCCACCCCGAGGGCCAGCCGGCGGGCGAGCTCGTCGAGCACCGGGCCGCCGGCCGTACCGGCCGCGATGGCCGCCGTCACCGCGTCGGCCGCGGTGTCCCCGGCGAAGCCGTGCTCGGCGGCCACCGCGCGGACCGCGTCGGCGCCGGCGAGCTGCTGGAACGCCGGCTTGGACCGCTTCGAGACGTCCCGCGGGATCGGCACCCCGGGGACCGGCAGGTAACCGATCTCGCCGGCCGCGCCGCTGCTGCCGTGGTGCAGCCGGCCGCCGAGCACGATCGCCAGGCCGACGCCCGCCCCGACCCAGACCAGCACGAAGTCCGCCAACCCCTGCGCGGCGCCGGACTGTGCCTCGGCGACGGCGGCCAGGTTGACGTCGTTCTCGAAGACCACCGGGGTGTGCAGGTCCTCGCGGAGCGCGGCGAGCAGGCCGCTGTGCCAGCGCGGCAGGTTGAACGCGAAGGTGATGTCCCCGGTGCCCGGGTCGACCAGGCCGGGGGTGCCGAGCACGACCCGTCGTACGCTCGACAGCTCCGCGCCGGCGCTGCTCGCGGCCTGGACCACCGCGTTGTGCACCACGCCCACCGGGTCGTCGGTGTCCCTGGTGGACTGCTCGACCCGACCGATCACCGCGCCGGTGATGTCGGCACACGCCGCCACCACCCGCTCCGCGCCGACGTCCACCCCCACCACGTGGGCGCTACCCGGCCGGACGGCGTAGAGCTGGGCGTTCGGGCCCCGCCCGCCGACCTGCTCGCCGACCCGGGTGACCAGGCCCCGCTCCTCCAGCCGCTCCACCAGCTGGGAGGCGGTGACCTTGGACAGCCCGGTCAGCTCGCCGAGCCGGGCCCGGGTGAGCGGGCCGCGTTCGAGGAGCAGCTCAAGGGCCGCGCGGTCGTTGAGCGCCCGCAACAGGCGGGGGGTACCGGGCAGCCGGGTCGCACTCATGCCACGTCCTCTGTTTTCAGTAAACTTTGCTAACCAAATGACCGCAGACGGGTGCTCGCTAGCGTATCGGCCACCCGGATCCGGAGTCTTCGGACGACCCGGCAGCGACGCCGCCCGGGACGGCCGCCTCCGATGCGACACTCGTGCCGTCCGGCACCGAAAGGGGTACTCCGTGGGGTTGGATCCAGGACTTCGCCGGCTCGCGCTGGGCACGCTGCTCGCCGCGTACCCGGGGCCGATCCCGCCCGACTGGGCGGTGGACCTGCTGACCGAGGGACTCGCCGGGCACACCCTGTTCGGCACCAACATCCACGACCCGGCCCAGGTGGCGGCGGGCACGGCGGCCCTGCGGGCCGGCCGGCCGGACGTGCTCATCGCGATCGACGAGGAGGGCGGTGACGTCACCCGGCTGGCCCATGCGACCGGCAGCCCGTACCCGGGCAACGCCGCCCTCGGCGCGGTCGACGAGCCGGCGCTGACCCGCCAGGTGTACGCGGCGATCGGCGCGGAACTGGCCGCCCTGGGCATCACCGTCGACCTGGCCCCCACCGTCGACGTCAACACCGCCGACGACAACCCGGTCATCGGCACCCGCTCGTTCGGCGCGGACCCGGCCCGGGTGGCCGCGCACTCGGCCGCCGCGGTGACCGGCCTCCAGTCGGCCGGGGTGGCCGCCTGCGCCAAGCACTTCCCCGGCCACGGCGCGACCGTCGCCGACTCCCACCACGAGCTGCCCACCGTCGACGTGTCGCCGGCCCTGCTGCGCGAGCGGGACCTGCCGCCCTTCGCGGCCGTCGTCGACGCGGGCGTCCGCGCCGTGATGACCGCGCACATCCGGGTGCCGGCGCTGACCGGCGACGGCCCGGCCACCTTCAGCCGCGCGGTCCTGGTCGACCTGCTGCGCCGCGAGTACCGCTTCACCGGCGCCGTGATCACCGACGCGCTGGAGATGAAGGGCGCCGCGCTGGCCGCCGGCGGCGTCGGCCCGGCCGCCGTCCGCGCGCTGGCCGCCGGCGCCGACCTGCTCTGCATCGGCGCCAAGGTGGACGCCGACCTCGTCGAGCAGGTGGCGGCCGAGATCGTCGAGGCGCTGGCAGACGGCCGGCTGGACCGGGGCCGGGTGGAGGAGGCCGCGGGGCGGGCCGCCGAGCTGGCCGCCTGGACCGGTGCTGCCGGGACCCCGACCCCGGGCGAGGACGGCCTCGGGTACGCCGCCGCGCTCCGGGCGGTACGCGTCGAGGGCCACCTCGCCGAGCTGACCAGGCCGCTGGTGGTGCAGTTGCACGCCGAATCGACCATCGCCGAGGGGCGGGTGCCGTGGGGATTGGGCCCGCACCTGGCCGGCGCCGAGGAGATCCGCGTGGTGGCCGGTGAGACCAGCCCGGACGCGCTGCGCCGGCTCGCCGGGTCGCGGCCGATTGTGCTGGTCGGCCGCCACCTGCACCGCCTCCCGGGCGGCCCCGGACTGATCGACGCGCTGGCCGCCGCGCACCCGGTGACCGTGGTCGAGATGGGCTGGCCGGGTCGCTGGCGTCCGACGGGCGCCCAGGCGTTCGTCACCACCTACGGCGCCAGCCACGCCAACGGCCGGGCGGCCGCGCAGGTGCTCGGTCTCGCCGGCTGAGCGGCGGTAAGACCTCCCCCGGGACGCCCGCCGGGGCCGGACCATGGCTCCCTCTTGAACGTGTTCAAAATCTGCCCTACGCTGAGCCGGACCTCAATTTGAACATGTTCAAGAAGGGCGGCGAGATGGACGTCAAGGTCTGGATGTACCTGACCTACCTGGCGGTCAGCATCGGCCTGACCGTGTGGGTGGCCCGGGCGCTCTCCCGTAACGGGCTGGTCTTCCTGGCGGAGGTCTTCGCCGACCGGCGGCTGGCCGAGGCCGTGAACAACCTGCTCGTGGTGGGCTTCTACCTGCTCAACCTCGGCTACGTGACGGTGGCCATGAAGGACGCCGACCCGGTGGCCACCACCAGCCAGGCCCTGGAGGAGCTCTCCATGAAGATCGGCTTGGTACTGCTGGTCCTCGGCCTGCTGCACTTCTTCAACGTCTTCGCGCTCGGCCGGTACCGCCGCAGCCGGCTGCGCCAGCTCGCCGTGCACCCGCCGATCGCACCGGTGGGCCACCTGCCGGCGCAGCCAGGCCCCAGGCCGGTCGCGCCGGCCGGCCCGACGCCGCCCCCGCCGGCCCGATGAGCGTCCCGCCCGAGGGCGGGAGGGGCGGACCCCCGGCGGACCCCACCGGGCACGGGGCCGGTGGGGTCCGCGGGTTCACCGTCCTGTACGACGCGCACTGCCCGCTCTGTCGGGCGGCCCGGCGGTGGCTGGCGTCGCGGCCGCAGCTCGTACCGCTGGAGTTCGTGCCGGCCGGCTCGACCGAGGCCCGGCGGCGCTTCCCCGGCCTCGACCACGACGCGACGCTGCGCGACCTGACCGTGGTCGCCGACACCGGCGCGGTGTACGCCGGGGACGGCGCCTGGTTCGCCTGCCTCTGGGCGCTGGCCGACCACCGGTCCACCGCCGAGCGGCTGTCCCGCCCCCACCTGCTGCCGCTGGCCCGGCGGGTGGTGGCGACCGCCTCCTCGGTACGCGAACTGGTCCGCGAACCCTGGCCCGACCCGGGATACGGTGGCGACGATGACCGAGCAGACTGCGCCGACGACCGCTGCGGGTGGCCCGACCACCGGCGAACCGGCGACCGCCCGGGGTGAGCAGACCCGGCAGCTGATCCTGGACACGGCGATGCGGCTGTTCCGGGAACGCGGCTACGCCCGGACCACGATGCGCGCGATCGCCCAGGAGGCGGGGGTCGCGGTGGGCAACGCCTACTACTACTTCGGCTCCAAGGACCACCTGATCCAGGAGTTCTACGCGGACACCCAGGTCGAGCACCGGGCGGCGGCCGCCCCGGTGCTCGATCGGGAGCGGGAGTTCGCCGCCCGGCTGGCCGGGGTGCTGCACGCCGGGGTGGACGTGCTCACCCCGTACCACTCGTTCGCCGCGAGCTTCTTCAAGACGGCGGCCGAGCCCACCTCGCCGATGAGCCCGTTCTCCGCCGAGTCCTCGGCGCCCCGGGAGGCGTCCATCGCGCTGTTCCGCGAGGTGCTCGAGGGCTCCACCGCCAAGGTCGACCCGGAGCTGCGCCCGGAGCTGCCCGAGCTGCTCTGGCTCGCGTACATGGGGGTGGTCCTCTACTGGGTGCACGACCGCTCCCCCGACCAGGTGCGCACCCGGAAGCTGATCGACGGGGCGGTGCCGCTGGTCGACCGGCTGGTCGGCCTGTCGCGGCTGCGCGTGCTGCGCCCGGTGACCCGCCAGGCGCTCGACCTGATCCGCACTCTTCGTCACTGACCGGTTCGGTGCGGGATCCACGGTCTGCGCGCTCAGCGCGGGAAGACCCCGTACGACGTCCAGCCCCGGTCCGGGAAGCCGGCCGCCTCGGCCACCCGGGCGGACGCGGCGTTGTCGAAGTTGTGCAGGTAGGTGGGGACGGCGCCCTCATCGAGCACCCGGCGGGCCGCCTGGGCGGCGAGCCGGCGGGCCAGGCCGCGACCCCGGGCGGCCGGCACGGTGCCGACCGCCAGCTCGTGCCCGTGGGCGTCGTGCCGCTTGATCCCCGCGCCGGCCAGGTATTTACCGTTGGCGTCCCGCACCACCAGTACCTCCCGGTCGAACAGCCGCAGCCAGGGCGGCAGCCCCGGCCCGGTCGGCGCGGTCCACACGCCGACGTCGGGCAGCGGCGCCGGGGCGACGCTCCACCGGAAGGCTCCCGCGTGGGTGGTCCAGTCCGGCAGCCCGACCGTCGCGGGCAGCTCCGGCAGGATCTTCTCCCACCGCCGCCCGTCGACCAGGGCCCGGACGGCCGCGACCCGGTCGGGCGGCACCGAGAGGACCGCGCAGTCCGGCGCGGCGACCGCGATGGCGGGACGCAGCCGCCCGTCCCAGGCCGGCCGCGCGCGGCGGTGGGACCGGACCACGTGCAGCCCCGGGCCGGCCGGCCACTGCCCCAACCAGGTCGCCAGGTGCAGGAACAACCGCCGGTCGAGCACCGGGGCCACCTCCTCACCCGCCGGACCGTCCGCCCTGCCGACGATCACGGTACGCCGGACCAGCAGCACGGGCCTCGGGATCATCGTCCGCACCCACCCACGGAGCTCCGTCCCGCGTACCGCCCGCCCCGGCTCGGGCGACTAGGGCCGAACCAGCTCGACGAACCAGCGGCGGTCGACCGGCAACACGGCGGCGACCCGGAGGCCGGCGGCGGACGCCAAGGGACCGACCAGCTCCACGCCCACCCGGGCCCAACGGAACGCCGGTCCCCGCTCAGCGCCGGCGTGGCGCGCGCCCGAGACGACGTACGCCCGCCCCCGCCACAGTCCCGCGCCGGGTGGGGCCAGCTCGACCAGCGCCGTGCCGCCGGGACGCAGCAGGCCGGCGCAGCGGCGCAGCAGGCGCACCGGGTCGCCGCCGATGCCGATGTTGCCGTCGACCAGCAGCGCGTGCGCCCAACGGCCCTCGCCGGGCAGCGGCGCGAGGACGTCCCGGTGCACCGCCGCCGCGCCCCGCCCCCGGGCCAGCCGGACGGCGGCCGCCGAGACGTCCACGCCCAGGGCGACCAGTCCGCGCTCGGCCAGCGCGGCGGTGAGCCGGCCGGGCCCGCAGCCCAGGTCGATGGTCGGCCCGGAGCAGCGCCGCACCACCTCGGTCAGGGCCGGCTCCGGTGGCCCGTGCCAGCGGCGCACCGGCAGCGGCACCCGCACCCCGTCACCGAGCACCAGCCAGTGCGCGCCCTCGTCCGGACGGTCCGCGGGGTCGGCCAGCGCCGCCTCGAAGCCCCCGGCGAGCACCGCCGGCCCGGTCACCGGACCTCCCTGGCCCGGCGCGCCGTGACCGGCCCCGACCGCCCGGTCCGCCCGGCCTCGCTCCGTCGCGCCGCCGTGGCCCGGGCACCGGTCCGCCCGCCTCCGACCGGCCGTACCACCCCGAGGAGGCCATCGTCCGGTCGCACGTCGGTCTCCGGTGCCGTCCCACCGGCCAGCCGGCTCTCGAGGTCCCGTACCGTCGCGGCGAACCGGCCCGCCGGCGCGCCGGCGGCGACGGCCAGGGCGGTCGACCACTCGTCCACGTCGGCGAGCTCCGGGAGGGCGTCGACGCGCAGGCCCCGACCGGCCAGCGCGGCCCGGGTCTCCCGCCCGGTCGCCGGGGTGGACATCGGCACGGTCCGCAGCACGGCCGCCGCCCCCGGGTCGCGCAGCCCCAGCGCCCACCAGCCACCGTCGGCGGCCGGCCCGAGCACCGCGTCCGCGCCGGCCAGCGCCACCACGGCCGCGCCGAGCAGGTCCGCACCGGCCTGCGGGGTGTCCATGCCGAGTTGCAGCACCGGACGGCCGGGGAACGCCGCGGCGGCGTCGGCGTGCGCCGCGGCCAGCCGGTCGCCGAGGTCCCGGCCGCGCTGGGGCAGCAGGGTCCAGCCGGCCAGCGCGGCCCGGAGCTCCGCGCCGCGCACCGCGCGGTCGAGGGGGCCGGCGTGAGCCAGCACCGGCGTCACGCCGGGCACCGCCCGGACCGCGTCCAGGGTGTCCAGCAGCGCGGCGGCGGCCACCGCCGCCGCCGCGGCCGGGTCGAGCGGCGGACAGAGCCGGGTCTTCACCCGGCCCGGCACCGGCGCCTTCGCCATGACCAGCAACACGCTCACCGGCGCCGGCCTTCGTTCGCGACCTGCGGGCTGGGCGGCGCCGCACTCCCCGCGCTCGCCGGAGCGACCCCCGCTCGCAGCACCGCCGTCATGTCGCGTACCGCGCGGGCGGTGCCGCGGACCGAGCCGGAGACCTTCGATCGGGTGCCCGCCGCCCGCGGCGCGTACGGCACGTCCAGCTCGACGATCCGCCAGCCCGCCGCGGCGGCGCGGAGCAGCAGCTCCAGCGGGTAGCCGAAGGCCCGGTCCGCGACGCCGAGGTCCAGCAGCGCCGCCCGGCGGGCCACCCGGATCGGGCTGAGATCGTGCACCGGTACGCCCCGGCGGCGCAGCCCGGCGGCGAGGAGCGCGTTGCCGGCGCGGGCGTGCCACGGCCAGGCGGTGCGGGTGACCGGCCGGCGGCGACCAGCGACCAGGTCGGCCCGGCCGGCCAGCACCGGCCCGGCCAGCCGGGGCAGCTCCCCCGGGTCGAACGAGCCGTCCGCGTCCAACACGCAGACCAGCTCGGTCCGGGCGGCGAGCAGTCCGGTGTGGACGGCGGCGCCGTAGCCGCGCTGAGGCTCGTGCACCACCCGGGCGCCGTACGCGGCGGCCACCTCCGGCGAGCCGTCGGTGGAGCCGTTGTCCACCACCACCGCGCGGTAGCCGGGTGGCAGCCCGGCGAGCACGCCGGGCAGGGCGGCCGCCTCGTCCAGGCACGGCAGCACCACGTCGACCGCTGTCTCCATGTGGGCGACGCTAGGCCGCCCCGCCCCTGGTCCGGCCGCCCGGCACGGTTACGGAACCCTTACGCCGCAACGGTTCCTTACGAGTCGCTGACGTCCTCGACCGACCGCTTCCGCTAGCTCGGCCGGCGGTCGTAGCCTCGGCGGTCACCATGACCCCGCACCTGACCGCCGGCCGTCGCCGCGACCTGACCGTCCTCGCCGTCGAGGCGGCCCTGCTGGGTACGGCGGTCGCGGTCGGCGCCCTGCTCAACTGGCACGACGCCGGCCTGCACGCCGACGCCGCACCGCTCTACGCCAGCTGGCGACCGCACGTCGGCTGGGGCACCGTCCCGGCGGTACTGCTGGCCGCCGGGGTGGTGTGGCGCGGCCCCGACCTCGCCCGGCGGCTCCCGTGGCCCCGGCTGCTGGCCGCCGGCTGGCTCGCCACCGTTGCCTGGACCCTCGCGCTGGCCATGGTCGACGGGTGGCGGGCCGGGCTCACCGAGCGGCTCACCGTGCAGGCCGAGTACCTCCACGAGGTGCCCCGGGTGCGGGACGTGCCCGCCCTGCTGGCCGGCTTCACCGACCGGATCCTCGACTTCCAGCCGGGCTCCTGGTCCACCCACACGGCCGGGCACCCACCGGGAGCGCTGCTGCTCTTCGTCGGGCTGGACCGGATCGGCCTCGGCGGCGGTACGGCCGCGGCGCTGGCCTGCGTCCTGGTCGGCGCGACGGTGAGCGTCTCGGTGCCGGTGACGCTGCGGGCGCTCGGCGACGAGCCGGCCGCCCGGGCGGTGCTGCCCTTCCTGGTACTGCTGCCGGGCGCGGTCTGGGTGGGCGCCTCCGCCGATGGGATCTTCGCCGCGGTGGTGGCCGCCGGGCTGGCCCTGCTGGCGCATCCGGCTGGGTGGTCGCCGGCGCTGGGCGGGCTGCTCCTCGGTCTCGCCCTGCACCTGTCGTACGGGCTGGTGCTGGCCGGGCCGTTGGCGGTGACCGTGCTGGCGCTGCGGGCCACCGACCGGGTCCGCGCGCTGCTCGCCGCCGCACTGGGCGTGGCCGGGGTGACCGCCGCCTTCGTCACGTACGGCTTCTGGTGGCTGGACGGCTACCACCTGGTCGTGCAGCGCTACTACCAGGGCTGGGCGGCGGACCGCCCGTACGCCTACTGGGTCTGGGCGAACCTGGCGGCGCTGCTGCTCAGCGCCGGACCGGTGGCCGGCCCGGCCCTGGTCCGGACCCTCGGCCCCGCCCTGGCCGACGCCCGCGCCCGGATCGCCGCGCTCGCCGACGCCCGCGCCCGGATCACCGTCGTGGCCGGCGCACGGGCCTGGATGACCGCGCTGGTCGGCGCGCGGACCCGGCGCGCGGCGCGGGCCGGCGCCCCGGCCGGCGCGGGCGGGACGGCGACGGCCGGGGCGGTCAGCGCCGCGCGTGCCGTCGGCTGGCTGCCGGTGGTGGCCGCGCTGACCGTGGCCGCCGCCGACGTCTCCGGGCTCTCGAAGGCGGAGGTGGAACGGATCTGGCTGCCCTTCGCGGTCTGGCTGCTGGTCGCCGCCGCCCGGCTGCCGGCTGGCGACCGGCGCCGGTGGCTGGCCGGGCAGGCGCTCACCGCGCTGGCCGTCAACCATCTGCTCTGGACGGTGTCCTGACCCGGACGGGTCCCCCTGGCTGCTGTAAGGACCTCGCAATAGATCAACTACCCCGGCCGTGGCTAGGCTGGACCGCACGAGCGGGAGGTACGCCGGTGACGCAGCGGGTGCTGGTGGTCGACGACGACCGGACGGTCAGCGATGTGGTCTGCCGGTACCTGGAACACGCCGGCTACCAGGTCGACCACGTCGGTGACGGGGCCGCCGCGCTGGCCGCCGTGGCCCGCCAGCCACCGCATCTGGTGGTGCTCGACCTGATGCTGCCGGTGCTCGACGGCTTGGAGGTCTGTCGCCGGCTGCGGGCGCGGCCGGACGGCGTACCCATCGTCATGCTCACCGCCCGTGGCGACGAGGCCGACCGGATCCTCGGCCTGCAGTTGGGCGCGGACGACTACCTCAGCAAGCCCTTCTCCCCGCGGGAGCTGGTGCTGCGGGTGCGCTCGGTGCTGCGCCGGGCGGGCGGTGAGCCGGTCGGCCAGGCGCCGGAGGTGCTCGCCGACGACGGCCTGGAGGTGCGGACCGGCCCCCGGGTGGCCCGGCTGCACGGCCGGGAGCTGACCCTCACGCTGCGCGAGTTCGACCTGCTGGCCCACCTGATGCGGCACCCGGCGCGGGCGTTCCGCCGGGCGGAGCTGCTGGAGAAGGTCTGGGGCTGGAGCTTCGGCGACCAGTCCACGGTCACCGTCCACGTGCGACGGCTACGGGAGAAGATCGAGTCCGACCCGGCGGATCCGCGGCGCATCGTGACCGTCTGGGGCGTCGGCTACCGCTACGAGCCGACCGGTGGGTGACCTGGCGCTGATCTTCGGGGCGGCGCTGGCCGCGGCGCTCTGCGTCGGGCTGGTCGGCGCGGTCGCCCTGCGGCTGCTGCGCGGCCACTCGATCCTGGTGCACATCGTCGTGCTGCTGGCCATGACCGTCTCCGCGGTGGTCGCCGGGGTGGCGGTGATCGCCGAGGCGATGTTCCTCTCCCCGCACGACCTGGAGGTGGTGCTGATCACCGTGTCCGCCGCCGCGGCGGTGAGCCTCGTGGTCGGCTGGCTCTTCGGCCGGCGGTTGGCCGCGGCGGCCGTCTGGGCGGACCAGGCGCGGGAGCGGGAGCGGCGGATCGAGAAGGGGCGCCGCGACCTCGTCGCCTGGGTCTCGCACGACCTGCGTACCCCGCTGGCCGGGCTGCGCGCGATGGCCGAGGCGCTGGAGGACCGGGTGGTCCGCGACCCGGACACCGTCGACGAGTACCACCGCCGGATCCGGATGGAGACCGACCGGATGACCCGGCTCGTCGACGACCTGTTCGAGCTGTCCCGGATCAACGCGGGCGCGCTGCGGCTGTCGCTGTCGGCGGTGCCGCTGGGCGACGTGGTCTCCGACGCCCTCGCGAGCACCGCCCCGCTGGCCGCGGCCCGCCGGATCCGGCTGGTGGCCGCCGAGTCGGGCTGGCCGACGGTGACCGCCAGCGAACCGGAGCTGGCCCGGGTGGTGGGGAACCTGCTGCTGAACGCGGTCCGCTACACGCCCGAGGACGGCACGGTGCGGGTGGACGCCGGGCGGGACGCGGACACCGCCTGGCTGGCCGTGGCGGACACCTGCGGCGGCATCCCGGAGTCCGACCTGCCCCGCCTCTTCGACGTGGCGTTCCGCGGCGAGCCGGCCCGTACCCCGCGCCCCGGCAACGGCGCCGGTGAAGGATCGGGCGGGCTGGGACTGGCGATCGTCCGCGGCCTGATTGAGGCCCACGGCGGGCGGGTAGACGTACAGAACATCACTGATGGCTGCCGGTTCGTGGTCCGGTTGCCCGCCGCGGGAACCTGACGCATCGATCGAGCGTCATATCTATTTCCATACATGTACAACTTTCTCTGGGACGGTAATGGTCATGCCGAATCAGCCGAATGACCGGTACCAGCAGGACACCGAGCGGAGCTGGCGGGCGGCCGAAGCCGCCGGGCGGTTCCCGGCGCAGCCGCCGTACCGGGAGGCCCGGCGCGACGCCCCGCTCTCCTGGGCCGAGCTGAACGCGCTGCCACCGGCCGCCACCCGACGCGGCCTCAGCGCCCGCTGACGCGCCCAGGGCAGCCTGTGACGCGGTGCGCGGAGGAAAGCGGCGACACACCCGGGCGCTCCACCGGGCCCGTTCGCACACCTGTCGGGTAGCGTCTCCTGGTCCGAAAAATCGGCCTACGACAGGAGAAGCTCCGCGCATGGGCAAGAAGACGATCCACGTCTCCGACTTCAGCGGCACGGTTCTGCAGCGGGACGACGAGGTGGTCCGCGTCGTCGTACTGGAGCACCCTGACCTGGTCGCCGGGCCCGTGCAGCTGGACGCCACCCCGGTCGAGGTGGAGAGCATCGACGACGCGGCGCTGGACGTGGCGGTGGTGGAGATCCACGACCGGCACGGTGGCGGCGAGCCGCGCCGGGTGGTGCTGACCGCCAGCGAGTTCGACGCGATGGCCACCGACGTGCCGATGGCCCAGCTGCTGCGGACGGCCGAGCGGGTGCGGCCGCCGAAGGCGCGCCGGGGCGCGGAGAAGGTCGACTACGGCACCATCGAGCACGCCGGCAAGCCGCACCGGGGCCGGGTCACCGAGGAGGAGGCCCGGCTGGTGCGGGAGCGACTGGACGAGGTCAACAAGCGCCTGGCCGACGCCGGCATCCGCCAGGTCGACCCGGCCGACCCGGAGCACGCCGCCCGGTACGGCTTCCCCGTCGCCGACTGACGTCCTACGGGTCGGGCGGGCGAGCCGGGCCCGCCCGACCCGGTCCCGCCGCCGACGATGCCGCCCCGCCGGCGGTCAGCTGCGCCGGGCGGCCTCGGCGAGGGCGTCGGCGACCGCCGCCTCCACGCCGGGCTTGTCCAGGCCGAGGCCGGTGAGCACGCCGTCGCCACCCTCCTCCTCGATGAGGGCGAGCAGGATGTGCTCGGTGCCGACGTAGTTGTGGCCCAGCCGCAGCGCCTCCCGGAAGGTCAGCTCCAGGACCTTCTTGCCGCGCGCGTCGTAGGGGATCAGATCCGGGACCTGGTCGGCCGCCGCCGGCAGCGCCGCGGTGACGGCCTCGCGCAGCCGCTCCAGGGGTACGGCCCGAGCGGTGATCACCCGGGCGGCGAGCCCGTCCGGCTCGGCGAGCAGGCCGAGGGCCAGGTGCTCGGGGCCGATCTCGGCGTTGCCGGCGGCGCGCGCCTCGTTCTGGGAGGTCACCACCACGTTGCGGGCGCGCGGGGTGAAGCGGCCGAACCCGGCATTGGGGTCGAGGGCGGCCGCCGTCTCCGCCTTGGCCGCGGACCGCTTCTGGGCGGCCTGCTTGGTGACCCCCATGCTGCGCCCGATCTCGGTCCAGGAGGCGCCGGAACGGCGAGCCTGGTCCACGAAGTGGCCGATCAGGTGGTCGGCGACGTCGCCGAGGTGATCGGCCACCAGCACCGCGTTGGCCAGTTGGTCCAGCGCGTCGGTGTGCACCTTCTTGATGCCCTCGATCAGCTCGTCGAGGCGTACCGGATTGTTCATCTGGACGGGATTCGTCATGCGTCAACCATAGGTTGACGGGTGCCGGCCGTCAACCATCGGTTGACGAACCCCGTGGTGCGATCATCGACCGTGTGGCGGAGATCCTGGACTGGTTGACGGGCCGCGGCCTGTCCGCCTGCGACGACCCGGGCCTCCTCGACGCCGCGTACGACCGGGACGAGCGATACGCCGGGACGGCCCTGATCGCGCTCACCCTGAACCACGACGACCCGCTTGTCGTGCTGCCGCGAATCCGCTGCGGGCTACGGTCCGGTCGCCCCCAGACGCGGGCCAACGCCCTGCAGTGCCTGGGTCACCTGGCCCGGCTGCACGGGCTCGTCGACGCCGGGTCGCTCGGTCTGCTGCACCGCGCCCTGAGAAACCACACCCCCGTGGACTGCCGCTACCGCATCCACGGGTACGCGGACTCCGCAGCCGACGACATCGCCACCTTCGCCGCCCGTCGGCAACTGCCCCGCTGGCTGCGCCGCAGCCGCCCCGGCCCGCGCTCCCGCCACGGCCACTGAGCCGCCCCGGAAATCCCTCAGCAGGCCGGGCGAGTCCAGCTCGCGCAGGTGTTGCAGCACCGGCTCGTACATTCGACATCACGAACACGAACGCCCCAGTCCCTGCACAGGACCGGGGCGTTCGACGTGGGTGTCAGGCGACGAAGCGGGTACGGCGCCGGCGGGCGACGAGGTAGCCCACGCCGCCGAGCAGCAGCAGCACCGCGCCGACGCCAGCCACGGCGGCGGTGTTCGAGCCGGTCACCGGCAGCCCACCGTCGCCGCCACCCGCACCGGGAGCGGCCGGGCTCGCGCTGGGCAGGGGACCCGTCGGGCTCGCGCTGGCCGACGGGCTGGCGCTGGCGGACGGGCTGGCGCTGGCGGACGGGCTGGCGCTGCTCGACGGGCTGGCGGTGGGGCTCGCGGTCGGCGGCGTGACCAGGCTGGCGTACACGAAGTTGATCGGATTCGGCTTGGCCGGCAGCGGCAGCTCCCGAGGCGCCAGCGTCAGCGTGGACCCGGTGCCGCGCACCGGGTCGGTGCCCTGCTCGTTCTCGGCGAGCTTCTGCACGCCACCCAGCCCGTCGGCCCACTCCTTGCTGGCCCAGCGGAAAATGACGACGACGACCTTGTCGGCCTGCGCGTCGGTGCTGGTCACGATGAGATCCCCGGTGGTCGCCAGGGTGGCACCGACCGCGAGCTCGTCGTCGAACTCGCACCAGGCGATGTCCACGTTGCTGTCCTTGCCGTACCAGCAGTTGTCGTACTTGGGCAGCAGGTCGAGGTCGTCGACCGCCCGCACCTGCACGACCAAACCCTTGACCGGCGTCTCGCCGAGGTTCGTCACGCCGAGCGAGGCCGGCACGACCTCACCACGCTTGACCGGGTACTTGATGTTCCTGCCGGTGGCCGGATCCTGCTCGGTGACGGCGGCGAGCTTCGCCGGGTCCGGGGCGGCGAGGGCCGGGGCCGGCAGGGCGGCGACACCGGCAGCGAGGATGGCGGCGCCCAGGGCGAGCCGGGCGGACAGGCGTGCGGTCATGTGAACCCCCGTTGGTTGACGACCGAAAGACCCTACTAATGGACCTCGCCACAGGTGGTCCCCCACCAATGCCGCGAAATAGCTTATTGCCGAGCAATTCATCCAGGTGAGTGACCTGCGTCACTCGGCCTGACTGCGCAAACGCCGCTGGCCGGCACCCGACCAGGACCTGCCGTCCGCCGACCTCTTGCCGGCGGGATGCGGACCGCTCGCCCGACTGGTGGCGGACGCTACTCCTCCACCGGCAAGTCGTGAAACCACTGCCGGGATGATGCGGGCACCAGCAACAGGCCGATGATGACTGACGCACCAACGATCTGCAGCAGCCCTAACGCGTCAGCCCTGGCGAACATGACGACGCCATTCCCCACGCCGACGGTCGAGAAGACTGTTGTCCAAAACCGGGCCCGCCCGCTACCGCGCCACAGGCCGTAAGCCAACGCCAGGACAAGTAGCCCCGCTATCAACCCGGTGGCCCTGGGTGGACCACTGGTCAACATCTTCCCCGCCGGGATCGCGGTCGCCACGAGCAAAATCACCACGGCGGCGGCGACCGGCATAGGGATGCGTCGCTGACTCTGCTCGATCATCGGCTCATGGTAGGCGTCGTTCGCCCAGTCCACTGGCGCCACCGGCCGCCGGTTTGGACCAGGCCGGCAGTTGGCTGCCTGGTCCCGGGACCTCCGTGACAAATCGGTATCAGGACATCTATGAGGCTCCGCCGGTGGGTGCCATAGTGCCGGCATGACCGACCCGGAGCCCGCCGAACCCGTCGTGGCGATACCCGCCCTGGGGCTGCGGATTGTGGTGACCGTCCTGAGCTCGGCTGTTGCGGCCCCGGTGCTGTTGATGTACGCGTTCATGCTCGCCTGGTTCAGTCCCGAAATCACCGAGCCCGGCTGGTGTCGCCAGGAGTCTGCTGGATGGGGGCCCGATAACGGGACCCTCGTTTGGGTCGTGACCTGCACGGCAGGCGTTGCAGGCACGCTCTACTTCGGCCTCGCCCTGGCACGCTTTCACAGGGGCCGACGTTGGTGGCCCTGGCTGGTCGCTGCGGCGGCGATTCTGGCTGCCGGCTGGCCCGCGCTGCTGGGACTGTCAACTGCCTCTTGGTGTCCGCCGCCGCCGTGACCCACATGACGTGGCCCAAGCGCGCCCTCACACGCATTCGCTAGGGGAAGGGGTCCCTCTCCACACCCCGCACCGGGCTTACCCCCGGCCGCACCCAGGGGTGACGTAGTCGTGGACGGTGCGGGTGAGTTGTCGAACTGTCTCGCTGCCGCTGCGGAACGGCCCGGTGGTGAGGAACGCGACGGCGGTCTCCGCGCCCGGGGTGAGGCAGTAGCCGACGTCGTGGGAGACGCCGCGCAGGTCGTCGCCGGTCTTGTGCGCGAGGGGGGTACCGGGCGGCAAGGCGGCGGGGATCTTGGTGTTGAGCGTCTGCCGGCGCATGAAGTCGATCATCAGGTCGCGGGACGACTCGGTGAGGATCCGGGCGTCCCAGACTGCGCCGAGCAGCGAGATGACGTCGTCCGGGCTGGTGTAGTTCTCCTCGCCCCGGGCGTCGGCGTCGAAGAACTTGCGGGCCAGGACGGTGTCGCGCTGGTTCATCGAGTCGATCAGGGCGTTGACGGGCGCGGTCCCGCCGAACTGGTCGATGAGCACGTTCGCGGCGGTGTTGTCGCTGTACATGATCATGTATTCAGCGAGCCGGTGGTAGGTCAACACCTGCGGGATCGCCTCGGATTTCAGCTTGCCCGTGCCGCCAACCACGTCGTCGCGGGTGACGCGCACGCCCCCGTCGAGCGACAGCTGCCCGCAGTCGACCCGGCGCAGCACCTCCACCAGGATCCACAGCTTGATCACGCTCACCGCCTTTGGCCGGAACCCGCCGTTGACCGCGATCTGCTGGTCGCCGTACCGGCCGGAGAGGTCGCGCACGGCGACGCCGGCCCGGTTGTCGGTCGCGGCGGCCACGACCCGGGCGAGCTTCCCGGTCAGCGGTGACAGCCGGCCGCCGGCGGCCGGATCGGTGGGCGGCTGCGGATTGGTGACCACCTCGCCGACCAGCCGGTGCGGTTGCCGGTGCTGGCGGAACACCTCGACCACGCCCCGGCTGCGGCCAACCAGCGGCACGCGGTAGGCGTAGGTCGTACCCCCGGCGGTGACCTTGCCGGTTGCGGTGCCGCCGCCGACCCGCATCCGCGGGTCGGCGACCCGTCCGGTGTCACCGTCGCACGCCCGGTAGCGGACGGTGCGGTCGACGGTGTCGACCGAGAAGACCGCACCGGAAAAAGCCAGCCACGCCGCAGCACTGCCCGTCCCCCGCACCGGCGCCGGCCCGACGCCGTCCACCGCGGTCGGCCCCGACGTCCCCACCAGCGCGAGCAACGCGGCAGCCCCGACCGCCGTCCATCGCAACCTTTTCGGTGGTACGCGGACCGCCCCCTCCGGTGACCGCGAAGACGAGCGCCAGACGCGTATTTTCACCACTTTCGTAAGGTATGCAGCTGGCCGTTTCGTCGGCGGCGCCGGTGCTGGTGTCACCCGTCCGGGCTGATGAGTTCCGGGAAGCTCGGACGTCGGAACCCGAGACCGGCCCAACGCCTGGCGGGTAATCCTCGCCGGGAGCCGATAGCCTCAGCATCCGGCAGGTACGCGGAAATGGGGGTCACTACCGCAGCCCAAGGCCACTAGCCTCAGAGCGTGCCGTCACCGTTATACCGTCGCCGATGGGCCGTAATGCTGGCGTCAGGCCTCCTGATCGGGACCGCCGGATGCGGCTTCGATGATGGGCTGTCGCGGCAGGATGCCGCACCGCCCGCCGGCACGCCCGCTCCCACCCGTACCGCGCCGGCGCCCGCGACGCCGAGCGCCAACCCGGCCGACCGGCAGCTACGGCTGGCGTTCGCCGGAGACGTCCACTTCACCGGGCGCACTGTCACCCTGCTCGATGAGCCCCGGTCGGCGTTCGGGCCGATCGCCGAGGTGCTCCGCGGCGCCGATCTCACCCTGGTCAACCTGGAAACCGCGGTGACCGAGCACGGCACGCCGGAGCCCAAGCCCTACCTCTTCCGGGCGCCGACAACGGCGTACGAGGCATTGCGCGCCGCCGGCATCGACGCGGTCTCGATCGCGAACAATCATGCGCTCGACTACGGGCGGGTCGGCCTGCTGGACACGCTCGACTCCGCCCGCTCGGCCCGCTTCCCGGTCTTCGGGGCGGGGCGCGACGTGACCGAGGCGTACGCCCCCTGGCTGACGACGGTCGACGGCGTCCGGATCGCTGTCGTCGGATTCTCCCAGGTACACCGCCTTTCCGAACAGTGGAAGCCCACGTCGACCCGGCCGGGCATCGCCATGGCCTTTGACCGGGACCGTGCCGTCGGCGCGGTGGCGGCGGCGCACCGTCAGGCCGATCTGGTTATCGTCTTCATGCATTGGGGCATCGAGGGCAGCGCCTGCCCCAGCGGTGAGATGAAGAGCATCGCCGGCGCCCTGGCGAAAGCCGGTGCGGACATCGTGGTGGGCACGCACGCCCACACCCTGCTCGCGGATGGTTGGCTCGGTCGCACGTACGTGCACTACGGGCTGGGCAACTTCCTCTGGTACGGCACCTCGCGCAGCACGGACTCGGGGGTGCTCCGGCTGACCGTCCGCGGACGGGAGGTAATCCGGAACGAGTTCGTGCCAGCGATAGTCTCCGGCACCGGGCAGCCGCGGCTGGTGTCCGGGTCGGCCGAGCGGGCCATCCGCGACAAGCTGGCAACCGCCCGCCGCTGCACCGGCCTTTCTCCGACGAAGTGACAACGGGCTACCGCTGGTCGCGCAAGGGCGGTTGAGCGGCTCGAAGACCCGGGGCATCGGCGGGGTCCGCAGGTTGTTCTCCCCGAAGGACGACGTGTCGGTGTCGTCGTCGGCCGGCTGGATGATCACGCCGCCAACATGGGTTGGCGTGGCAATAGCCTGTCGAGGTGGAAACGACCGAGACCGCCGAAGGTGCGGCTTTCCCCCGAGAAGAATCCCCAGGCCTTGGAGCAGCCACCGGCTTCATGCTCGGGCTGTTCGGCTACCTCGTTGCGATTGTCGCCTTCGGATACCTAGGGATGTTCGCGGGCGGCCAGGACGCGGGAGACCAACTCGCGACCGGGATCGCGACGGCCTACCTGGTGGGTCTGGTCGCGTCGGTGGTCGTGGTGGTGGCGGTCCGTCGAACACGGCGGCACCAACCAAAGATGGCGATGGGTCTGCTCAGCGGGACGTGGGTGACACCGCCCGGTCCTCAGGCCGGCATGAGTTCGACGGCATCATGGAGCCTGATACGACCAGGGCGTTCGACTGTTGCCCACACGCCGAACGTCAGGTCGTGGTGTTCGGCAACCGTCCTCAGGAGCTGGCCATGCTCCGGGGCGCCCTCTTGCGCGAGGTCGATCATGACGCATCGGGTAAGCCGGCGGCGCGGTCGCAACACCACGTCGGAACCGATACGGACGGCTCGCCCTAGCCAGCCGTCCTCCGGGAAGTCGCTGCCCGGCACGTCGACGAGCAGATTGGCCCGGAACCGCACTGGGTCGACGGGCTCCCCCACCAGGTCATGGAGTCGCTGTAGGGCGGCGCTGCTGATCAGGCTTACCGGGCCCTCGTCGTGGTGCATGACCTCCGCTTCCCGCTCGATCGTCACGCGACGGGCCAGTACCTCGCTAACCGCCTCGTGCCCCGCGGGCTCATCCGCAGCGAAGCGGCGTCCGTCGGGCAGCTCCACCACCGGCACTGAATCGCCAGAATGTCCGCGCAGCGTGAACAGGCCAGGCATCCGACGGAAGCGACGGGTGTTCTTCCCGCTGCCCACCTTCCCGTCGGCGTCACGCACCGCCCACGAGCGGTCACCAACCAGTCCGCGCTCGTCGACCTCGACTGTTGCGAGCTGCTCGCCAAGCAGTGACTTGATCGGGTATCGGCGGATCTCGGCCAGCTTCATCGGCCTCACTGTAGATCGCCCCGACCGAGCAAGATCGTCTAGCCGGACGTGTCATCCACCGCGGCGTCCCAGTCATCGGCCGTCGCCATGCGAGTGCGCGAGCCGCAGTTAATCGGTGGATGCCCCGATCACCCGGCCCATACTTTCAGCAATGAGCTGCGAAGACGGGGATTGCCCACACAAATGGCACTACGCGCCACACCGCAGCCTGTACGGCGCACTGGAGCTGGGTCGCGGGCTTGCCGTCGCCCGTCTACGCCGCCAGCCGCAGCGCGCCGGACTGGTGTATCGGTGCTGCAGTCGGGACACCCGGTGGGACTGGCAGATCGACTCGCGCTCCACCTACCTGGCTCGACTGCTGCGCGACCTGCACCTGGACGTGGCTCCTCTGATCGCACAGCTCTACGCCTGTGGCCCTTACCGCGCCTGGCCGGAGTCCGACCCCCACGACGAGGACAATCAGTTCGACTTGACCGTTGGGGTGCTGACGACACTGGCTCGCGCAGGTGACGGGCAGGCCCGCGAGGCCTTGCACCGATACGTCCACAACGGCGTCCGCTGGATCGACGCACTGACCGCCCTCGCGGTCGAATGGCCGGTTGAGTGGTGGGACGACCTCTGGGAGACCGCTGCCATGCGGGTCGAGGTCGGAGATGCGGCGCGACTGTGGCCCTCGGATCACCCCTGGTCCTGGTGGCGAGGCCGAGATGCCCGGCTCGATGGGGTGCTCCGCGCCGCCGCACGTAGCCGTTCATCGGGTCGCGTCCGCCGGACCTCGTTGAGCGATGCATCCGACGCAGACCTCATAGCACTCCTGCAGTCAATGAACACCGACCCCGCCGCCATGGGCCTGGCCCTCGGGCAGATCCGCCATCGGGGCCGCCCGATACCCGAACTACTCGACCTCGTCGAGCGGGTCGCACCCGCACGGCCGGCGGGCCTGTTCGGCGCGCTGCGCACGCTCGGCCCCCAGATCCTTCCGCATGCTCGGGCCTGGGCTGCGGATGCCGACCACCCATTGTTCCGCGACGCCCCGCACCTGCTTGCCGAGCAAGGTGACGAACAGGACATCGCAGTTCTGTTCGCCGCACTCGATCAGCTCGGCGACGAGTGGTGCGGCTATGACGTCCTCAGCGAGGGGCTCGCCCGCATACTCGCAACCGCGCCACCCGCTGCCTACGCCGACGCCAAAGCGATGCTCATCCGCCGGCTGCGCCTGATGACCGTCGCGTCTCCGCACTCCTACGAGCGGGCCAGCTACCTGCGTAGCCTGCTGTTGCTGGACGAGGAGCGCACCACGGCGGTACTGCCGATTCACCTGTTCGACTGTGAACCCTCGGTACGGTTGCTGGCCGCCCGGCACACTCCACTGACCGAGGACGCCCGGAGCTGGCTGGCCGAGCTGCGCGACGACCCGATCGAGGAGGCGGATGTACGGCTCGCCGCAGCGGAACGGCTGCCGGCATGACGGACCGGCCCTCCAGGGCCAAACGGCGCCGCATGTCGGTGGGCCGTGAACGAAGCCGCGACGAGATCGTGGTGGGGATGCGGCGCGTGCACCCGGGGCAGCCCCCTAGCTAAGGGGCAGAAGTGCGGATGGGAGAGCTGGTCGCTGGCGTGGGCATCGATCCTCAGGGTGCCCAACGGGCACGCAGGACGCCGTCCGGATCGGGTCGGACCGCACTCAGCAGTGGGTGACGTTCGTCCATGAGCGGAAGGACGATGGCGGCCTGGGCTTCGGCCAACCGGATGCGCAGTGCACCGTGGACCGTTTCCTCAACGCATCGGCAGTTGACCTGACCGTTGTGGTCCTGCCAGATGACCTCGCTAAGGCCCTCGTCGGGCAGGTTCGCCAACGCAGCGTCGACGTTCGTCTGCAGGTCGGGCCAGACCAGTAGGCGGGCTCGGGGGGCCAACTGTGTCCGGACGGCATCCAGGTTGCTGGTCGTGATGCGGTGCCAGCGGGCGGCGTTGTAGACGTAGCCCTCTTCGAGAAGCACGGCGCCGCGTTCTACGGCGATAGTGGCGACCTCGTCCCAGAAACCGCTGTCGGCCGGCCGAGCGCTGGCGTCCTCGGTGAGCGCCGGGTCGTATGGCGACCGTTGGATCCGTTCCGCGAAGAGCCCATGCCGGTTGGCACGGGCCACTGCCCCTGGCATGGGTCGGTGCTGCCGAGGTACACGTACTGGTCCCAGCCGACATGGATGAACAAGCGCTCCTCGGCTTCAAGCCGGCACCAACCAGGGCCGTCGCGCAACATGAGCCGCACGAGCTCCAACCCCACCGCCACGGGTACCTGCGCTCCGTCGTGGTAGCCGCTCAGATCCGGCCCGAACAGCACAGCCAACCGGCTGTCACGCCCGTCGCCATCCAGGCCCACGCGAACCGCCGCCTCCGGTTCCCGGATCGCCAGCCGGGTGACCTGGCTGTCTTCGGCGAAGGCAGCCACGGCCGCCAGGTAGGCGGCCCTCAGCCGGACCGCGGTCGCTGTTCGTGTCCTCCGAGGTCGCAACGTGACGGATAGGCGGCCTTGTGGGCGCGTGCACGATCATGTGGTCGCCCTGGCCGGTCGACGTGACGGACAGCGGCTTACCACTCGTCTTTGTGGCAGTTCGGGGGAGGATCATCGCCGGCCACGATGAAGTCTTGGCACGCGAGGAAGCGGCTATTGAAGTGGCCGACGAGGAAGCCGGTCAACGCCACAATGGCGACGATCACCACCACGGTGACCTTCAGGCGGCGGCCCGGCAGGGTGAAGTAGTTGGGCGCGAGTAACCGGACGATGATGGCCACGACGAACGGCGCGACGGCGATGGTCGCGACGTTCACCACACGCGCGGCGGTCTGTTCGAAGGCGCTGTGAGGGTGACCCACGACGAGTCTTAGCAGCAGGAGCCCTATCGGGGGCAGGAACAGGACCAGCACCCAAGGGTGGGTATGTACCCGGCGGGGCAGGAGGAGAGCGCTCAGGAGGACAACGAGGGCCAGCACGAACAGTTCCTGCCGATGGTAGTAGAAGATGGTCCGGTGCGTGCCGATTTCGAACGCTGAGTCCCAGGCCCACAATGAGGCGCCGAATGTGATCGCGTAGAAGCCCCCAAGCTTCTGCACCGCCCTCCCCCGTAGGAGGTCGTCCCCCTCGGTAAGCTCTCGCGACTTCTCGGCCGCTCGCTCGGCCGGACCTTCCCCGTTCATGCCCCTGCCTATCGTGCTCACCTCCCAGCCGTGGTTTGGCGTCTCCCGGGTCAGCGGCAACACAGCGCGAGGGGCGAGCGGGCGGCTGGGGTCCCCGCGACCTCAATGCCCATAACGAGGACAAGGCGCTATGCGCATCGGCCGAGGCTGGTTCAGCCGCCGCGTGCGGCAGTCGCTCGACGGCAGGCGTCTGCCCGGACGTGCACACCGCACCATGCCAAACGACATCTGGGCACCCCCCGAAGGGTGAATGCCAGATGATTGCTGGTGCGCCGCCGGGGACTCGAACCCCGAACCCGCGGATTAAGAGTCACAGCCGTAGTCGCTGCCAGACGACAGCAAGCTCGGCAATGTCGTCGGCCCGGAGTCGGCTCAAGTGGTCCTTGGTTACACCGGTTGCCGTCGGGGTTGCTGTCGCGACTTCACCTGGAAGCAGGCGACGTCGTACTGCGCAACCGATTTGGGGTTCTTCGAGTTCTGCGGCTGTTCCCCCGGCCAGGTGGGCCCCGGCGATGCCCCCGTCCGGCCTGAGCGGCAGACTCATGAGCATTGCCGGCCGCTGGTCGTGTGTCGGGGATCTCCGGGCCGGCCGGTTGTCCGCCCGCCGTCCGGTGCGTCAGTCTCAGCGGGTGGTCATCCTGCTCAGCGCGTTCGGCATCGTGCTGCTCGGTGCCTTCGCCCAGGCGGTCAGCGGCTTCGGGTACGCGCTGGTGACCGTGCCGTTGCTGGCCGCCGCCGTCGACCCGCGCGCCGCCGTGGTGGTGTCGGCGCTGACCGGCGTCGGGCTGACCGTCACTGCGGCCATCCGGGAACGCGCCCACGCCCGGTGGCGGGTCGCGGCGGCACTCACCGCCACCGCCCTGCTCGGCCTGCCGGCCGGCCTGCTGGTTCTCGCGCTCGCGCCGGAGCGGCTGCTGAGCGCGCTGATCGCGGTCGTGGTGCTCGGCTGTGCAGCGCTGGTCTGGTCCAGGGCACGGATCCGCACCGGACGGATCGGTCTCGGGGCCATCGGCGTCCTCGTCGGGGTGCTAACCGCCGCCACCGGGACGAACGGGCCCCCGCTGGTCGCCGCGTTCCAGTCGCTCGGCTACGACCCGCGCACCTTCCGGGCCACCCTGGCGGCGACCTTCTCGGGCACCAGTCTGATAGGGCTGACGGGGTTCCTGCTGACCGGTCAGGTACACGCCGATGTGGTGCGGATCTCCCTTGTGGCGCTCCCCGCGGTGCCGCTGGGCTGGTGGCTGGGAAACCGACTGTTCCACCGCATCGACCCCGTGGCGTTCCGACGGATCGTGCTGGTCGGGCTGCTCGGCAGCGCCGGCGCCGCGCTCGCGAGCTTGCCTGGCTGAGACGGTCGTCCACGGACCCCTTAGGCGGATCTGCGGAAGTCGCTCGCCGGGGCGACCGGCGGCTCGATTCCGTCGAGCCGGTCGGCGGTGAGGCTAGGTACCCCTCGTCCCGCTGCAATCCGCCGTTCATCACCAGAGGCGGTGCTGGTCGTCGCCACCCGTCGGTAGCGCTGCCAGAGCCCCGGTGAGCAGGAGACGTTAAGCATCCCGGTCTCGTCCCCTACATTGAGGAAGGCGACCCCACCCGCGGTCGCGGGCTCTGCCCGTGGGTGACGATCGCGGTGTCCATCGCCCGCTGCTACGACACACTGAGCCGGGATGGAGCATCTGATCCGCGCTCAGCCGGGCTGATGCCCGCCGCATGAGCACCGCTCAGGTTGGGGTCGAGCAAAGGGGTCAGGCCCGGTCCATGAGGACCAGGCCCGAGGTGTTACTGCTGGTGCGCCGCCAGGGACTCGGACCCCGAACCCGCGGATAAAGAGAACTCGCGCTCGATTACGGTCAAGGCGCATGACCTCGGTTCAGCCTGCCGCGCCGCCGTGTCGATTGCTCGTCTTGCGCGGGGTGGGGGTCGCGTGGGGGTCAGCCGTGGTCGCCCAGTTTGTTTCCTACCTGTCGTGTGCAGAGGCATGCCGAGCGACCAGCGCCGGCATGATAGTCCGTGTGCGCCGCGACCGCAGCCACTTCCACATGCGGCAAGCTCGCTCACTCGGACCGTGGCGGGCGCGAAAAGGCTGGCGCGCATAAGGTCGGCTCGACACGGCGCCCTTCGCGAGACTAGGACGGGGCAGGACATGGACCAAGGTACCCGCGACGAGTTGCTCGGCCGCCTAGCCGCGGCAGTCGGGTCCGTCACCGTCGCACACCCGACGCGGGTTGCCGTCGACGGACCGCCCGCCGCAGGCAAGACCACCCTCGCCGACGAGCTGGCCGTCGTCTTGCGCACACAGGGCCGCGACGTCATCCGCGCGACGATCGATGATTTCCTCTTCCCACGGGCGCAGCGCTATCCGCGCGGCGAGTTCTCGGCCGAAGGCTGCTATTTCGACACCCACGACTACGACGCGCTGACCCGGGTCCTGCTCGATCCGCTCGGCCCGGGCGGAGATCGACGCTTCCAGAACGCGGTCTACGACCGAACAGCGGATACTGCGCTGTCCCCGCCGGTCACGACTGCCCCCGCCGACGCCGTGCTGGTCTTCGACGGCGTCTTCCTCATGCGCCCGGAACTGATTGATCGGTGGGACCTGCGCATCTTCGTGTCGACCGCGCTCGAGAAGACCGTGGATCGTGCCGTGATCCGAGAGCGCCGGGTCTTATCTCTGGCCGAAGTCGAACGGCGCTGGCGCGAGCGTTACATCCCCTCCCAACAGCTCTACTTCGCTACGGTCCGCCCGACCGATCACGTCGACATCATCGTGCACAACGACGAGCCTCAGCAGCCGGTCTGGGAGACCCAAACACACTGACCGCGCTCAGTTCGGCATGAGCGGACGTCTCGCCAGCGCGGCCCCGCAGGCAAGCGCTGGCGGTCAGACCATCGCGATCATGTAGAGCATCTGGTGAGGCCGATCCGTCACGCATCATGTGAGACCAGGCATCGCCGGCAGCCGATGCAGCGTCGCGGAGCAGACCGGACGGTTGGAAATCACTTGGAAATCATTCAGACGGCTGTGCGTCCCCCGTCGACCGGCAGGACCGCGCCGTGGATGAAGCTCGCCCGGTCGCTGGCCAGGAAGGTGATTGCGGCGGCGATTTCCTCAGCAGAGCCGGGCCGTCCGGCCGGTCCGCCCTTGGCCAGTTGGTCGAGTGCGTCGCCCATGGACGCGGTGCCCTCGGTACGGGTCGGTCCGGGGCCGACCGCGTTGACCCGTACGCCACTGGGCCCGTACTCGGCAGCCCAGGACTTTGTCAGCAGCACCAGCGCGGCCTTGCTCGACCCGTACAAAGCCATCCCCGGAGCGCCGAACTCGGCGACCATCGTGGTCACATTGACGATCGCGCCCCGGCCGCGCTTGGCCATGTCGGGTGCGAGCTCTGCGACCAGGAAGTATGGCGCCTTGACATTGAGTGCGTACACCGAGTCGAACGTCTCCTCGCTGGTCTGCTCGGTAGGACCGAACGGGAAGGCGCCAGCGCTGTTGATCAGTACATCCACCTGCCCGAGCTGCTCCTTGGCACGAGCGGCCAGCGAGCGCGCGGCGGCCTCGTTGTGAAGATCGGTGGCCACGAACCAGGCCTGACCCCCGGCCGAACGAATCTCCTGCACCACGTCGTTGCCCCGGTTCTCGTCCCGACCGGACAAGACCACGTGCGCACCGAGCCGGGCCAACTCGGTAGCCGCGGCCTTCCCGATGCCACTGGTTCCACCGGTCACCAAAGCCTTGGTGCCCGAGAGTCCTGACGTCATGATTTGCTCACCGTCCTGTTACGCGAACATCGGCTTCGGTCGAGAAGATCCGTGCGGCACGCCCTGACCGGTTGGTGCGAGGGACGGAACAGCCGACAGACCCGTTTAGGCGATTAGGCAGGCTTATACGCCATAAGGAAGATTTTGCCGTACCAGCTACCAGCTGGGCCGCGAACTGCCACACGAGAGGCAACCTGAATCCCGTCACCCTCGTTGACCTGGCCGGACCTGGTGCCCGCCAGCTGCTCCGCGCCGGCCTCGTCGGCGGCAAGGGCGTCCCCGAGACCGTCTCCAAGCATCCGGCCGTGTTCGTCACCTTCACCGCACCGTCCTTCGGGCCGGTCCACGTCCGCGCGGTCAAGCGGCGCACCTGCATCAATCGCAAGCGTTGCGACTGCCGATCCGAGCCCTGCGACGCCCGCCGCGACGCCGGCCTCTGCGAGCATGGCCGACCCGTCGTCTGCTGGGCGCGGGCCAGCACGCCGACGGCCAACCCTTACGCCCGACTGCGGCGCTGGGCACACATGCTCGGCTTCGGCGGCCACTTCCTCACCAAAGCCCGCCGCTACCTGGCTGGCCTTCCAACTCCTGCGGGAGACGCGGGTCGCCTTCCGCCGGCATGAGGACCAAGCCGACGAGCAGCCCGGCGCCCTTCGAGCCGTCGACCACCTCGACGACGACACCACCCTCATCGTCGGCACCCTCACCTTCGCCGGCGTCGGCTGGCACACCCTCGGCGACGCCCTCCTCGCCAACACCGCCCGCCGCCCTCGCCCGCGAACGACGAACCACCGGCCGCGAAGAACTCGCCCACGAAGCGGGCTCGGGTCGCCCAAGGCGCTGAACGCAAGATCACCGGCAAGGACTGGAAGGATTCCGGGTTGGTCTTCACCACCGGCATTGGGACTCCGATCGAACCCCGCAACTTCAACCGTCACTTTGGCCGGCTCCTGGACCGAGCAGGCATACGCAGGATCAGGTTCCATGATCTACGCCACTCCTGCGCCACGCTCCTCTACGAGCAGGGCGTGCCCATTGAAAAGATCCAGGACATCCTGGGCCACAGTTCCCCGACCATCACCAAGCTCATCTACGTTGAGGTCACCCGGCAGTCCCAGCGGTCGTCCGTGGACAGGCTCGGCCTTCACTTCGATGGCTGACGTTGGGTCGAGAAAAGGGGTCAGGCCCGGTCCATGAGGACCGGGCCTGAGGTGTTCCTGCTGGTGCGCCGCCAGGGACTCGAACCCCGAACCCGCGGATTAAGAGAAGATTGCGGATGGCTGGTCAGGTGGCTATGCACCTGGTCAGCCGGTCCGCCGTTGTCGGGCAGTGTCGGCGTCAGCGGGCGGGCTTGGCTGTACGGATGGCTGTACGAGCCGATGCCTTCGACTGCTACCTG
>NZ_JAEMUW010000013.1 GCF_016598485.1 Micromonospora coerulea | reverse complement strand
CGCCCCCCCCGGGGGGGGCGGGGGGCGCGCCCCCCCCCGCCCCCCCCCCGCCCCCCCCTGCCCCCCCCCCCCCCCCCCCCCCCGCGCCGATCATGGAGTTGTGGTCGTGGCCCCTCATCCGGGTGAAACGGGCGCCATAACTCGGTGATCGACGGGTGGGGGCGGGGTTGAGTGGGGGAGTGGAGAGCGGGGGGTTGCGGCGGGTTTATGACGAGGTGCTCGCGGAGGTGGACGCGGGCGGGTTCGGGGCGCCCGGCGAGGGGGAGCTGAGCGCGGAGCAGATCGTCGCGCACCTGGCCGCCAACGACGAGCTGCTGAGCGAGGCGACCGAGGCGGTGCTCGCCGGGTCCCCGTTCGCCTACTACGACCTGGAGGCGATCCATCGGCCGCAGCTCGACGCGCTGGTCTCCGAGTGCGGCGGGCTGGACGGGCTCGCCACCCTGCTCCGGGCCACCAGCCAGAAGCTCTGCGCGCTGGTCGAGCGGCTCGGCCCGGCCGCCGACACCCCGGTCGAGACCCACCTGAGCGAGGGCTTCGATCTGGTCGTCGAGGATTCCCTGCCCTGGGGGCGGGCCCTCGACCTGCACACCCGCGTCCACCTGCCGATGCACCTGGCTGAGCTCCGGCTGCTGCGGGACGGCGTGGCCCACGCACCCGTGGCCGGATCGTGAGCCGCCCGGCCTGGTGAAGCCCGCCCTTGGCCCCCGTCCCCACCCGCGCGGGGCGGAAAGCCGGGGGTGGAAAAGCGGGGGTTAGGGGGTGTGGCGGAAGGTGCGGCGGTAGGTGGCGGGAGGTACGCCCACGCGGTGGTGGAAGTGCTGGCGGAGGGCGGCAGTGGTGCCGAAGCCGGCGTGGCGGGCCACCTGGTCGACGGTGAGGTCGGTGGTCTCCAGGAGCAGTCGGGCGTGCTCGGTGCGCTGCCGGAGCAGCCACTGCGCCGGGCTCAGTCCGGTCTCCGAGCGGAAGTGCCGGGTGAACGTGCGTACGCTCATCCGGGCGTGCGCGGCCAGGTCGCGCAGCCCCACCGGCTCGTGCAGCCGTTGCCGGGCCCACTCCCGGGTCGCCGCGGTGCCGGTGTCCGCCGTCCGGGGGACCGGCCGCTCGATGTACTGGGCCTGGCCGCCGTCGCGCCACGGCGGCACGACGCAGCGCCGCGCCGCCCGGTTGGCCACCTCGCTGCCGTGGTCGGTGCGGATGACGTGCAGGCACAGGTCGATGCCGGCGGCCACGCCGGCGGAGGTGAGCACCCCGTCGTCGAGGAAGAGCACGTCCGGGTCGAGGTCGACGGCCGGGTGCAGCCGGCGGAACAGACCGGCGTACGCCCAGTGGGTGGTGGCCCGCCGGCCGTCGAGGAGCCCGGCGGCGGCCAGGACGAACGCGCCGGTGCAGATTGACATGATCCGGGCACCCCGCTGGTGGGCCGCCCGGAGCGCCGCCGCGACGTCCGGCTCGACGGTGCCGTCGGTCAGCGCCGACCCGCCGTGGATGCCGGCGACGATCACCGTGTCGGCGGCCTCGATCAGTTCCAGGCCGTGGTCGGGATGCACCTGGAAGCCGGCGGTGCTGCGGACCGGCCGGCCGCCCGGGGTGCAGACGCCGACGGTGTAGAGCTGTTCGAAGTCGGCCGTGCGGGCGGTGCCGAAGACCTGGGCGGGGGTGCCGAGGTCCAGACCGACCACCTGGTCGAGGGCGAGCACCGCGATCCGGTGCGGGACGAGGGCCATGGCCCGATTATTGCGCATGATGGCTTTCCGGCCACTCGTCGCACCGGCCGGCCGACCCGAGACTCGTACCGTGACCCGATTCCGTCGTCTCCACCCGGCCTGGGCCGTCGCCGCCGTCGCCTTCGTGGCGCTGGTCGGCGCGGCCGGCTTCCGCGCCACGCCCGGAGTGCTGCTGCACCCGCTGCACGCCGAGTTCCGCTGGCCGCTGGCGACCATCTCGGCCGCCGTCTCGGTCAACCTCATGCTGTACGGGCTGACCGCGCCCTTCGCCGCCGCGCTGATGGATCGCTTCGGCATCCGCCGGGTGGTGGCCGCCGCGCTGGTGCTGGTCGCGCTCGGCAGCGGGCTGACCGTGTTCATGACCGCGAGCTGGCAGCTGATCCTCTGCTGGGGCGTGCTGGTCGGGTTGGGTACCGGGTCGATGGCGCTGGCCTTCGTGGCGACGGTGACCGGGCGCTGGTTCGTACGCCGGCGGGGCCTGGTGACCGGGGTGCTGACCGCCGGCGGGGCCGCCGGGCAGCTGGTCTTCCTGCCGCTCGTCGCCGTGCTGGTGCGCGACCACGGGTGGCGGGTGGCGGCGCTCGTCGTCGCCGGGGCCGCGCTGGCGGTCGTACCGCTGGTGGTCTGGCTGCTCCGCGAGCACCCGGCGGACCTGGGCCTACCCGCCTACGGCGCGACCGAGGTGGTGCCCCCGGTGCCGCCGGCCGGCGGCGCGGCGGCCCGGGCGATCGGCGCGCTGGCCGCCGCCGCGCGGACCCGGCCGTTCTGGCTGCTCGCCGGCGGCTTCGCGATCTGCGGCGCGACCACCAACGGTCTGGTCGGCACCCACTTCGTGCCGGCCGCGCACGACCACGGCATGCCGGAGACCACCGCCGCGGGCCTGCTCGCCCTGGTGGGGCTCTTCGACATCGTCGGCACGGTGGCCTCCGGCTGGCTGACCGACCGGATGGACAGCCGGCTGCTGCTCGGCATCTACTACGCGCTGCGCGGCGCGTCGCTGCTGGTGCTGCCCGGCCTCTTCGCCGGTAGCGCCGAGCCGAGCATGCTGGTCTTCATCGTCTTCTACGGCCTGGACTGGGTGGCCACCGTGCCGCCGACGGTGGCGCTGTGCCGGGAGTACTTCGGCGCGTCCGGCGCGGTGGTCTTCGGCTGGGTCTTCGCCGCCCACCAGGTCGGCGCGGCCATCGCCGCCACCGCCGCCGGACTGGTTCGCGACCGGCTCGGCGACTACGCGCTGGCCTGGTACGTCGCCGGGGCGCTGTCGATCGGCGCGGCCGGGCTCTCCCTGCTGCTCCGCCGCCGGGGTGCCGCCGTGCCGGTGCCGGTGCTCACGCCGCCCGTCCCGGCGGGCGGCCGGGCGTGGAGCTATCGCGTTTGAGCCGGTCTCCCCGCGCTGCCCGGGCACCGCCGGGTCGGGGACGTCACGGGCGCCCCCTCAGCCGAGCGCCCACTGCTGCTCGGGGGCACCGGTGCAGGGGGCCTGTTCGAGCTCGTCACCGGCCTCGGTGCCGGCGTCGTCGACCTGGGCGCACTTGCCGCTGTGCGCGGCGACCAGCAGCACCGACCCGGGGCCGGTCGGGGCGAGCCGCCACTGCTGGTTGGGCTGGCCGTTGCAGGACCACTGCTGCACGTCCACGCCGTCGTCGGTGCGCTGCCCGTCGACGTCCAGGCACCTGCCGCTGGCCGCGTTGGTCAGGGTGAACACGTCGGCGGCGACCGCCGTCGCCACCCACTGCTGCTCGGGCCCGCCGGTGCAGTCGGCCAGCTCCGCGTCCGCGCCCTCGGGGTCGTCGTCGGTCACCCCGACGCAGAGCCCGGAGGCGGCGGCCCGGAACACCTTGGGCCCGGCCGCCGGCGCCGCCGGGGTGGTCGGCGCGGCGGTGGGCGACGGCGGGGCCGGGGTGGTCGGGGCGGCCGGGGTGGTCGGCGCGGCCTCGGCGGTCGGCGTCGCCCCGGTCGGCCCGTCGGCCGGCGGGCTGGGCGCGGCGGCCGCGGGCAGCACCGGCTCGTCGGCGCCGCCGAGCACGCCGGTGGTGAAGAACGCCCCGAGCAGTACGCCCACCAGCGCCACCCCGAGCGCGATCCGCATCAGTGGGTCCCGCGGCAGGCCGGGTCGGGCCGCGCGGCGGGCGCCGTACACGGTGCCGGGCGGGTCGGTGTGTGGGTCGGACATGGGGGCATCCTGACCCACCGCCACCGTCGATGGCCAGTCGCCCCGGCGTCGGGGTGACTCAGTCGACGACCCGGACGTCCTTCCAGAAGGCCACCCGGTCGCGCACCATCGCCGCATCCGGCTTGGGGTCCGGGTAGTACCAGACCGCGTCGGCGCTGGTCTTCCCGTCGTGTTCGAGCGTGTAGTAGGACGCGGTGCCCTTCCAGGGGCAGACGGTGTGCGTCCCGGAGTCGCGGATCACGTCGTCGCGCAGGGCGGCGCGAGGGAAGTAGTGGTTGCCCTCGACCACCACGGTGTCGTCACTCTCGGCGACGATCAGGTCGTTCCAGACGGCTTTCGGCATGCCCCCACGCTATGCCGCCCGCGTCGCGCCGGCCAGCGATCAGCGGGCCGGCTCGGGATCGGTGACGTCGGCGACCGTGGCGGCCAGCGCCGCGACGGCGGCATCGGCGTCCACCGCGACGGACACCCCGGGCTCGCCGGCACCGAGGGTGATCTCCCGGCCGCGCAGCCGCTCGTCGGCGACGACCGGCCAGGCGGTGGTCGCGCCGAACGGGGTGATGGTGCCGCGCTCGTAGCCGGTGGCGGCGCGGGCGGCGTCGGCGTCCGGCATGGACAGCCGGCTCACCCCGAGCAAGGCGCGCAGCTTGGGCCAGGAGACGACCCGGTCGCCGGGGGTGAGCACGAAGAGGTGGTCGTCCTCGCCCCGACGCACCACGATGGTCTTGACCACGTCGGGGACCTCGACGCCCCGGGCGGCGGCGGCCTCGGCGAGGCTGCGCACCGGGCCGTGCCGGATCACCCGGTACGGCAGGCCGGCGGCGTCGAGGGCGGCGATCGCGGGGGACGACATGCCCGCCACGGTAACCCGCAGGCCGGGTACGGGACGCGAAAAGGCCACCGTGGACATCCCACGGATCCGGCGCTCCAGGCGTACTGTGATCTCATGCACGCTGTCCGTGATCATGAGCGGGCGGTGGACACGCTGCGACGCTCGTACGCCGCGGTGCCCGCCGGCGAGCCCGTACGGCTGGCCAAACGCACCTCCAACCTGTTCCGACCGCGCTCGGCGCCCCGGGTCCCGGGGCTGGACGTCAGCGGGCTGACCGGGGTGCTCGCCGTCGACCCCCGGGCCCGCACCGCCGACGTGCAGGGCATGTGCACCTACGAGGACCTGGTCGACGCGACCCTGCCGCACGGGCTGATGCCGCTGGTCGTGCCGCAGTTGCGCACGATCACCCTGGGCGGTGCGGTGACCGGGCTGGGCATCGAGTCCACCTCCTTCCGTAACGGCCTGCCGCACGAGTCGGTGCTGGAGATGGACGTCCTCACCGGGGCGGGCGAGATCCTCACCATCCGGCCCGAGGGCGAGCACGCCAAGCTGTTCCGGGCCTTCCCCAACTCGCTGGGCAGCCTCGGCTACGCCACCCGGCTGCGCATCGAGCTGCAACCGGTCCGCCGGTACGTGGCGCTGCGCAACATCCGGTTCAGCCGGCTGGAGGAGCTGACCGACGCGATCCGCGACGTGGTCGCCAAGGGGGAGTGGGCGGGCGAGCCGGTCGACGCCATGGACGGGGTGGTGTTCAGCCCCGGCGAGGCGTACCTGGTGCTGGGCAGCTTCACCGACGAGGCGGAGCGGCCCAGCGACTACACCGGCCAGGACATCTACTACCGCTCGCTGCGCCGGCGCACCCGGGACGCCCTCACCACGTACGACTATCTCTGGCGCTGGGACACCGACTGGTTCTGGTGCTCGGCGGCGTTCGGCGTGCAGCACCCGGTGGTGCGCCGGCTCTGGCCGGCGCGGTACCGGCGCAGCGACTTCTACCACCGCCTGGTCCGGCTGGAGCACCAGCACCAGGTGGCCGCCCGGATCGACCGCTGGCGCGGCCGGCCGGCCCGGGAGCGGGTGGTGCAGGACGTGGAGATCCCGCTCGACGGCACGGCCGACTTCCTGCGCTGGTTCGACCGGCACGTCGGGATGACGCCGGTCTGGCTCTGCCCGCTGCGGCTGCGGGAGCCGGCCGGCCCGGGGTCCGCCCGGGCATGGCCGCTGTATCCCCTCCAACCGGGCGAAACCTACGTGAACATCGGCTTCTGGGGAAGCGTGCCGATCGCCGACGGTGCCGCGGACGGCGACGTCAACCGGGCGATCGAGCGGGCGGTGTCGGAGTCGGGCGGGCACAAGTCGCTCTACTCCGACGCGTACTACGACCGCGCGGCGTTCGACCGGCTCTACGGCGGCGAGACCTGGCGCGTGGTGAAGGACCGTTACGACCCCGACCACCGGCTCACCGGACTCTACGAAAAGGCGGTAGCGCGTCAATGAGCCTGATCGACCGTGAACAGGGGGCGGCGAACGCCCCGTCCGGCCCGCCGGCGGGCGGCCGGCGTACCGGCCCGACCGTGGCGGACGTGGTCCGCGCGGTGACCACCGGCGCGCTGCCGGTCCGGGTCACCGGGTACGACGGCAGCGCCGTCGGCCCCACCGACGCGGGGATCACCCTGTCGATCCGCACCGAGCGGGGCCTGTCGTACCTGCTGACCGCGCCCGGCGACCTGGGCATGGCCCGGGCGTACGTCAGCGGCGACCTGGGGCTGGACGGCGTCCACCCGGGCGACCCGTACGAGGCGCTGCGGGTGCTCAAGGACGAGATGCCGATGCGCCTGCCCCCGGTGGCGGAGGCGCTGGCCCTGGTCCGGGGGCTCGGTTGGGAGCGGCTGATGCCGCCGCCACCCCCGCCGCAGGAGGCCGCGCCGCGCTGGAAGCGGGTGATGAACGGGCTGCGCCACTCCCGTACCCGGGACAGCACCGCGATCTCCCACCACTACGACGTCTCGAACGCCTTCTACGAGAAGGTGCTCGGCCCGTCGATGACGTACACCTGCGCGGTCTTCCACACCCCGGAGGACACCCTGGAGCAGGCCCAGCGGGCCAAGTACGACCTGGTGGCGAACAAGCTGGCGCTGAAGCCGGGGATGCGGCTGCTGGACGTCGGCTGCGGCTGGGGCGGCATGGTCCGGCACGCGGCCCGGGAGTACGGCGTCAAGGCGCTCGGGGTGACCCTGTCCAGGGCGCAGGCGCAGTGGGCGCAGGCCGCGATCGAGCGGGAGGGGCTGGGCGAGCTGGCCGAGGTGCGGCACCTGGACTACCGGGACGCCCCGCGCGAGCAGTTCGACGCGATCTCCTCGATCGGGCTGACCGAGCACATCGGGGTGCGCAACTACCCGGCGTACTTCGGCGCGCTGCGCGACCGACTCAAGCCCGGTGGGCGGCTGCTCAACCACTGCATCACCCGGGCGGACAACCGCGCCCCGCACCGCTCCGGCGCGTTCATCGACCGGTACGTCTTCCCGGACGGCGAGCTGGCCGGGCCGGGCCGGCTGATCAGCGAGATCCACGACGCCGGGTTCGAGGTGCACCACGAGGAGAACCTGCGCCAGCACTACGCGCTGACCCTGGCCGGCTGGTGCCGCAACCTGGTCGAGCACTGGGACTTCTGCGTGAACGAGGTGGGCCCCGGCACCGCCCGGGTGTGGGGCCTCTACATGGCCGGTTCCCGGATGGGCTTCGAGCGCAACGGCATCCAGCTGCACCAGGTGCTCGCCACGCACAACGGCCCGGACGGCGTCAACGGCTACCCGCTACGCCCCGACTGGACGCCCTGACCGCTCCGCTGACGAAGAGGCCGCGCCACAGGCGCGGCCTTTTCGTATCACCGGGCGGACCGGTCCCCTGTCACACCCCATCGTGGTACAGGGGGCCCGTGCTGGTCGAAGTCGGCCAGGGCATGCGCGGCCGGTCAACAGGCTCCGAAGATTCCTCACGGTCGGATCAGGGAAGACGACATCGGTATCGGGCGAATATGGGACAATTTCACCATAGGGCGCCCGTTCGGCCCGAGTGCCGCAGCTCATCGGGACTCCCGTTCTCCGCTGAACGGCGCCTTCCCGCCTGTGTCCCCAATCGATGGTCAAGCGCCATCGACGAGCGTGGGCTCAGGCATCGCCTAGGAAGGAGCGGCAGTGATGGGACGTACTCGACTGTGGGCAGTTGCGGTGGCGGTCAGCGCGGCGGTGGCGGGCACCGCCGTGGGAAGCGCGGCCATGGGCGATGGTCGGGACTCACCCGACGCCCGCGACTCGCAGGAGTCCCGGGACTCGCATGACAAGCGAGACTCGCGGGACTCGGATGACAAGCGAGACTCGCGCGACTCGGATGACAAGCGAGACTCGTGGAACTGGGATGACTGGCGCGACTCGCGCGACTCGGATGACTGGGGCGACTCCCGGGACGAGCGGGAGACCGTTCGGGCGAGGCTGAGCGGCTACGAGGAGGATCCGCTCACCATCTCCACGCCCGGCTCGGGTCGTTTCGTCGCGCACATCGACGAACGGAATGAGGAGATCAGGTTCCGACTGAGCTACGAGGACCTCGAGGATGTCCAGCAGGCGCACATCCACTTCGGGGGGAGACACCAGAGCGGTGGGATCGCCGCCTTCCTCTGCTCGAACCTGGGCGACGGGAAGGGCGGCGCGCCAAAGGGCACCCAGCGCTGCCCCGAGTCTCCCGCCACGATCTCGGGGACCATCACGCCCGAAGATGTGATCGGCCCGGCTGACCAGGGCATTGAGCCCGGCGAGTTCGACGAGCTCGTCGACGCGATCGAGGCCGGCGTCACGTACGCCAACGTGCACACCAAGAAGTACCCGGCGGGCGAGATCAGGGGCCAGATCAAGAGCGACGACGACCGGAGCTGGGACAAGGACGACGACTGGAGCTGGGACAAGGCCGACGACGACTGGGGCCGGGACATGGGCGACGACGACCGGGGCCACGACAAGGGCGACGATCGGGGCAAGGGGAAGAGCGACGACTGAGCTCTCCGTTCGACCGGCTGAACGCCCGACCCGGCATGACGGGCCGGGCGTTCAGTCGTGCGGGCGTCCGCCCACACCGACCTGCGAACGCCACGAAAGGCCGCGCGATCCGCGCGGCCTTTCGTCGTCCTGAGATTGCCCGCCGGGACAGTCAACCTTCGGGCGGGAGCGGTCGTCCTTGGTGGCGACGAAAGGAGAGCCGGTGTGGCGGAAGCAACGCTTCGAGGGGTTGGACGTCCTCGTCGCGCAACGCGGCTGTGCCCTACTCGCGACGGCGGTGCTGCTGACCGGTAGCCGGGCCGCCGGGGAGGACCTGGTGCAGGCGGCGCTGGAGCGGCTGATGCGGAACTGGAGCCGGGTGCACGGCGACAAGGAGGGATATCTGCGTCGCACGCTTTACCACCTGGCGGTGGACCGGTGGCGGCTGCGCCGGCGCCGGCCGGAGGTGCTGACCGAGATCGAGCCGCCGGGCCAGACGGACGGCACCGACGTGCTGCACCTGCGGCAGGCGCTGATCCAGGCGCTGGCCATGCTGCCGCCGCGCCAGCGGGCCGTGCTGGTACTCCGCTACTGGGAGCAGTTCAGCGAGGCGGAAGCCGCCGAGCTGCTCGGCTGCTCGGTCGGCACCGTCAAGTCGTCCGCCTCCCGGGGGCTCACCCGGTTACGCCAGCTCACGGCCGACTGGGCGCTCGAGGACGCAGGTATGAACGGAGCAGTGGGATGACCACGGACCTTGAAGATCAGCTGACCGCCGGGATGCGGGACGAGGTCGCCGGCCTGGCGCTCACCCGGGATGTGCTGGGGGAGGCCGCCCGACGCCACCGGCGGCGCACCGCCCTGCACCGCACCGCGTACACCGCTGGCGTGGTCGGGGTGGTCGGGGCGCTGGCCGCGGTGGTGACCGTGGGCGGCGGTGCTCCGGCCGGCAGCGGCGGCTCGCCGGCGCCGGTCGCGGTCGGCCCCACGGCGACGGTCGCCGACACGCCCCAGATGCGGCTCGCCGCTGCCGCGGCGGCCAGCCAGAACATCAGTTACCGGGTGAAGGTCACCACCGCCGCGAAGGACAAGCCGGCCAAGCCCGGGGAGCTGCCGGCGCCGCAGGCCACGACGTGGGTCACCGAGGGCGCCTTCGACCCGGCGACCGCCACCGGCTACTGGAACTCGCCCTACGAGGGGCAGTTGCGTCCCGCGATCGTGTCGGGCTTTTCGGCCGAGAAGCTGATCAACGGCGTCCGGTACCGCGCTGCCCTGGACGGCACGGATCCGGACAGCGGGAAGCTCGTGTGGGCGCGGGAGAAGGGCAGCCATGACCACCTCGACTTCGACTCGGCGATGGGCGGCAGCCTGGGTGCCTCGGCGAGCCCGGAGGAGCTGTTCCGGGTGCTGGGCCAGGCCGGCGCCACGGTCACGGAGAAGGCCCCCGGGGTCTACCACTTCCAGTTGACGCTGAAGAACGTCTCCGACGAGATCCTCGCCGACAACTTCGTCGGCGACGTGACGATCGGCGCGGACAACCGGATCGCGAAGGTGTCCTACGACCGCGCGCCACGGACGAACATCCACGGCCGCAGATTCACCTACCACCTCCAGGTCGTCATCGAGCTGTCCGACTACGGCATGCCGGTGAAGGTCAACCGGCCTGCCCACCTGTTGCCGTTGCGGTAACGACGCTTCGCCGCACGAGAGGCCGCGCGACCCGCGCGGCCTTTCGTCGAAACCATTGACAAAGAAGTTTTGTACGTACAAACTGATTTTGCCATGAGAGATGTCCTGTACCTGGAGCAGATCGAGCAGGCCGAGGCCCTGCTGAAGCCGCAGCGCGTGGAGGTGCTGCGGCAACTGGCCGAGCCACGCACCTGCACCGAGGTCGCCGCCCTGCTGGAGCAGACCCCGCAGCGCGTCTACTACCACGTCAAGCAGCTCGCGGCGGCCGGCCTGGTCGAGCAGGTCGCCACCCGCAAGGTGCGCGGCATCAGCGAGGGCATCTACCAGGCCGCCGCCCGGTCGTACTGGCTCTCGCCGCGGCTGGTCGGGCGGATCGGCGGGCTGCGCCGGGCCCGGGACGAGCTGAGCCTGGGCTACCTGCTCGACCTGATGGAGGAGGTCCAGGCCGACGTCGCGGCGCTCGACCGCACCGCGCCGGAGCTGCCGTCCATCGGCGTCTCCGGCGAGATCCGGGTGCCCGTCGAGCGGCGCCAGGAGTTCCTGCACGACCTGCAGTCGACGCTGCAGGACCTGTTCACCCGCTACGGGGGCACCGAGGGGGACGCCTTCAAGCTCGCCGTGGCCTGCTATCCGAAAGGCGACAACCATGAGTGACCTGCTGACCGTGCGGGCCCGGCTGGCCGCGCCGGCTGAGGCCGTCCGCCGCGCCCTGACCGACCCGGCCGAGCTGCGCGTCTGGCTGGCCGAGCACGCCGAGGTCGAGCTGCCGGAGCGGTACGCGTTCTGGGGACGCTTCACCCCCGAGGGCGACGCGCCGCACCAGCGGCTGCTCCACGTCGACGCGCACATACTGCGCTTCGCCTGGCCGCTGGACGGTGTCGAGACCACCACCGAGTTCGAGCTGACGCCGGAGGACGGGACCACCGTGCTCACCCTGCGGCAGAGCCACTTCGACTTCGCCGAGGCGATGAGCGGCAGCAGCATCCGCGGCGTCCTGCAGACCTTCTGGGCCCTGGGGATCGCCAACCTTGCCGCCCACCTGGAGGGCCGGCCGCTGCTGCCGCGCACCGACTTCACCTCCGCCGACCTGCGCGGCGAGCTGACCATCGCCGCGCCGGTGGACCGGGTGTGGGAGTCGCTGACCGACTCGGCGCAGGCCAGCGCCTGGTTCGGGTACCCGATCGGCATCGAGCCCTGGGTCGGCGGCCGGTACGCCATGGGCGGCTTCGAGTCCGGGCACGCGGCCAAGGTGGTCGACCTGGAGCCCGGCCGGAAGATGTCCGTCGACTGGGGACCAGTCGGGGTCAGCACCTGGGAGCTGGCCGAGTCCGGCGGAAAGACGAAGCTCACCTTCGTGCAGAGCGGCTTCGACGAGGGCAACCCGCCGTACGGCGCGTGGAGCGGGTCGGTCGCCGGCCTGGCCGAGCTGCGCCGCTACCACGAGATGGCCGACTGGCAGCCGATCTGGCTCTCCGTGGAGATGCCCACCGGCACCACGGTGAGCTGACCGCCGGGTCCGCCGCCGCCGGCCCGGCCGGCCACCCCGCTGCGCCGACGCCCACCGGCCCCGGACCCGGTGGGTGCCGGCGCGGGGTCACCGGGCCAGCTCGGCGGCCCGCCGGAGCAGCGCCCGGCGCTCCGGCTCCGAGCGCACCCCGTCGGCGGCGGCCCGGAACAGCGCGGCGGCGCCGGCCGGGTCGCCCCGTCGGGCGGTGAGCTCGGCCTCCGCGGCCAGCGCCGGCGGGTAGCCGTCGAGCGCGCCGCCCGCGCGGGCCTCGGCGAGCAGGGCGAGGCCGGCCGTCGGGCCGTACGCGAAGCCGTGCGCCACCGCCCGGTTCAGCCGGATCACCGGCGTCGGGCGGAGGTGGACCAGCTCGTCGTACCAGTGGGCGATGGCCGCCCAGTCGGTGGCCCCGGCGGTCGGCGCGGTGGCGTGACAGGCGGCGATCCGGGCCTGCAGGGCGTACGGGCCGTGGCCCGCCCGCGCCAGCAGCGACCGGCCTTCGGCGATGGCGGCGTGGTCCCAGCGGGAGCGGTCCTGCTCCGCCAGGGTGAGCAGGTTGCCGTCGGCGTCGCGCCGGGTGGCCCGGCGGGAGTCGTGCAGCAGGAAGAGCGCGAGCAGCCCGGCCACCTCCGGCTGCGCCGGCATCAGCCGGTCCAGCAGCCGGGCCAACCGGATCGCCTCGCTGGCGAAGGCGGGCTCACCGTCGGCGTCGTACCCCCGGGTGAAGAGCAGGTAGAGCACGGCCAGGACGCCCGGCAGCCGCTCGACCAGCGCGGGCCCGGCCGGCACCCGGTACGGGATGCCGGCCGTCGCGATCCGCGTCTTCGCCCGGGTGAGCCGCCGGGTCATGGTCGACTCGGTGACCAGGAAGGCGCGGGCGATGTCGGCGGTCGGCACGCCGGCCACGGTGCGCAGCGTCAACGCCACCCGCGCCTCCAGCGCCAGCGCCGGGTGGCAGCAGGTGAAGATGAGCCGCAGCCGGTCGTCCACCACGTCCTCCTCCGCCTCGGTCGGCGCCGGCTCCGGGTCGGCGAGCAACGCCAGGTCGCGCAGCTTGCGGCGTTCCACGCTGGCCCGGCGCAGCACGTCCAGCGCCCGGTTCCGGGCGGTGGTCATCAGCCAGCCGCCCGGATTCGCCGGTACGCCGTCGCGGGGCCAGCGCTCCAGCGCCGCGGCCAGCGCCTCCTGCGCGCAGTCCTCGGCGAGCGTCCAGTCCCCGGTGACGCGGATCAGCGTCGCCACGATCCGCGGGTACGCCTCGACGCCCGCGCCGGCGACCGCGTCGGCCGCGTCGGTCACCGGCGTCAGTCCAGGTCCACGAGGGGGCGCAGTTCGAGCCGGCCCGCGTACGCCATCGGGTGGGCCCGGGCCACCTCGATCGCCTCGTCCAGGTCGGCGCACTCCAGCAGGTCGAAGCCCACGATCGCCTCCTTGGTCTCGGCGAACGGCCCGTCGGACAGCAGCAGCTCGCCGTCGCGGACCCGAACGGTGGTGGCCGCCGACGGCGGGGCGAACACGCTGCCCAACACCCGCTGGCCCCTGCCGTCCCGCTCGGCCACCCACTCGTGGATGTCGGGTGCGGCGGTGGGGTCGGCGTCCGGCTCGGTGTCGGTGCAGACGAACATCATGAACTTCATCGGTGCGCTCCTCGGTGTCGTGGTTACAGCAGCCTGACGAACGGGACGGGCGGATCCGGACACCTGCGTACCAGAAAATCGTGGGTGATTTCCGGGGCGGGGATGGGTACTGCCGAGCGATGTTCTTCATCTTCGGGCTCCGTACCAAGGTCGACCGGTCCGGCGTCGTCACCCGGGTCTGCCGCAACTGCGGCAACCAGGCCGCTCAGGTGATCACCCGCCGGGCCACGAAGTTCACCCTCTTCTTCGTCCCGCTGATCCCGGTCCGGACCCGCTACGTCCAGCAGTGCACCTTCTGCGGCGCCGAGTACGACATCGCCAGGGCCGACGCGCAGCGCCTCCCGGTCGGCTGACCGTGGCCCGTTTCCTCTGCTGGCTGATCGGCCGGCAGCCGGCCCTCCCGGCCGACGCCCCGGTGCACACCGTCTCCCGACCGCCGTGCACGCCCGGCCGCCGGCACCGCCGCCGCAGCCGGCCGTCGGCCGGCGCCGGGTCGCCCCGTTCGCCCTGGAACCGGTCCGCCGGCCGCTGACGGGCTGTGATCTTCGACCCGGTACGGACCCCGCCCCGATCTGCGCGAACTACGCTGGGGCCGCCGTCCGAACGGGGAGAACCGTGCGTAATCACCCAGCCGTCGTGCTGGTGGCCGTCCTGCTGTCCACCGTCGCGCTGCCGGTTTCGCTGACCGGCGCGTCCGTCGCGCTGCCCGATATCGGCCGGGACCTGCACTCCGGCCTCGCCGGCGTGCAGTGGGTGGTGAACGGCTACAACGCCACCTTCGCCAGCTTCATGCTCGCCACCGGCGCCCTCGCCGACCTGTTCGGCCGCCGCCGGGTCTACGCGCTCGGCGTCGCGATCTTCGCCGCGGGCGGGCTGCTCGCCGCGGTCGCCGACGGGATCGTGCTGCTCGACGTCGCCCGGGCCCTGGCCGGCGTCGGTGCGGCGGCCGCCGCGACCAGCGCCTCCGCCCTGCTCGCCGGGGCGTTCTCCGGCCGCGCCCAGGCGCGGGCGTTCGGGCTCTTCGGCACGGCGCTCGGGGTCGGGCTCGCCTTCGGCCCGTCGATCGCCGGGCTGCTCATCGAGGTCTTCGGCTGGCGGGCGGTCTTCGCCGCCCCGGCGCTGGCCGCCGGCGCGGTGCTCGCCCTGGTGCCGCTGCTGCCGGAGTCCCGCCCGCCGCACCCGGGACGGGTCGACTGGCCGGGCACCGTCTCGTTCACCGCCGCGCTGCTGCTGCTCATCTTCGGCTTCGTGCAGGGACCGGAGTACGGCTGGACGGCGCCGGTGATCCTCGGGGCGTTCGCCGCGGCGGCGGCGCTGCTGGTGGTCTTCGTCCGGGTGGAACGCCGCCGGCCGGACCCGATGTTCGACCTGGCCCTGCTGGCGAGCCCCCGCTTCCTCGGCATCTGCCTGGCGGCGGCCAGCATCGTGGCGGTCCTGGTGCCGCTGCTGGTCTACCTGCCGTCGTACCTGACCACGGTGGTCGGGCTCAGCCCCGGCGCGGCGGGCGCCACGCTGATCCTGCTCACCGCGCCCACCCTGGTGCTGCCGCTGCTCAGCGGGGCGCTGACCCGACTGGTCCCGGCCACCGCGGTCACCGTCGCGTCGGTGGTGGTGGTGGCCGCCGGTGCCGCCTGGGCCACCGTGCTCGGACCGGACGTGGGCACCGCGACGCTGGCCGGGCCGCTGCTGACCATCGGCGTCGGGGTGGGGCTGTCGATCGGGCTGCTCGACGCGATCGCGATCGGCAGCATCGTGCCGGCCCGCGCGGCGACCGGCGCCGCGATGATCAACACGGCCCGCCTGACCAGCGAGACCATCGCCATCGCCGTGGTCGGGGCGGTGCTGGCCAGCACCACCGCCGGCCGGCTCGCCGACCCCGGCTTCACCGGCGGTCTGCGTGCCGTGCTCTGGTCGCTGGCCGGGCTGGCCCTGGCGGCCGCGGTGGCCACCGCCGTACTGGTGCGCCGCGGCGCGCTCCGGGCCGTACCGGTGGGAAGCGCCTATCCTGGCGGATCATGACGAGCAGCGCGGAGCGACTGGCCGAGATCCGCGGCGGGGTGCCGCCCCGCCGGCACAACGCGCGGACGATCGCCGCGCTGACCGGAAACCCGGGCTGCACCCGCCGGGCGGTGCTGGACAGCGCCGGGGTGGACAAGCCGAAGCTGGCCGAGCGGATCGGCTTTCCGGCCCGGTTCGGCCAGTCCCGCTTCGCCATCACCCGGGGTAACGCCTTCGAGGCGCAGGTCAAGGCCGACGGCGGGATCGAGCTGCTGCGGCTGGTCGCCGAGCGGCTGGGCGTGCCGGTGCCGGCGCGGGCGAGCTGGACCGACCTCGGCGGCGACGACCTGCCGGACCGGCACGAACGGTCCCGGGCGGCGCTGACCGGCGGCGGTGACGAGGCGGCGCTCTTCGACCACCCGCTGCTCGGGCTGGAGGTGGCCGGACGCCGGGTGCACCTGGAGCCGGACCTGGTCGCGGCCCGGCTCGGTGGGCGGTTCCACGTCGTGGAGATCAAGTCCTTTCCGGTGATCGACGGCCAGGCCGACCCGGCGAAGGTCTCCGCCGCCGCCGTCCAGTCCGCCGTCTACGTGCTGGCGCTGCGCGAGCTGCTCGCCGCCGCCGGGCGCGACTCGGAGCTGGTCTCCCACGACGTGGTGCTGGTCTGTCCGCGCGACTTCGCCAACCAGCCGGTGGCCAGCCTGGTCGACGTGCGCAAGCAGCTACTCGTGCTGCGCCGCCAACTGGACCGGATGGCCCGGATCGACGCGCTGCTCGACGAGGTGCCGGCGGAGTTCACCGCCGACCTGACCGCGGAGCCGGGCACGCTCGCCGCCGCGCTGCGCACAGTCGAGGCCCGCTACGCCCCGGAGTGCCTGGCCGCCTGCGAGCTGGCCTACTTCTGCCGCGACGAGGCGCGCGGCCACACCACCACGCTGGGCCGGCCGGTGCGGGAGGCGCTGGGCGGGATCGCCGACGTGGCGGACGTGCTGGCGCTGGCCATCGGCGAACGCGCCCCCGGTCCGGAGCAGGCGGAGGCCGCGCCGCTGCTGCGCGCCGCCGCCGACCTGCGCGCCGCCATCCTCGCCGGAGACCCCGCATGAGTACGCTGCGCGCCCTCGCCAAGGCGCAGGCGGTCGCCGCCGGCGTGGCCCAGCCGGTCGCCACCGTCCGCCACCTGCACGTGTCAGACCGCCCGCTGGTGCTGGTGCCACTGGCCATGGCCGGAGAGGCGAACGCCCCCCTCGCCGCCCTGGTCGGTGCCGCGCCGGACGAGGCGCGGCTGCTGATCGTGCCGCAACCCCGCAACCGGCAGCAGCGCTTCGCGTTCGCCGCCGAACTGGCCGGGATCGTGCTGCCGTACCTGGACTCCTGCCGGGGGGTCTCCGAGGCGGTCCCCACCGACCGGGGCCGGGACGTCCGGTACCGCCACGTCGACGCGCCGCAACTGCTGGTGCCGAACCCGGCCGGGACCACCTTCCTGCGGCTGCTCGGCCGCTCCACCCGGTTCCGCCGCCCCGACGGCGACCACCCGGTGCACCCGTCGGTGCCGCTGCTCGGCCGCTGGCTGACCTTCTTCGCCGAGCGGGCCGAGCACCCCGGCTCGTCGGCGCTGCTGGCGATGACCGAGGCGCTGACCCTGCACTGGGCGACCGGGCAGAGCGCGGTGGAGGACCTGCACCTGCCGGCGCTGCTCGGCTGGATCGACCCGCCGCCGGGGTTGACCGGCGGGCAGGCGGCCGCCCGGGCCGAGGACCCGGCGGTCTGCCCGCCGGCCGGCCCGGCCACCGACCCGGACTTCGACAACCGGCGGCTCGCCCCGGCCGTCGCCGCGTACGCCGAGGCCGGGGACGACCCGGTCGGCCGCGCAGCGGCGTACGCGGAGCTGGAACGCCCGCTGCGCGACCAGCTCGCGCCCACCTGGGAGCTGATGTGGCGGGGCGTGGGGTTGCTGCGCGCCCTGCCGCCCGGGGCCCGGGTGGCCGGCCGGTGGGACCTCGACAAGGACGCCTTCACCGGGTACGCCGAGCACGTCGACGCCGGTGGTGGCCCGCAGCCACGACGCGACGGCGCGGTGGCCGCCGCCGTGCGCCTGCACCGGCTGGAACGGGCGCTGACCTCCTACGCGGTGCAGCGCGCCTACGACGATCCCCTCGTGATGGCCGAGCACCGGCTGACCGGGGAGGCGTTCGTCGGTGACGTGACCCTGGCCGACCCGAAGCGGGTGGACGACACCGGAAAGCGGCCGGTGCTGCGGCCCCGGATCCAGGTGGTGACCACCGAGCCGGTGCCGATGCCGGTCGGCGCGGCGCTGTGGTCGCCGGCCCGGCCGGCGCAGAAGGCCCGGGTGGTCTTCGTGACCCCGGGCGCGGACGGCAAGATTGAGGTGGTGCTGGAGCTGTCGGGCGGCATGGGCCGGGGGCTCACCGCGCCGCCGGGCACCGTGCCGGAGGTGGGGGAGCGGCTCTGCTTCACCACCCTGTCGGACGCCTTCCTGCCCGCGGGGAACTTCCCCGCGCCCGAGGAGACGCCCTGGACGCACGGCGGCCCGCCGGCCGCCGCACCGCTGCCCGACGAGCCGGCGACGGGCATCCCGGCCGGCGCCACCACCGGCGGCGACGACGGTGACCCGGCGGAGGACTGGGCCTGACTCCACCGTGCTGTGGCGCGGCACCGTCCTGATCGGGCGGGTGACGAGCGCCGAACGACTCTGGCGGCGGCACCAAGGCGGTGACTACGCTTGCGCCGTTCGCCGCCCGTGACCGGTCCTCATCGTCGAGGGTGCACGTCTGAGAGAGAGCCGGAGCGAATCGTTGTGCTGCCCCAGGACGTGAGCCGCGCCGTCGTGGCACCGGCCCGTCCGATCCCGTCCGGCCGCGTCGGTCTCGTCGCGGCCGCGCTCGTCGTCCTCGGCGAAGCCGGCTGGCTGGCGGCTGGGCTGCCCGGCGCCGCAGAGGTCAGCGACCTGGGCGCGGTGGCGCTGGCGGCCTGGGCCGCGTTCGCCTGCCTCCGCGTGGCCCGCCGGCACCCGGTCGCACTGCGCCGGTTCTGGGCCCTACTGGCGGCCACCATGGCGCTCGCCGCGCTCGGCCGCGTCCTGTGGATGGTGGAGCGGCTCGGTGGCCGGGAGTTGCCGCACACCCCGCTGATCGGCGGGCTCTTCACCGCCGGCATCGTGACCGGCACCGCCGCGCTGCTCTGCTCGTTGGCCGCCCCGCGCAGCCTGGTCGGGCAGGCCCGGACCCTCCTCGACGGGGTGATCGTCGCGCTGGCCCTGATCCCGATCGGCTGGGTGGTGGTGTTCCGCGACCTCGCCGCCGCCGAGCTCACCGATCCGCTGCGCACCTGGGGCCTGCTCTACCCGATGTTCGACCTGATGCAGCTGACCATCCTGGTCGCGGTCGCCGGGCCGTCCCGCCCGATGTGGCGCGCCTGGGCGGTGATCGGGGCCAGCCTGGCCACCCGGGCCGCCGCCGACACCGCCTACGTCTCGCTCGTCGCACACGGCAGCTACACCTCCGGCCATCCGATCGACGGCTGCTGGCCGCTGAGCTACCTGCTGATCGGCGCCGCAACCCGGTACCCGCCACCGGCCGGCAGCGACGGCGCCGAGGAGACGACCGAGTCGCCGCTGCCGCCGTGGTGGCGGGTCGCCCTGCCGTACCTGCCGGTCGGCGGGGCGATCGTCGCGGTGGCGCTGTCCCGCCGCCCCACCGGGCAGACCCCGCACCTGATCTTCCTCTGCATGATGGCGCTGCTCGGCGTGCTGGCGCTGCGTCAGGGGCTGGCCGCCAACGAGAACCTGCGGCTGGTCGCCCGCCTGCGCAGGCTGGCCTACTCCGACCAGCTCACCGGCCTGCCCAACCGGCTGACCTTCACCCGGCGGCTGCGCCGCGCCCTGCGCGACGAGGCGCCGGTCGCCGTGCTGCTGCTCGACCTGGACGGGTTCAAGCAGGTCAACGACCGCTTCGGGCACGTCACCGGAGACCGGCTGCTGACCAGCATCGCCGAGCGGATGCGGGACGCCACCGCCGACGACGGCATGATCGCCCGGCTCGGCGGCGACGAGTTCGCGGTGCTGGTCGACGGCGACCGGCCCGTGTCGCCCGAGCGGCTCGCCGAGCGGCTGCTCGCCGCCCTGGAGCCGCTCCCCGGCGAGGAGGACCTGGGCCTCAACCCGTCGGCCAGCATCGGCATCGCCGAGTACGGTCCGCAGCACGCCTCCCACACCGACCTGCTCCGCGATGCCGACATCGCGATGTACGCGGCCAAGGCGGCCGGCAAGTCCGCGTACCGGACGTGCACGCCGGCGCTGCGCGAGTCGGCGGTGACCCGCGCCGAGCTGATCGCCGAGCTGCGCCGCGCCGTGGACGAGGGGCAGCTGTGCGTGGAGTACCAGCCGATCGTCGACCTGGCCACCGGCACGGTGCGCAGCGCCGAGGCACTGGTCCGCTGGCGGCATCCCCGGCTCGGCGTGCTGCCCCCGGCCGCGTTCCTGCCGCTGGCCGAGGAGACCGGGCTGATCGTGCCGATCGACCGCTGGGTGCTCCACGAGGCGTGCCGGGCCGCCGCGGCCTGGCGGGAACGCGCGCCCCAGGTGACCGTCGCGGTGAACCTCGCCGCGGCGCACCTGCGCCGGCCCGATCTGATCGCCACGGTCATCGCCGCCACCGCCGGCGCCGGCCTGCCGCCCCGCGCGCTCACCCTGGAGCTGACCGAGTCGGCGCTGATCGAGGGGAGCGACGCGGTGCTGGATCGGCTGCGCCAGCTCCGCGAGCTGGGCATCCGGCTCGCCATCGACGACTTCGGCACCGGCTACTCCTCGCTGAGCTACCTGCACCACATCCCGGCCACCGAGCTCAAGGTGGACCGCTCCTTCGTGGCCCGGCTGGGCGCCGAGGACGTCCGGGCGTACGCCACGGTGGAGATGGTCAACCGGCTCGCCGCGGCGTTCGACCTGGCCGTGGTGGCCGAGGGGGTGGAGACCGACGCGCAGCACGCGGCGGTGACCGCGATCGGCTGCGTGCACGGCCAGGGCTGGCGGTACGGCCGCCCGGCCGCCCTGCCCGAGCTGCTGACCGCGCTGACCCCGGTCGACGCCACCCGCTGACCGGCCCGGTCGACGGGGGTCGAAGGTCCCGGGTGGATCAGGGGGTTCGGCCCTGCTGGCGACGGCGTGCCGACCGTGACGATGGGACGGTCACCGAAGAACGCCACCATCCCCACAGGAGCCGGACATGAAGCGACGGACGTTGGATCTGCTGTTCAGCATCGGCGGGCTGGGCCTCGCGGTCCTGCTGCTCGTCGTGGGCATCGTCCTCACCACGAACGCCAACTTCGCCAACACCTACGTACGCGACCAGCTCGGCGCCCAGCACATCAGCTTCAAGCCGGCCGACACCCTCACCGACGAGGAGAAGAAGTCCGACTGCCTGCGCGAGTACGCCGGCCAGCGGCTGACCACCGGCAAGCAGGCCGAGTGCTACGCCAACGAGTTCATCGGCCTGCACCTGACGGCGATCGGTGGCGGCAAGACATACGCCGACCTCGGTGAGCCGCAGGCCGCGCTGCGCGAGCAGGTGGCCCAGGCCGAGCAGGCCAAGGCCGCGAACCTGGCCGACCTGCAGAAGCAGCTCGCCGAGGTCAGCGCGCAGCGGGAGACGGTCTTCAAGGGCGAGACCCTGCGCGGTCTGCTGCTCACCTCGTACGGCTTCAGCGAGTTCGGCCGCAAGGCCGGGCAGGGCGCCCTGGCCATGTACCTGGGCGCGGCGCTGCTCCTGCTGCTGTCGCTGGCCGGCCTGGTGCACGCCTTCCGGACCCCGGCCAGCGAGACCTTCGCCGCCCCGGAGCAGGCCCGCGAGAAGATCACCACCTGACCCGCGCGGCACCGACCCGACCGCCCCCGGTCTCCCCACCCCTCGGGAGATCGGGGGCGGTCGCGTTGGGCGCACGCGTCGACCGGCCGACCCGCAGAATCGGGGTTGACCCTCACGTAACGGCAGGCGGGAGCCTTGGTCGCGGAAGGGAGGGAACCATGGCGTACACGGTGGGTCAGGTGGCGAAGTTGGCCGGGGTGACGGTGCGGACGCTGCACCACTACGACGAGATCGGCCTGCTCTCGCCGGGCGGGCGCAGCCCGGCCGGCTACCGCCGCTACGACGACGCGGACTCGGAGCGGTTGCAGCTCATCCGCTACTACCGGGAGCTGGGGTTCCCGCTGGAGGAGATCGCCGCGATCCTCGACGACCCCGAGGTGGATCCGGCGGCGCACCTGCGCCGGCAGCACGAGCTGCTGACCGTACGGATCAAGCGCCTCCAGGAGATGGTCACGGCGATCGAGTTCGCGATGGAGGCGAGCAAGGTGAACATTCGACTGACGCCCGAGGAGCGGTTCGAGGTCTTCGGCGACTTCGACCCGGACGCGCACGCCGAGGAGGCCGAGGAGCGCTGGGGCGACACCGACGCGTACCGGGAGTCGGCCCGGCGCACCGCCCGGTACTCGAAGGAGGACTGGCTGCGGCACAAGGCCGAGAACGAGGACTGGGGGCGGCGCCTCGCCGCCGTCATGGAGGCGGGCGTGCCGGCCGACGGCCCGGCGGCGATGGAGCTGGCCGAGGAGCACCGGCAGCTGATCAGCCGCTGGTTCTACGAGTGCTCGTACGAGATGCAGACCGGTCTGGCCGACATGTACGTGGCGGATCCCCGGTTCACCGCGTACTACGAGAAGATCCGGCCGGGGATGGCGGCGTACCTGAGCGAGGCCATCCACGCCAACGCGATCAGCCGGGCCTGACCGCATCTCCGGCGCCTCGGGGGCCGGAGATGCCGTCGCCTCAGCGGAGCGCGTCCGGCCGACGGGGGCACGCCGGGCGTGCCCCCGTCGGGCGGGACGTTGCTGTCGGTTCCCTTTGGAGCTGAATCGTTTACGACATCAAGCTCGGGTGTCGCCCGCGCCGGGTGATTCGCTGACGACATCAGCTCCAAAGCGACCGCGGGAGGAAATGGCAGCTACCCCAGAGACAGCCGTGGGCTCCGCTGCGCAGGTGCCGCCCAGCCCAGGGCGTCACAGGATCAGGTCGAGCAGCAGGACGCCGACGAAACCGACCACCGAGATGATCGTCTCCATCACCGACCAGCTCTTGATGGTCTGCCCGACGGTCAGCCCGAAGTACTCCTTCACCAGCCAGAAGCCGGCGTCGTTGACGTGCGAGAAGAACAGCGACCCGCAGCCGATCGCGAGGGCCAGCAGCGCCACCTCCGGCCCCTGGAGGGTGGCGGCCAGCGGCGCGACGATGCCTGCCGCGGTGATGGTGGCGACGGTGGCCGAGCCGGTCGCCACCCGGATGCCGACGGCGACCAGCCAGCCCAGCAGCAGCGGGGAGAGGTTGGCGTCCTTCGCGGCGTCGGCGACCAGGTTGCCCACGCCGGCGTCCACCAGCACCTGCTTGAAGCCGCCGCCGGCCGCGACGATCAGCAGGATGCCGGCGATCGGCGGCAGCGAGCCGCCGAGAAAACCGGAGACCTGGCTACGGCTGAAACCGGTCCGGTAGCCGAGGAAGATCATCGCGAAGATGACGCCGGCCAGCAGGGCGACGATCGGGGTGCCGACGATGTCCAGCGCCTTGCGCCCCCCGGTGTCCTTCTCCAGGGTCAGCTCGCCGATCGCGCGCAGGAGCATCAGCACCACCGGCAGCAGGACGGTGATGACCGCGGCCCACAGGGCGGGCGCGCGGCGCGCCCGTACCGCCTCGGTGGCGGCCTCGTCGATCGGCTCGCCGGGGCGGCCCCGGCCGGGGTTGACCAGGTCGTCCTCGGTGACCAGGTCCCCGTCGGCGTCGACCGGGCCGCGGCCGGTGGCCGAGGGCCCCCGCCTGCCGGCGACCGCCAGCGGTCGCCGGGTGGGCAGCAGCGCCTCCGGCGCGGTGGCGGGCACGTAGCGGGCGATGAAGTTGCCGAAGACCGGGCCGGCGACGATGACCGTCGGAATGGCGACCAGGAGGCCCAGCGCGAGGGTCTGACCGAGGTTGGCGCCGAGGGCGTCGATCGCGACGAGCGGGCCGGGGTGCGGCGGCACCAGGCCGTGCAGCACGGACAGGCCGGCCAGCGCCGGGATGCCGATCTTCATCAGCGGTACGTCGACCCGGCGGGACACCAGCAGCACGATCGGCACCAGGAGCACCACGCCGACCTCGAAGAAGAGCGGCAGCCCGATCAGCGCGGCCACCCCGGCCATCGCCCAGGGCAGCGCCCCGCCCGAGACCCGGCTGACCACCCGCTCGACGATGCTGTCCGCGCCGCCGGACTCGGCGAGCAGGCCGCCGATCATCGCGCCGAGCGCGATGAGCAGCCCGACGCCGCCGACGGTGGAGCCGACCCCGCCGCTGAACGAGGTGACGATCTTGTCGGGCGTCACGCCGGCGACCACGCCGAGCACGGCCGCGCCGAGGATCAGGGACAGGAACGGGTGGACCTTGCCCCAGGCGATGAGCAGCACCACCGCGGCGATGCCCAGCAGGGCCGCGATGATCAGTTGCGTGTTTCCGGCGTTGGTGAGTGGTTGCGCCGGCGCGGCGAGCACTGTGACCACGGTTATCACGACCTTCGGTAGTCGTCCGTGCCTCGGGACGGGCGATCACATGGGAGGGGCGGTGGGTGGTGGCTCCGGCGGCAGGCTCGGTGCCAGCCGTCGCAGCGACGCGAACGTCGGAACGAGCGCGTCGTACAGCTCGGAGAAGAGCGGCAGCAGGGCCGCGTACGTGGCCGCCGACCCCGGGTCGGGGTGTACCGTCTCGTCGATCCGGACCAGGTCGGCGGCGACCTCGATCGAGCCGATCAGGCCGAGGGCCTGCATGCCGAGCAGCGCGGCGCCGAAGCTCGACCCCTCGTGCCCGGCGGGGAAGCGCACCGGCAGTCCGAGCGCGTCGGCGAGCATCTGCCGCCACAGCGGGCTGCGGGCGAAGCCGCCGCTGGCCCGGATTTCGCGCACCTCGTTGCCGGCCGCCCGCACCGACGACAGCACCAGGGCGAGCTGCTGGCAGACCCCCTCCAGCGCGGCCCGGACCAGGTGCTCACGCCGGTGGCCGTGGGTCAGTCCGACGTACGCCCCGCGGGGCAGTGCGCTCCAGTGCGGCGCCCGCTCGCTGAGCAGGTACGGCAGCATGATCAGCCCGCCGGAGCCGACCGGCGCCTGGGCGGCCAGGTCGAGCAGTTCCACCTCGGCGTGCTCGCCCAGCTCGGGGGCGAGCGCGTCGCCGGCCCACTGGAGCACGATGCCGCCGTTGTTGATCGCGCCGCCGACCACCCAGCGGTCCGTGGTGAGCGCGTAGCAGAACACGCCGCCGAGCGGGTCGACGGCGGGCCGCTCGACGGCCACCCGCATCGCGCCGGAGGTGCCGATCGAGCAGGCCACCACGCCGGGCTTGACCGCGCCGAGGCCGAGGTTGGCCAGCGGGCCGTCCCCGGCGCCGACCACGATGGGGGTGGCCGCGGGCAGGCCGGTCGCCGCGGCCGCCTCGGCGGTCAGGCCCGGCAGCACGGTGGTGGTGGGCACCAGCTGCGGCAGCTGCTCCTCGGTGATCCCGGCGATGCCGAGCGCCTCCGGATCCCAGGCCAGCTGGTGGATGTCCAGCAGGCCGCTGGCCGAGGCCACCGAGTGGTCGATGACCAGCGCCTCGGTCAGCCGCAGCAGCACGTAGTCCTTGATGCCCACCCAGTGCGCGACCCGCTCGAAGAGCTTCGGCTCCTGCTCGGCGTACCAGACGAGCTTGGGCAGCGGCGCCATCGGGTGCACCGGCGTGCCGGTGCGGCGGTGCAGGGCCAGCCCGGACGGCGCGGCGCGCAGCCGCTCGGCCTGCGCGCTGGCCCGCGAGTCGGCCCAGGTGACCGACGGGGTGAGCGGCGTGCCGTAGGCGTCGAGACCGATCAGGCTGTGCATCGCGGTGCTGAACGACAGGCCGGCGATCGGCTCGGCCAGCTCGGCGACCACGGCCCGGACCGAGTCCACCACGGCGTCGAGGATCAGCGCGGGATCCTGCTCGGCGTAGCCGGGATGCGGTTCGTCGAGGGGGTAGCCGACCGAGTGCGCGGCGAGCTGCCGGCCGTCGGTGTCGTACGCCACGGCCTTGGTGCTGGTGGTGCCGATGTCCACGCCGACCACGACGGTGGAGGTCGGGTCGCCCACGGTCCACCTCCTCGCCCCCCAGGGCCACGGCGCGCACCCCGGCTGCGGCTGACGTTACCGACGCCGCGACCCCCCCGCATGGCGAAGCCGGCCGAGCGGGATGATCCGGCCCGGTCGCAATCGACGCAGCGGATTCGCACTATCGTGCGGGTCAATCAGCCGATCGGTCATATTAATGACTTTCGCGTGTCTTGTCGGTCTTCCGGCGCAGTTGATGTGCATGACACCCCGGTGGGCTCGCGCGGCGGAGGAGTCGGCGTGGCGAAGACTGATTCGACGGGTTCCACATGGCGTTACCGGTGGGCACACCGGCAGAACGAACGGCGGCAGCGGGCCTTCCGCGACGCCGACGAGGCGTGGTGCCGGCGCGACGAGGAGCTGCGCCGGCTACGGACGCTCGCCGGCTCCTTCCAGGGCACTGCCGAGGCGGGTGCCGGCCTGCCGCTGGAACTGTCCCCCGGCGAGGTCGTCTTCTGGGCCCTGCCGGCCGCGCAACTGGTCGAGGTGCGGCACACCGGCGTGCTGCCGGCCCCCGAGCTGACCGTCGACCCGGACCCGCCGGTGCTGCGGCCGCGCCGCCCGGAGGGCCTCAAGGTCACCGACGCCGGGCTCGCCGTGCTCACCAACCGGCGGCTGGTGCTGCTCGGCGGACGCGGCCGGCGCGACTGGGCGTACGGGCGGATGACCGGACTGGCGCACGACCCGGCGGCCCCGGTCACGCTGATCCAGGTGCTGGACCGGCGGCGCACCTCCGGGCTGCTGCTGCCCACCGGCGCGGTCGCCGACTTCCGGTTCAAGCTCACCATGGCCTTCGCCGACGCCATCGAGCAGCGTGCCGCCGTGGTCGCCCAGCTCGACGAGCTGATCGCCGAACACGCGCAGATGCAGCCGTTCCGGCCGGGCATCGTCACCCCGGCGCAGGCCCGGTACTCGGCCCGGGTGCCGGGTGGCCGGCGTACCGTCGCGGTGGCCACGGCCCTCGCGCTGGTGGTGCCGGCGATGCTCTTCGAGTCCGACCCGCCGGTTCGGCCCGGCTCGGACGTCGCCTCCGCCGCCACCCCGGCGGCCACCGGGACGCCCACGCCCCGACCGGTCGCCCCGGCGGTGCGGATCGACGCCCCGGGCACGCCGAAACCCGGCCAGCGGACCACCGCCGGGCCGACGCCCACGCGGTCCCGGAGCACCCCGCCGCAACCCGCCGGCGAGCGGCGCTGCGGCGCCCCGGCGAACCCCTTCGGGTACGACTTCTGCGGCGGCTACCGGATCCGCCGGCCCGCCGGGCGGATCTGCGACTACTTCGACTGCGCCCCCGGCTTCTGGGCCGGGCGCGGCTACCTGGTGCAGTGCCGGGACGGGATGATCAGCTGGACCGGCGGGCAGCCGGAGGCCTGCGCCGGCCATGCCGGCGTGCGCCGCACCGTCTGGACCTGACCGGTCAACCGCGGAGGTCGGGGACGGTGAGCGTGCCGTCCTCGGCGAGCGCGAAGCCGGGGTTCCAGGCGATCTCCCACAGGTGGCCGTCCGGGTCGGTGAAGTAGCCCGCGTACCCGCCGTAGAAGGTCTCCCGGGCCGGTCGGGTCACCCTCGCCCCGGCCTCCGCCGCCTGCCGCAGGACCTCGTCGACCTCCGCGCGGCTGCGCACGTTCTGCGCCAGGCTCAGCCCGCCGAAACCGTCGGTGCCGCGGTCGGCCAGGTCGGCGTCGTCGGCCAGCTTGTCCCGCCCCCACAGCACCACGGCGAGGCCACCGGCCTGGAAGAATACGGTCTGCTCGACCTCCTGACCCCGCCAGCCGAGCCGCTCGTAGAAGGCGCGCGACCGGGACAGGTCGGTCACGCCGAGGGTGACCAGGCTGATGCGTTGCTCCATGGGGGGACGGTATCGGCCCGTCCCCGGCCGGCGCCGGCCGCCGCGCCACCCGCGTCCGGCCGCCCACCCTCCTCCGTTCGACCCTCATGAATCCACCGAACCGGTCCCCGGTGCCGACGTGTCCTGCGCCGGCCCGCGCGGTTGTACCCGGTGGACGCGGAAACCCTTCGCGATGAGGAGCGACCCGGTGGCGGCGACGGACGACACGGCTACGGGCTGGCGGGCCCGCTGGGCCAGGCGGGAAAACGAGCGGCGGCGCGCCGCGTACGAGGCCGACGTGGAGACGTGGCGACGACGCGACGACGAGCTGCGGCGGATCTGCGCCCAGGCCGAGGATCCCCAGGAGCCGCTGGAGACGCCGGCGGGCCTGCCGGTGACCCTGGACCCCGACGAGGTCGTGGCCACCGTGCAACCCGTCGCGGAACTCGTCGAGGTGGCGGCCCGGCACACCGCCGGGCTGCCCGCGCCCGAACTGACCGTCGTCCCGGTGGAGGACCGGGGCGGGTCGTCCCGGCTGCCCAAGGGCGTCACCGTGGTCGACGCCGGCGTGGCGGTGGTGACCGACCGGAGGCTGATCCTCGTCGGACGCCGTGGGACCCGGGAGTGGCCGTACCCGCGGCTCACCGGGGTGGCACACGATCCGGACGAGCCGTTCACCCTGCTGCACACGGACGACCGGGGCCGGATCGGAGGAGTACGCGTGCCGGCCGGCGCCGCCGCCGACTTCCGGCTGCGCCTCACCATGGCGTACGCCGACGCGGCCGGGGAGCGGGACGCCCTGCTGGACCGGCTGGACGAGGCGGTGGTGACGCACTGGCGTACCCGCCCGGCGACGCCCGGGCCGGCCACCCCCGCCGACGCCCCGGCGGCCGCCCGCCTAGCCCGCCCGGCGCTGGTCGCCGCCGTGGCGGTGCTGGTGGCGCTGGCGGCGGTCGCCGGCACGGTCCGCTGGTCCGCGTTGGACCGGCCGGTGGTCGGGATGGGGCTGGACGGCGAACCCGGCGCGGACCCGACCGGACCGGTGGAGCCGACGGCGAGCACCGCCATCGGTGCGCCGGTCGGCTCCGTGGCTCCCCCGACCGGCACCGGGCCGACCGACGCCGCCGCGTCCGGCAGCCCCCAGCCCGGTACGGCCGCGGCGGCACCCACCGCCGCGCCGGCCACGACCGGAACGTCGAGCCCGCCCAGGGGAGGGCCCCCCACCACGTCCTCGGTACGACCGACGCCCGGCCGCACCAGCGCCCGCCCGGGCCCGACTAGCGGCTCGCCGAGCCCGACCGCGACCGGCCGGTGCGGCGCGCCGGAAAACCCGTACGGCTACAACTACTGCGGCGGCTCCTACGTCGAAGACCCCGCCGCGGACGTCTGCAGCTACTTCGACTGCGTCGCCACCTTCTGGGACGGCAACGGGTACGTGGTGCAGTGCAACGACGGCCTGGTCAGCATGACGGGCGTGGCGCGCGGGCCCTGCGCCGACCACGGCGGCACCAGGCGCCCGCTCTACGGCTGACCGGTCCGCCCGGGACGGGTGGCTGGCCCCCTCGGACTCAGCCCACGGACCGCCGGATTGGCAGCAGTCCGGCGAAGACCAGCGCGGCGCCGAGCGGCAACAGATCGAGGTCGACCGCGATCGCGACGAAGCCGACCAGCACCAGTACCGGCCCCCACGCCGGCAGCAGCCGGACGGCGACCGCCCGCACCAGCAGCGTGAGCAGGCCCAACTGGAACAGCGCCGGCCCGCCGGCCAGCACCGGGTCCGGCGGCGGCACCGCGTCCGCGAAGCCGGGGAAGATGTCGCCGAGGATGACCCAGACGAAGGCGGCCGCGCCGACCAGCCCGGCCACGGTCGCCACGTCGGTGAGCACCCGCAGGCGGGGCGACGTGGCGAGCAGCAGGCGGCGCAGCTCGACCATCAGCACGGCGAACAGGACGATGCCGAGCAGGAACAGGATGTGCCCGACCCGCCAGGGCCACCCCGACTTGTCGCGGTACCCGTCCCGGCCGTCCAGCAGGCGGAGGATGCCGTAGCCGAACAGCAGCACCGGCGCGGCCAACGCTGCTGGCCGCAACCAGGAACGTGGGGTCGTCACGGTCCCACGGGAACAGGTGGTTGTCATTGGGCCAGCCTGGCAGTGGGGTACGGCGCGAGCATCCGGGTCTTTCCTCGAGCGGTCCCGGAGCCGGCAACCCCGAGACCGCTCGGGGTGGGACTAGGTGCTCATCCGTTCGGTGAGCTGGAGGTCGGGGTGGTGGCTGACATTGCCGCGGAGGTTGGTGCTGCGGGATCGTGCCGCAGAATTGCCAGCAATGCCGAGACTCGCGCGTTACGCACGGCGTGCCCGTCGCGACGCAACTGCTCGGCCAGGGTGTCACGGGTCAACGGCAACCCCTGTTCGGCGAGCGCGTCGCGGGCGGCACGGGCGACCGGCAGGAGCTCGTGGATGTCCTGGGACGTCTGCCCGGCCGGCGAGCGTGACGCGACACTGCGACTCCCGGTGCCACGCCTGATGGACGGTGCGCCGGCCGTTCCATGATCGTCCCCGTTGGGCTGGCAGCGACCGTTGCTGCTGCGTCCTGAGCTGGTGGCCCGTCCGGCAGCACCGGGATCCCTGCCCCCGCCGGCCGCGGGGACGGGGACGGTGTCGGGGACGGCAACCGCGGCGGGGACGGGGACGGCGGCGGGGACGGGGACGGTCGGGACGCCACGGGCGGGGGCTGCCCTGTTGAGGGCGATCTTGGTCATGACGAGGAAACCGAGTGCGGGCAGGGCGGCGGCGATCCATCCGATGACGGACTGCTGCGCCTCCACCACCTGCGCGGCGATGGACAGGGTGACCGCGCACATCAATACGGTGCCAGGGAACCTCGTCGGGTGGTGCTGGCGTTTGCGGTGACGCAGTTCCAACCCAGCGGCGATGGACATGAGCTCGAGAACGATGGCATCGGCCCATGCGATCCAGCCGTCCTGCCCATGAGCTGCGGCGACGTTGTGGACGTGGGTGAAGCTCGCCGCCCCCGCCGCACCGCCGATCGTGAGCATGATGAGGATCTGGGTGAGGTTCTCGACGCGCGTTGCGCGTGTGTGTGGCATATGGATGAAATCCACACTGGCGGATGCGGTGTGCTGTTCAACCGCTGCGGCAGCGGGCGGTGGGGCCATAGGACTCCTCAGAGAAGGCGGAACGACGAATGAGTTGACGGCGAAGGGTCACGGTTCCCTCCTTCTCGAGTCGTCGGGCGACGCAACCTGCCTATTGATGAACGCGCGTTGCACGCGTCTTGTCAAGGCCCTTTACCAGGCGTATGGCGGGTCCCGGTTGGATGGCGCGGTCGAGTAGTGACACCCGGGGGGAGAAGCCCTATTAAAGGGCTGTCCGAGCAAGCCCCGCCGCGACAATGAAGCCGTCACCGCAGGTCACAGCGCTGACTGGCATGCCACGTATCCGCGGTAGGGGACTCGTTTCGGGAACACCCCCAAACGCACCCCCAAACGCGCACGGAAACGCAAGGGCAAACGCGACCCCACATCAGCGCTGACAGATACGACGCCGTCGGGCGGCGAGAAACCCAATTGGACGGCCGCGACGTGTTCGGCACAGCGGCATCCCAACAATCGCGGCCCTGCCGGATCCCCGCAGCCGCCCGGCTTTGCTGTCGGACCCTGTTCGGCGGCACGCCCGATGGATCAGAGCGTGGCCGCTTGCACTGTCAGGTCGTGTCAGACGGTGACCGGCGCTGTCAGGCCAATCCACCGTGCCGATCGTGCGGCAATAACCGCTCGCCCCAGGGGCGCGCCGACGATACCGTCCCCGCGTGTCCCGCACCGTCACCCTCGTCGTGGTCGACCCCGCTGGCGCGCCGCTGGGCGCCCTGCCCCCGTTCGACGTGCCGGAGCCCTGGTGGCAGGAGGTCGGCTCGGTGGTCACCAAGGCCCGCCGCCGGCACGGCCTCGACGTGGCGGTGCTGCGGCTGCTCACCGCGGACCGGCCGGAACCGCCCGGCGGCCACCTCACCTACCTGGGTCAGGTGGCCGAACGATCGGCCGTGCCACTGAAGCCGGTGTCGGTGGACCTGTCGCCGCACCCCCTGCGCGCCCCGTGGGCCGAGCCGGGCGGCCCGGCCGGCAGTATCGCCTGGGCCACCAGGGAGCTGGACCGCCTCGGCCGGCCGGTGACCGCCGTCGCGCAGCAGCGCACCTGGAACCTCTCGGCGATCTGGCGCCTCGACGGCGAGCAGCACACGGCCTGGCTCAAGCAGGCGCCGGCCTGCTACCGGCACGAGGGCGCGGTGCTGCGCTGGCTCAGCTACACCGTGCCGGGCGCCACCCCCATCCTGCTCGCCGACGACGGCGCCGGCCGGCTGCTGCTCGACCACGTGCCGGGCGAGGACCGGTACGCCGCCGACGTCGACGAGCGGGCCGCCATCGCCGCCGACCACCACGCCATCCAGCTCCGCGCCGCCGACGTGGCGGGTCTGGTGGCAGCCGGCGTGCCCGATCGGCGCGGACCGGCGCTCGCCGGCTGGATCCGCGCCGCCCTCGCCCCGCACGACACTTCCGTCGTGGACGACCTGCTTGCCGGCCTCGACGACCGCCTCGACGAGGTGCGCCGCTGCGGGCTGCCCAACACCCTCGTCCACGGCGACCTGCATCCCGGCAACGTCCGCGGCGACGGCCCGCGGCGGGTCATCATCGACTGGGGTGACGCGTTCGTCGGCCACCCCGCCTTCGACATCCTCCGGCTCACCGAGACCCTCGACCCGGCGACGGCCGCTGCGCTGTTCGCGGCGTGGGCCGCTCGGTGGCGGGCCGACGTGCCCGGCTGCGACCCGGAACGGGCCGTCACGCTGCTGCGCCCGGTCGCCCCGCTGCGGCTGGCCGCCGTCTACGCGATGTTCCTCGCCGGGATCGAGCCGAGCGAGCACCCGTACCACGCGGGCGACGTGCCGGCCTGCCTGGGGCAGGCGGCCACCGAGGCGAAGCGGGACTGACCCTCAGGCCCGCCGCACCGGGATCCACAGCTCCGCGTCGGCCTGCTCGCCGTCCGCCGACACCCGCACCCTCGAGATCTCCGGGCCGGGCCGGCTCTCGTACGGGTTCGACGGGAACCACTGGGTGAACACGTCCCGCCACAGGTGCTGCACCGCCTGCGGAAACGCGCCCGAGGTCTCGAAGACCGCCCAGGTGCCAGCCGCCACCGGCAGGACGTCCAAGTCCTCCGGCGCGTCGGCGCCGGTCACCACGCCGTGCCAGTAGTCCAGCTCGGTGCCCTCCTCCCGGCTGCCGGCCAGGTCGTCGCTGACGTTGACGATGCCCCGCGGCTCCTGGTCCGACAGCGCCTCCATCCGGCCTACGGTCTCCGGGTCGATGCCGCGGATGAACGCGACGATGGCCGGGTTCATCCCCTCGTGGACCAGCGGAACGCGGGCCTTCCGGCCGACCAGGTGGAAGGCCTCCTTCGTCACGATCCGGTATTCCATGCTGGTGCTCCCTTCGACGACGAGTCGGAAGGACATCCGGGGCTGAGCGCGCAGCGTCGCCCCCGTACGCCGGGCCTCGCTCGGCCCGACGCCGTGCACGGCGCGGAACGCCCGGGCGAACGCCTCGTTCGACCCGTATCCCCAGCGGACCGCGACGTCGAGCAGCGACTCCTCGCCAGCCAGCACCTCGGCACCGGCGACGGTGAGCCGACGCCGCCGGACGTACTCCGACAGCGGGATGCCCGCGAGGGCGGAGAAGAGCCGCCGGAAGTGGTACTCCGACGTGACCGCGATCCGCGCCAGCTCGGCCACCTCGACCGGTTGGTCGAGGTGCCGCTCGATGTGGTCCATGGCCTGGTTGAGCCGCTCCAGCACCCGGTTCCCCTTCCTCTGTGCAGCACCGACGCTAGGCGTCGCCGAGGGGCCGGACCCGATCCTGCCGAGCCCGTTGCGGTCGGGTCGGCGTCGCCCCGCGGCCAGCTGCCATCCGTGTTATAAGTATTATCTGAGGAGGTCGGATGATGCTTATATCGACGGCTGCTTGGCGGGCTCTGGTTGATGCCGGCCTCACGGTCATCCCGCTTGACGCTGAGCATGTCGAGCTGCAGCGCGGGGCCGCCCAAGCTGTATTGAGAGTGGTCAGCTCCTCAGCCGTCCTGAACCCGAGCGACATCGCCTCCTTGCGAACCCAGCATCGGCAGCCGGTCCTGCTCATCGTGCCGTCGGCGACGCCTGCTGTTCGAGCAGCAGTCGAGGCCGGTGGCTGGTCCTGGCTGGTTGATACCGGTCGGCAGGTCAGCGGCCTCCTGTCCATGGCAGGTCACCAGTTGCCCATCGGGAGCGGGGACGCTGATGCCCCGTCTCGTCGCACCCGACCAGGTCGCGTGCCGTGGGGCACGTTCATGCTGTTGCGACGACTGGCGGAGCACCCGTGGGCCACGCAGCAGCAGTTGGCTGCGCTCGCCGGTGTCTCCCAGCCTCGCGTTTCACAGGCCCTTGCCGCGTTGGCTGATCAAGGTCTGGTCCATCACACACCGGCTGGTTGGGACGTCACCGACATTGACGCCGTCTTTCAATGGTGGCTGCACGCGTATCCGGGGCCAGGTGGTCTACGAACCCTCTGGTACGACCTTGAGCCGCCGGTGAAGCAGGCGGAGACAGTCATTGGTCTCCTTAGGAGCGGCGACCGTGGGCGGACGGCCGTGTCCGGTGACGTCGCGGCCGACCTCATCGCCCCATGGCGAAGTCCGCGCCGAGCGATCGTCTATGCCCAGGCCGGTTTGGACCTGACCTCTGCCGGCCTGACACCCGCCAACGAGGATGACGCGACGTTGGAACTCATCGTGCCCAAGGACCCTGGAGTTTGGCCCAGCCCGACGGCCGAGGCGCAACCGGACAGCGTGCCGTTGGCAGACCTGTTGCAGGTCATGTGGGACATGTCGCGTACCCCGGGCGCTGACACAGACGAGGCGGTACGACGCCTCCAGCGAGCGCTGCGAGACCGTCGTGAAGGAGCGTGTAGGAGGCGGGTGGCATGACTGGGCCCACCTCGATGGCCGCCGACCGGCTGCACCGCTGTATGCCGGGCGTGCCACGCGGCAGCCACGACCCGCTGCGCTGACCCCGCCCGGTCCCGGCGCCTGACGGTCGGCGGCGGATGCTCGGATGGTCAGCGCACCGTGACCGGGGAGCCGAACACCACCGGGACGCCGGGCGAGTACAGCACGCTCGCCGGCGGTCCGGCCGGCGGCGGCAGACCGGCGGCGCTGACCAGCTCGTCGTCCAGGTGCAGCAGCTCGGCCCGGTGCAGCGGCCAGCGGGGATGCCAGTTCGGCAGGTGCAGGGTGCGCCCGTACGCCCGGGTGTGCAGGCCCCAGCGGGCGGTGACGAAGTGTTCCAGTGGGGTCGGGTCGGCGATCGGCTCGCCCACCCGGACCACCATCCGGCTGGTCGTGCCGGCCGGGCCGGGCCAGCGGCGCCGACAGCGGTAGGTGTAGCGGTCACCGTCCCGGTCCAGCCGCATCGCCGACCACTTGTACGGCAACCGCAGGCTCAGCTGCGCGACCAGCACCGGGACCAGCCGGGACGCGTCGAGCGCCCGGAACACCACCGCCCGCCGGCCGGTGCCGTCAACCGAGTAGAGCCGGACGTTGGTCTCCCAGAAGCTGCCGAGGTACGGCACTCCCGGGCCCCGTCCGAGGCCCAGCCCGACCATCCGGAAACCGATCAGGCCGACGTAGCTGAGTCCGTCGAGGGTGTCCGGGCGGGTGCCGCCGGGCAGCAGGGGCGCGACGAGTTCCGGTGCGACGGCCCAGTGCAGGAAGGTGAGGTCCTGCCAGTGCTGCCGAAGGACCGCGCGCGGGAACCTCCGTTCGGGCGCGCAGTCGACGGGCTCGATGTCCACGTACCCATCGTGCCTCGCTGAGCCGGTCGTCGGAGATCTGGTCGGGCCCGGTGACGTCAGGCCAGGAAGGCGAGAAGCTGTCGGGCCGTCTCGTCGGGGGCCTCCTCCGGCAGGAAGTGGCCGGCCGCGACGGGACCTCCGTCGACCTGGTCGGCCCAGCCGCGCCACACCTCCAGCGGTTCGTACCAACTCGCCACGGGGCCGGCGTGGCTCCACAGCGCCAGCACGGGGCACCGGATCCGCCGGTTGCCGAGGTCGGCCTCGTCGTGCTGGTAGTCCAGCCCGGCGGCCGCCCGGTACTGCTCACAGATGGCGTGGATGGTGTCCGCCGGGCGGAGCTTCGCCACGTACTCCGCCCGCACCGCGGCCGGGAACGCGTCCGGTACCTCGGACAACGAGTCGAGCATGTAGTCGACGATGACCTCCGGGGCCCGGCCGACGAGTCGTTCGGGCACCGGCTCGGGAGCGGCGAGGAACGACCAGAGCCAGAACCCGAGGCTGAAGTCCATGTCGGCGCGGCCGAACGCATCGCCGGTGGGCACGATGTCGAGCACCGCCAGGCGGGTCACCGTGTCGGGGTGGTCCAGCGCCATCCGGTACGCGCAGCGCGCGCCGCGGTCGTGCCCGACGACGGCGAACCTGTCGTACCCCAGCAGCCGCATCACCTCCACCTGCTCGCGGGCCACCTCGCGCATGCTGTACGGCGCGTGGTCCGGTGTGCTCGGCGGCTTCCCGCTGTCGCCGAAGCCGCGCAGGTCGGTGGCCACCACGGTGAACCGATCCGCGAGTCGCGGCGCGACCCGGTGCCACATGAGGTGGGTCTCGGGCATGCCGTGCAGCAGTAGGACGGGCGGGCCGTCGCCGCCCCGGCGTCCGTGGATGGTCGTGTCGGTGGTGGTGACATCCACCTCCTCGAAGCCGTCGAACACCAGAGCCTCCCCTCAGCCGATGCGGTGGGGCCGGCGCCGGCGTTGACGGGAGCCCGCTCGGGCTACCAGGCGGTCGCGCCGCCGTCGGCCGGGTAGTTGCCGCCGGTCAGGTATGCCGCCCGGTCGGAAGCGAGGAAGGCCGCCAGTTCGACGACCTCTTCGGGTTGAGCGAAGCGCTTGAGGAGCGTCTTGCGGGTTATCGCGTCCCGGGCCGCCTGGTTGTCGCCGAGGTCGCGGTCACTGGCCGGAGTCAGGACGGGTCCGGGACTGATCGCCACCACCCGGATCCCATCGGGCGCGCCTTCAAGCGCGAGCTGCCGCGTCATGCCGATGATGCCGGCGTTCGCCGCACAGTGCCCCACCATCGGGGGGACCTCGCCGGCGATCATCCCGGCCATGGACGCGACGTTGATGATGACGCCGCCACCGCGCCGGACCAGGTGCGGCCACGCGAACTTCGACACGAAGAAGGGAATGTCGAGTTCGCCGGCTATGGTCGCCCGCCAGTCCTCGACCGAGAAATCGGGCATCGGGCCGAAACGTAGCGAGGCCGCGTTGTTGTAGACCACGTCGAGCCCGCCATAGGCGGCCACGGCGTCCTCAACCATTTGCCGCGCCTGTTCCGGGTCGGTGAGATCGATCGGCGCGATGCCCGTCATTTCACCGCCGCCGCGACGTACGAGTTCGACCGTCTCATTGTTGCCGGCAGCCTGGATGTCGCATCCGACGACCTTCGCGCCTTCTCGCGCGAAGACCAGCGACGCGACGCGACCCATCCCGCCTCCGGTGCCGGTGATGAGTACCACCTTCTCGCCGAGTGTCCCCATGGAACTCCCTTGGCTCGTGATCTGTTCGGGCGGCTCCGCAGGGCAATCACGTTGAGTTCTCAGCCCTTCAGGGGCCGAGTATGCGCAGGAGTCATATTGACGAACGTAGTTGAGCGCCACCGCTACTTCGCACAGTAGTCGGTGCGCGAACTCAACGATCCAGGATCTGGAGAACGGGTGGCTTCAGGACTTGGGCTCGCGGTGGCACCCCGGCGATCGGTGATCGGCGCCGGGGGTCGGGTCAGGCGAGCCGCGATACCTGGTAGTGGCTGATGAACCAGTCGTCGCCGATCCGGCGCACGATGACGCTGAGTTGGACGGTCAGGACCGGCCGGTCGGTGAAGGCGAAGTCGACGCTCAGGTAGCCGAGGACAACGTCGTCGGCGAGGCGCCGGGTTTCCTGGATGGTGTAGGCGGCGGTCATGCCGATCGGCTGGGAGTCGTAGTACTCGGCGACGCCTTTGCGGCCGACGCTGTAGGGGTGCAGGCCTTGGAAGATCGCATCGTCGGTGAAAATTGACGCGACGCGTTCGGGGTCGTGGGCGTCGACGGCGGACTTCCACCGGTCGAGGACGGTGCGGAGGATCTCGGCCTCGGGGCTGGTCATGGTGCTGTCTCCTCTATTGGTCGGACCCGGGTCGCTCGGGTGCGGCGACAACGGCGTCACGGTGTCGTGCCGCCACACGCGCAGCGGCATCGAGGCGAGGACCGCTTCCAACGCATCCGCGTCACCCGCACGGAACAGGCCCCACGTGCGCCACTCGCCCGGCGCCAGCGGCGGTCGCCACAGTCGCAGGAGGCTGCCCTGCGCCGCCAGCTCGGCCGCCCGCGCCGCTTCACGCCTGCGCATGTCAGCGACCTCGTCGTCCGACGTGCCGTCGGGCACCGTGGTCACCATGTCAACCAGAAACTCCACTGCGCCTCCTGAACCATCGTGCGCCAGACACTGTGCCTCTTGCGTAGAGGTTCCCCCTTCTGATCCCTGATCAGAGGGCAATCACCACCTTGCCGGTCGCGTGACCACCCGCGACGTGCCGGATCGCGTCGGCCGCGTCGGTCAGCGGAAAGGTCCGATCGACCACCGGCCGCAGCCGCCCGGCCTCGATCAGCTCGCGCAACGCCATCAGGTTCGCGCTGCTCTCCTTCGCCACCAGCGGCACCAGCCGCTGCCCGACCAGCGGGGACAGCGCCAGCGCCCGCAGTTGCCGGTCGAAGCCCTGCAACCACTTCCCGTCGCTGGCCTCCCCGCCGACCAGGACGAGGGTTCCCTTCGGAGTGAGCACCCGCCGCAGCCGGGACAGCGGTCGGTTGCCGGCGGTGTCGATCACCGCGTCGTAGCGGAGATCGGGCAGGTCGTGCCGGGTGTAGTCGACCACCTCCGCCGCGCCGAGGGAGCGGACCAGGTCGAGCTTGCCGGGCCCGCAGACGCCGGTGACGTGCGCGCCGGCCGCGCGGGCGAGCTGGACGGCGTACGAGCCGACGCCGCCGCCGGCGCCGATGACCAGGACCCGCTGGCCGGGGCGTACCCGGGCGGCGTCGCGGACGGCGGTGAGGGCGGTCTGCCCGGAGACGGGGACGGCCGCGGCCTCGGCGTAGGTGAGGTTGGCGGGTTTCGGGGCGAGCCGGTCGGCGGGGGCGAGGGCGTACTCGGCGAAGCTGCCGGCGGCGGTGCCGTAGACCGCGTCGCCGACGGTGAACCCGGTGACGCCGGGGCCGACGGCGGTGACGAGGCCGGCCAGATCCAGGCCGGGGACCCCGTTGCGGGGGCGGCGCAGCCCGAAGCCGAGGCGCAGCGCGTAGGGCAGGCCGGTCATCAGGTGCCAGACGCCGGGGTCGACGCCGGCGGCGCGGACCCGCACCAGCACCTGGCCGGGGCCGACGGTCGGCGGGTCGATGTCGGCGTGGCGGAGCACGTCGGCCGGGCCGTACCGCTCCTGGACGATGGCCTTCACGATTCCTCCTGCGGGTACTGGAACACGTCGGTCAGCGGTACGCCGAAGACGGCGGCGATCTGGAAGGCCATCTCCAGCGAGGGTGAGTAGCGGCCCTGCTCGATGGCGATGACGGTCTGTCGGGTGACGCCGATCCGGCGGGCCAGCTCGGCCTGGGTCATCTCGTCGTGGGCGAAGCGCAGCGCCCGGATGGTGTTGGTGATCCGGGTCGGCTTCACCACGACTGGAACCCCCGCCGGTAGGCGACGATCTTCGCGACCGAGCCGACCACCGCCGACAGCACGAAGCACAGGTAGATGACGTTGGCGATCCAGAACTGGTCCCACTCCGCGAGCGCCATCGCCAGGGCGGCGACGCCGCCGACGATCACGAAGGACTGGCCGATGTATTCGCCGAGCCGGTGGATCTCCCGGTCCCGCTGGTCCTTCTGGTTCGCCCCCTCGGGCGAGACGATCGAGACCAGGATGTTCAGCACGATCGACGTGATGATGGCCGCGACCACCGTGGCCAGCAGCGGGCCCGCGTAGGAGACGTCCGCGAGCGCCTCGCCGTCCGCGCGGCCGAGGACCACCAGCACGTACGCGGCATAGCCGGCGACCGACACCAGCGCCATGATCCAGGCGCGCTTCTCCTCGAAGGCCATCCGACCCCTCCCCGGGTAAAGAATCTTTGACACCACGAGTGTCAAGCGAAGCCGACACGATGTCAAGTCTTCTTTACATGCCTTCGGTGCCTGCCGGTGCTGGGCGTGTCCTACGGCCGCACCAGCGGGTTGTACCGGCAGCGAATGTTCCTCGTGAAAGGCGGCCGGAGTGACCCACGCGGACAGGACCGGTTCGGGTTGGCGGGCACGCTGGGCCAGGCGGGAGAACGCGCGGCGACGACGGGCCCACGAGGACGCCATCGAGGCATGGTGCCTGCGGGGCGTACGGCTGCAACGCCTCCGGGCCGCCGCCGAGGACCACCCGACGCTCCGGCCGACCGTGCCCGTGGACCTCGCCCACGACGAGACCGTCGTGGCCGTCCAGCCGTCGACCGGGCTGGTCACCGTGCCGCGTCACGCGGATCTGCCGCCGCCCGAACTCTCCGCCATCCCGATCACCCACCCGCACGACGCACCCCCGCTGCCGCAGGGAAGCCGGGTAACCGCGGCCGGCACCGTCGTGGTCACCGACCGCCGGATCGTCCTGGTCGGTCGGCACGGCACCAGCGAGTTCCCGTACGCGCGGCTGAGCGGCCTCACCCACCACCCGGCAGTGCCGGTCACCCTGCTGCACGGGCCCACCGGCGCACTGGTGGCCGGTCTCCGCGTGCCCCGCGGCGCCGCGGCCCGGTTCCGGCTGCGACTGACCCTGGCGTACGCCGATGCCACCGGTCAGCGCAACGCCGTCCTCGCCCGGCTCGACGAGGCGGTGGTCGCCAACCGGCGGTCCCGGCCGGCGGCGGCGATGCTGGTCAGCGCCGCGCAGGCACCCGGGTACGCCCGCCTCACCCGACCCGCGGTCGCCGCCGCCGCAGCGGCACTCGTCGCTCTGGTGGCGTTCGCCGCGACGATCGGCCCGGCCCCGACCAACCATCCGCCGACCGCCCTGCCCACCGGCGGTGGCATGGTCGTGCTGCCCGCCACCACCACCCCGGGCGCCGACACCGCCGTCGGGTCGGCGGCCAGCAGCGCACCCGCGGACGATCCGGTCGTACCGAATGGACCCGCCCCGCACCCCGTGCCGGCGGGCATGGCCGGCGGCGGCCGGATGCCCGCACCGGTCGACCGGCGCGCGTCCCTTCCCGCGGACCGTGCCACCGGCCCGGCCCCGCGGACCGCCCGCCCGGCCCGGCCGGTTCCCGCCCCGAGCGCCACGCCCTCGCCGACCTCCGCTCCGACGCCCGCGCCGACCCCGACTCCGCCCGACCGGTGCGGTGCGCCGGAGAACCCGCTCGGCTACACCTACTGCGGCGGCGCACTGATCCACGAGCCGGCGGCCGACGTGTGCCGTTACTTCGTCTGCGTGGACGGATTCCGGGCCGGTCACGGTTACCTGGCGCGGTGCGGGGACGGGACGGTGGGCCGGGTGGGCGGGCGGTACGGCTCCTGCCCGCAGCGGTCGGGCCGGAAGGAGCCGGTCTACCGTGCCTCGACGAACCTCGCTGGCGCGGACCTTGTCGCCGTGCCGTCTGACCTGCTCTGATGGGTGGCCATGGGGGAAGCCGAGGTGCACCGCACCGTGGAGGCGGTGTGGCGGATCGAGTCCGGGCGGGTCATCGCCGGCCTGGCCGCGCTGGTGCGCGACGTCGGGCAGGCCGAGGAACTGGCCCAGGACGCCCTCGTCGCCGCGCTCGAGACGTGGCCGCGCGAGGGCGTACCGGCCAATCCCGGCGCCTGGCTGATGACCGTCGGCAAGCGGCGGGCGGTCGACGCGCTGCGCCGCCGGCAGACCCAGGACCGCAAGGTCGCCGAGCTCGGCCGCGACCTCGGCGGCGACGAGTTCACCCCCGACTTCGACGCCGCGTTCGAGGCGCGGATCGAGGACGACCTGCTCCGGCTGATCTTCGTCGCCTGCCACCCGGTCCTCTCGCCGATCGCCCGGGCCGCGCTCACCCTGCGGCTGCTCGGCGGACTGAGCACCGACGAGATCGCCCGCGCCTTCCTGACCTCGGAGGCCACCGTCGGCCAGCGGATCACCCGGGCCAAGCAGACCCTCGCCGCCGCCCGGGTGCCGTTCGAGGTGCCCGGCCCCGCCGACCGGGCCGAACGGCTCGACTCCGTCCTCGAGGTCATCTACCTGATCTTCAACGAGGGTTACTCGGCCACCGCCGGCGACGACTGGATGCGCCCCGCGCTCTGCCAGGACGCGCTGCGCCTGGCCCGGCTGCTGCAAGGGCTGATGCCCGACGAGCCCGAGGTGCACGGCCTGGCCGCCCTGCTGGAGATCCAGGCGTCCCGCACCGCCGCGCGCACCGGACCCGACGGCCAGCCCATCCTCCTCAACGACCAGGACCGCGGCCGCTGGGACCAACTGCTCATCCGCCGCGGCCTCGCCGCCCTCGACCGGGCCCGCGCCCTCGGCGGCACCCCCGGCCCGTACGCCCTCCAGGCCGAGATCGCCGCCTGCCACGCGCGGGCGCGTACCCCCGACCAGACCGACTGGGCGCGGATCGCCACCCGCTACGCGGAGCTGGCCCGGGTCGTGCCCTCGCCCGTGGTGGAACTCAACCGGGCCGTCGCCGTCTCCTTCGCCGACGGCCCGGCCGCCGGCCTGGAACTGGCCCGGGCCCTGGCCGACGAGCCGGCCCTCGCGCGTTACCACCTGCTGCCCAGCGTGCTCGGCGACCTGCTCGCCAAGCTGGGCCGCCACGACGAGGCCCGGCGCGAATTCGAGCGCGCCGCCACGCTCACCGACAACGCCCGGGAACGGGCACTGCTGCTCGACCGCGCCGCCGCCTGCGCCGGCCAGAAAAAATCTTGAGAGGTGATGTCGGATCCCGGCCGCCCCGATCGACGCGTCAGTGAGAGCCGACGACGAGGAGATCGAGATGACCAGTACGACGATGCCGCGGGCCGGGGTGACCGGCGCGGTGCCCACCCGCACCCTGCTCGCCGCCGGGATCGCCGCCGGGCCCTTCTTCGGGGTGGTCGCGGCGGCGCAGGTGCTCACCCGGGACGGGTTCGACCTGAGCCGGCAGCCGCTCAGCCTGCTCGCCCTCGGCGAGCACGGCTGGATCCAGGTCGCCAACTTCGTACTCACCGGGTTGCTGGCCCTCGCCGGTGCGCTTGGTCTACGGCGGGCCCTGGGTGGCACGCCGGCGGGGACGTGGGGGCCGGCTCTGGTGGCGGTCTTCGGCGTCGGCCTGATCATCGCCGGGGCGATGCCCTCCGACCCCAGCATGGGCTGGCCGGCCGGGGCGCCGGAAGGCTCGCCCGACTCGTTGAGCTGGCACGCCATCGGTCACGGCGTCGGGGCCATGCTGGCCTTCGGGTCGATCACCATCGCCTGCCTGGTCTTCGCCCGCCGGTACCTGCGTACCGGCCGGCGCGGCTGGGCGGTGTTCTCCCTGGCCTGCGCGCTGGCGACCGTCGTCGTCATGGCCTGGCCCGACCAGGACAGCATCAGCGTCCGGATGGCGCTGGGCTCGCTCTTCATCTTCGGCTGGCTCACTGCAGTTTCCGTGCACACCCTTACCGAGAGGAACCACTGAAATGCGTTTCATGATGATGCACAAACTGGACGAAAAGGTCCCCGGCAACTTCGAGCCGACCCCCGAGTTCATGAAGTCGATGGGCGCCTACATGGAGGAGGTCGTCAAGGCCGGCATCCTGCTTGCCGCCGAGGGGCTGTGCAAGAGCAGCGAGGAGTCGACGCGGATCACCGCCACCAAGGGCAAGACCACCATCACCGATGGGCCGTTCACCGAGACCAAGGAGCTCATCGCCGGGTTCGGGCTCGTCGAGGTGCGGTCGCAGGAGGAGGCGGTTGAGTGGGCCAAGCGGTTTGTCGACGTCTTCATCGAGCACGGGATCGACGTCGAGGTCGACGTCCGCCGGGTCAACGAAGGGCCGCACGAGGGCTGAGCAGAGCTGCGAGGCGCTGACCGGCGCCAGCGGAAGGCGGATCGGGTGGTGCCGGTGTTAGCCGGCACCACCCAATAGTCGAGGGCGGCGCAGTTGCTCAGGTCCACGAGGGCTGACCCCTTCTGCTGCGCAGGAGCCGGCTCCGGTGGGGCCGGCTCCTGCGCCGTCACATCCGCCGCCGGTGGCCCGTCAAGGGGGCATGAGAAGCATGGTGCGGGTCCTGGTCGCGCTGCTCGGCTTGGCGGCGATGGTCATCGGGGTGTGGGCGCTGGTGGCGCCTTCCTCTTTCAGTTCGGCGGTCGACTTTCCGCCCAGCGAGCATTTCGTGCACGACGTGGGGGCGTTCCAACTCGGCATCGGGGCGACCCTGCTGCTGGCCCTGATCTGGTCCGACGCCCTCGCGGTGGCGCTGGCCGGCTACCTGGTCGGCGGCCTGGCGCACACCCTGTCGCACGTGGCCGACGCGGACGTGGGCGGGAGTGCCGTGCAGAGCTGGTCGGTGCTGCTGTTGGCACTGCTGGCGCTGGTTGCGCTGGTGTTCCGGCTGCGGGAGCTGGGGTGGGTGGTCGGGTACGTCGCTCCCGCCGCCGCGCCGGCCTGGGCACCGTTCGCGCGGCAGAAGACGGTGGTGCTCACGACGTACAAGCGGGACGGGACGCCGGTGCCCACGGCCGTGAGCATCGCGGTGGTCGGGGAGCGGGCGTACGTGCGCAGCTTCGAAAAAGCGTGGAAGACGGTACGGATGCGCAACGACCCGCGGGTCACCGTGGCGCCGTCCACCACGCGCGGCACGCCGACCGGCCCAGCCATCGAGGCCACGGCCCGCCGACTGACCGGAGCGGAGTACGACCGGGCCGCCCGAGCACTGGCCCGCAAACATCCGATGCTGCACCGGGTGCTCGTGCCATTGATGCACCGACTCGGGCGGCGCAAGACCGGCCGTACCGTCCACTTCGAGCTGACTCCGGTGACACCGACCGGACTTCCTGGAACCGTGGCGGGGCAGGCGGACGTCGAAGGGGTGCGGAGGTGAGCGGGGATGGGTGGACGGCGCTGGCTGGTATGGGTCACCGCGGTGGCCGTGCTCGGTGGCTGCGGCGCGACCGGCAGCGGCTCCGGCGGGGCTGACCTGGACAGGCTGCGCCAGCAGGCGCGCGACGCCCTGACCCGCTACGACCAGGCGGTCCGCGACGCCGGTGGGGCGCAGGGCTTCGTGCCGGTCGGGGAGCTGACCGGCCAGCTCGGCGACTGGGAACCGGCGAACGGTGACAACAACAAGCAGGCGTTGCTGGCCGGCCAGGTCTTCCCCGCCACGGCGCTGCCCACCGCCGGGCAACAGACCGGGAAGGTGGTCTGGGAGAACGGTAGGACGCAGCCGGTTCCCCTGATGTCGGCCGAGGAGGCACTCGCCCAGCTGCGAGCGATGCGCGGCGGGGGCTGCGGGTGCCTACCCCTGGAAGTCACCGCCGCGCGCCTGACCACGGTGCGGATCCCCACCACCCGTGGCCCCGCCACGGCCTCGGCCTGGGAGTACACCCTCAAGGGCACGGCGGTGCGGCTGACCCGGATCGCGGTCGCCCCCTCGGCTGCCATCGTGGTGATGCCACCCGCATGGGATCCGGAGCAGCCGCACGGCGGGCTGGCGATCGAGTCGGCAACCGGGACCACGACGAGCCAGCGGCTGACCGTCGCCTTCACCGGCGCCCCGGATCCAGGTAGCCAGCCGTGCGGCGCCGACTACAGCGCGGAGGCCGTCGAGTCGGTCAACGCCGTCGTCGTGATCGTCATCGAGCACCGCCACGCAGACGGCGAGGCGTGCGGGGATGTCGGAGCGCGCCGCACCGCCACCGTCGACCTGGCGCAACCGCTGGGGGAGCGGGCGGTCCTCGAGGTGCAGCAGGGCCTGCCGGTCGCGCTGACGATCAACGGCTGATCCGCCGGCGCCGCCGCAGTGACGCCGGACGGGTCACATGAGGGAGACCTGGACGGCGACGTCGTGCTTCGGGTAGTGGCTGTCCACCTGGTCCGAGCCGTACTTGTCGCGGAACATCTGCACTACGTGGTTCACCCGGTCGGCGTCGGTGATGGGGGTGGCGCTCGAGTTCAGTTTCATCCCGTTCGTGGCCACCTGCACCATCGGTGTCTGTCGTACGTTCTTGTACCACTGGCTGTCCGAGCCGGTTATCGGCACCAGGAAGACACTCTCTTCCTCCTGCACGAACCACACCGGGCGCGAAATCTGCCGTCCGGTCTTTCGACCGGTCACGGTCAGCTCGACCTCGCTGGCGCCTTCAAGCGCTTCCCTGACGGCCTTGGTCACGGTGTCCTCCGTCAACGTCCCACACGTGCTCCCGCTTCTCAGGCTATGGACCTTCGCGTTCTCCCGCCGCGGGTTCCGAGACCCCGGCCATAACGCCTGCCACTGGCACCTCACGGCATGAACGTGGGCGATTGGCCGCCTCGTCTCGTCACCCTGGCCGACGGTGGCATGGTGATGGACCTGGCGATGGTCTCCCAGCTGGGCCCTATCCATCCCGCTTGTCGTCATCCCACCGTGCCAGCGCGGCGGAGAGGTCGTCCAGGAACGCATCGACCTGCATGCGGTCATACCCGTGCATGGCGGCCGGAAGGCTGTTGCGAGCCTGTTCGATCTCTGCCTTCGCCCCGAAGCGCTTCAGCATCACGTCCGAGACGAGCGCCTCCTGACCCTGCCTGATGAGGTGATTCACCCTGGCCGGGTCATACCCCCGCAGCGCCATGGTGAAGTCCGGCGAATCGAAATGCTGCCGAATCAGCTGCCGAAAATCGGTGAAGCGGCTGCCGCCGAAGCGGGCGAGGGCGGCCCCCACCTCGTCCGGCGAATCTCGGACGTCCTGCAGTTCGAGCAGGACCAGGCAGGGACGGTCGTCTACCGGGCTTCGTTGGGTCAGCGGACGATCGAGAGCCGACCCGCTGGCCGGCACCAGCAACAACACCGGGGAGGGTGTCTTCCTGCCAGTGAGAACCGGCAGCGGCTGATCGAGGACGACCGCGTCGATCTCGGCCCACGGCAGCAGTCGGTCGATTCCGGGCAGCCGCACGGTCAGCCCCTCGGTGCCGATGTGGAACCTGAACGGCCGGAGCCCGTAGAAGGCGAGTATGCCGCCCATCAACAGGCTCAACCCGCCGATGATCAGTGTCCCGATCGCACGGAACGCGCTGTCAGTCCGGCCGCACAGCAGCATGAAGACGCCGAACGCCAGCGACACGATGCCACCGACCAGGAAGGATCGGCTCCTGCGAAGCTCCACGGTCTCGCCCTGCTTTCCCGAAGGTTGCTGACGAAAGCGTTGCACCCGGGCGCAACCGACTATGCCCGGCGTGGCAGCGAGGTCAGCCGTTCGACATCAGGCGGCGCGGAATACCGGGCGGCCGGCCGGTCGCTGCGGCGCAAGTATCCGGTGCTGCACGGGGTGCTGGTGCCGCTGACGCACCGGCTCGTCCGCCGCCGGACCGGCCGTACGGTGCATTTCGAGCTGACTGGTTGAGATGCAACCGCGGCGGCCGAGGTTGCGTCTCAAGAGTGTGAGGACACCAGGGTCCAGTCGACTGTTGATGCCGTGGGTCATTGCCGCGGTCGTGCTCGCCGGCTGCGGGACCGCGGGGAGCGGCCCGGCAGCCGACGAGGTGGACGGCCTGCGCCAGCAGGCCGCCGGCGCGCTGGCCCGGTATGAGGCGGCGGTTCGGGCGGTGGGCGGCCCACCGAAGTTCGTCCCGGTGGGCGACCTGACCAGCCAGATCGGCGACTGGGAGCCGGCGAACGGAGACCACAAGCAGGGACTGGGGGCCGGTCGCATCGAAGCCGCCGCGACGATCCCGGGCCGTCCCGAATCGAGCGGGAAGGTCGGCTGGGCCGACGGCAGCAGCGACGACATGCCGCTCGTCTCCGCGGACGCGGCGTTGGCGCAGATGCGGGAGGTACACCCCGGCGAGTGCGCCGACTGCGCGCCGCTGATCGTCACCGGCGCTCGGCTGACCACCATGACCATCCAGACCACGCGGGGCGCGGTGACCGCCCCCGCGTGGGAATTCACCCTCCGTGGGACCGCCGTGCGGCTGGCCCGGCTGGCCGTCGACCCCTCCACCGTCGTGCGGGTGACGCCACCGCCCTGGGACGACGACCATCCGCACGCCGGGCTGGCGATCGAGTCGGCGGCCACCACGACCACCGGCCGCGAACTGACCGTCACCTTCACCGGCTCGCGCGGCCCGCGCAGCGAGCCGTGCGGCGCCGACTACGGCGCCGAGGCGGCCGAGTCGGACCAGGCGGTCGTCGTGATCGTCATCCCGTACCCGCATGGCGGTGACGAGGCGTGCTTGGCCATCGGGGCGGAGCGCACCACCACCGTCGAGCTGAACCGACCGCTCGGCGAGCGGGCGGTCCTGGAGGTGCAGCAGGGCCTACCCGTCCCGCTGACGATCACCGACTGATCTGCCGTCCGGTCTTCCGGCCGGTCACGGTCGGCTCGATCTCGCTGGCGCCCTCAAGCGCTTCCCTGACGGCCTTGGCACGGTGTCCTCCGTCAACTTCTCGAAGCTCCCACCTGCCGGGATATGGACGTTCGCGCTGAATTTCGCGATCCGCGAATCACGTGCGTCCCGAGCTCCCCTGACCGGTGGATACTGAAAGACGTGGATGCGGTGCTCGACTGGGCCTGGCGACTCGATGTCGGCCAGGTGGTCGGGCTCGCCCTGCTCGAGAACGTGATCCTCTTCCTGATCGCCGTCGGCGCCGGCAACGCCATGCTCCGCTTGCCCACGGTCGTCCGGCTGCTGCCCGACCCCGGCCGGATCAGCCGGCTGCAGGTGTGGCTCGCCGGTGGGGCGATCCTGATGAACGCGGTGGTCACGGTCGCCGGCTGGGGACTGTGGCGGGCCGGGATCATCCACCTGAACGCGGACCCGGACATCCGGATCGTGGCCGACTTCGTCCTGTTGCTCCTGCTGATGGACCTGCTGATGTACGCCGGACACGCGGTCGCGCACCGGCCCCGGCTCTTCCCGCTCGCTCACGCGCTGCACCACCGGTTCGTCGACGCCCGCCCCGCCACGCTGTACGCGCTCCACCCCCTGGAGATCCTCGGATTCGGCGGGCTCTGGCTGGCCGCGATCGCGACGCACGCGTTCTCGGTCTGGGCGATCCTCGCCTACACCGCGGTGAACCTCGTCTTCGGGATCTTCGGGCACCTGGGCGTGGAGGTGCTCCCGCCGGCGGCCCGACGCAGCCGGGTGTTCCGCTGGGTCGCCACCCCGACGCTGCACGCAGGGCACCACGTCGAGCCGGCGGTCAACCTCGGCTTCTACACGTCGATCTGGGACCGCCTGTTCGGCACCCTCGCCCCCGACTACGACCGTCGCCGGCTGTCGGCCGACCCCGAGCCGTACACCCTGGCGGCCTGACCCGCACATTTATCCGGTGGGCACCTCGACGGCGACGTCGTGCTTCGGATATCTGGCCTCCCCACGCTGTCCGGTCATCGCGTGCTGAAGTCCGGCACGGTGACCTCGTTCTCCGGCCCGATCCAGCTCGCCGGTCGCTCCCTGGAGTGGCGGAACGCTCCCCTGGGTACGCCGACAGTGCCGAACCGGTCCAATGAGGAGGTGGGGCATGTCCAGGGGCGGCCTGCGGGGTTATATCCCACGCCATGCCGAATCATCTTCGCGGGAGGCGGCCCCGGTGAGGGAGCGGGACAGGACCGATTCGGGTTGGGGAACCCGCTGGGCGAAACGCGAGAACAAGCGGCGCCGGCGCGCCTACGACGACGCCGTCGAGGCGTGGTACCTGCGGGGCGTGCGACTGCTCCGGCTGCGCGCCGCGGCCGAGGACTCACCGGCCGAGCCGGTCGCGGACCTGCCGGTAGACCTGGCCGACGGCGAGGTGGTCGTCGCGGTGCAGCCGAAGGCGGAACTGGTCGAGATCGAGGACGGCCAGGACGCGGACCTGCCCATCCCCGAACTCGCCGTCATTCCCGTCCGGCGAACACCGCAGGCACACCGGTTACCCGCGGGCGTGCGGGTGACCGACACCGGCACGGCCGTGGTCACCGACCGCCGCGTCATCCTCCTCGGCCGCGACAACGATCGCGAGTGGACGTACCCGGAGTTGAGCGGCCTGGCCCACTACCCGGCGGCGCCGATCACGCTGCTGCACGTCGTCGGCAGCCCGCCGGTTGCCGGCCTCCGCGTGCCCGTGGACGCCGCGATCTGCTTCCGGCTGAGGCTGACCATGGCGTACGCCGACTTCACCGGCCAGCGCCGCGTCGTGCTCGCCCGGCTCGACGAGGCGGTGGCCGCCAACCGGCGGTCGCGGCCGCCGGCGCCGGTGGTCGCCACCGCGGCGCAGGCGCCGGCGAGAGCCCGCCTCGCCCACCCCGCGATCATCGCCGCCGCCGTCGTGCTCATCGCCCTGCCCGCGTACGCCATGACGGTCGACTCGCGCGGATCGAACAGCCCGCCGGGCGCCTCCGGTGGCGGCAGATTTCTCACTCCCGGTGCCTTCCCTGGCACCGGGACGGCGCCCAGCGCCGCTCCCACCGCCGGTCCGGGTGTGCCCAGCACGACGTCTTCCCCCGCGGATCCCGACGCCACCAGCGGCGCGCCGGCCCCCGGTCCGGTCGACCCGGATGCGCCCCGGCCCTCCCCGACTCCGGGCCTCATCGACCCGGCACCGGCCCCCACCGCCTCTCCCGGCGTGCCAATGCCCGCGGAGCGGTGCGGGGCGCCGGAGAACCCGTACGGCTACAACTTCTGCGGCGGCGTGCTCGTCCACGAGCCGGCTCCCGACGTGTGCAGGTACTTCACCTGCGTGGAGGGGTTCCGGGAGGGCAGGGGTTACCTGACCGTGTGCGCGGACGGCAGGGTCGGCATGGTGGGCGGCAGGACCGGCACCTGTCCGGAGCGCGCCGACAGGAAGAAGCCGGTGTACGTGTATCGACCGGCCGCGGGTTGACCGCTCGCCCTACCGAGTGCGAAGAATCGCGGTGCTACCGACGATGGTGAAGCTTTCCTCTCGGGCGTCGAACTATCCAAGTGCTCGCGGTGCTCGCGTACTTGAACGGCTGAGACTCACGCGGCCCGCCGCACCCCAAGCGTCCGAAAAGGATTGCTGGTCGAAGGTACCCTGCACAAGGGGTAGTGAAGGCTGCCCGGCAGAGTGACGGGCGGGCGCCCATGGGCGCTCCAGGCCCCAGATGTTGGTGGGTCGAACAAGCGGGGGTAAACCATGTTCGAGCGGCTGGGCAGGTTCGTGGTACGCAGGGCGTGGTGGGTGATTGTCGGCTGGGTGCTCGCGGCAGTCGCCATCGTCGTCACCACACCGTCGCTGAGCGACATCACCTCCGCCGAGCAGAGCAGCTTCCTGCCCCGCTCGTACGAGTCGGTGCAGGCCATCGAACTCGGGAAGAAGGCGTTTCCGCAGCAAGCCACCGCGACGGCGACCATCGTGGTCAAGCGCGCCGACGGGCAGTCGCTCACACCGGCTGACGAGGCGAGGGTGAGCCAGCTCGCCCAGTCGCTCAAGGCCAAGAACATCTCGCGCACGTCCGGCTACCTGACCGGCCCCCAGGCCGTGGCGCCGGACAAGTCGGTGCAGGTGGTGAACGTCGGGCTCGATGCGGTCGCCCCGGACGACCCGGCGCTGCTCGACGCCGTACGCGAGCTGCGGGCCGCCATCGGTGCGGAGCTGGCGGGCAGCGGGCTGACCGCGGGCGTGGCCGGCGACGTGGCGAGCTTCGTCGACAACGAGGACACCTTCAACAAGGCCTTCTCGGTGGTCGGCATTGCGACGATCATCCTGATCATCGGACTGATCCTGATCATCTTCCGCAGCCCCATCGCCGCGCTGCTGCCCGTGGTGGTCATCGGCGTCGTCATGTGGGTCACGAGCGGGCTGGTCGCCGCAGCGGGCAAGGCGTTCGACCTCAACGTCAGCCAGGACCTGCAGACGATCCTGCTGATCGTGCTGTTCGGCATCGGCACCGACTACATCCTGTTCCTGCTCTTCCGCTACCGCGAGCGGCTGCGTGCCGGCGACGACAAGCGCACCGCGATGATCGTCTCCGTCCAGCGGGTCGGCGAGGTCATCACGTCCGCCGCCGGAGCGGTCATCGTCGCGTTCCTCGTGCTGCTCCTCGCGTCCCTGGGCTTCTTCGGCTCGCTCGGCCCGGCGCTCGCCATCGCCGTCGGCGTCATGCTGATCACCTCGCTCACCCTCATCCCGGCGGTCGTTTCGCTGCTCGGCCGGTACGTTTTCTGGCCGTCCAAGGCGTGGCAGCGTGCCCCCAAGGCCACCATGTCGCACCGGCTCGGCACCGCCATCGGGCGCCGGCCGGCGCTCGTCGCGGCGGCATCCGGCGCCCTGCTGGTCGCGCTCGCCGCAGGCGTGCTGGGCTACAAGGCCGACTACGACTTCAGCGCCGGCTTCCCGCAGGACACCGAGTCGGCGAAGGCCGCCGCGGACCTGCAGCGCGGGTTCGCCGCCGGCGCGCTCGCCCCCACCGAGGTCTACCTGACCACCGGCAACGGGTCGCCGCTGACCGAGCAACAGGTCAGCGACTTCGCGGCGGCCGCCGCAGGCGCCCCGGGAGTGGGCCGGGCCCAGCCCCCGGAGCGCAGCAGCGACCCGAGCGTGGCCCGGGTCAACCTCTTGCTCGACAAGAACCCGGTCTCCAACGAGGCGATCACGCTCGTCCGCGACGACCTTCGCGACGCCCTGCACCAGGCGGCCCCGCCCGGCACCCGGGCGGTGGTCGGCGGACCCACCGCGATCTTCGCGGACATCAACTCGGCAAACAACCGCGACCTGTCGGTGATCCTGCCGGTGGCCGCCGGCCTGATCGCGCTCATCCTCGCGCTGCTGCTGCGCAGCCTGGTCGCGCCGATCTACCTCGTGATCGCGGTGCTGCTCAACTTCGCCGCCACGCTGGGCGCCACGGTCTATCTCTTCCAGGGGCTGCAGGACAAGCCCGGGATCACCTTCCAGCTGCCGATCATCCTGTACCTCTTCGTGGTGGCGATCGGGACCGACTACAACATCCTGATGATCGCCCGACTGCGAGAGGAGGCGCGGGAGGGGAACGAGCCGCACCAGGCGGCCGCCATCGGTGTGGAACATGCCGGGCCGACGGTGGCCGCGGCGGGGCTGATCCTTGCCGGGACGTTCGGGGTGCTGATGCTCGCGCCGATCTCGTTCCTGCAGCAGATGGGCTTCGCGGTGGCGATCGGCATCGTTTTGTCGGCATTCGTCATGTCGATGTTCTTCGTCCCCGCCCTGACCGCGCTGATCGGGCACAAGGCGTGGTGGCCGGGCCACGGCGACGAGCGGCCGGCCAGCGGGCCGCACGCCCCGCCGGAGCCGGCGAGCGTGGCGAAGGCGTAGCGGGCAGCGCGGCCACCACCAAGCTGGCGGTGAGGGTGAGGCTATGGCGGACGTACTCGGTACCGTCACAGGAACTGGGAGAGCTAGCGATTAAGGCCGATGCGCCACAAGCAGACGACAGCTTGGGCTATCGAGAGCCGTACACGTTCACGGAGGTCAAAACACTTCTCGTCAAGAAGTGACCAATTGATCATGCCACTTGGTTCGCCGCCGCCACCTTGCGGGCGAGCTTGGCGTCGCCGGTGGGGACGGCGGGCAGTGCGCGTCGGGCTAGGGTCGCGATGTGCCGCGCAAGGACGTCGTGGGCATCGGCTGGCCAAGGCATCTGTCCAAGCTGGTCCGGTTTCAGTGTGTCAGCGTCGTGATCCGATCTCTCTGTGATTAAGTGACCCGGTCCGCGACCGCTATGGCCATTGGAGATGTGATGACCGACGGCATCCGGGAGATCGAGGTCAAATACCGGGTCGATGAGCCGGCGGCGTTGGTCCGCGCGCTCCACGCCAGGGGTGTGGCCCTCTCGGAACCGCTGCGACAGGACGATCAGGCCTATGCCGCTTTGGGCTGGACGTATGGGCAGAGCAAGGTGGGGGCGGCCTTCGCTCGGCTGCGGACCGAGAACGGTCGGCACGTGTTCTGCGTCAAGAAGCCGCTCGACAATGAGCTGGCCTGTCAGGAGCACGAGACCGAGGTGCTCGGCCGGGACGAGATGCACGGGGCGATCCTCGCCATGGGCTTCTATCCGACCGTGCGGATCGCGAAAACGCGCCGCACGGCCCGGCTCGACCGCATGCTGCTCTGCCTCGACGAGGTCGACGGTCTCGGCGCGTTCTTCGAGATCGAGTTGATGGTGAGCGGTGACCGGCCGGCGGAGCAGGTGCAGCAGGAGCTAGACCGGTTTGCCCAGTCGCTCGGTGTGGAGTTGGAGCGCAGCACCGAGACCTACGATTCTCTGATCAGGTCCGCGCTGGCCGTCGGGGTGTGACCGTCGCTCGGCTCCGCGAGGAGTGACCGCACCCGAGCGAAGAGCGCCGCAGCGACCTCGTCCGGCTGCTGCTCACCCACGTCATGCACGTGCACCGCGAAGCCGGCTCCGGTCAGCTCATCGGCCACCTGGACGTAGAGTTCCCGCTCGCGCTTGCCCGCTTCGGGTCCGCCGCGGTGGAAGCGGCTGTGGATGCCCCGTTCGGCGGCCCTTGTTCGCGAGCGGGTCGGGTCGCCGGTGAGGACGATGGTCAGATCAGGGCGGTCGGCGTACCGGTTGAGGTCCCAGATGTAGGCGGGATCGACACCGTCGAGGCGCTGCAATACCAGCGAGGTGGGCAGGTAACGGTCACAGAACACAACCTTCCCGGCGACGAGAGCGGGGCGGACCTCCGTCTCCAGATGGTGATACCGATCGGCGGCGACCAGGCAGGCGAGCGTCAGGCCGTGATAGTCGTCCGTGCCGAGCCGGGCAGTCCGCCCGAGTGTCGTGTGCGTGGGTTCCTTCGTCGGGTGGACCGGCCAGCCGGCGTCGGCGACTAACCGGGTCAGCAACGCCGTGACGGTGGTCTTGCCGACCCCGCTCGGACCTTCCACGACCACGAATCGGCCGGTCACGGGGGCGCCAGCCGATCGTGTTGCGCACGGGCCAGCTCGACCAGTTTGCGCCGGACGTACGGCACCTCAACCTCCCCGAACTGCAGGTTGACCGAAAAGTTGAACTCGTCGCGTCCCCGCATCGCCTCGTCCAATCCGTCGTCGGTCAGGTCGACCGCGGTGTAGTCCAGAAGCTGCGCCGGGTCGTATCGGCCGGTCGCCAACAGCCGGTTCCACTCTGGGGTGCCCGGGTAGGGGCGGAACTCGAAGACACTTGCCCGGAACGCGCCCGGCGCGTTGTCGGTGAGGTCCCACAGCTCGTACACGTGCCGGACCGTCGCGTCCAACTCGGCCCGGGTCTCGGTCGGCAGGCCGAGGATGAAGTAGCCCTTGACCCCGATACCGAGCCGGGTGAGCCGGCGGACCACCTGCCGAGTCAGCTCCGGGTTGATCCGTTTGCCGATGTGGCCGAGTACCCGTTCGCTGCCGGACTCGATGCCCAGGGCGACCTCCCGGCAGCCGTTCGCTGCCAGGGTCTCCAGGAGCGTGTCGTCGGCGCGGGCGAGGATGTTGATCCGGCCGGTGGCGTCCCAGACATACCGGCTGCCGACCATGGCATCGGTGAAGGCCGACATGCAGCGGCGGATGAAGCGTTCGTAGCCGAGGAAGAGGTCGTCGACGAAGCGGAACGCCGTCACCCCATAACGGGCGCAAAGGTCGTCCATCTCCGCGATGATGTTCGACGGTTCCCGCGTACGAATGGTCACGTCCGGATTGGCGCTGACCGCGGCGCCGCAGAAGGAGCAGTCGTACGGACAGCCCCGGGCACCGACCATGGCCGCCTCTAACGGGGCACCGTTGGGCCGGTACGGGTCGGCGGCGAAGTAGCGGCGGTCGACGAACGGTAGGGCGTTGATGTCAGGTGCGAGGTGCCAGGCCAAGCCCGGCACTCCTCCGGTTACCGGTGTCTGGAGTATGGGGTCGCGCCACATGACCCCGGGCAGGTGAGCCCGGTTGCGATGGTCCTGAAGCAGTTCGGCGACTCGGCTTTCGCCCTCGCCGAGGACGAGTGCCTCCAGCCGGCCGAAGCGGGGGTCGTCAATGACCGCTTGCGGCATGGCCTTCGCCTGGTGTCCGCCCACCATTACCTGAATGGCCGGGTCGAGTCCGGCCGCGATCCGGGCGCTCAGCTCGTAGGTCGGTGCCAGGAGGTTGAAGCCGACCCAGCGGGGCGAGGCTTCGTTGACGATCCTCTGGATCTGGTCGATGCCGAGGCCCAGCGACTCGCCGTCGAGGACTCCGACGGTGAAGCCCTGCGCCGCCGCGTAGGTGGCGAGGTAGCCCATCCCGAGGACCGGCAGGGTGAAGTCGTTGACCCGCGGCCGCAGGTCGTAGTCGCGCAGCGGAGCGTTGACCAGCAGCAGGTCGAGCGGCGCGCCGGGCAGCGCGCCGAGGATGTACTGCTCAGACGGCACCGGCCTGTCGGCAGCCGAAGGCGAGGGTGAGGAGGGTGTACGTGCCGAGTTGGTCACCGGTCACTCGCCGCCACGTCCGGGCGAACGTCCGCTCGTCCATCGGCCAGGCAGTGTCCGGGTCGGCGTGCTGGGCCCAGGTGCGTACGGCCAGGTCACCGTAGGGGTAGAGCGTCCAGTCGTTGCTCCAGTCGGCGACGGCGGCACCGGCACTCCACGGCCCGATGCCGGGAACGGTCTGGAGTTCCTTGACCAGGACCGAGGGGGAAAGGCTAAGCCAGTTCTCACCGTGGGCCAGGAAGGCCTCAGCGGCGCGCCGCAGCGGCCGGCGCTTGAACGCCATGCCACTGTTGGTGAAGTCGCCATCGCTTAGAGCTAACACACGCTCTGGAGATGGGAAAGAGTGGATGTCCATCTCGTCGGATAGTGCGACGCCCGGCCCGTGCCGGTCGCAGAATTCGCGGTACAGCTTCCGGGCCTGAGCGGCCCTGATGACCTGGCGGACGATCGCCGTGGCGAGCGCGTCCCACAGGCTGGGGTTCCGTAACCGCGCCACCCCTCCGAGCGTTGCCAGGGATGCATTGAGGCCTGCGGCCTCCCGCCGGGCCGGCGCCGGAAGCGCGTACACGTCGACGGACGGTGCCGGCTGGTCACCCGAGATCGCGGTCCAGGTCAACTGCTGCCCCTGTGCCTCGACTAGCCACGCCGTCCCGCCGTCGACCGGTAGGAGGCGGACGTGGCGCGCGCCAGCGGATCGCCAGGCGGGGTGGTCGGTCTGGAGAAAGTTGAAGCTCACGCCGCCTCCTGATTGATCGACCGGAATTCCGGCGATTGTTGCACCTCGATCGACTTAAGTCCGCGACGGCTCACCGGCCATTCCGCGTCGCCACGTCACGAGGCCGGCGCCAAATCGTTCACTCAGGCGCTGCATCCCTTACCCGCCAGGCGCCCTCCTCGAGACGAACGGCGAAGCGGGCGGAGCGACAACGGCGAGGGATCACATTGCTGGGCTGGTGCCAGTACTGTTCCGGCATCGCTGAATAGGGGAGAGCGCGTATGAAGGCGGATACCGTCCAGCTTGTTCATATCTTTGGCACTGACCGGCGCCACGTGGTTCCCGTCTTCCAGCGCCCCTACCTCTGGGACGAGGAGCGCAACTGGGCACCGCTCTGGTCGGACGTCCGGGCGGCGGCCGAGGAGGTTGAGACGGAGATGAGCGGGGTCGCCGACGCGTACACCGCGACACCGCGCACCCACTTCCTCGGGGCGATCGTGCTGGAGCGGATGCCTCCGGCGCCCGGCCGGATCCTCGCGATGAACGTGATCGACGGACAGCAGCGCCTGACGACCCTCCAGGTCCTGCTCGCCGCCTGCTGGGTCGCCGCGCGGGAGCACGGTGCCGAAAACGCCGAGGGGCTGCTGAAGCTGCTGCTCAACAACACCGAGCAACTGGTCCACAAGCAGCACTCGTACGAGCGGTACAAGGTCTGGCCGTCGCTGCCGGACCGCGACGCGTTCAAGGCGCTCTTCGCCGCGAAGCTCCCTGCGGAGCGGCCCGGGGAACACCGGCTGATCGCAGCGCGCCGGTATTTCGACGACGAGCTGCGCGCCTGGCTTGCCGAATCAACCGAGCCCGTCGAGCGGGCCGATGCGCTGGTCATCGCCCTTCGGGAGCGCCTGGGTCTAGTGGAGATCCAGTTGGAGGGGCACGACGACGCCCAGGTCATCTTCGAGACGCTGAACGACCGGGGCACCCGCCTGCGCGCCTCCGACCTGGTGAAGAACACCCTGTTCCGGCTGGCCGAGCAGCAGGGCGAGGACGTGACCGCCCTGCACCAGAAGTATTGTGTGCCGCTCGAAGCCGCGCGGTGGGGTGAGGAGGTCACCACGGGCCGGTTCAAGCGAGCCCGCATCGACCTGCTGCTCTCCTACTGGCTGTCAATCCACACTGGACTCGAAGTTCCCGTGGAGCGGCTGTTCGCCGACTTCCGCCGGTGGCTGGGGGAGAAGAAGGCGTCCGCCGCGGAGGTCCTGGCCGACCTGGCCCACCACGGCCATGCGATGCAGCGCATGGAGAGCCTGCCCGGCTCAGACCCGACCGGCCGTCTCCTCCAGGTGCTCAATCTGCTCAGCACCACCACGCCGGTGCCGATCCTGCTGCACCTACAGGCGAAGGACGGGGTCAGCACCGAGCAACGTGCCATCGCCGCCGGCGCCATCGAGTCCTTCATCGTCCGGCGGTTCGTCTGCGGCCTGACGACCAAGGACTACAACCGGCTGTTCCTGTCGGTGCTGCAGAACCTCCGCAAGGCCGACGACACCGTCGCCGGTGAGCAGCTGCGGGACCGGCTCGCCGGGCAGACCGCCGATTCGCGCTACTGGCCGGAGGACGGCGAGTTCGCGACGGGTCTGCTGCAGCGAAACCTGTACCGGCTGCTGCGCGGTCCCCGGCTGCGTGTCCTTCTCGGCGGCTTGGAAGCCCAGCTGCGAGGTGAAAAGTCGGAGATGGGCTTCAGCCCGGCTCAGGCGGCCAAGCTCAGCGTCGAGCACCTGCTCCCGCAGCAGTGGGAGCAGCACTACCCGCTCTCCACCGACGTGCCCGCCGAGAAGGCCAGAAAGCGACGGGACGAAGTCATCCACATGCTCGGCAACCTGACCCTAACCACCACCAAGCTCAACTCGTCGATCAGCAATGGGCCGTGGTCCGCCAAGCGGTTGGCACTGACCAATCACGCGGTGTTGCTGCTGACCGCCGCCAGTGTCCTGCAAGCACCTGCGGGCGTGCCAGACGGAAAGATCCCCAACTGGTCCGGAGGGTGGACCGAGGACCACGTCTGGATGCGGAGTCTGGTGCTCGCCAACCTCGCCAACACGGCATGGCCACGGCCAAGCTGACGCGCAGGTAGCTCAGTCGAGTTCGGGCGGTCGTCGCTCAGGCGGCGATCGCTCGAGCGGCCGAGTACATGTCGGCCGGGAGCGGGTGGCTCAGCTGCCACTCGATTCGCATCGGTCGGTCGCCGGTGTGCGACCGGTAGGTCATGGGCCCGGCGTATAGATATGCCGGCACCCCAGCGCGCCGTCGGCGATCTTGGTCTCCCGGACAAACAGATGCACCGTCGACCTACGCTCAACGTGGTAGATAGCGACCCGAGTGTGGCCGCCGCACGAGGCCGCCGCTATCGGGGTGGAACATGCCGGTCCGACGGTCGCGGCGGCGGGCCTGATCCTTGCCGGGACGTTTGGGGTGCTGATGCTCGCGCCGATCTCGTTCCTGCAGCAGATGGGCTTCGCGGTGGCGATCGGCATCGTGCTGTCGGCGTTCGTCATGTCGATGTTCTTCGTTCCCGCCCTGACCGCGCTGATCGGGCACCGGGCGTGGTGGCCGGGCCACGGCGACGAGCGGCCGGCCAGGGGGCCGCACGCCCCGCCGGAGCCGGCGAGCGTGGCAAAGGCGTAGCGGGCGGCTTGACCGCTCGCCCTGCGGCGCCGGCCGTACCGCCGCGGTACGGCCGGCGCCCAAGCATTCCCGCTGCGGGCGTCGCCCGCCGGGTTCTTACGACGCCGCCGGTATCCGCTCGACCGGCGGGGCCGCGACGGGCCGCAATGCTGGCCGCGCCAGGGCGCTGGGCCACCAGGTGCGGGGGCCGACGTGCAGCGCCAGCGCCGGGACGAGCAGGCTGCGGACGAGGAACGTGTCGAGCAGCACCCCGACGCCGATGATGACCGCCGACTGCACGGACGGCGCCAGCGGCAGCACGCTGAGCGCGCCGAACGTGGCGGCCAGCACCACGCCCGCGCTGGTGATCACCCCGCCGGTCACGGTCAGCGCGTGCAGCACGCCCTGCCGGTGCCCGAGCCGCGCCGTCTCCTCCCGGGCCCGGGTGGCGAGGAAGATGGTGTAGTCCACGCCGAGGGCGACGAGGAACAGGAACGTCTGCAGCGGGATCCCGACGAAGAGCTTCGGGTAGCCCATCGCGTCGAGGATCAGCCCGGCCGCCCCCATCGCGGCGGCGTAGGACAGGACCACGCTCGCGAGCAACAGCAGCGGCGCGACCAGCGCGCGCAACAGCAGCACCAGGATGACGAAGACGACCGCCAGCACCAGCGGCACCACGAGGCGGTTGTCCCGGCTGACCGTCCGTTCCTCGTCGAGCAGGTACGCGGTGTCCCCGCCAACGAGGGCCTGCGCACCCGGCACGGCGTGCACCGCGGAGCGGAGCCGGTCGACGGTGTCCAGCGCGGCGTCGCTGTCCGGCGTGTCGACCAAAACCGCCGCGACGCGCACCCACCGGCCGTCCGGCGAGCGCTCCGGCGCGCCCACCTCGGCCACTCCCGGCACGGTACGGGCGGCGGCCACCACCTGGTCGGCCGGGCCGGCGGCGGCCAGGATCTCGGCGGGTGCGACGGCTCCCCTTGGGTAGTGCGCCTCGATCATCCGCTGGCCGGTGACCGAGCCGACCTCCTTGGTGAAGGACTCGTCGTGCGGCATGCCGATGCTGAGGTTGCCGATGCCGAAGCTGAGAATCACCAGCGCCGCCGCCGTGCCCAGCCACACCGCGCGGGGCCGCCGGCCGACGACACCGGCGATCCGGCGCCACACTCCGTGCTCGGCCGCCACGTCGAGCCCGACCGCGTCCGGTGAGTAGCGCGGCACGAACGGCCAGAACAGCCACCGCCCGAAGATGACCAGAACGGCCGGCAGCAGCGTGGTCATGGCGAGCAGCGCCGCCGCGATACCGACCGCGCCGACCGGTCCGAGCCCCCGGGTGGACGGCAGTTGCGCGGCGAGCAGGCAGAGCAGGCCGATCGCGACGGTCGCCGCCGAGGCGCCGATAGCGCCGATCGACCGCCGCAGCGCGACGGCCATCGCCGCGTGCCGGTCGGCGTGCCGGCGCAGTTCCTCCCGGTAGCGGGCGATGAGCAGCAGGGCGTAGTCCACGCCGACACCGAAGACCAGCACGGTCAGGATGCTCTGGCTCTGGAAGTCCACGGCCAGCCCGGCGTGCCGGGCCAGCAAATACACCACCGCGCTGGCGAGCTGGTTGGCCACCGCGACCGTGATGAGCGGAATCAACCACAGGACCGGGCTACGGTACGTGACGAGGAGCAGCAACGCGACGGTGGCCGCGGTCGCCAGCAGCAGCGTGGTGTCCATGCCGGCGAACGCGTCGAAGACGTCGTCCTCGCCGCCGGCCGGACCGGTCAAGGCGGTCCGCAGGCCGGCCGGCGGGTCAACGGTCAGCTGCTCCTTGATGGCAGCCACCGCGTCGGCCCGCTGGTCGGCGTCCCCGGCGACCGGGAAGGAGAGCAGCAGCGCCTGCCCATCCTCGCTGGCCACCGGCGCGGGCACCTGGCCGCCGTCGGCGTACCGGGCGAACGCCGTGCGGTCGCCGTCGACCTTCGCGCGGTCCGCGTCGGTGAGCCCGCTCTCGCGGACGTAGACGGCGACGGCCAGGGGCTTCTGCGAGTCCGGGAATGCGTCCTCGGCCCGCTGCACCGCCCGGCTGGCTTCGGCGGTGGCGGGCAGCGCGCCGAGGGTGTCGTTGTTCTGCACCTCGGTCAGCTTGATCGCCAGCGGTCCGGCCGCCGCGATGAGGACGAGCCAGAAGACGAGCATGGCGTACTTGCTGCGGCGGCCGGACGCCATGCCGGCCAGTCGCTGCCGCGCGGTTTCCTTTTGCCTGGTTGTGGTCATGTCGTCGATCCTTCGTTCGGCGAGGGACGAAGACAGGAGTGCCAGGTCCCGAACGGAGGTGGTGGTAGCACCACCGATTCCGGTGGTGCCGCTGGCGGAGAATGGCGCCGTGGACAGCTCCGTAGGTTCGGTCGTCTGGCAGCAGATCCGGCCGGGCGCGCTCGCCGCCGTGCAGGGCCTGGCCGTGGCCCTGCTGAGCTTGACCACCAACGCGTTGCTGTTCGCGCTGTCGGTGGTCTCGCTCGCGCTCATTCCCGTGTTCGGCATCGGGTTCGCGCTCTTCCCGGCGGTGACCGTGCTGGTGCGGCTTTCGCTACGGCTGCAACGGCGGCTGAGCCGGTGGTGCGGGCTGCCGATCGCGACGCCGTACCGACCGATGCCGGCCGACGCTCAGCTCGGCACCTGGAAGCGGTTCCGGTGGGTGGTCGGGGACCCGGCGACCTGGCGGGACTTCGCCTGGCTGATTCCCGGCGCGTTCACCGGCGGGGCGTGCCTGCTCGGGTTCGTGCTGGTGGCGTACGGGCTGGAGGGCGTCCTGTTCGTGCCGCTGGTGCTGTACCTCAACGTCGACTGGTACGGCTACGGCGTGTTCTGGCCGATGGACAACATCGGAAAGGCGTGGCTCGCCGCGCCGCAGGGGTGGCTGATCCTGTTCGGCGGGCTGGCCGTCGCGCCGTGGCTGGTGTGGCTGCACTTCCGCTTCGCCGGCTTCTTCCTGACGCCGACCCGGGCGCAGGAGCTGGCACTGCGGGTCAGGCACCTCGCCGCCACCCGGGCCGACACCATCGACACGCAGGCCGCCGAGCTGCGCCGGATCGAACGCGACCTGCACGACGGGGCGCAGGCCCGACTGGTCGCGCTGCGGATGAGCATCGGCCTGGCCGAGCAGCTCCTGGCCGACGACCCGGCCGCGGCGCAGCGGCTGCTGACCGAGGCGCAGGAGGCCAGCGGCCACGCCCTCGCCGAGCTGCGAGATCTCGTCCGCGGCATCTACCCGCCCGTGCTCGCCGAGCGTGGCCTGGGCGGAGCGGTGCAGGCCCTCGCCCTGGCCGTGCCGCTGCCCGTGGACGTCGACGTGCGGCTACCGGGCAGCCCGCCGGCGGCCGTCGAATCCGCGGCGTACTTCGCGGTGGCCGAGGCGTTGACAAACGTCACCAAGCACAGCGGTGCGGGCCGCGCCTGGATCCGACTGACGCACCGCGACGGTTCACTGACCATGGTGGTCGGCGACGATGGTCGCGGCGGGGCGACCCCGGACGCGGGGACCGGCCTGGCGGGCGTGCGACGCCGTCTGGCAGCCTTCGATGGCACGATGACCGTGACAAGTCCGCCGGGCGGACCAACAGTCGTGACCATGGAGCTGCCGTGCGAGTTGTCATCGCGGAGGACCTCGCCCTCCTTCGGGACGGGCTGACGCGCATCCTCGACGCGTACGGCTTCCAGGTGGTCGAGGCGGTCGCCGACGGGCCGTCCGTGCTGCCGGCGCTCACCCGGCACCGCCCCGACGTCGCCGTCCTCGACGTACGCCTGCCGCCGACCTTCACCGACGAGGGCCTGCAGGCGGCGCTCGCGGCCCGCACGCAGCTTCCCGGGCTGCCGATCCTCGTGCTGTCCCAGCACGTCGAGCAGCTGTACGCCCGGGAACTCCTCGCCGACCGGGCTGGGGGAGTCGGCTACCTGCTCAAGGACCGGGTGTCCAACGTCGGCCAGTTCATCGACGCGGTGCGCCGAGTGGCCGACGGCGGTATGGTGATGGACCCCGAGGTGGTCTCCCAGTTGCTGGCCCGCAATTCCGGGGCGCAGCGGCTGGGGGAGCTGACCGCCCGGGAGCGGGAGGTGTTGGGGCTGATGGCCGAGGGGCGGTCGAACGCCGCGATCGCCGGGCGGCTGTTCGTCACCGAGAAGGCGGTCAGCAAGCACATCAACAACATCCTCAGCAAGCTGGGTATGCCACCGTCGGATGACGACAACAGGCGGGTGCTCGCGGTGCTCGCGTACTTGAACGGCTGAGACTCATGCAGCCAGCGGATCGCCCTTGAACAGCTCCGCGATCGCGGGAACCGATGTTCCCGTCGTTCCGAAGCGGGACAGCGCAATGCGAACTGCAGTGGTGCAATGTGCCCGTGAGTGCGGAGGTGATGGTGGCGGTGGCCAGCGTGCTCGGCGCCGTAATCGGCGTCGGCGGAGCCACGCTCGGCGCGCGATTGAGTGCCCGTTCCCAACGAGACCTGGCTGAGGCGGAACGAAGGGAGGCGTCGCAGGCTTCGTTCCTCGGCTGCCTTGAGGTCTCTCGTTGCCGCCGATGAGCTGGTCTGGGCCAGGAAAGAGGCGAAGCGAGCGGGCGGCGAAGTCGATCGTGCAACCGCCGAGTTGAGAGCCTTCTATAGATCGGCTTGGACAGCACTCGTCACTGCTAGCGCGGCTGTCCAACTCATCGTTCGGCCCGAGATCAGCCGCGCGGCTAGGGACGCTATGGAAATCGCCAGGGAGGTCGACCGCCTCGTCTGGAACTACGTCGTCCATGATGGAGAGCGAATCGCGGGCACCTACCAGAGCAGCGTTAACGAGCTGGAAGCCCGTCGAGACAGCTTCACCGCAATCGTGCGTCAGGACGCCACGCCCGCAGGCTTGCCTCAATAGTCCAGCTCAGAAAGCGGCCCAGCCGTCCGACGACGTCGAGAAGGATGTTGCGCTGGCAGTGTCGAGGAATACGGACCGCTGTGTCGGGTAGTCCGACCTGTCAGGCGGCGATCGCCCGGGCGGCGGCGTACATGTCGGCGGGGAGCGGGTGCTGCAGGCGCCAGAGGATGCGCATCGGCCGGTCGCCGCTGTGCTCCTGGTACGTCATCGGCCCGGCATACAGGTACGGCGGCGCGCCCAGGTCGCAGTCGGCGACCTTGGTCTCCCGCACGAACAGGTGCACCGTCGACCCGCGTTCGGCGTGGTGGATGTAGCGCTGCCCGGTCCCCGACGCCGACGACGTGGTGCTCTGCGACTCCCACTGGAACAGACTGTCGGTGATGGCCCGGTCGGCGTACATGGTCGTGGGGGAGTAGTGCTCCTCGGACTTGACCAGCGTGACGAAGAAGAGGTCCGCCTGCTCCGACTCAAGCCACTTCACCCCCTCGCGAAGCGACCCCGGGTTCGCCATCCCGAAGGCCGCGCACGCCTCGTTGCGGCTGTAGCGGGCGTGCACCCGCAGCGGCACTCGGTCCGACAGCGGCGCCACCGTCACCCGGTGGATGCGGTCCCGCAGCACCTCGGCGACCTGGCGCAGCTCCGCGCAGCGCGCTGGCTCCGCCCAGAGCCGCTTCAGCCGGGCATCGCGCTCGCTCGGTGGCACCGACGGCCCCCAGAGGCTGAAGTGCAACATGTCCAGCAGCCGGCCGCCGCCGGGGTGTTCGCCGCTCGCGACCCGGGCCAGCAGGTCCAGCCGGTCGACGTCGTCGGTGTGCAGCATCCGGCCGATGGCCCGGCCCAGCTCGCGGTCGTCCGGCCCGGCGGTCGAGGTCTCGATGCCCGCCAGGCGCCGCAGCCCGGTCCACCCACCGATGCTCGCCGAGCGGTACACGTCCTCGATTTCCAGGCCGGTCTCCCGCAGGAACTCGGCCAGGCTCACGTCACCGAGCTGCCGCAGCTCTGCCACCAGGCCGTTCTTCGAGGTCGGCAGCGCCGACTTCAGGTTGGCGAGCACGACCTCCTTCGCCACCCGGTCCAGCTCAACGTGGCAGCCACTCGGCAGCGACGGGAAGTCATCGCGGACGGCGGCCTCGACGGCCCGCCGGCTGACGCCGGTCAGCGCCCGCCAGCGCAGGTCGAAGCGGAAGTTGGCGTGCTGCCCGCCGATGAAGTCGAGCACGGTCAGGCAGGGCTTGTCGTCGTCCAGGCGCAGGCCGCGGCCGAGCTGCTGCAGGAAGATTGTGGCGCTCTCGGTGGGGCGCAGCATGAGGATCGTGTCGACCATCGGCAGGTCGACGCCCTCGTTGAACAGGTCGACGGTGAAGAGCACCCGCAGCTCACGGTTGCGGAATGCCGTCAGCAGCCCCTGCCGCCCGGCGGCGTCGATCCGCGAGGTCACCGCAGCCGACGGTACGCCGTGCTGGGTGAACCAGTCCGCCATGAACTCGGCGTGCCCGATGCTCACGCAGAAGCCGAGCGCTCGCATCCGCCCGACGTCGGCGGTGTCGCGTACCGCCCGCAGGATCATCTGGGCTCGGGCGTGGTTGCCGGTGTAGACGCCGTCCAGCTCCGCCGGGTCGTACCCCTGCCCGCGCTTCCACCGCAGCTGCGACAGGTCGACGTCGTCGTGCAGCCCGAAGTACTGGAAGGGCGCCAGCAACTGTCGCTCCAACGCCTCCCACAGGTGCAGCTCCACGGAGGCGCGGCCGTCGAACCACCGGCGCACGTCGCCGCCGTCGCTCCGGTCGGGGGTCGCGGTCAGCCCGAGCAGTACGCGCGGCCGCAGCCGTTCCAGCAGTCGGGCGTACGTAGGCGCCTCGGCGTGGTGGAACTCGTCGACAATCACCATGTCGTACGCCTCCGGGTCGATCTCCTGCCGATGCAGCGACTGGATCGAGGCGAAGACGTACTTCCAGTCCTTTGGCCTATCGCCGCCGACGAGGGTCTCGCCGAAGCTGCCGTCTCCCATCACCTGCCGGAACACCGAGCGGCTCTGCCGCAGGATCTGCTCCTGATGGGCGACGAACAGCAGCGAGTCGACGTGGCCTGCCTTGCGGAGCCGCCGGTAGTCCAGCGCCGCCACCACGGTCTTGCCGGTGCCGGTCGCCATCACGACGAGGTTGCGCCAGCGGTCGTGCACCAGCCGCTCGGCGTTCAGGTCGTCGAGGATCTCCTGCTGGTACGGGAACGCGCGGACGTCCAGGTTCGCGATCTCGGTCGGTGCATCGTCGGGGCGCTCGCCGCGCAGCGCGATGCGCAGCCGGTCGGCATCCTTCCCCGGGTCGTACGCCTCAAAGGCCGAGTCGTTCCAGTAGTCGGTGAACGTCGCCTCGAAGGTGTCGATGACGTGCGGCTGCTCCAGGTTCGAGATCCGCACGTTCCACTCAACGCCGTCGACCAGCGCGGCCTTCGACAGGTTCGACGAGCCGACGTACGCGGTGGTGGTGCCGTTGTTGCGGCGGAACAGCCACGCCTTTGCGTGCAGCCGGGTGGTCCTGGTCTCATACGAGACCTTGATCTCGGCGCCCAACTCGGCGAGCCGGTCCAGGGCCCGCTGGTCGGTGGCGCCCATGTATGTCGTGGTGATGACTCGCAGCCGGCCGCCGCGGGCGATCAGGTTGCGGATCGCCGGCTCGACGATGCGTAGGCCATGCCACTTGATGAACGCGCAGAGCAGGTCGACCTCGTCGGCGGAGGCCATCTCGTGGGTGACCTCGTGGCCGATGCGCGGCTGATGGCGGCCGTTGACCAGCAGGGCGCCGGTGGAGAGCGGGGTGGTTGGGCGCACCGGGAAGGCGGGCGCGGCGGGCGGCGTCGGCGGGGCGGCGATGGCGTGCAGGAGGTGCTGCGCGTCGGCGACCTGGTCGTCGGCGCCGACGGCGCGCGGCTCGGCCTTGGCGATGCTCTTGGCGATCCGATTGGCCAGCTCGACCTGGCGCGCGAGCTTGTCGTCGCCGCCGGGGACAGCCTGAAGTGCGCGGTTGGCCAGAGCGGCGATATGACGGGCGAGCGCCACGTGGGCGTCGGCGGGGTCGAGCTTATAGCGCTGGATGACGGCGGGATCGACGTGCGCGAGCCGGTCAGCCAGCTCACGCGTGATCAGGTGCGCGTACATACCCTGCTCAAGATCCGCCACCCGGGCAACGTAGCCGGCGATGGGCTGGGGTGCTGTCCCGCCGTAGAGCCATAGAGTGCTGCTGTCGGATTCATGACACATGTGCCCTGCTTCACTGCAGAGTCGCCATTCCGTAGTTCGCCGCCGGCCGCCCCGCCGAGGACTGGGTTCCCCGCGGCCTGCGCCGTGAGCTGGGGCGGAGCCGGAGCCTTCGCAGGTAGTTGCCCTTATGCAATATCAACTTCGTAGGTTATTGACAACGCAAAGAGGCGACGTGGGACCGGCTGAACGGGTGATTACTCGGGGGTCCCGCTCCTGGGACCCCTGCCGGTAGTGTCCCCGGCACACCTTGTGGGGAGGTGAGGGCGATGCTTGGTGCGCTAGAGGTACCGGTGCGGTCGTAGCCGGAACGGGTGATTATTCGCAACAGCTCCCTAGCTGCCCGATTTCGTACTGAAAGGCGCCTCTTGTCCGGAACGCCCGCTGCATTTAACGCCGTCGGCCGGCCCCGGCTTGCGAGCGATGTAGGCCATGGAAGATCACATTTGGTCGGGCGCATCGTCCGCGACGTTCAAGGCCATATCGGTTTCGCGTGGTGTGAGGCGGTCGAGAGTGGGCAGGCCCATCTCCGCTACATCGACCTACCGGGCGTTCGCGAGGAGGTTCGCAAAGTACCTATCGGCCGGGTCCGCTTAGCGAAGCTCGACCACGGCGCGCGGGTGTGGGTCAGGAGCACGACATTCGGCTGGATGGCAGGTGAAGTAGCCGGCCATTTGAGCCACGGCCGCTACCTCGTGCGGCTACCTGCCGTCTCCGGGGACATCGCCTTGGAAGAGCGGCACCTGTTGGTGCGGTGGAACCAGCCACTGGCCGACCCGGTTGGTGCCGTGGCGCACGGGTTTTGTGATTCACCCGAGTACTACGAGGCGCGCTACCGCTTCCTTGACCAGTTGGTCCACCAGCGTGGCGTCGCCCGAGGCTTCACCGCTGCGTTATCGGCGCCCATCGCGCTTTACCAGCACCAGCTCGACACCGCCGCCAGAGTCCTGGCAGATCCGGTGCCACGTTATCTTCTGGCAGACGAAGTTGGGCTCGGCAAGACCATAGAAGCTGGCCTCGTCATCCGCCAGATGCTCCTCGATGACCCCGAGGCAACCGTACTCGTTTCCGCGCCAGCCGAACTGACGAGTCAATGGGAAGAGGAACTGCACGATCGGTTCCTCCTCGGCGAGGAGATCGACGAGGGAAGGCTCCAGTTGGCCTCCCACGAGCAACTAGCGGACGACCCATCACTGGGGCAGTTGGCGCTTGTTGTGGTGGACGAGGCGCACCGAATGGTTGATCTTCTCGACCGGACGCCCGCGCTCCGGCAGAACCTGTTGCAGTCCAGGGCCCTCCTGCTGCTGTCAGCAACACCGATGCGCAGAAATTATGCAACCTTCCTCGACCTACTCAACCTTATTGATCCAGTCGCCTTTCCGAGGAACGACATAAAGGGCTTCCGAGAGCGAGTAGAACAACGCGAGAGAGAGGCCACGGGGCTTCAGTTACTTTCCTCGCCCCGCACTGCCAGACGCCATCGTCTCAGCGTTCTGAACAATCTAGAACTACTGCACGGAACGGACCCGACAGTTCTCCGCCTCGTGCAGGAATGCCGATCGGAGCAGGACGGGGCATCCCCCCTCTGGTCCGACCTAGTCAACTACGTAAGGGAGACGTACCGCGTCAGCAGGCGGATGATCCGGCATCGCCGGAATACGCCGGCCACTGAAGAGTACCCAGTGGCCGGCCGGCGCACGGTCTTCGTCCGGCTTGATGACCCAGCCCGGCCAATAGTGGATACGTTTCTAGAGCGCTACCAGGAACATCTCGGCGGCCGAGACAGTCGAAGCCTGTACGCGAGGGCGGTCCTCAACGGGCTGGGCGGACCACGCGTACTTCTACGCCACCTGCAGTTGCGGCTCGCGGCATCGGCCGGGAGTCACGATTTTGTACCCCCGCACGACCGGCCATTGCTGAAGACAGCCGTAGCTCGTCTCCAACTGGTGAACACCAGCGTGCGCCTGCGTTCCAGCCTCGAGGTGGTACAAGATCGGCTCGACCAGGACCTGAAGGTCGTGGTCGTCGGGACATCGCCCGACACTGCTCGGGAGTTCTATCAGCACGCCACCGCTCGCTGGCCAGGACGGGTCGGAAGGCACTTCGGTGGTGCGGGCCAGAGTGACCACGAAGAGGTCGTCTGGGACTTCTTATCAGCGCCAGGCGGCCAGGTTCTGGTAGGAGACCAGTCACTCGAAGAAGGCCGGAACCTGCAGGATGCCCACGTCCTCGTGAATTTGGACTTGCCGCTCGATCCGAACCGACTGGAGCAGAGGATCGGGCGGCTGGATCGATACAGTCAGCGACCAGGTGCTGCGGAGATCGTCGTCTTCGCTGAACCGGACAGCGACTGGGTCAGCTCACACCTCCGACTGCTGACCGACGGTATCGGAATCTTCGCGCAGTCCGCCGCCACGCTGCAGCACAGGTTGGCCGAACTTTTGGATGAGCTGAGCCAACGGTTGCAACATTCAGGCAGGCACGCGTTCGAGTTCGACCTCGACGAACTGCGGGCCAACCTTGAGGAGGAGCGCGAGGAGGTCGACCTTCTCGAGGAGGTCGAGGCCGGCGCCCTTACATCGCACTTCGACCAGGCGGCTGTGGTTGAACTGCGCGAAGCGGAACGCAATGTCACCGCGTTGCGTGAGGCATTCTCCCGACTTGTCGGGAGGCGAGGAGGCGTCGGGATCCGTTCCTATGAGGATCCGGACAAGGGCCTGCTGCACTTCGGCCCGGAGATCCACGGACTTCCCGCCGATGCGGTAGAGCAACTGCGTCCCCTACTCAAACGACCCCGCGCGTACGGACGCGACGCTTCCATCGCCCGAAGAGGGGCTGCTCCTCTACGCCTCGGGGATCCCCTCGTCGACTGGCTCGCCCGATACCTGCAGAGAGACGAGAGGGGACGGGCACACGCTTTTGTTCGCTCCTGCTCGGCGGTCGAAGTACCGACTCTCTGGCTGCATTGCGACTTCCTGGTGGAATTCGACGCCTCGCACGCGCAGGTCACCAGCGAAGCCGAGCGCAGGCGTTTGCGCCGTCGAGCTGACGCGCTTCTGCCGCCAGCCATCGTTCGCAACTGGACGAGTGCCTCCGGGCCGGCGCCAGGAAGCCTCGTGCGGGATGTACTGGGCCTACCGTTTTCCCCGGGATCCGACCAGGTGTTGAGGGGCGAACTGTGGGAGCAGGTATTGTCCGCTCTTCCCGACTGGCAACAGCTCTGCCAGATGGCCGGGGAGGCAGCCCAGGACCTCCTGCGGACGTCGCCAGCGTTGGCGAGTGCACCGGCGGCCGCGGCAAAGCGGGCACAGGCGGAGGTAGGGGCGCGCCTCTCTGTGCTGCGCGCCAGATCGGAGCGGCTGGGGTCAGCTGCTGAACGTCTGAGCGCACAACTGGACCTCAATCGCGAGGAGGCAATCGGTCAGGCGCTTGTGCGGGGCGTCAGCACACCCGCTGTCCAAATGACCGCCTGCGGCGGCATCGTCCTCTGGCCGGCCTCATGACAGAGCACGGGCCATCACTCGATCAGGAAGAGCCGCTTCGCCAACTCCTGGCCGCTCCCTCCATGGGCGCACCGGTATTCGAGGACGACCTCTATGCCCGGGTGGCGCAACTTGTCCGCGAGCCCAAGAGCGGTGACCTCGACCTCGCCGTACTCGTCCGGCATCTCCTGCGGCGGTGGTCGCTGGTAACCAAACGGAACGTGCGAGTCCCCGTCTCCCCAGAGATCTCCGCCCGGCTGCGCCGATTTGCTGGGGCCGTGGACCTGCGAGAGGCTTGGGGCGGCATCTGGTTCGCGCCCGCCTGGCAGCCCAAGTGGCTCGATCTGTGGGGCGATGCGCCGGACGCCGCGGCTGCGGCCGGCACGGAATTGGCGCAGCGCTTTCACCAGGACGACCTGCCCGCCGACCCGTTCTTCGAGCGCATTACGGGGCATGTTCGCTACCGCACCGCCGGCCAACGTGCCGCCTGCCGGGCCGTAGTGTCGATTCCAGACGGCAGCAGCATTATCGCCATGCTGCCTACCGGCTCCGGCAAGACAGAGGTAGCGCTCTGCTTGACGGAACGGTACCCGGACGCCGTAACCCTCATCGTCGTGCCGACTGTGGCACTGGCCTATGACTTCGAACGCCGGTTCCGAGATCATTACGCGCGCAGGTATCCGCGGGCGGACAAGTCGGCTCTGCACTTTGCGTGGACCGCCAGCACGAACGAGGATCTGCGGGAACGACTGCGCCGTCGGGTCATTGACGGAACCCAGCCAGTCCTCGTCACATCACCAGAGTCGGTCAGCCGAGCACTGCGCTCACTGTTGATGGAGGCTGCGTCCACCGGTCGCCTCGGGGGCTTCGTCGTCGACGAGGCCCATCTGGTCACTCAGTGGGGGCGCGACTTCCGCCCCGAGTTCCGGACGCTTGCCAACCTTCGGGATGAGCTCGTGAAGCGGGCGGGGGAGGCAGGACATCCCAGCCCGACGACTCTGCTCCTCAGCGCGACTCTTGGCTCACACGAACTGCGGGACCTGCGGGAACTCTTCGGATCCGGGGATTCGTGCACCTTGATCGCGGCCAACTCCCTTCGTGCTGAGCCCGATATGTGGATGAGCGGCGCCGAGGACGATCAGCAGCGTGAGGAGTGGATGCTTGAGTCCCTGGCGCACCTGCCGCGACCAGCCGTGCTCTATGTCACCTCTCCGGAAATCGCCCAGCGCTGGCTGACACGCCTGCATGAAGTAGGGTATCGACGGGTTGCGATTGTGACCGGGGAGACGAAATCTGACGATCGCGCCCGAGTCTTGGCCGACCTACGTACCACCGATGGCCATCCGAGCAGGGTAGACTTGGTCGTCGCCACGTCGGCCTTCGGCCTCGGCATCGACTACGGACACGTTCGGACCGTCGTGCATGCGTGCCTGCCCGAGACGGTGGACCGGTGGTACCAGGAGTTGGGTCGGGGCGGGCGCGATGGCGACGCCTCGGTTGCGCTCCTGGTGACCGCCCCCCAGGACCGTCGAGAGGCAGCAAGTCTCGGGATCACGGTGCTCACCGCCGATACGGCTCGCGAGCGATGGTCAGACCTCTGGCGCCATCGTCGAGAGTTGCGCGGGAGGTCTTTCCTCGATCTGGAAGGCAGTCGCGGTGTCGGCCGGGGATCATACAACCGCCGCTGGAACGCTCAACTCGTTCAAGGCCTCGTAGAGTTGGGAGGGCTTCGCCGCTTTCAGGTCGATGCTGAGGATCTGGCCGAGTTGGTCGGGGACGGCGACGATCAGCAGGCTGACTGGGCGTCAGTGGAACTGACTCGGGGTGATCTCGCCACCTCCGAATTCTGGTCGAAGGAGTGGACGCCCTGGCAGAAGAGCGAAGCAGCGCGCTCCACCCAAGCCCTGGAGCTCATGGAGTCAGTGGCCAAGCGACACGTCCGGGCCTGTGAGGCGATCGCACAGTCGTACCGTCCAGATGACGACACCTATGCGCTGTTCGGTCAGGCAGCCGACTTCGTCGAGCCAGCCTCGCCGTGTGGGCGGTGCCCGGGTTGCCGAGCCGACGGGGGGATCAGGGCGGACGAACGGCCACCCTGGCCGCCTCAGGTGTGGCCACTTCCAGGCGATATGATGGCTGACCTCGACGACCTCGCGGACGCCGCGGGCGCCCGTGATGGTCTCATCCTCCTCCTGACGGACGACCATGAGCGAGTCACTCCCCCGCTCGCTCGCGCACTGGTCCGCCGAGGCGTCCGGCACATCGCCGGGACTGTCGGAAGTCCTGTAGAGGACCCTGACTGGCTGTTTGTGGACCCGTCGCCTGTCGCCCCGAGCGACTTGACGCCTTGCTCTTCCTTTGTGGTCTGGCCACCAGGACACCGCATCCCGAGATCCTGGCTAAACCCGCGAGCCCGATCGGCTCGGCGGCTCGGCGCTCCTCCAGCATTCGATGTGCTGCTGGTGCCTAGTGGGGCAATCATCGGAAGTAGTGAGGTGGGGCGGGATCTCGCGGGGCTCGACGCCGACACCGCCCTCCACATTCTGGGGAGTTATTCGTGGACTATCTGAAGCGGCACATGCTCGCCAGCGTTCCCGCGCTGCTGGTGATCAGCCGGTATCTGGTGACGCAGCTCGACGGTATGGAAGAGAACGAGCTACAGAAGGTGCTGCGACCAGAGGCCATGACCGAGAGGCGTGGCGTCTCATCCGCTGGCGACGACCCCTCCAACGTCCTCACCTCATCTTTGAGCGTTGGCGAGGACCTGGGGCTGTTCGACAGCGAACGCAGCGGGCGTGGACGACGCGTCTGGAAGCTCAGAGATGGCATCCGCGAGGAAGTTGGGCGAATCCCGCCCGCAGACTCCCGCGTCTTCCGCAGCCTGGTACTCCGTCTGCTCTCATCGCGAGCGCTGGAAGAGGTGAGGGCTGGGAACAAGCCGTCCGACGTTGCGCTCGCCCTAACCTGGATCTTGCTACGGGATCCGCTGGAACCTCTTTCGATGAATTGGGACAAGGGACCGGAGACTGCGTTCGAGAAGGCCGGAATGCGTAACGCTGTTGAGAACGTCGAGCAGTGGGGAGCCTTTCGGCGGTGGGTCCGGTCACTCGGGATAGCGACGGTCGCACAGGTCGGCAGGCAGGAGGCCTACTTTCTGGTAGACCCCACCAGGGCGCTGCTTGACGTCCTCGACAGACTGCCGCAGCAGGAACCCGCGGAGCAGTGGTTCCGCGAACTCTTTGAGATCCTGCCGGTGCTCGGCCATCCGATCCTCGTGTCGGCCCTCCCCGAGGGCAGCGCAAAACCTCAGGCAATACCGGCATCGCTTGCGCTGGCTGCACAGAAGCTGAGGCGCCGAGGGCTGCTGAATCTCGCCCCATCCGCCGATGCGAGCGCCGCAGCCGTTCTGAGAATCGGTGGCCAGAGTTGGCGGATCGGCGAGGTACGTGTCGCGGAGGTGGCCGAATGACCAGCAGTATGAAGGGTTTCCGCTGCTGGACGAATGGGGCCGTGCGCCAAACGGTCTACTCTGACATCGGAGCGCTGGCCAGCGACGCAGACGCAGTCTTCCTCGCCGCGCACACGCCGATGGTCGTGTCACATCCTAAGGGGGAGCAACTTCCGGGCTATGGCTCCGACGAGCGCCAGGTCCTGCGGGCCCTACAGGCGCATATCGGAGATCCCGACCGGAACACGCTGATCGCAGTCACTGGTGAATCGGGCGCGGGCAAAAGTCACGTGGTCCGTTGGGTCAACGCACATCTCGACCCGAATCCTCGTTACCACGTCCTTTACGTCCCACGGGCGGTGCAGACCATCCGCGAGCTACTCCGGCGTATCGTCGCGGGTCTCCCCGGCGGCGGCGGACAGGACTTGATGAACCGCATCGACGCGGCCGTCGGGAAGACGACGCCAGCGGAGCTGCAGGACCGCCTGCTGGAGGAGATGCGGCTCGCCCTTACCTGGTCTCTCGAGCTACAGGCAGGAAGCAACGACGAAAACCCGGACAAGCGAAGCGCTCGGGAGGAGCGAAACAACCTGCTGGGAGAGCCGGACGAGAACGGGAAGCGCCGCGACGGCCTAGCCGACCTTCTGGTCCTGCCACAGGTGAACCGCGTCCTTCTCAGACCAGGTGGATTACTCGACAACGTCGTGCAGTCGATCTTCGCCCAGACCTCCCGGCGGGACGAACAGCAGGAGCGGTTCGAGGATGCGGATCTACCGCTGCGTGTGCCGGGTGTGCGCAGAGAGTTGGCGGGAAACGGCAACCTTCGTGTCCTGTGGGACCAGATCACACTGGATCCCGAACCGGCGTTGCGGTTGCTGGACGAGGCGCTGCGCAAGGCCTTACCTAGGACCATTGGTCTACACGACCACACCGGCGAGACCCTGAGCCTGCTGTTTCAGCGTTCCCGGCAAGCGCTCCGCCAACAGGGACGCGAACTGGTCCTCCTCTTCGAGGACCTCGCCCAATTCGGCCTGGTCGATGGTGAGCTGTACGACCAGTTCGTCATTCAACCCGGATCCGACATGGCTCCGCTTCGCGTCCTCTTCGCGGTGACCGAGCACCGCTACGGTGACTTCCCTGAGACGGTACAGACGCGCATCACGCACCAGTTTAAGGTCGACACCTTTCCCCTCGAGGATCGTGACGCCTTCATGGCCCGCTACCTGAACCTCGTCCGCCTCGGGCGCAAGAACGTTGAAGCCGCCTGGTCTGCGGCACGCAGCAGCGGAACGGAGGACTGGATCCCAAACGCTTGTGATACCCGCGAGGAGGGCTCGGCGTGCCGGTTCCGCAGTGAGTGCCACGCGGGCTTCGACGCGACGGATGTTCCGGGACTGGGCGAGGTCGGGCTCTACCCGTACAACAGCATCGCGCTGCGGCGGTCTCTCGAGGCCCGGGGACCAGAGGTGACGCCGAGGCAGATCCTGGACGTCTGCGTCTCAGAGGCGCTCGTTGAGGCTGAACCCCATATCGCCCGCGGCACCTATCCGCACGAGCGGGTTCGCGAGCGTTTCGACTTCAAGGTTCGACGTGGGAAGGAAACACTGCTCGGCGGCCGGGCCGGTGACGAGGCAGAGCGGCTGTACCGAGCCCTCGTGATTTGGGGAGACGAAGAGCCTCTACCGCCGGCCGTTGCCGAGGCCTTCGGGCTCGACAACGGCGCGGCACGCCAGCAGCAGCGCGGGCCTATAACCTCGCCCAAGCGGCGTGAGGAACCGGCGCAGGTGCAACCAAGTCCCCTCTCGGACCTCCTTCAATGGCAGAACGGTGAGCGCCTTCCGGATAACCAGGTAGACCTCTACCGTGACATCCTTCACCGTCTCGTCTCCTCGCGCCTCGACCTGGACCAGGATCTGTTCCACACTGCGAACAGCCGTGGTGCTGAAATTCTGAACGACCTCTTCAGCCGGCAAACCTTCGACTTCGGCTCCGACGCCCGTGGCCGATCCACCGGAGCGGGGAAACTTCGCTTCGAACTACTCCGTGGGGCAGAAGACATCCGGGTCCTGATTGCCGCGCGATGGTTCGTGGACCACGGGCACTGGGTCTCCGACAAGGGCAGATGGCCGTGGCCCGAGGGCTACGATCCGGTCGAGATGATGCTCAGCCTCGAAGAGCGATTGGATCACTGGGCTGAACTCGTCCGCACGGCGTTCCGGGATCGCGTCGGCGGACGGGACCTGGCGTGCGCGGCGGTGGGCACCCGAGCAGTCGCGCTGCTCGCCGCCGGAGTCTCGCCCGATCAACTTCGCCACGTCGAAGCTGTGCTGGCTGGGACCGCCGGAGCGGTCATCAAGAGCACACCGGGTTGGGCGGCGGTAGACAGCGTTGCACGTGAAGTGCTACGCGATGTGCGAGCGACTGACCTGGTGGGACAACTCGCGGCGGTGCGGCAGGGACCGACCGGCAAACCACAACTCATCGATGCCATCGAGCTTGAGGCTGCGCTTCAACGAGTGCTCAACGCACCGGCGGAGCACCTTAGATCGGTGGCGATGCGATACGTCGACGCTGAACCGGTCGTCGCCAAGGCGGCACGGGATTTGCTGTCCGCCATGGAAGGAGAGACCGAAGGCTTCCTGGCGGAGGTGGCCGCAGCCGTCAAGGAGTTGACCGGTGGCCTCGAAGGGCAGACGCCGAGGTCGGTTGCCCAGGCTGCGAAGGAGGTGGGAAAGCGCGCTCTCGACAACCACCTGTTGCGACCTCATGACGGCTGGTACGCGTTCAGCAACGCGCTTGACCGGCTCGAGGACCTGCCAGCCGACCTTCCGCTCGACTGGCAGGCAAACCTCGGAGAGTCAGCCGCGCAACAGGCACTGAACGTCCAACACTGGGCGCGAAAGGCGGTCCTGGGAGCGCAGGACCTCCACCTGGTCCGGCAAAGCATGGCAGCGACCCGCCGGGAGTGTACCCGCAGCGGAGGGCAGGCCGGCAGTCTGGACGACCTGTCGGCGACAGTGCGGCGGAAGCTCAGTCAGGTTGAGGTCCTGCTCCAGGCGTTGAGCACCGCGGAGGCGAAGAATGGTTGACGCCACGACGTGGATCAGTGAGACCCGCGGAGCGGTTGACCAGGCCAGCGACACCCTGCGGTTGCAGGCCGACCTTGACGCTCTTGGCCAGTTCGAAGAGCAGCTCGACGATGCCCTTCGGGAGCTCACGGCATTGGCGCAGGCTGCGGCCCTCGGCCGTGGTGACTGGTGGACCGGTGTGGACGCCATACCGGACGTCTGGACTCAACTACGGTCGGCACAACGCGAGCTGAACACACGGCAGTTGGGTTCGGTCGTGCGCCTACTAAATGGGCTGAGGAGCCAGGTGCGGGAGGTCGTACGGGACGGGTGGAGCAATCATGTCTCGTCGCAGGCTGGTAATGCTCTCGAACTCCGAGACCTGGTGAAGGCACTCGCCGGCGTCGAGGGTCTCGAGGATGTGGCGCCCAAGCTGGATGAGGCCCTCGGCCACCTGGCGCGGCTGCAACGAAAGCCGCCCGACGCCGACTCGGTGCGGGTGCTCGCGGAGGTCACTGAACTCCTGGCACTTCTGGAGCACCGACTCCCTGCGGCGGTGAAGGGGTTTGTTTCTGCGGCGACCCGGGGCGGCGCCGCACTCGACCTGCTCAACGACGACGTGCGGAATTGGATGGTCGACAACAACGCCCTTCACAACTTCCGTGTGGTGCCCGGGCGGCCTCAGGACGGCCAGAGTGGGTGAACCGGTGCTCGAAGCGCTCACGACCATCGAACTCCGTGAGGCGGAACTGCTCGCATGGGGAGCCGTTGGCGCCGAGTGGACCGAGGACGAACTCCTGGCGCTGTTGGTGGACCACGGCGAACCGACGGCTCTGCTCCGTGAACTCATCGACGCCGCGCTCGTTGTCCGCTCGCCCACCGGCGGCTACCGGTCCCGCAGTGCCGAGACCGTACGCCTGCTCGCCACGTTGCGTCAGGCGTTCCCGGGGAGGCGAGTTACCGATGGACGCCCGCTGGTGCTGGATCACCGGTTTCTCCATCGGCCACGGAGGCGCCCCACGCGGGACGTATCCGCCGCTGAGGTTCTCGCGGAGATCCGCGCGTCCCTGGGCCAGGCAGGCCTCACTGCGGCACGGCGGATCATCCCTGAGAGGTTGTCCGGATTTCAGCAGCGGAGCTCTGCGGCCGTGCTGGAGGCGCTGGGCAGCGGTCAACAGGCTGGAGCGATGATCACCGCCGGAACCGGCAGTGGGAAATCCTTGGCCTTTTACCTGCCATTGATCAGTTGGTTGGCGGACCAGACGGCCACTAGACGGAGCGGCTCACCAGGTGGCACGTTCGCTCTGGCCCTGTATCCCCGTAACGAGCTACTCAAGGACCAGCTGCGAACGTTGGTGGGGCACGCGAAGCGCCTCGGCGAAACCGACCGCTCGCGGGGGGTGACGTTGAGCGTTGCCACGTGGTTTGGTCCCACCCCCGCCTCCGCCTACCACGTCCAGAAGGGCTGGGCTGAGGGCTGGGAGAAGCGTGGAAGGGGCTACGTCTGTCCGTACCTGCGATGTCTCGAGTGCGACGCGGAGCTTGTATGGCCCGAGGCTGACTGCCGTGCTGGCGACGAGCGGCTCGTGTGCACCTCCTCCTCCTGCAGGGCGGAGGTCGAGGGGAAGTACCTGAGGCTGACGCGTGACCGCGCACGGCAGCAGCCGGCCGATCTCATGCTCAGCACGACAGAGTCGCTCAACCGGCAACTCGCCGCCCCGGGCAACCTCAGCGCGTTCGGCATCCGTCCGGCGACCCTCGCCGCCGTCCTGCTGGACGAGGTGCACACGTATGAGGGCACCGCTGGTGCGCAGAACGCCCTCCTGCTGCGCAGGCTCAAACACAGGCTGGGGCGCACTCTGGTGTGGGTCGGCCTGTCGGCGACGCTGCGTAACGCGGGGGACTTCTTCTCCCGGCTCGTGGACCTGCCGCCCAGCGCCGTCACGGTCGTCGAGCCAGAAGTTGGCGAATTAGAGGAGTCGGGGGCTGAGTACCTCTTGGCGCTTCGCCACGATCCGCATTCCGGGACGGGTACGCTCTCCACCACCATCCAGGCCTGCATGGCGCTCGCCCGCTGCCTCGACTCAACTGCGGATGACCCGTTCAACCCACCGCCCTCGTCCGCCGGCACTTTCGGCAGTCGGCTGTTCGCCTTTACCGACAAGCTTGACAGCACCAACCGGCTTTACTGGGACCTTCTCAATGCCGAAGGCTGGCAGTGGCCCGGGAAGCTTCTCAAACGTCGCCCGCAGACCCTCGCTCACCTGCGCGGGGGAAAGCAGGGACGATTGGCGGCGGACCGCCGGGAGGCCACCGGTGACCGCGACCCCGACGGGCAATGGTGGTGGCTGCCAGACCACCTGGGTCACGGCATCGAGGCCGACCGACCGTTGCGGATCGGCCGCACCAGTTCGCAGGATCGGGGAGTCGCCACAACCGCCCAGGTGATCGTCGCAACCGCAACCCTCGAGGTCGGGTTTGATGACGACCGGGTAGGCGCGGTCCTGCAACATAAGGCACCGCACGACGCCGCGCAGTTCCTACAGCGCAAGGGCCGTGCGGGACGAGTCCCGTCGATGCGGCCGTGGACAGCGGTAGTGCTCAGCGACTGGGGCCGGGACCGCCAGGCGTGGGACGCCTACGACGCCTTGTTCGACCCGGACCTGCCGCCGCGGAGCCTTCCCATCGAGAATTTTTACGTACTGCGGATCCAGGCAGTCTACGCTCTTCTCGACTGGCTGTCCATAGAGTTGGGCTACTCCGGTAGTGGATCCACCTGGGAAGATCTGGCAGGTCCCGCCTCGGCGCTGTTTCGGGAGAACCCCAAAAAGCAGTCTGAGGCGCGCAGCCGGCAGGCCGCTCTGTCCGCCCTGCTCGATCGGCTGTTGCGGCCCGGCCCGGAACGAGAGCGGCTCCGGCGTCACCTGCGGGACGCGCTCGCCATCGGCAAGGGTGAGTGGGCGGATTCGGTCGTCGACACCCTCCTGTGGGATGCGCCCAGGCCCCTGCTGCTGGCCGTGGTACCGACGATGCGTCGTCAACTGCGAGACCAGTGGCGTGGCGAGGAGCCGTTGGAGGACGACGCCGGGCTGCGGACGCGCACCCCGCTGCGGCAGTTTGTGCCGGGCAACCTCTTCGACGACCTCCTGGTCCCTGACGTCGAGTTGCAGGTGCCCGGGCGTGGTGGCGAGGTGGAGGTCGCGCACCTGCCGGCCCTCAGGGTGCTGAGAGAATTTTGCCCGGGCAACGTGAGCAGACACTTCGGCGTGTGGGCGACGAACAAGCGGCACTGGCTGCCGCTGCCCACCGTTGCTCCCGGCGAGCAGGAGTTGCTGGTCGACGTGGAGCGGACTTACCGTGCTGTGCTGGTGGACCTGGTCGACGATGGCGATGACCGGGTGGCCGTCTATGCGCCGGTGGCAGCAGCCCTGGAGTCTGTCCCGGACAGCGTCCGGGACGCGTCCAGCGTCCGCCCCGAGTGGCGGTTCGATGTGTCGGCCCTCGGCGGTGGATCCCCGGTGCGGCTGGCCCAGGGAGCCAGCCGGTTGCTCGAGGGGGTCACGGCCCACCTTCACGTCCAAGGCGGTGGGGTCCGGACCGTGCGGTACGCCAGGACAGCACGCGGAACAGTGTGGGAGCCACGCCCTCGACCGGTCGCCCTGAGCTTCGGAGTTTCCGGGGACCAGGGGTGGCTGCCGGCAGCCGTGGGTGTGGACGTCCAGTGCGACGCGTTGGAGGGCAGGGTCAGGATCCCCGACGACATCCAGTCCCCGACTGCCCAGGAGAGGTCACAGCGTCTACGGCACCGGCTCGAGGCCGAAGCTGATCTCCCGAACGCCATGTCAGTCTTCGATCGAGACACTCTCGTCGACGTGGTACTCCTGGCAGCCACGTCGGAGCAGGTCGAGAGTGGGAAGCTGTTGGACGAGTCAGGCCTGGCGGGCGCGTTGCGGCAGGCAGCCGAGACGTTGGGACTGACGGCGCCTGACGAGATCGGCGAGCGCGACGAAAACGACGAGCGGCGCTGGGAGAGCTGGCTGGGCGATCCCACCCTGCTCTCTGCCGTGCACGATTCGATGCAGGAGATCTCGGGCGACGAGCGGTCGCCGGCGTGGACCGCCTGGTGGCAGAGACGGTTCATTCTGTCGGTGGCCCAACTCGCCCTGGCTGCGCTCTCGGCGCTATGCCCCGGGGTCGACACCGACGACCTCATGGTCGACCTGTCCCCCGAAGACGACACCGTGTTCTGGATCTCGGAGCCCTCGCCTGGTGGGACGGGGCACGTGGAGGCATTCCAACGGCTCCTCGCCGAGAATCCGGAGGCGTTCGCGCACGCGCTCGAGGACACGCTCACCCCGTCTGAGGCGGAGACCATGGACGAGGAGCTCAGCCTGCTGGTACGCACTGAGGCAGCAGAGGTGCAGTCGGCGCTTGACGAGCTCCGGACCTCTTGGCGTAACGGCCACGCTGTTGTCGCCCGGGCAACAGAGCGGGTAAACGAGGTGGCACAGGCGCATGGTCTCGCCGTGCGTGGTCCGGCCCGCTCCGCGCTGAGCACCCGTCTTGCTGGGCCGGGCGCCCATCCTCGCCTGTTAGCCGAGGTCGCCTCGTGGCTGGAGCTGCGGGACCAGGCGGCCGAGCAGACTGGGATCGAGGTAAGCGCCCGAACCCTGGGGGCGCTGATGGCCTACCACGTGGACCTCGACGAGGTGCTGCATCTCGGAGCCGGGGTGACTGTACAACGACGGGCTCGCGCGGTGTCCAACGTATTGTGGCCGTGGGGTCAGGCCGCCCAGCCGACCGTCTCCTCCAATCCCTACGCTCCCCGCCTTGCGGCATCGTTTCCCCTTGTGCGGGACCACGTGGACCTCGGACCGGTCGTGTTCGACGTCGCGCCGTGGGATGACAAGCGGCGTAAGGAACTCCAGGAACTGCTGATCGAACAGGGTGAGGTAGCGCTGCGGGCCGGGCACGCCGATCGGGAGGTCCTGCGGTCTGCCGTCCTGGACCTGCAGACCCAACCGGTCGAAGTCGGGGCGCTCCTGTGTCATCCGGTGGTCCTGGGCGTACGGAGGACCGTCCGCTTCGTGGAAGCCCGGGTGTTGCTGCGGGAGGCGCCGTGAACAGGGTGATTCGCAAGTCCAAGGCGCAGAGCGCGAGTGAGGTGCTGGACCTGCTCGGCGCGTTGTGCGCTGCGGAACTCGTCAAGCCCAGCAGGTGTCTGTGGCTGGTGTCGCCGTGGATCTCCGACGTTGAGGTCGTCGACAACCGTGGCGGCACCTATCCGGCCCTGACCCGTTACGGACGCCGGCCTATCCGGCTCGCTGAAGTCCTCACCAGCTTGGCGGCCGAGGGGACGCAAGTGGTGATCGCGACGACGTCTGACGCCCACAACGACACGTTCCGCCGTCGCATTGAACGGCTCACCGTCGACATGCGGGTCACCGACCAGGTCACGATCGTCGTGAACGGCACCCGCGGCCTGCACACCAAAGCCCTGACCAGCGACGACTACGCCCTGGTTGGCAGCATGAACATCACCTACAACGGCATCCTCCTCAACGAGGAGCAGGTGGAGTTGAGGCGCGAACCCACCTACGTCGCCCAGGCACGGATGGACGCCTTCGACCGCTTTGGGGGTGTGCTGTGACGGTGCTGGAGGCGCTGCAGGTCGGCGTGGGAGACCCGGCCCGCTTCAAGGGGCTCCGCGAGCGGGTGGAGATGCTCGTAGAGGGGCAGGCGCAGAACTGGGTCAGCGGCTCCAACGGCTGGTTGGTGGTCCCGCTCCAGCGCCACCCGCAGGGCTTTTACCTGCTGTCCGAGGACCGGGAGGGGCAGCGTCGGGGGCGTGAGGTGTTACAGGCGTTCCTCGGTCCGGCGACTGCGACCCTCGAGGCGGTACAACTCTCCGCCAGCGCGGAGCAGGCGGACCGGTCCCTGCAGGCGGCGGGCCTGGTGCAACTGTCGTACGTGCGCCGGGTCGATGCCGCCCCCGGTGAGTTGCTCGACCGGCTGGAAGACGCTGTCGCCACCGCCAAGGGCAGGGACGCCCGGATACGCCCCATCCGGCCCTCGCACGTCGACCTCTTGCGTGACTTCCGACTTGCCCTGCTGCAGCGGGACGGTCGACTTGCCGAGCAGGCGCTGCGGGACCTGCGCCTGACCGGGCAGCTCAGCGCCGAGAACCTCCGGTTCTTGCGCATCGAACTGCTCGGCCAACTCGAGCGGTGGCGCGAGCTCCGCGAATTGCCATATTTGGCAGAACTGCTGCGGGCTCGCCGGCCCCGTGTGGTCAACGAGGTCCTCCTCGACATGCTGTGGTGGACCGAGGTGGCCGACCTGTGCGCGGCTGGTCTTGCCCCGCAGAACGTGCACGAAGACGCCCAACTCGGCGCACGCTATGGCGCCGTCCTTGGCGCGGTCGACGTCCCGGCCAACGCCGGCGGTCGCGCTGTCGCCGCAGTGGACGCCCTGACCCGGCGTGACGACGAGCGATTTCAGCGACTGCTGCACGCCGCTGACAACGCCGAACGGGAGCGGCTGCACCGCTTGGCCGCGCTTGCGCAGACGACACCGCAGCCGACAGAGACCGCCGGTGACGACGTCCGAGCGTTGTTTGAGAACAGGCAGTACGAGGCTGTCGTCCAAGCCTTCCTCGACATGGCCGACCCCGACATCGCCGAGTTCGCCGTGCAGGCCGTCCTCGACATCCAGGACAGCGGCAACGCACCTGCCGTACTTGAGATTGTCCAGAGACTCGTCGAGGAGGAACGGGTAAGCCTCGATCGGCGGCTGCGCCGGGACGTCGACGACCTTGCCCAATTCGTCGACAGCACCTGCGACGGTTGGGTGGAGTGGGGTTCCCGGCTGAGCCGGGATGAACGCTGGCCCGGCGCAGCCGAAGTACTGCGTGCCCACCACGCACAGTGGGAGGGCCTGCGGACGCTGCCGGCCTCCATGCTGAGCGAGTTGGCAAACGGGATACTGGATGCCTGGACGGGCATCAACGCGGACCAGGTGGCGATGGCGCTGGACCTCCTCTGCCTGGCCGCTGCGGAAACGGCCAGTACGGCGCAGGCGGCGGAGTTCTGCGACACCGTGCTGGAGGTGCTGGCGGAGCAGCAAAACGTGAGCCCGCCGGTACGCGAGGCGTACCTCGTTCTGCTCGACCAACTACTGCAGGCGGCACCGGCGGAGGCGCGTTACCGGGAGTTGCTGGCCCAGGCGGCCGACCTTTGGCGGCGGGTGGCCTCACCGACCATGTTCGACTGGGGTCTCGGCCTCGTCGAGGTCCTGCTCAACACTCCCGCTCCTGACCCCGGCAGCCAGGTCGCCACGGTGATGGAGGTCCTGGGCAGGGCGCAGGACTTCCGGAAGCGGCTCAACCAGCGACAGCGCTCGGAGTTGGAGGCGCTTGCCGAAGAGGTTGGCCTGCCGCTCCAGTCCGCAGAAGAGCCAACGGAGGAGACGGACGGACTGTGGCGACAGCTTGACGGTCGAGTAGTCGGGCTGTATTCGCTCCTACCGCGAGCCGCGGAGTCGCTTGAGAAGCGCCTGTCTCGGCTCTGCTCACCCAAAGCGATAGAGGGGAATGCCGATACGGTGTCCACAACGGCGCTGCAGTCGCTCGCACGTCGCGCTGATTATCTGATCGTCGACACCTGGCACGCCTCCCATTCCGCCACCGGCGCCATCGATGCCGCGCGCCCAAGAAGTAGACAGATTTTGCCACGGGGGCGTGGAGTGACCGCCTTCCTGCAGGCGTTGGAGCACTCGCTATCCTTGACTGCGACTGATTCTTAGCTCGCTAAGCCTTCATCGGCATTCGGGCAGTGCGCTTTCTTCGCCCGCGTTTCGCCATGCAATACGTGCCCTTGGCCCTGCCCAGCAGCAGGACCAAGGGCAATCGACAAACGCCGGCAGCGCAGGCGTCACACGGCGCAGTCCGGCGCTGGATTCCTCGGCGTGGGTATCTCCAGGAGGCGCGGCTAAAAGAGCCGCCTTGACCGGTCGTGCCGCTTCCCCTGCTTGGAATAATAGGTGGAAACCACGAAGTCTGTGATTCGTTGAATATCCCGAGGGGTGTTCTGAACATCGTTCCACCGGCGCGGAATTCCGTCGCCCAGATCCCACGTGCCCTCGGTCCAGCGACAGTAATCCTTGACGGTCTTCAATCCCGTGGCAAATCCCTGAGTATCCGGAACATCGTCGCCGCTGCCGCTTGTGTCGGCGATGGCGTCCATCAGATAGCCCATGCTAATGATCCCAGCGCCATGCATCAGCCGCGATTTGCGAGGGGGCTTACCCCACGCATCCTCACCGAATACCTCCCGCACCGCAGTCCAGAAGTCGCTTAGTACGGTCACCATAAGTCCGATGTTCGGCAAGGTGCTGTCGCTGCCACGGAAGCGATACAGGACGCCGTCCGAGATGCTGTTTTCGAGCATGCGCAGCATGGAGTTGTCTTTGATGACGCCGGCAGGATTCGTCGGCGTTTGAATCATGTGACGCAGCGGTGAACGCTCGTCGAAGTTGAGGCGCTCAAGAACCGTCGCGGGGAGTTGACGTACGCGCAGCTGGTTCGGCAGCGGGCCAGAGGCGGCCGGGAGCAGCTCGTGAATTAGGCCCTTTGGAAGCGGCTTGGTCGAGTTCACGAGGATGAACTGCGACCGGTGGTCAGCCTGGTCGGCGGTGATGAAGGCGGTGACGCAGATCGGGAACGCCTCGATGCCTGCGTCTCGGATAGCGGCGCAACGCTGCTGGCCGTCCACGATGAAGCCTGGCTTGTCGGCGTCCTCCCAGTCGTCGCTGACGGGTACCAGGAGAGTTCCCGAGCGTACGTAACCAGGGCCGTCAAAAGCGGTGTCAGCCGGAACGAAGCGAACTCGGTCGTCGAAGGCCACCACGATCGCATTAGGCAGCATGGGGCTCTCGGCGGACTCCACGTAGCGTCGGATTGCCGCCACGTGTGCGAGGACCTCGGGGCGCTGGTAGCCGTGTAGTTGCTGCTGGCTGTCACGCCGCACACGCGAAACGGCGGCAAAGGACGGGACTTGCTTCCCGTCCACGGCGAAGGTGTAAAGACGGCGATTCGGGCCTTGCCTGATCTCGAGAGCGGGGAGATGTAGCACGTTATTCTGGTTCCCCGCCTCGACCATGCCGCTCTTTCGGCCCTGCTTAGTCACGATCGTCTTCTCCAAGCTGCCGGCGCACTCGCTGGCCGAACACGTGTAGGTTGTGGAAGCCCCGACGCTTGTTGCGCTCGGCGCCACGAAAGATGATCACTTCAATGCCTACTGATGCACAGATCGTGCAGTCGCAGGCCCGCCACGGCCGATTTTCAAGAGTGTCGCGGTATTGGCTGGTCCTATCAGCCTTGCGATCCCACACGGCGCTGTAGGCCGCCAAGGCCTCTAGGGCGGCGTCCACGTCGACCTCGTCCTTATCGAACTGGCGAAGGCGAGCCAGCGCGGTGCGTTCCAATTGCATGGCTTGCCCTTGGCTGATCTCGCCGGAGCGAATTCTCGCCTTAAGCTTGGCGTTGCCGTCAACCTGGGGAACGCGGAGTGCCACGAAGGTTCGATCGGGGGCGTAGTAATTGTCTCGGTCGTCCTTGAACGCCTGCCGGAAGGGTGAGGTGCTGTCGAAACTCGTCACGCCATGGTCAGCGAAAGTTGGGATCTTTTCGCAACGGCTGATTCCCAGCAGATGTAACTCTGTATCGGATTCCCGTACGTCATCGATCCTCTGAAGGCAGGCGAGGATCTCATTTGTCTTGAGCGGCACCATGCCCCCGAGGGCAATGCGTCGATACCCGATCCGTTGCAGTTCCTTTACGGCGTACGCGTAGGACTCCGGGCTCCAACCCTGAGCGACCCCAAGCGGAATGAAGTGGACATCGCTAGCGCTGCATCGCCTCCAGAAATCGGCGGCCAAGTCGAGGGTGATCTTTTGCCTGCGAACCCACTCAGCGGCAGCATCATCAGTACGAACGACCTTCGGCTCGTACTGAAAGATAACGTGGTCGACTGAGATGCCGTAGTCGAATCCACACCCCTCGTAGAAGCTCACCACCTCTTCAACGCTGTACGGCGGGTTCTCTTCGCCGACGTAGGAGAAGGCACCGCAATCGCCCATGATCTTCAAGGGCGAACTCCCGTTGTTGAGACGAAAGAACTCCCTTGCCCCCTGCCGGTACAGGCGGTGGCGCTGGGGTCCGGTGTACTTGCCGGTGCTGGAGCTGGCGGTGCCGTCCACGATGGCCTTGGACACCAGGAGGCCGTTGAACGGTGGTGGCTTCAGCACTTCGTGCGCGTACAGATCGTCGCGTTGGCGCACCCGGAACGGGTCGCGTTCCTCACTGAGGAAGTCGAACGTCGGGTCTACCTGGTCCTGGCTGTCAGGAAAGAAAAACTTCATCGGATTCCCGCCCGTTCGTTCAGGTAGACGCGGATGAGGTAGTTGGACAACTCCTGCACATGGCGGGACAGGTTTTCAATCTCGTTCCACCGAAGGTTGAGCTCGTCCCACCTTCCCCCCGTCCACTGACAGTGCGGCGCAATCACCGCGAGGTGTTTGCTGACCAGTTCGGGCGCCTCGGGGAGACGGGCATCCACCGTGCCCAACACTCGATCCATCAGTCGTCCCATGGCCCGTATGCCTGCTCCGTGCATGAGCCGGCTCTTGCTCGGCGGCTTGCCCCATGCGTCGGGGAAGGTGTCACGGACCGCTGACCAATAGGTGCAGAGTGCCTGGAGAATTCCGTCGAAGTCGGTCTCGTTGCGGGTGACGTCGCGGTAGGGGAAGAGGCACCCAGCCGGCGAGGTGAGGCTCTCCTGGATCATCTCGACGACGACGGTATCGGTAATCACCGCATTCGGTGACTGCTGCCGGTTGGTCGACGCCCGCTTGATCAGCCCGTAGAAGGGCGATGCCTTGTCGACGTTCAGGACGTCGCACAGTGCCGAGGGTGCCTTCCGTATGGCGAGTCGGGGAGGTAGCGGGCTGTCGACCTCCGGCAGGAGTTCGGTCACCAGGCCACGCGGTAGCGGGCGGGTGTTGTTGATTCGCAGGAACTGGTCGCGCTGGAAACTGACGCTGTCCGCTACGAAGGCGGTCACCGGCACCGGAAACTGCTGCCGCTGGGTACGGGACAGCGCGAGAGCCCGCTGCTGCCCGTCGACGATCCATGCGGGCTTGGGCTTGCCGGGTTGCGGCAAGGGAATGCTCAGTAGTCCGGAGGTGGCGAGTCCGTCCGCGGCGCCAGGTCCTCTGCTCGACTGGAACCGTACGTTGGAGGACAGGGCCAGGATGATGGGATTGGGAAAGACGGCGGCTTCGCTGTCGAGGTAGTCGACGATCTCTTGTATGTGTTTCCGCACCTGCGGGCGTTGGTAGCCGATCAGCTTCCCGGCGTCGTCCCGACTGACGCGGGAGATGTCCGCGATCTGCAGGACCTCTTCCGCTTGCAGCGTGAAGAGATAGAGGGCCGGGGTGCCGGGCTGGGCGATTCGCAGGGCACGGCGCGCGATGGTCTTGGGATCGTGTGCGGGCGGCATCAGCAGCGCACATCCAATGAGATCTCGTCGAACAGTTGTTTAAAACGTGCCTGCTCGCATGACTTGCCGGAGTCCCGTAGCTGGCGAAGCAGGCGCGTTGCCGAGGTTGGCCCGGCGCCTGCTAGCGGCCGGATGAAGGCCTTGACCTCGTCGTCGGTCATGCGCTCGCGATGAGCTTGAGGCGTTGGCGGGGGCGCTGTGGCTGCCAGTTCGTGGGCCAGGGCGCGGAGGTGGGAGCGGCGGTGGGTGCCGGAGTCCGCGGTAACGAGGCCGACGAGGCGCTGCGCGACCCGGACGTTGAGGGCGAGCAGGCTGCCGCCGACCGCCGGCCTCATCCGAGCGGTCACCCCGACGACCAGTTCGTTCAGGTCGGGATCCGCCTGGGCCGGTCCGACGATCGTCAGCCGTTGCGGGTCGCGTAGCTGCCCCGCCGCCCTACGGAGATCGTCACTGCACGGCCGGAGGTAGGTGTCCGACAGGACGGCGATGATCGTGTCGTCGGGGTTCGTTCGGGCGAGGTCGTAGAACGACCGAGGTGCGCCGGGCTCCGGGCCCACCCACTCGCTCAGCCCGCGCCACCAGTCGCGGTTCTCGGTCGAACTCCGCCCGACCGAGTCTCCATCCCGCAATGCGAAGGTAGCGGCATAGGGACGGACGTGAGCGGTGGCAGGAATCAGTCCGTACCCGGCCGAACAGACCCAGAGTTGCGCCTCCACGCGTACAGAGGTGGCCAATTGACGCGCCGCGGCCCAATGCTCGCCGGCATAGAGTGACGTGGCGGCAGTGGAAGGTCGGTCGGGTTCGGACAGTCGTCGAATCCACTCCGCGAGCCTCTGCCTCGGCAGGTAGTCCGACAGGGCTCCGACGCGCAGGGCGGCGGGCACCGGAAGATTCTTGCGGTTCGCGCAGGTCACGACGATGTGAATGCGCGCCGGCGTTTCCTCCGGACTGTTATCCACGGTCGCGCCCGATCGATGCTCGTCGGTCGTCGCTTCCGTCACGGGGCATCGCCCCGGTAGACGGCACCCGAGGTGCAGGTCTCCCTGACCACGATGGCCGACAGCGGCAGCTGGTCGATAAGCCTCCCCCAGATCCACTGCGCCAGCACCTCGCTGGTCGGGTTCTCGAGCCCCGGCACCTCGTTCAGGTAGTAGTGGTCCAGCTGGTCCAGGATGGGCCGGAACGCCGCCTTGATGTCACCGAAGTCCATCACCCACCCGGACGACGCTCCGACCTCGCCACGCACGTGCAGTTCAACCCGGTAGGAGTGGCCGTGGAGGCGAGCGCACTTGTGCCCCTCGGGCACGTGCGGCAAGCGATGAGCAGCTTCGAAGGTGAACTCACGGAAGATTTCCATCAAGCAATCCCGATGTATTTGTGGGTCTGAAGGCTCAAAGACCATTGAGGATGGGCGAGGCAATAGCTGATGGCGGCCTGAGTGTTCGCGGCTTGGTCCGGTCCGTCCATGGGTTGAAGGAGAAAGTGGGCGAAGTTCAGACCTTCGAATCGCTCAGGCTCCGCGTCCGGTTGCGGGTAGACAAGCTTGAGATCGTCACCCTCCGTTAGGACTAGCTCAGCCCCAGCCTTCGGACTGACGCAGATCCAGTCGACGCCGGCGGGCGCCGGTCGCGTCCCGTTCGTCTCGATAGCAACCTCGAAGCCCTCATCGTGAAGTGCCTCGACGGCAGCAGCGTCGAGTTGCAGTAGTGGCTCTCCACCGGTGCAGACGACGTACGGCCTGCTCTTCGGGTGCGCTGCACCGGCCCAGGCCTTGGCTACCGCTGCAGCCAGGTCTTGAGCGGACCGGAAGCGGCCGCCTCCCGGCCCGTCAGTACCTACGAAGTCTGTGTCGCAGAACTGACATATGGCTCGGTGGCGGTGTGCCTCGCGGCCAGTCCAGAGGTTGCAACTTGTGAACCGACAGAAGACCGCGGGCCGCCCGGCATGAGTACCTTCGCCCTGGAGGGTGTAGAAGATCTCTTTGATGCGGTACGCGGATCTCATGACACGGTGCCGACGGCGGGGTCTGACATGCCGAGTTCGGCGAAGCCCCGGGTACGCAGCAGGCAGGAGTCGCAGGTGCCACACGGCCGGCCATCGACGGGGTCGTAGCAGCTGTGGGTGAGCGAGTAATCGACACCGAGGCTGAGGCCCAGCCGAATGGTATCTGCCTTCGTCAGGTCGATGAGGGGAGTATGAATCTTCAGCCGCTGACTGCCCTCGACGCCAGCCTTGGTGGCGAGGTTTGCCATCCGCTCGTATGCCTCGATGTACTCGGGCCGGCAGTCCGGGTAGCCGCTGTAGTCGAGGGCGCTTACCCCAATAAAGACATCGGAGGCCCCAAGGGTCTCTGCCCAGGCAAGCGCGAACGACAGGAAGATGGTGTTCCGAGCGGGCACGTAGGTGATGGGGATCTCGCTCCCGATCTCCTCAGCGCTCTCGTGATGAGGAACAGCAAGGTCATCGTCGGTCAGTGCGGAACCTCCAAAGATCCTGAGGTCGATGTCCGCGACAACGTGTCGCGTCGCCCCCAGAGCCTTCGCGACCCGTGCGGCGGCTTCGAGTTCCACGTTGTGCCGCTGCCCGTAGCGGAAGCTGAGGGCGTTAGCTTCGAACCCCTCCTTGGCGGCCACAGCCAGGGCTGTGGCCGAGTCGAGACCGCCGCTTAGCAGTACTACGGCTTGGGGCTTGGATGCCGACATCTGAGGCTCCTCGCTTCGTCGATGGTCGAGAAACTGCAGTAGCGTGTTCCGCCGGTGATGCGTAGTTTCTGCTCGCAGGTTGCGTCACGTTACCCGAGTACTGCGCGTTGTCGGAAGGTGGCCAGGGCGTGTCCTTCGCGCTCAAAAAGACCGGATCCGTGGCATCGACCGGGACCGGCCGGCTGGCTGAGTCGGTGCGAAGTCCGCTGGCAGGAGACAGCCGACATGTCGGAAGCGGGCTACACGGGCACTTGGAGTTGGTCCGCGACCATCCGCCACTCCAGCTGGGCGGGCAGCGGCGCCACGATGACGCCCGCCCCTTGAAGTAACCGCAGGTGCCGGCTGTAGCTCGGATGGGCGGCAAGCTGCGCCTTGACGTTCGGGAACGCGTACACCGAGATGCCAGCGCCAAGTGCTTCGTTAAGGATGCCGAGCGCAAGGGTGTCGTTGATCCCCTGGGCCCACTTATTGATGACGTTGAAGGTGGCGGGTACGACGGCAACCGCGTTCGCTGGAGGATGGGGCTCCGGGTCGCCGGGCATCCGCCACTCGCCCCGGACTGGATAGCCGGTCTGGCGCGCGAGCGCTTCCTGGTCGATCCAGGTGGCAGCGGTCGGCGTAGCGGTGAGGCAGACGGTCCAGCCGTCCTCCTGTAGCAGCTCGATCAGCTCGCCGATACGCAGCACCGGAGGAGCGGCGCAGACGACCAGCGAAAGCACGCCCTGCTCGATCATGCGAGCAGCCCAGCCCGTTCAGCCAGCGGCCGCAGCCCTGGTGTCGCCGCTCGTCGCTCCTTCGCCAGCAGGTCGAGCAGGAGCGTGCGGGCCTGAACGCTGGCGTGGACCACCTCGGCGGCTATCCGCTCAGCTTCGAGCAGGTGCAACACGGAGACTGTCCTGTCGCCGGACGACATCATCACCGCCGCCGCCAGGTCGACGTGTACCTGTGCCCTTCGGCCAACCAACACCGTCGGCAGCCGCGAGGTGTCGAGCCGCGCTCCGATCTCCAGTGCCCGATCCGCGTTGCCGGCCCGAACCGCGGCGGAGACTGCGTGGATGACGACGTTTGTCGGGCCGAAGCCAGTCCACAACCGGTTGCGGTCAAAGCCCAGCGTCGTTGCCAGCCCTTCGGCCTGCGTCAGGAACTGACCTGCTTCCTTCGGGTTGCCCTGTCCGGCCGTCATCACGGCGGCCAGAAGCAGCAATGCCCCCTGAGCGGAGAGCATGTCGGGATCGCTCGCAGGGGCAGCGCTGGTCAAACGAGCGATGCTGGTCCGCACGACCTGCTCGGCTTCGGTTGCCCGTCCGGGCAGCCGCATGAGACCGCAGGCCACCTGGTACGCCGCAATGGCTGCCAGCGCCTGGTCGTCCGCGAGCCGGGCGGCGGTGGCAGCCCGGTCGGCGGTCAGTTGGGCGGTGTCGCCGTCACCCACCTTGGCCGCAAGCTTCGACGCCGCGATGTAGGCGGCGGCAAGCAGCCGGAAGGCCCTGCTGCGATGCATCCCGGTGGACCTGCTGGACACCTCCGTCGCCTGGCTGAGCACGTCCGGTAGCAGGCGGGCGACGGATGTGTAGCTCGCGCGCTGGTAGAGGTTGTGCACTCGGCCGACGCTCCGCCGCACCTCGACGAGCGACTGAGCTGGCGCAGTGGGGGCGGTCAGGTAGCTGGTGAGGAACGTTCGGAGGTCGCTCAGCATGTCTGGCCGAGCAGCGCCGGAAGCGGGATTACGAGTCTCATCTCCCATGGCCTGCCCTCGATGTGCTGCCACCGACACGTCGACGAGCATGCCGTCGAGTTGTTCGAGCGTAACTCCCAACGCGGACGCGATCCGGGTTCGATGCCAAGGCTGAGGATCCGTCTCGGCGTTCTCCCAGCGCACCACGGTCGACCGCTCCACGCCGAGAATCTCGGCCAGGCGCTCCTGGCTGTACCCGAGGGCTTTACGCCGCTGGCAGAGCCGGTGTCGCTTAAGGGCCACGGCCCATCTCCCTCCGTATGCCGCCACTGTAGTAACAGTCCGTCGATCAGGCAGGCACGGAGACGCCTCATTTCTGCGTCACTGAGGCCCCTCGGACGCTGTAGTTCCTGGTCACCTTCTTGGCGAAACTGGGCGCATGGCCCGGGGCGGGTGCCGGGCTCCGGTGTCCCCGTCATACCCGAACGGCGAGCCGCCGTCCCCGCCCGCCCCGGCGCCGCACCTAAACAACCCAGGAAGAGCCATGGATTCCATCGATAAGGTCCTCGGAGAGCTACCCCTAACGCCCTACATCACCGCCGAAGACGTCACCTTCGCGGTCAAGGCGGTCACCGTGGACGCGGCCGAGCAGTGGCCCGACGGTCCGCGGTGCCGCAACGACCGCGCTCCTCACCCGTGCCGGCTGCACCGCTGGGGCCGCCGGATCCTCGACCAGCGCGGCCTCACCGACCGTCAGATCCACGCGCTGATCGCCGAGCAGGAGGCGCCGCAGCGATGATCTATGTGACCGGGGACCGTCTGCATTCGCACCACGTCCGCGTCGCCGTCTTCGACACCCGCTGGCGCGGACTCGACCCCGACCAGGTGCACGACTACCTCAACCAACTGGCCGACGAACTCGAACGCCTGCACCGCGAACTGACCACGGCGAACACCGAGGCCGAACGCATCCGCCAAGCGCTCCGGCAGTGGCAGTCCCGGCACGACAACTGCCACCGCCACGACCCGGGCGCACCCAACAGCCGGTGGCCGCGATGACCTCACCCCGCTGGATCATCCACCTTCCCACCACCCTTACCAGCCTCGACGAGGCCATCACCCTCGCCGTGGCCCTCCGCGACTCGCTCGGCCACGTCACCGCCATCGACTTCGGCGAGACCACCCTCAGCGAGGAGGATCGCCAGTTGCTGCGTACCCGAATCTGGTGCGACGCCAGGCTCGACGGGGCCGGCCGCTGCCGACGCCGCGATGACCACGGCGGCGCGTGCGGGGCCACGGATGAGGGCCTGGGCCGGTAGCGTCCAGGAATGCCCGACGCCAAGCACGGGACCTGCTGGCCGGCTGCACGGATCCCCAGCCGTACACCATGGCGGTCGTCGCCAGCGCTCTCCGCGCGCCCGGTGTGCATGTGGTCCTTGACCGGGGCACGGTCGTCTACGTCGGATGGACGGGTGACCTGCGGAGGCGCCTCCGGCAGCATCTGACCGGCAACCGCGGCTCGTCGGCGCTGCGCGGGCAGGCGGGTCAGGAACTCGACAACGTCGGACCCGTGGCATAGGCCAAAGACATCGCCGGCTGGCAGGGCCGGTGCGAGGTCCGCTGGCAGGAGACCGACAACCCGGAGGGTACGAAGGAAGCCCTTGTCCTTGCCCTGAAATTGCGCTTCAACCGGCAGGTGCCGAAGCCGCGCCGCGCGGTGGACGGTGGCGAATAACGGAGGCGGCAGCGAGGCAAACACCCTCGTGGCCACCTGCTGGACTGACCGCGCTCGTCTGCTCACTTCCGCCAGGCGGGGGCCATCCGCTCGGACATCTCCCGCCAGAACGTCCGCAGGTCCTCCCGGTTGACCGCCTGCCAGTCCGCCCGCCTCGGCGACCGCAACCAGCGCCCGACAAGATCGACTTGGTGCGCGCAGAACGCCTCGTCCATCTGGTACGGCAACTCGTCCCCCTTCGGTGGCAGCGGGCACAGCCGGAACGGGCAGTCGTCGATGCAGGTGGCGCCCGGTTGCACGTCGTGGGCCTGGCGGCGGCTCAGGGTGACCCGCATGGCGCTGCGGTCGATGGTGAGGCACGGGGGCAGCTCGGCGCGGCTGGCCCGGCTGAGCCGGCGCGCCCGCTGCTCGTTGTCCCGTCCCCGGTCGGCGAGGTTGAGCAGCAGCATCACGTCGGCCAGCAGCCGTTGGGCCCGCGGTTCCAGGACGGCCCAGCCGTGCGAGGGCGGCAGCCAGGATTTCTGGAGCCGGCGGATGCCCGGCTGGGGGCTGACCGACCCGATCCGCCCGACGATCTCTCGCTCGTCCAGCCAGCAGTGCCGTTCGGGATGGCGGTCGATGAGCGCCTCCACGCACAGCTCCGCGACCTCGAGGACGAGCGGGTGGGCCGTACCGCTGCCGGGCTGCGGGGCGCGGTTTCCGCCGCCGGCGATGGAGGTCCAGAAGCCGACCAGCCCGCGCGGGTCCGAACCGTGACCCCGCTCGCGCAACGTCTCGCCGGGATCCTGGGGGAGGGCGAGCAGGGTGAGCGCCTGGATGAGCATCAGATGGGAGTACCAGAACCGGGAGTGCCGCAGCGCCTTCTCGGCTTCCTCGATCAGCACGCTGCGGTGCGCCGGATACGTCCGGCAGTTGGCCGCCAGCCGGAACCCCTGCGCCAGGGTGAGTTCGTAGACGCGGGCCCCCTCGCGGAAGTCGGTGGCCAGTCGGTCGACCCAGCGCCGCAGGGTCTCCCGGGCCACGCCCTGCCAGTCCGGTTCGCCGGCGGCGTGTGTGGCGTCGGCGAAGAGGAACAGCGACGGCGCGATCCAGGTGCGCAGCTCCTCCAGGCGCTCCCGGCCCTGCGTGTTGGCCGCCTGCGGCGGCTGGTCGAGCAGGTCGCGCAGCGCGCGGACGGCCGCGTTGCCGCCGCTGGCGATCTGGCGGGCCGCGGTCAGCCGGGGCAGGTACGACGACTCGTCCGCCATCATCTGGAACAGCTGCCGGTACTGCGGCGTGGGCTGCTGCCCCCGCAGCCCGGAGGGCTCCGGGGGTCGGTCCCGCAGCTGCCGCGCGGCGTCGCCGTACCGATGCACGAGGGCGATCTTGGCGTCCTCGAGAGGGCGGTCGGTGACCGAGCCGTCGCCCTGGTACTGCGGCCAGGCCCCGCGGATGGCGTCGGCCAGTTTCCGGTGACTCGTGTGTCCGGTGGCGGCGTCCATCTCCAGCGCGACCGCGAACATCTCCAGGGCGCGGGTGCGGTTGGGCGTGCGGGTTGCCGCGTTGCAGAGCCGGCGTACGAGAGCGGTCGACCGGCTCCGGGTGGCCTTGGCGTCCCAGGCGCCCGCGGACCGTCCCACCGCCTGCCGGACTGTCTCACGGAGGCGGAGCAGACTTCCGTGCGGCGATGGTGGCTTCCGTCGCCCGTCCAGCCGTTCGAACGCGCCCGCGCTGCGGGTGTAGAGGGTGAGGGCGGAGAGCAGCTCCCGTCCGGGGCCGTGGTTGCGGGTGAAGGCCCGCTCCAGGAAGTCGCCGTCGCGCAGGGCGGCGGCGAGGTAGCGGGAGCCGAGGTACGCCTGGATCACCCCATGCTGGAAACGGACCCCGTCCTGCCGCTTCACCACGATGTTCAGCGCGTCCCCGGTGGTCTCGGCGAGCCCGAGGTCCTGCGGGTTGTCGGCGCTGAGCTTGTGCAGCCGGGCCCGGAGCTCGGCCAGGATCCACTGGCGGCCCGCGTCCCCGCTGCCGTCGGCGCCGGTGAGTTCGCCGGTACGCACCGACAGCCGGTTGTCGCGCAGTCCGATGCAGGCGAGCGCGGAAAGTACCTCGATCGCGTCGGACCGCTCGGTCTGCGGCATGCCGTAGTCCTCGTACAGGTCTCCGGCGACGATGGCGGCCCACCACTCCTCCAGCAGACCCCAGCGCAGCGCGGATCTGCCCTGGTCCGTCGGCCCGACCCGGTCCAGGCGGTCCACCTCGTGGAGCTGGCTGATGACCCGCAGGTAGAACGGTGAGTCGGCGACGTCGGCGGCCGTGACCAGCCCGGTGATCCGGTCCCACTGGTGACCGGCGTCGGAGCGGCGGCTGCGGGCCTGGACGTACTCCAACGCGGCCCCCTGGGAGAGCGGCTCCAGTTGCAGCAGCAGCGCGTCCAGCCCGCGCAGCGGATCGTCGGGCCGCGACGCGACCACCAGGGGGAGCCGCTCGCGGACCGCGCCCCGGACGGCCTCGCGGAGCACGCTGTCCCGGTCGGCGGGCTGGGCGGAGTCGGCGAGGACCTCCTCCAGGCCGTCGGCGAGCACCACGATGCGGTTTTCCAGCCAGAGCCGCCGCCACACCTTGTCGGCCTCGCCGGCGGAGTGCAACTGGGTGTCGATGGTGCGGGTGAACTGGTCGAGGGCGAGCTGATGGAAGTTCAGCTTCGCCGGGTCCGTGACGGTGCGCAGGTCGATCCCGATCGGTACGACGTCGGTGGCCATCAGCATCTCCGCGAGCCGGACCAGCGTGGCGGTCTTGCCGGTGCCGATGCCGCCCACCAGCAGCAGCGGGCGCCGGGTGGGTTCGTTCCGGAGCCGCTGGATCATCAGTTCGCAGAGTTCGTCCCGGCCGACGACGTAGCTGGCGCTGGTGTCGCGTTCGGCGGTGGGGAGCACCATCCGGAGGTTGCGCACGGCGTTGCGGTCGTACCAGCGACGGACCGGAACGTACCGCCAGAACAGGAAGACCGCGAGCCCCAGGGCCAGGATCAGCGGGCCCTTGACGAAGCCCTCCACCTGCCCGCAGTAGTACGACCGGGGCGGTTGCCCCGCGCACCACTTCGACATCGGCAGGACAGCGGGCTCGGTGTTGAGGACCGTCAGGACCAGGGAGAAGACGGTCCACACCACGAGCACCCCGGCGGTGCCGAGGATCGCCCAGCGCAGCCCGCGGTGGTGCCGCCAGCTCATCCGGTGGTCGGGCCGCTCGTCCGTCCGCCGGCGGCGGGTCCGCTCGGCGTGGCGTTCCCGTCGGGTACGCCACCTGCGCCGGCGCTGGCGTAACCACAGCTTGGCCGCCCAGACCGGACCACGTCTCGGCCCGCGCATGGACACCCCCATGATCGACATGGCCGGCTACCGGGCGGAGGTGCCGTACCTCCTCGCCAACGCCCACGCTAGTGCCCGCTCCTGCAGGTCAGTGCCCGCTTCCGGCATTCTCACGGCGGGGCGTCGGCAGCGGGCGGGATCAGCCGCCGTAGAGCTCCGGACGGCGCTCTGCCGGGAACCAGAGCGGGCGTGAGGTAACCGAAGGATTGCCGGTAGGGTCCCGGAGACCCTTGTCGGGAGGTGGTAGTCGATGCTTGCTGGGCTGGAGGTGCCGCCCGCCGTCGAAGCGGAGCGGGTGATCACGGCCGTGCTGGCCGACCTGCGCTCCGGCGCGCACCGGGGCGTGGTGGTCGATTCCCCGCCGGGTGCCGGCAAGTCGACCCTCGTGGTCCGCGCCGCTGTCGAGCTCGCCGCCGCCGGCGAGCCGCTGATCATCATCGCCCAGACCAATGAGCAGGTCGACGACCTGATCGACCGGCTCGCCCGCAAGGCTCCGGACCTGCGCATCGGCCGGCTCTCCGCCGCCGACTACCGGCCCTCCGACCGCGTCAAGGACCACGAGACGGTCCGGGTGGCCGCCAAGGTCACCGACCTCGGCGGTCCGGCCGTCATCATCGGTACGGCCGCGAAGTGGGCCACCGTCACCGAAGGCTCCTGGCCGTGCGCGATCGTCGACGAGGCGTACCAGATGCGCTCGGACGCCCTGCTGCGCGTGGCCGGCAGGTTCGAGCGGGCGCTGTTCGTGGGTGACCCCGGGCAGCTCGATCCGTTCTCCACGGTCGAGACCGCGCGGTGGACGGGCCTGACCTGGGATCCGATGCAGTCGGCGGTGGCGGTGCTGCTGCGGCACAACCCCGAGCTGCCGGTGCACCGCCTGCCGGTGTCGTGGCGGCTGCCCGCGTCGGCGGCGCCGGTGGTCGCGGCGGCGTTCTACCCGTTCACCGGGTTCCGCGCCGGCACCGGCCCCGACGACCGGGGACTGGCGTTCACCGAGCCCGGGCCGGGCGACCCGGTCGACGCGGCGGTGGACCTGGCCGCGACGACGGGATGGGCGCTGTACGAGCTGCCGGCCCGACACACCCCGCGTACCGACGGGGAGGCCGCTGCGGCCTGCGCGGCCCTCGCCCTGCGGGTGTTGCGGCGCGGGGCGGTCGCCGTGTCCGAGCACGCGCCGGCCGGCGCGCCGGTCACCGCGGACCGGATCGCCGTCGGGGCCGCGCACCGCGACCAGGTCGCGGCCATCCGCGCCCACCTCGGCGAGGCCGGCGCGGGCGTCACCGTCGACACCGCCAACCGGCTCCAGGGCCGCGAGTACGACGTGACGATCGTGCTCCACCCGCTGTCCGGCCGGCGGGACGCGACGACCTTCCACCTGGAGTCGGGCCGACTCTGCGTGCTGACCTCCCGCCACCGGCACGCCTGCATCGTGGTGGCCCGGGCGGGCATCGGCGAGCTGCTGGACGCCCACCCGTCGACCGAGACAGTCCACCTCGACGTGCCGGTCAAGTTCCCCGACGGCTGGGCCGCGAACCAGGCGATGATCGCCCACCTGGCCGCGACGTAGCGCCAAGATGTCCAAGGCCGGCAAGCGGGCTGGCTCGAGCCACTCGTGCTCCTGCCGTCAGCCGCCGCCCCGGGTGGGTAGCCGCTGACCGGGTCGGTGGTCAATGCGCCGGCGGGTCACGTCTTCGCCGCCCTTGCCGTTGTCGCCATGCTCGCCACCGGGCCGGCCGTAATCGTCGTCACAAGTCGAGGCGCTGGGAGCTAATCCAAGGGCGGAGTGTCGGCGGCGGCGGCTAATCTGCCTGCGAGCGTCACCCCTCCGCACGTCGCGCCCGCCCATCGGCCGGCGCCGCGCCGCCACCACCGCTCACCCGTTCGGCCAGATCCGACCTCAGGAGACTCTGTGACACAGCAAGCTGTCGCGGCACCGCAGCCTGTCCCGACATCGGACAAGCTCGACGCCGCGGTTCTCAAGGTGGCCGGCGTCGTCGTGCTCGGTGCGATCATGTCGATCCTCGACGTGACGGTGGTCAGCGTCGCGCTGCCGACGTTCCAGAGCGAGTTCGACGCGTCCTACGCCCGGGTCGCGTGGACAATGACCGGCTACACGCTCGCGCTGGCCACGGTCATCCCGCTCAGCGGGTGGGCCGCCGACCGGTTCGGCACCAAACGCCTCTACATGATCGCCCTGGCGCTGTTCACAATCGGGTCCGTTCTGTGCGCCACCGCCGACACCATCGGGGAGTTGATCGGGTACCGCGTGCTGCAGGGCCTCGGCGGCGGCATGCTCATGCCGATCGGCATGACGATCATGACCCGGGCGGCGGGGCCGCACCGGATCGGCCGGTTGATGGCCGTCCTCGGCATCCCGATGCTGCTCGGCCCGATCGGCGGCCCGATCCTCGGCGGCTGGCTGATCGACGTGGCGAGCTGGCACTGGATCTTCCTGATCAACCTGCCGATCGGCGCCATCGCGCTGATCTACGCGCAGCTGGCCCTGCCGAAGGACAACCCCCAGCCGTCGGAGTCGTTCGACTTCCTCGGCATGCTGATGCTTTCGCCGGGGCTCGCCCTGTTCCTCTACGGCGTCTCCTCGCTGCCCGAGGCCGGCACGTTCGCCGACCCCGAGGTGTGGGTCCCCATGCTGATCGGCGCCGCGCTGGTGGTGGCGTTCGTCCTCTACTCCTTCAAGCCGCAGCACCCGCTGCTCGACCTGCGGCTGTTCCGCAACCGCCACCTGACCATCGCCGCGGTGACCATGTTCGTCTTCATCATCGCGTTCATGGGCGCCGGCCTGCTGTTCCCGAGCTACTTCCTGCAGGTGCGCGGCGAGTCGACGCTGGCCGCCGGCCTGCTGATGGCGCCACAGGGCATCGGCGCGATGGTCACCATGCCGATCGCCGGCATTCTGGCCGACAAGGTGCCGGTCGGCCGCACGGTGCCGTTCGCGCTGGTGCTGATCGCCGCCGGGTTCTTCACCTTCACCCAGGTCGACCCGAACACCTCGTACGTGCTGCTTGGCGGCTCGCTGTTCGTGATGGGCCTGGGCATGGGCGGCACGATGATGCCGATCATGACCTCGGCGCTGAAGAGCCTCACCGGCCCCGAGGTGGCCCGCGGCTCCACGCTGGTGAACATCCTCCAGCAGATCGGCGGCTCCGTCGGCGCCGCGGTGATGTCGGTGATTCTCACCAACGAGCTGAACGGCTCCCAGCCGATCCCCGGTGTGGCCGACCCGAGCGGCAAGCCGGTCACCGAGGCCGGGCTGGCCATCGCCGCCCAGCAGCGGCCGGAACTGACCCAGCAGTTCCCGGTCGACCCGTCGCTCATCGAGCGCGGGCTCGACTTCGCCGCCAGCTCCTTCGGCACGACGTTCTGGGTGGCGTTCGCGCTGGTTCTGCTGACGTTCATCCCGGCCGCGTTCCTGCCCCGCCGGCGTGAGCGGTCGCACCTGCTCGACGACCAGCCGGGGGAGCCGGAGGAGCAGCCGAAGACGCCTGTCGTCGTCCACTGAGCCGATCTTCCTTCGGGGCCGTCGGGTACGTCCCGGCGGTCCCGCTTCGGGCGGAGGAGCGCACCGCACACGAACGGTGTGCGCCGAGACCCACGTCGGCGCTACCGTCAGCTGACTACGGCAGAAGCGTCAGCGGTGTCCGGTGGCTCGTGTAGGCGTGGCCGTCACATCCACGGGGCCACCCAGCGCGACGGGACGGAAGTCCGCCGATGCCGCGGTGTGCGAGGCCGAACGGCGCCCGAAGTCGGTTCGCGACGAGCTGCTGGTGCGCTGCCGGACGGAGCGGATCGAGCCGCCGGTGGCCGGGCGGATCGACCGGATCGTGCGCTCCGCGCTGCGCCGGGTCGCGCAAGCGCTGACCGTCCGGGTCGTGGACCGGTTGCCCCGTCGATGTCGACAGCCGGCGGCGGGCTCTGGTCGCGGCAGAGGCGCCGGGCGACGACGCCGGGGATCCCGTGTATCGCGTACTTATCCAAAATCGCATACGCCCCCGCAACGGCCCTCCGTTTCTAATGGGGGCATGAACCACAGCGCATCCCTGTCAGCACCCCCTCGCCGCACGCGCAGGATCGTGCTTGTCAGCCTGGCGATCCTGGGCGTGGCGAGCGTCGCGTTCGCCGTGCGGCGGCCGCTCATGATGTCCGCTCCGAGGTGCATGGCCGGGCGGTGGCACGGCTGCTTCGATACGTTCAACGGGGTGCTGCTCATGATGCTGGTTGCGCTGCCGTTGGCCGCTCTGGTGGTGTGGGCTTTGGCGGGCCGTCGGCGTGCCGCCGGCGTCACATCGGCGTGGCGGATGTCGCTGGCCGAGGTGGGCATGGTCCACGGGACGGTGCCGTTCGTATGGATGACCATGATGCCGGGCCTCGGGGCCGGCGTCGTCCCCGGTCGGGTGAGTCTGGTCCCGCTGCGGGACTTGGTCACGATGGGGCCGGTCGGGATCGTCGGCAACCTGCTGATCTTCGCGGCGCTGGGGTTCTTCGCTCCGATGCGGTTCGCGGCGCTGGCGTCCGTGCCGCGGATCCTGGCGCTCGGGGCAGGCTGCTCGGTCCTGGTCGAAACCGCACAGTACGTCCTGCGGCTGGACCGGGTGTCCTCCGTGGATGACGTACTGGTCAACGCCGCCGGCGCCGTGCTGGCCGCGCAGGCGTCGCGCCACTGGTGGCGCACGACGGCGGAGGTGCCGTCGGACCAGCCTCGCCCCGCGCTGCCCCCGGCAGACTGAGTTGCGTGTCCGGTGTGCACATGTCGCGATATCTTATGCTGATTATAGGCTTCCGGCATGCGGGTACTGATCGTGGAGGACGAGCCCTACCTGGCCGAAGCGGTCCGTGACGGTCTGCGGCTGGAGGCGATTGCCGCCGACATCGCCTCCGATGGCGACTCCGCCTTGGAACTGCTCAGCGTCCACTCCTACGACCTCGCGGTCCTCGACCGCGACATCCCCGGCCCCTCCGGCGACGAGGTCGCCCGGCGCATCGTCGCCTCCGGCAGCGGCATCCCGATCCTCATGCTCACCGCTGCCGACCGGATCGACGACAAGGCTTCGGGGTTTGAGCTCGGCGCCGACGACTACCTCACCAAACCGTTCGAGCTGCGGGAGCTCGTCTTGCGGCTGAGGGCGCTTGACCGCAGACGCGCGTACGCCCGGCCGCCGGTCCGCGAGATCGCGGGCCTGCGGCTCGACCCCTTCCGCCGGGAGGTTTTCCGCGACGAACGCTACGTCGCGCTCACCCGCAAGCAGTTCGCCGTGCTGGAAGTCCTCGTCGCCGCCGAGGGCGGGGTCGTCAGCGCCGAGGAGCTGCTGGAACGGGCCTGGGACGAGAACGCCAACCCCCTCACCAACGCCGTGCGCATCACCGTCTCCGCACTGCGCAAACGGCTCGGCGAGCCATGGATCATCGCCACGGTGCCCGGCGTCGGCTACCGGATCGACACCGGTACGGACACCACCGGCCCCGACACCGCCCGACCCGGCAGTACGCATGCATAGAAGCCGAGGGCTCAGCGCCCGACTGAAACTCACCCTCAGCTATGCCGGATTCCTCGCCGTCGCCGGCGCTCTCCTGCTGGCCGTGGTGTGGGTGTTCCTGCTGCGCTACGTGCCCGACAGCCCCCAGGGCCTTCTCGGGATCGCGCCGAATCGCTACCTCCTTGTGCATACCTTCGCCCCCGCCGCGGCTGTGGCGATGCTCTTCCTGCTCGTGTTCGGCCTCGTCGGGGGATGGATCCTCGCCGGCCGGATGCTCGCACCACTCACACAGATCACGGATGCGGCACGGATGGCGGGGAACGGGTCGCTGTCCCACCGGATCCGCATGAAGGGCCGCCAGGACGAATTCCGTGAACTCTCCGACGCGTTCGACTCGATGCTCGAACAACTCGAGTCCCACGTCGCCGAGCAGCAGAGGTTCGCCGCGAACGCCTCCCACGAACTGCGCACCCCGCTGGCGATCTCGCGGACACTGCTCGACGTCGCCCGCAAGGATCCCACGCGAGTCCGGGGCGAGCTCATCGAACGCCTGCACGTCGTCAATAAACGGGCGATCGACCTCACCGAGGCCCTCCTGCTGCTCAGCCGCGGCGACCGCGGAAACGTCACCCGCGAGAGCGTCGACCTCTCCCTCATCGCCGAAGACGCCGCCGAAACGCTGCTTCCCCTCGCCGAACAGCGCCGGATCACGCTGGACGTCACCGGCGGGGCGGCCCAGACCAGCGGCTCCGCCGAACTCCTGTCGCGGATGGTGACGAACCTCGTCCAGAACGCCATCGTCCACAACCTACCCGCCGACGGCACCGTGACGGTCCACACCGAGGCGTACGGCGACACGAGCGTGCTGCAGGTCGAGAACACGGGTCGTCGGCTCCCACCGGAACTGATACCGACCCTCACCGAACCCTTCCAGCGCGGAACGGAACGCGTACGCACCGACGAACACGCCGGCGTCGGCCTCGGCCTGGCCATCGTGCACAGCATCGTCCGCGCCCACGACGGGACCCTCGACCTCGTCCCCAGCCCCGTCGGCGGGCTCCTCGTCACGGTCCGGCTTCCCGGCACGCCGTAGGCATCGTCCCCGAGCGGGGCCCCGTTCAGTCTGGCGCCGTTCTTGGCGATCAGGTCGGGCGTCAGCATCGACCTCCAGAGTGACGCCCCGGAGCCGGAGCACCGCCGGCGGGCTCGTTGCCCACATCCGCGGCGACATGATTTTGAGAAAGCGTCATCGAGGTTGAGAACCTACAGCTCGGGACCGGACGGTCAGCCGGGGCGGCGAGCACCGCTGTAAGGCATATTCGCCAGCTGGGCCATTCGGACCACGTCCCCGGTATGCGGCGCGTGGACGATCAGCCCGTTGCCGACGTAGATACCCACGTGATGGTGATCGGAGTAGAAGAAGACGAGGTCACCCGTGCGAAGGTTTGCTCTGCTCACCGCCACACCTGCGGTCCATTGAGCACCTGTGTAATGGTCCAGCTGCACCCCGGCGGAAGCCCACGCGTACTGGGTCAGGCCGGAGCAGTCGAACGAGTCCGGACCGTCGGCCGCCCACACGTACGGCTCGCCGATCTGATTGCACGCGGTTTTCGCCGCGACGCCGCCGCTTCCCGTGATGGGGACGGCGGGACACTTCCCACCGATGAACAGCGAACTGGTCGACGTGATGGGTGAGGTGCTGCTCGCGGTGGCGGCTGATTGCGCTGCGGCTGCGGCTCTGGCCGCCGCCGCGTCCGCGGCCGCCTTGGCCGCTGCGGTCGTCTCCGCGGCGGCGATCTGTCTGTGTAGCGCATCCAGCCGCTTGATCTCGGCGTCGATGGCCTTCTTGCGAGCCGCCAACTGGGCCTGCTGACGCTGCTGTATCGCGATCAGCGCGTCAACCTTCTCCTTGTCGGCGTCGTAGCTCGCCTGCTGGGCCGACAGCCGGGTGATCTGTCGCTGCTCCGAATCCGCTACCCGATTCACGAGTGCGAGCTGATCTCCCAACGCTGTCGGCGACGAGCCGCGGGACAGCAGGGCGTTGAATGTGGAAAGCGACTTTTCCTGCTTGTAGTACCCCGCCACAATCCCCTGGACCCGGGTCCTGCTGATCTCCACGGACTTGCCGAGTGGCTCGATCCTCCGGCTCAGTTCGGCCGATCTCCGCTGGTTCGCAGCCAGTTCCGACCGGACCTTGTTGTACTGCTCGATGACGGGTTCGAGCTTTTGCCACGCCGCATCGATCTGCTGCTGCACATCTGCGGCCGACGGTGCGGCGTGGGCGGGGGCCGCTGGCCCGACGGCCACCAGGGCCGCCGCCGCGACGGCGAGGATTCTGGTGAACAGACGCGATCCGGCGGACCGTGTGCGCACGGGTGGCAACGGGTTCGGCTCCTTCCACTCGAGGCCGACGCACCCCACGGTGCACCGACGTCGACCGCCTGCCGGGTTAGCTGACGGGTTCGGGCGTGGAAGGCGCCCTACCGCTGATGCGGATTCACCCCGAAACCTGCGGTGGTTCCCCGGCTCGCCCGGCGACGCCACTGACGTCCAGCGACTCGACGGTGGCCGTCCCGGGGTACTCCAGGTGGAGACCGACATCCGGGACGGACGCTGACCAACATTAGTGATTACGGCCCGAGGAAATCAACGAGTCCGGTGACGCCAATTCTCTACGCTGTCAGGCGGGCACATGGGGTGCCGGAATTATGCGTACGTAAGACTCCGCTAATCGTATTCTTAACCTTCCCTAATCTTGACCGTCAACCTGTGCGCTATTTTTCTTCGGAAACCCTCAGGTGACGCTTAGCGTTTTCCCGACGTCATGGCGGCTCCATCGTCCCCGTAAGCGAGCCACCCGCCGCCGGGGCTGGCCGAGACTACTTCCCGTGCGGGTCGGCGGCGTTGAGCGTCGCGACGACCTTGTCGTAGTCCCCGCGCGCCTCGCCGTAGCGGAGGAACTTCACCCGCTCGACCTGGATCTCCTTCGCGTCGGGCTGCGACTCGAGCAGCGCGACCACCTCCGCCACGAACTCGTCGAGCGGCATCGCGAACTCGCTGTCCTCCTGCCCGGGCAGCAGCGACGTGCGGACGGCCGGCGGTTCGAGCTCCACGATCTTCACGGTCGTGTCGGCGAGCTGCAGCCGGATCGACTCGCTGAGCATGTGGATCGCGGCCTTCGACGCGTTGTAGCTCGGCGTGACCTTGAGCGGCGCGAACGCGAGGCCCGAAGAGACGGTGACGATGGTGGCGTCCGGCTGCGCCTGCAGGTGCTCGATGAACGCGGCGATCAGGCGGATCGGGCCGAGCACGTTGGTCGTCAGCACCGCCTCGGCCGAGGCGAGGAACGTTTCCGGCTTGTGCCAGTCCTCGATGCGCATGATGCCGGCCATCGTGACCAGGACGTTGAGGTCCGGGTGCTTCGCCAGCACCTCCTTCGCGGCGGCCTCGATGCTCGCGGCGCTCGTCGTGTCGATCGCCACGGTGTCGATGTCGGGGTGCTCCTCGGCGATCTGCTCGAGCAGGTCGGTGCGCCGACCGCCGACGATGATCGTGTTGCCCTTGGCCCGCAGCTCGAGCGCCAGGGCGAGACCGATCCCGCTCGTGGAGCCGGGGATGAAGATGGTGTTTCCGGAGATGTTCATGCACCGAGCTTCGGCCGTCGTCCCTGGTTGGGGCAGAGACCGGTCATCGGGGGATCCGCAATCCCTGGTTCGCGCCCGCCGCAGCCGGATACTGGGATCATGGATCGTGCAGCACTGGCCGATTTCCTGCGCCGCCGCCGCGAGGCGCTGCAGCCCGGGGACGTCGGGCTGGCTGCGGGAGCCCGCCGGCGCGCACCGGGCCTGCGCCGTGAGGAGGTCGCCGCCCTCGCCGCGATGTCGACCGACTACTACACCCGGCTCGAACAGCAGCGTGGCCCGCAGCCGAGCCCGCAGATGCTCGCGTCGCTCGCCCGCGCACTGCGCCTGACCAGCCAGGAACGCGACTACCTGTTCCGGGTGGCAGGGCAAAACGCCCCGGCCTCGGTGTCTGCGGCGACGCACGTGGCCCCGGCCCTGCTCCGCGTGCTGGACCGGCTCGAGGACACCCCGGCGCTCATCCTGTCCAACCTCGGCGAGACGCTTGTGCAGAACCGGATGGCCGAGGCCCTGCTCGGCGACAAGTCGGGCTACACGGGCCTCGCCCGCAGCGAGATCTACCGGTGGTTCACGGCTCCCGCCGAGCGGCTGCGCTACCCCGAGGAGGACCGCGACCGGCAGAGCCGCGCCCAGGTCGCCAACCTGCGCGCCGCGTACGGATCGATGGGCCCGCAGTCGAGGGCCGGTGAGCTGGTGCGGGCCCTGCAGAGGGTGAGCCCCGAGTTCGCCGAGCTGTGGGAGCGGCACGAGGTCGCCACCCGGTTCGCGGACCACAAGACGCTCATCCATCCCGAGCTGGGCCCGATCGAACTCGACTGCCAGGCGCTGTTCACCGAGGACCAGTCCCAGGCCCTGCTCGTGCTCACCGCGCCGCCGCGCAGCGAGGGTTACGAGAAGCTGCAACTGCTCGCCGTACTGGGGCACGAGCGCTTCCCTGCCGACACGAGCCCCAGTTAGCTGCTGCTCCCAGGTCCCGCCCGACTGCGCTCACCCACCTCGCGCCCACCTGGGCGGGACGTGAGCTCACCCGGACGGCGCGGCGGGGCTGCCGGAAGCTGACCGGGATCGGTAGCGTCCGGGGATGACCGAGATCGCACACGAGGATCTGCTGGCGGGCTTCACCGTCTCCCGCCCGTACACGATGGATGCCGTCGCGGACGCGCCCCGCGCGCCCGGCGTGCATGTGGTCTTCGCCGGGGACACGGTCATCTACGTGGGGCGGACCGGGAACCTGCGGGACCAGCTGCGCCAGCACCTCACCGGCAATCGCGCTTCCTCCGTGCTGCACGACCAGGTCGGGCAGCTACTCGACCGGTCCGGGCCGGTGGCATCGGCGAGCGACATCGCGAGCTGGCTGGGCCGGTGCATCGTCCGCTGGCGGGAGAGCGACAACCCGGACGCGGACAAGGAGGCGCTGGCCCTGGCGCTGAAGCCGCGCTTCAACCGCCAGGTCCCCAAGCCGCGCGACTGACCCGGGCACCGGCCGCCGGCGCCGCTGAATCGTCTGCGTCATCAGCTCCATAGCGTCCCCGACCAACCACCGCCAGGCGGATGGCGCCGAAGCCGGTCCGCCGACCGGCCAGGTGGGGCGCCGGTCGACGGACCACCCGGGCGCCGGTCATCGACCTGGGGGCTGATAGTTGGCGTTCACCCGGGTCGCCTCGTCGACCTCCTCGGCCGTCAGCACCGGGGTGATCCGGGTGTCCACACCGCCCGCCGCCCGGATTGCGATGGCAACTCCGGCCGCGGTCTTGTGGTCCGGCAGCTCACACAACACGTAGGTGTCGCGCTCGGCGAAGGAGAAATGGATCGACTCCAGCTGACCACCGCTGGCCTCGATCGTCTGTTGGACGACCTTGGCGCGCTTGGTACCGCCGTCATTGATCAACCCTTTGAGCCCGTCGACGGTGTACGTCGACTGCAACAGGAACTTCGGCACCTCGACAGCACCTCCCCGATGTGTAGCGCCGCTCAACGGCTACCTGCCCGTTTGCACAAAGCCTCAGCGGATCAGCGCGTTCCCTGGCGTTGGATGCGCTCGCTGCCCTCGACCTTGGCCCGGCCCTGGTCGCGTTCGGTGCTGGCGGATCCGGTCGCGGTGCGGCGGTGCCGGGCCGTCGGTGAGTGCTCGACGGGCGAGCCCTGGTGGCCGGGAGCGCCGCTGCCGGGATGCCGCCGGCCGCGCGCCGACTCGCCGCCGGGATCGTGCTTGTTTTCCTTGTGGCTACCCATGGCCGGCGCGTACCCGCCAGGCCGGCGGCTAGTCATCGGCAACCCGCCGCGCCTGCGGGGCGTCGAGGCGGTCGGTCCAGTGGCGCCGGTGGAAGTCCAGCCAGGCGGAGGCGGTGGCGAGCGGTGCCGGTTCGAGCCGGCAGACGTGCCGGCGGCCGGTGATGGTGCGCCGGACCAGGCCGGCGCGTTCCAGCACCTGCAGGTGCTTGGACGCCGCCGCCAGGGACATCTCCAGGGGCTCGGCCAGCTCGCCGACGGTCAGCTCCCGTTCGGCGAGCCGGCGCAGCATGGTGCGCCGCGCCCCGTGCGCGAGGGCGTGGAACACCGCGTCCATCCCCACCGGATCCTCAACCATGTGGTTGACGATAACCGGCTGCGGACCGTTCGTAAACCGATCAGTTGAGCTTTCTGGAGCTCACGGCTCGTCCGGGGCGCCCTCGCCCTCCAGCAGCCGGGCCAGGCCGGTCGCGCCGGGGCCGACCCGTTTGATCTGGTCGTTGAACAGCATGTGGACGGTGCTGGCCGAGTCAATCAATGTCGGACTGTTCCGTTACGGTCGGGAGGCCATGCAGTCGCGGTTCGGCGAGACCATCATCGGGCGGGAGCACCCCGCGGGTCTGCTGCGCGCCGAAGTGGACCGGGCGACCGCGAGCCACGGCGGCCTTGTGCTCGTCACCGGCGAACCGGGCATCGGCAAGACGATGCTCGTCACGGCCGTGGCCGAGGAGGCCCGGCAGCGGGGCGCGCTGGTGCTCGGGGCTGCCTGCTGGGATTCCGACAGCGCGCCGGGCTACTGGCCCTGGGTGCAGGTGCTGCGCGGCCTGCGCCGCTCGCCCGACGACTGGGCGCTCGCGCGGGAGGCCGCCGAGCCCGGTCTCGGGGTCCTGCTCGGCGAGGCGACCGGCGGCGCCACGGACGAGGAGGACGGTGACCAGGAGGCGTTCGCGCTCTACGACGCGGTGACCACCGCGCTGGTCGCGGTCTCCCAGCGCCGGCCGGTCGTGGTCGTCCTCGACGACCTGCACTGGGCCGACCCGGCATCGATGCGGCTGCTGCGGTTCGCCGCCCAGCACACCTGGTTCGAGCGGCTGCTGCTGATCGGCACCTATCGCGACGCGGAGGTCGAGTCGGGCGACCATCCGTTGCGCCCGCTGCTGATGCCGCTGACGGCGAAGGCGACCACGGTCACCCTCACCGGCCTGTCCCGCGATGAGGTGGGCGCGCTGATGACCCGCACGGCCGGCCGGGAGCCCGCGCCGGGGCTCCTCGACGAGGTGCACCGGCGTACCGGCGGCAACCCGTTCTTCGTCGAGCAGACCGCCCGGCTGTGGCGCGCCGACGGCCTGGTCACCACGATCGCCCCCGGGGTCCGGGAAGCCGTGCGGCGGCGCCTGGCCCAGCTGCCCGCCCCGGTGGTCGAGGCGCTCACCGTCGCCGCCGTGCTGGGCCGCGACTTCCACCGCCAGGTTCTCGCCGCCTGCGTGCCCACCCCAGCTGCGCAGGTCGACCGGCTACTGGACCGGGCGGTGGCCGCCCGGCTCGTGGTGGCCCGCGGCGGCGGCCGGTTCGCCTTCGCCCACGATCTGGTCCGCGAGACCCTCTACGACGGGCTGCCCGACGACGACCGGCGCGCCCGGCACGCGGCGGTCGTCCGGGCCGTCGATCGCTCGGCGGCGCTCGCCGAGCGGCTGATCCCCGCCGATCTGGCCCGCCACGCGTGGCTCGCCGGCGCCGACCTCGACCCTTCCCGCGCCGCCGAGCTGCTGGTCGCCGCCGCCCGGGACGCGGGCCGCCGGCTGGCCATGGAGGAGTCGGCGGTCCACTTCCGCCGCGCGCTGGACGCCGCCGAGGATCCGACCCAGCGCGTCAAGATCATGGTGGAACTGGCCCAACTGCTGCACCACTCGGGCGGTCCGGGCGAGGCCGAGCGGCTCCTCGCCGACGCCGCGACCTTGGCGCTCGCGCTCGACGAGCCGGTGGTGCTGGCCCGGGTCGCGCTCACCGCCTACCGGCAGCGGCCCACCGCCCGCCGCTCCGCTGAGCCGGCAGAGCTGCTGCGCGAGGCGTATCGGCGGCTCATCGGCGAGCCCGACGTCGCCGCGCCGCTCAGCACCCTCGTCGCCGATCTCATCACCGCCACCGAGACGCTCGCCCGCCGCGGCCACGACGACGAGGCGCTCACCTTCAGCCTGTGGGCCCGCCACGACACCACCTGGGGGCTGGGCACGGCCGCCGACCGGGCAGCGCTCACTGCCGAGATCCGCGACGTGGCTCGCCGCAGCGGTGACCGGGAGACCGAGATGTGGGCAACCTCGCTGCGCTGGGTCGCGCTGCTGGAGCTCGGCGACCCGGGCTACCACCGGGAGCTGATCGCATTCGTCACGGCCGGCCGGGAAGGCGAGGACGCCCGCCACCGGATGGGGGCTGCCATCGACGGCGGCATCGTCGCCGCGTTCCGGGGCGACTTCACCGAGGCCGACGAACTCTTCTCGCAGTTGAAGGATCTCGGCGAGTGGGAGCACGCCGAGCACGCCTTCATGGTCCCGCACCTGCGCTGGTCACGGCTGCTGCTGCAGGGCCGGTTCGACGAGATCGACACGCTGCTCGACGGGCCGGCCGCGGCCGCGCACCCCCAGCTGGAACTGCTCCGGGCGATCACCGCCGCCGAACGCGGCGACGGCGAGACTGCCGCACGCCTGATCGCCGGCGTCGAAGCCGCCGGGACGACGTACTCCCGTGCGGTGTCGCCGCTGTGGGTGCGGCTGCGCGCGCAGGCCGCCGTCGCGACCCGCGACCCGCGCCGCTGCGCCGAGGTGCGGCAGGCGCTGGAGCCGCACCGCGGCGGCTGGTTGGCGGCGCTGTTCGGCTGCGACATCAGCGGTCCGGTCGACCATTGGCTGGGCCTGGTCGACGCCGCGCAGGAGCGATGGGACGACGCCGTGGCCCGCCTCTCCGCTGCCCGCGACGCCGCTGACCGGATGGGTTCCCGACCCTGGTCCCTCATCGCGCGCGCCGCGCTGGCGGATGCGCTGGCCAGGCGCGACCGGCCGGGCGATGCGTCGGCCGCCGCATCGCTGCGGGCCGCCACCGAAGGCGACGCCCGCACGCTCGGCTTGGCCCAGGTGCTCACCCGGCTGGCCAGCACTTCGCCCGCCGGGCCCAACGCCGTGCCCGCTGATGCCAGCGCGGCACCCGGCTGGGCCGGTGCGGTACCCGCCACGCCCGCTGGGCAGCATCAGGTGCAGGAGGCCGAGGCGTCCACCACCGGCCAGCAGTCGGGCGGGACGCCCGTGGCGCCGATCGTCGTACCGCAGCCCGTCGAGGCGTACGAGTTTCGCCGGGACGGCCCCGTCTGGCAGCTTGCGTACGCCGGCGCGGTCGCGCACCTGCCCGACGCCAAGGGTCTGCACGACCTGCGCCTGCTGCTCAGCCGGCCCGGCGTCGACGTGCCGGCGGTCGAACTGCTCGACCCCGCCGCCGGCCCGGAGCTCGCCGCCGCCCGCCGGCTCGGCGGTGACCCCGTCCTGGACGACGAGGCGAAGGCCCGCTACCGGCGTCACCTGCACCGGCTCGACGGCGAGATCGACCGGGCCGCCGCCCGCGGCGACGAGTCGAAGATGGCCGCCCTCGACGCCGAGCGCGCGGCGCTGCTCGACCAGTTGCGCGCCGCGGCCGGGCTGACGGGCCGCAGCCGGCGCCTCGGTGACGAGGCCGAGCGGGCCCGCAAGACCGTGACCGCCCGCATCCGGGACACGCTGCGCCGGCTCGACGACCGCCACCCCGCGCTCGCCGCCCACCTGCGCGACACCGTCTCGACCGGCAGCACCTGCCGCTACCTCCCACCCGAGCCGCTGCCCTGGCGGCTGTGAACGGGGCCGGCGGTGACGGCGACGGGCGCCGCCCGAGTCCGGGGGCGGCGCCCGTCGGCGATCGCGAGGGTCAGCGGCGGTTGTAGCGGTACATCGTCAGCGTGCCGAAGACGACCACGAAGCCGGCGCTCCAGAGCAGCAGCCACATGGTTTTCGTCGGATCGGACGATCCCGCCATCGTCGCCCGCACCGCCGCCACCAGGTGGGTGATCGGGTTGGCCTTGACGAACGCCTGGAGCCAGCCGGGCATGGTGCCCGGGTCGACGAACACGTTGCTCAGGAAGGTGAGCGGGAACAGCACCATCATGCTGACCCCCATCACGGATTTCTCGCTGCGCAGGATCAGCCCGAAGAACGTCCAGACCCAGGAGAACGCGAACGAGAAGACCACCAGCAGACCGATCCCGGCCAGCACGCCGAGCAGCCCACCGTCGGGCCGGAACCCGAGCGCCAGCCCGACGCCGAGGATGACCAGGGCGGCGAGGACGTAGCGCAGCACGTCGCCGAAGATCATGCCGACCAGCGCGGCCGGCCGCCAGACCGGCAGGGTCCGGAACCGGTCGAAGACGCCCTTCTCGATGTCGGTGTTCAGGCCGACGCCGGTGTACATCGTGATCATCACGACGCTGGTCACCATGATGCCGGGCAGGAAGAACTGCAGGTAGTCCCGCGGACTGTCGGCGAGGGCGCCGCCGAACAGGTAGGTGAACATCAGCACCATGATGATCGGGAACGCGGTCACGTCGAACAGCTGCTCCGGCACGTGCTTGATCTTCAGCAGCGCGCGCCAGCCGAAGGTGAGCGACGCCGACAGCGCGCTCGGCCGGGGCGGTCGCGCACCGGGTGCGAGGACGGTCGCCAGCGCCTCGGCGGACGGCACGTAGACGGACGGCGCCCGCCCGGTCGTGGTAGCGGCGTTGCTCATCGCGCTGCCTCCAGCTGGTCGTCCCGCTCGTCGGCCTCGACGGCGGGGTGGTCGGTCAGGGCCAGGAAGACCTCGTCCAGGCTGGGCTGGCCGAGGGAGAAGTCGTCGACGACGATGCCGGCGCGGGCCAGCTCCCCGAGCGCCCGGGCCGCCTGCTCGCTGGCGTCGAGGTCGGAGCCGTCCCCGCGGACGCGGGCCGTCAGCGCCACCGGATCCGCTTCGAGCTGCACCGGCACGCCGAGTGCCGCCTGGAGCACCTTCTCGGCCTCCGGCCGCCGCCCCGGGTCGCGCAGTCGCAGGTGGACCGTGCCCGAGCCGACCGACGACTTCAGCTCGCCCGGCGTGCCCTCCGCGATCACCCTGCCGTGGTCCACCACCGCGATCCGCCCGGCGAGCTGGTCCGCCTCGTCCAGGTACTGCGTGGTCAGCAGCACCGTCGTGCCGTGCGCGACCACCGCCCGGACGATCTCCCACACCTGGTTGCGGCTGCGCGGGTCCAGACCCGTCGTCGGCTCGTCGAGGAACAGCAGGTCGGGGGTGCTCAGGATGCTCGCCGCGATGTCGATGCGCCGCCGCATGCCACCGGAGTACTTCTTGACCTGGCGGCCGGCCGCGTCGGTCAGACCGAACGCGGCCAGCAGGCTCTCGGCCCGCTGGCGGGCGGCCGGTTTGGCCAGCCCGAGCAGCCGACCGAGGAGCACCAGGTTCTCCACGCCGGTGAGGTCCTCGTCGACCGAGGCGTACTGGCCGGTCAGGCTGACCCGGCCGCGCACCGCGTCGGCCTCGGCCACGACGTCGTGCCCGAAGACCCGCGCCCGGCCGCCGTCGGGGCGCAGCAGGGTCGCCAGCACCCGTACCGCCGTGGTCTTGCCGGCGCCGTTCGGGCCGAGCAGCCCGTAGACGGTGCCGGCGGGGACCTGGAGATCGAGGCCGTCCAGCGCCCGGGTCTCCCCGAACGACCGGGTCAGGCCGTCGGCCTCGACAGCGAGACCGGTGGTGCGCTTACTCATGATCGCAACCTTCCTCTCATCCGTTCAGGAGACGTACGGGCGCGCCGCGCGACCGTCGCGCAGCGCCAGACCCCACCAGCAGAGCTGGTCGAGCAGGACCCGGACGTCCTGGCGCAGCTGGTCCTCGGCCTGCGGCGTCGGCTCGCCGCAGAGCAGATCCACGCCGACGGTGTCGCGCACCGTCACGGCGTGCAGGGCGGTGAAGACCGTCCGGAGCTGGTCGACCGCGTGCAGCCCGACCGAACGGCAGCCGTACGACACGAAGCCGACCGGCTTGGCCTGCCACTCGTCGTACGCGTAGTCGATCGCCTGTTTCAACGAGGCCGGGAAGCTGTGGTTGTACTCGGGGGTCACCACGACGAACGCCTCCGCCCGGCTCACCTGCTGGGCGAATGCCCGCATGGTCACGGTCGGCTCCGCCGGATAGCTGGCCGGGAAGTCGTACGCGGCGAGGTCGACGACGGTCAACGTCATCTCGTCGCGCTGTTGTGCCTGGTCGACGAACCAGCGACCGACCCGGTCGCCCATCCGCCCCTCACGGGTGCTGCCGATGATCACGGCGAGCCGCAGCGGTGTCATGCTTCCCTCCCGCCTCGGTCGGGCTTCACCCTTCAGGCGCGAGACGACGGCGAGCGCCCGCTAGATCCGATCTAGCGGGTCGGATGATGTGCCGGGAATCATCGGTGGTGGCTGCTTCAATGAGCCTCCGGGAGAAGGGGGGCGACATGACCGAGGTGCGCATCGAGCCGTGGGACGAGGGCGACCTGGGGCTGCTGCGCCAGCTCAACGCGCCGGAGGTGCGGGCGCACACCGGCGGCCCGGAGACCGACGAGGAGGTGCTCGCCCGGCACGAGCGGTACGTCCGGGGACCGGGCCTGCGCAGCGGCAACATGTTCAGCGTCGTGCTGCCCGACGGCGAGAAGGTCGGCAGCGTCGGCTACTGGGCCCGGGAGTGGCGCGGCGAGCAGGTCTACGAGATGGGCTGGGCGATCCTGCCCGCGTACCAGGGCCGGGGCCTGGCGACCGCGGCGGTGCGCGCGGTGGTCGCGGAGGCCGCAGCCAGCGGGGACCGGCGCTGGGCGCACGCCTACCCGTCGGTGGACAACCCGCCATCGAACGCGGTCTGCCGCAAGGCCGGCTTCACCCTGCTCGGCGAGACCGAGTTCGAGTTCCCGCCGGGCCGGCTGATGCGCTCCAACGACTGGCGGATCGACCTGACCAGAACCGGCTGACCCTGATCGGTGCTCCTCGGAGATCAATGGGCAAAGGGGACGCTCGGCAGCTTGCCAAACGCCGGCCTCGGGAGGTACCGGGAGGTCCGGGTGCTCTACGGCTGGTCGCCGCGTGACGGGTCTTCCAATCACGCGAACTCCAACAATCGGTGGCAATGCGTTGAAGGCGCTTCCGTCCGGATCAATCGCCCGATAAGGGCCTGAGCCGCCTGTCCGACTTCCGACACTTTCCAATCGTGTCTGTTACCAGACGATTACCCTCGGACGTATTGATCAAATGGACGTCACGTCATGCGGTGGTAGCGCGAGACAATTGAACAGGAATGAGGACAGCCGGTGTCTAGACGATCCTCGGGAGCCAATGTAAAGTTGCAGCGCACCGTGCGTGCCATTCTGCTCGTGGGTGCGACCGCGCTCGTTCTGCTGGCGATCTTTGACGGCCCTGTCGGCAGTAGCGCCGTCAGAATCATCCTCGGGATCTTGGGCCTGGTTTTCATCATCGGATACTGGAATGCGGGACGAATTAGCCGGTTGTCGGACGACTTTGGTGCCGACGGGGAAGTGGCCGGCCTCGTTCCGCCTGACGTACTGGTGGCGGAGCAGGAGCGCGTTGCCCGCAAATATTCGCCACACCAGCTCGACTTCCTCGAAGAGTTTCTCGTGAAGCCGGAGACGTTCGTAGCGCGTGCGATCGAGCATGTGGAAGTAAAGGATCCCTCCCTGACGGTGACCGTTGAGTTGGTCCTCAACATCTCGGACCTCAACGCGTCTGACGGGCCTCATAAGCGCCTCATTCCGCTTGCGCGAATACGCAAAGGCGTAATGCTGGACACGCTGGAGATCCATGATGGGGCTGGGAATGCGCTTTCGCCATTGCCCTATCTCGAGACCAGGGCACTCCTGATGCTGATGATCAGGCAGCTCTTCGTTCGGACCTTCACTTTCGTCGGACAAAAGATGGTTCGTCGCGATAGGGAGTGGGTGGAGCAGGTGCGGAGGGCTCGCGATATCGCGCTCGAGTTAGTGTCAGCGGACCTCTCTCGCAACGCTGCGGTCACCACGGACATCAAGAAGGAGATTGAGGAAGCGGTGAAGTTCTGGCGGAAGCCAGAGGAAGGGAAGACCGTTAACGAGGATCTGCTGAAGCGTCTCCAAGGTGTGTGTCAGTTCTTCGAGACTCATTACCTTTTGATTGTGGAGGCAGCCGTCGAAACCCAATGCGTGCTTCGGTATTCGAGAGATCTGCCGCTCTTTATGCGGACGAGTAGCGTCCAGGACGGTCTCCGCGCCCTATTGGGACTACGGCCGTCCCGATTCACCGTTCCGCTCAGCTGGCCATTCATGGCAGGCAGTTACCATTTCCGCATCAGCGGAGAAGCATCGCTGCACATCAGTGACCATGCGTTGGTTCGGCTCGACACCAAGGAGCCTGTCACGCCGGCAACAATCAGGTCCGGCCTGGGCGAGCGCGATGGTGCCAAGTATCGGCTGCGTCCGGACGCCAAGCGTGCGATGCTGCCGCACATGCAAATTCGAGAGAACTCGGCCTTGCCGCACGGGCATGCATACCTCAGGAACTTCTGCTTTCTCAAACCTTTCGGGGCGGCAACGGTCGTAGCGTTTGAGGAGGTGCCGCCAGGTGTCCTGGGCGGCGCGGCCATCGTCTCCACGTTGAACACGGCCCTCGTTCTCTTCTTTACGGGCATCGGGACGGCTAGGGAGTTCAGCTCCGGGCTTCCGGCCTTCCTGCTGGCCCTTCCAGCGTTCGCCGCTTCCTGGCTAGGCTATTCCTCCGACAGCTATCGGATTCTACGGACATCGTTGACGGCTCGTTTGGGCCTTATCGGAGTAGGAGTAGTGTCGGTTGCTTCGGCTCTGCTCTTCCTAGGGCAGTCCCTGCAGCTTCAGCCATTGATGGAGAGGTCGCTTCAGCTCTCTCTCTTCAAAGGATCACTACGCTTTCACAATGTTTCGCCTTGGTGGACGTGCCTCGCCGTGTTCTCGCTATGCCTAACCTTTTGGCTGGCGCAGGCGCTGGTCCAGAAGTCGATGGGTTACTTCGACACGCTCAGGTCGTTGAGCAACGTGGACCGAGTCCACAAAGAATGGACTCTAGGGGGCTCCGAGTGAGGGATATTGCCGTGGCGCCGTCGGTCGGAACGAACATCTGGGCCCGCCTTCATTGGTGGCGGCAACCCCACCACAGGTTTGATCTCGACGTGCCCGCGCTCGCGGTGCTGCAGGAAAAGAATCCCGACGTGCTACGCGATGCCTACTACGTCGACACTGGTGAGCCCGTCGGAAGCGAGTTGGGGCTGCTGCAAGGCGGGTCAGAGGTGGAGGAGAAGGAAGCGAATGCGATCGAGGCGGCAAGGCTGGTCATGGAGAACTGGCGTCAACTGACTGAGACCGAGAGGGAGACGCGAATCGCCGAGATCATGCAGACGCGCCGGCAACTGGGCCTCTCCGACGGGTCGGACAGCGACCCAGCATATCCAACGCCCGCTCCGGAAGACGTCGAAAGCGATTCCTCTTCGTGATTGACCCGGCTACCAGGGCAACACCCCGTACCCGCCGCCGGCGTCCATCTGGAACCCCCAGAGCAGGCCGCTCGGCCCGTCCGCCGGCAGCGTCGCCAGGTGCACGCTGACCTCCGCCCCCTGGTCGGGGGTGCGGAAACCGGAGTTGTGGTTGAGGTCGGTGGCGCAGTAGCCGGGGTTGGCGGCGTTCACCTTGATCGGGGTGTCCCGCAGCTCCTTGGCGTACATCGCGGTGACCATGTTCAGCGCCGCCTTCGACGACGGGTACGGCACGGAGGTCAGTTCGAACAGGGCGCCCTGCGGGTCGGTCATCACCGCGATCGAGCCGACCTCGCTGGAGACGTTCACGATCCGCGCCGCCGGGGCATTCCGCAGCAGCGGCAGGAACGCGTTGGTCACCGCCACCACGCCGAACACGTTCGTCTCGTAGACCTCGCGCAGGGTGGCGAGGGTGGTCTCGCTGGGCATCGCCGAGCCGTCGGCCCGGACGATCCCGGCGTTGTTGACCAGCACGTCCAGGTGGCCGTACTCCGTCTCGACCAGCTTGGCCGCGGCGGCGACCGATTCCTCGTCCGTGACGTCCAGCGGGACGAACCGGGCGTCCGCGCCGCCCTCGCGCAGCGTCCGCTCGGCCTCCCGGCCCCGCGCCGCGTCCCGCGCGCCGACCAGCACGGTCCACCCGCGCGCACCGAGCTGCCGGACGGTGGCCAGGCCGATTCCCTTGTTGGCCCCGGTGATCAGGGCGATCGTCGTAGTCATGCCATCGACCCTGCCGGTCGGCGCGGCCGGCCGGGAGAGGCCCACCGAGGCTGGTACCGGCGGTACCGCCTTCGCGGGGCGGGGGTGCGGCAAGCTGGAGGGCATGACCACCCTGCGGCGTGCCGAGCTGGCCGACTTCCTGCGCAGCCGGCGGGCCCGGCTGCGCCCGGCCGAGGCCGGCCTGCCCGAGGGGGTACGCCGCCGCACGCCCGGCCTGCGTCGGCAGGAGGTCGCCCAGCTCGCCGGCATGTCCATCGACTACTACATCCGGCTCGAACAGGGACGCGGGCCGCACCCGTCCCGGCAGGTGCTGGCCGCGCTGGCCCGCGCGCTGCTGCTCACCCGCGACGAGCGGGCGTACCTGTTCCGGATCGCCGGGGAGAGCGCGCCCGAGTCCGCCGGCCCGAGCCGGGAGGTCCCCGACGGGCTGCGGCGCCTGCTCGACGCGATGACCGAGACGCCCGCGTACCTGGTGGACGCCGCCTACGAGGTGCTGGCCTGGAACCGGCTGGCCACCTGGTTCGTCGGCGAGCTGTCGGCGGTGCCGGCGGATGAACGGAACATGATCCGCTGGATGTTCAGCCGGACGGTTCCCGGGTCGCACTGGAACGACCCGGAGGTGCTGCGGTTCGCCCGGACCTCGATCGCGGACCTGCGCGCCGCGTACGGCCGCTACCCGGCCGACCGGGCGATCGCGGAGCTGGTCACCGAGCTGCTCGGGGTGTCACCCCGATTCGCCGCGCTCTGGGCCGAGCACGAGGTCGGCGAGCGCCGCCCGACCGTCAAGCGGGTCGCCCACCCGGAGCTGGGCCCGCTGGAGTTCGAGTGCCGGGTGCTGCACGTGCCGGAGACCGACCAGCGGCTGATCGTCTACGTCCCCGAGCCCGGTTCGGCGACCCAGGCGGCCTTCCGCCGGGTCGCCGAGCGGGTCGGCAGCTGAGGGGATCAGGCCGCCTTCTGCAGGGCGGTGACGGCCAGCGGCGCCAGCCGGATCAGCAGCTTCTGGGTGGCCGCGAGGTCACCGTTCTCGTCGGAGGCGTCGATCTCGAGCACGAAGTTCCCCCGGGTCAGCAGCAGCGTGCACTGGTGGAACGGGCGGCTGCTGGCGAGCCGTTCGCAGAAGGTGATGGTTTCCGGCCCGTTGGGCACCGGGGGAGGCGTCGGGCGCAGGATCGTCGACACCTTGCCGTCGGACGAGTATGTGTACCGCTTGCATTTAGCGAGGGTCGCCCGCAGCTCGTCGGCGAGCTTGCGGCCGGGCACCTTGAGGTAGCCGACGACGTACTGGCGGATCCAGACCTTCTTCCCCCGCCAGAGCCGCTCCCGCTGCCCGCTGCGCTTACGATCCGACGGCAGGCTGTCCCGGCAGGGCGCTATCAGCTTCACCGCCTCGGTGTTCTCCTCGGCGTAGTCGGCCGTCTCCGGGTGGAACTCGGCGTCAAGGTCCAGCATCGCGGCCTTCACCCGGCTGCGCACCTGACCGGCCGTGGTGGGCGCGGGCCGCAGCGGCGGTGGCGGCGTCGCCGAGGGTGTCGGCGGGGCGGACCAGGTGCTGGCCTGCGGGGCCGCGGTCGGTCCGCAGGCGCCGACTCCGGCGACGATCAGCAACGACAGCAGGGCCAGCGGGAGACGGCGGCGCATCATCGCGGCGAGGTGGTCCTTTCGTACGCGAGGAGGGGCCCGGTTTCGGGCCCCTCCTTACCTGCGCCGCGATTTCGTGGTGCGTTACGTCAGCTCGGTACGTAGTCGAAGGTGTCCGGGTTCGGGCCCTGCCGGCCGGCCTCGCCCTTGTCCAGGTTCGTGATCCGGTCCATCGCCGCGTCGTCCAGCTCGAAGTCGAAGATCTGGAAGTTCTCCTCGATCCGCTTCGGGGTGGTCGACTTCGGGAAGACGATGTCGCCGCGTTGCACGTGCCAGCGCAGCACCACCTGGGCGGTGGTCCGGCCGACCTCGCTGGCGATGTCGACCAGGGTCGGGTCGTCGAGGACCTTGCCCTGGGCGATCGGCGACCACGCCTCGGTGAGGATGTTGTGCGCCTTGCCGTACGCGCGCACCTCCTCGTTGCCGAAGTACGGGTGCGCCTCGATCTGGTTCACCGCCGGCACCACGTCCGCCTCGGCGGCCAGCCGCTCCAGGTGCGCCACCTGGAAGTTCGACACCCCGATCGACCGGACCCGACCGTCGCGCTGCAACTCCTCCAGCACCTTCCAGGTGGAGACGAAGTCCCCGCCGTAGAGGGTCGGCAGCGGCCAGTGGATCAGGAACAGGTCCAGGTAGTCGAACTTCAGCGCCTGCAGCGTCGACTCGAACGCCCTGCGGGCGTCGTCGGGCCGGTGGAAGCCGTTGTTCAGCTTGCTGGTGACGAAGACCTCGCCGCGGTCCAGTCCGGAGGTGCGGACCGCCTGCCCCACCTCGGCCTCGTTGCCGTACATCTCCGCGGTGTCGATGTGCCGGTAGCCGACCTCCAGGGCCTTGCCGACCGCCGCCGGGGTGTCCTTCGGCTCGATCTGGAAGACCCCGAAGCCGAGCTGCGGGATGGTGTTGCCGTCGTTGAGTGGGATGTCGGGAATCGTGTTCGCCATGCGGCTGTCTCTCCCATCGTCAAGGTGCCCGTCCGGCGCGGGAGCGCTGCCACGGCCCGCCGGGCGCGCCTTTCTCTTCCTTGTCGTACCCGACGGCGCCGCTTCGTCACCGCGGTTTGAGGGTGATCTGCGACAAGGGTCGCCTCCGGTCGCTCAGCCGGTCGGCGCCCGACCGGCCTCGAAGAGGGCCGGCCCGCGCACCCTGATACTCCAGCCCGGGTTCGTGAGTTTGGCGCTGATGCCACAACCGAATCGGATCCCGGACCACTCATAGTGTCGTGGGGAGGTCGGGTTGCGGGATGAACGGGAATACGTCGACTACGTGCAGGCGCGCACGCCGTCGCTGCGGCGGCTCGCACACAGGCTGTGCGGAGAGTGGTCGGCCGCTGACGATCTGGTACAGGAGTGTCTCGTCGCGCTGTACCGGCACTGGCGGAAGGCGTCGGCGGCGGACTCGATCGACGCCTACGTGCGGGCGATGCTGGTCCACGCCTACCTGGCCGAGCGGGAGCGCATCTGGAGCCGCCGGGTCCGCCCCACCGCCGACGTGGCGGGCCCCTGTGCTGTCCCGCTGACCGGCGCCGAGCACCGCATCGACCTGCTGGCGGCGCTCGCCAAGCTGTCCCGCGGGCAGCGCGCAGTGCTGGTCCTGCGCTACTGGGAGGACCTCGACGTCGCCCAGACCGCGGCGGCGTTGGGCTGCTCGACCGGGACCGTCAAGAGCCAGACGTCGTACGCCATCGCGGCGCTGCGACGCCTGCTGCCGAACTACGTGCCGGGAGGGTCGGACATCCCATGAGAGACCTGTTCGCCACCCTGCCGGACGAGCCGGCGCCGCCGATGCCGGCCGGCTACCTGGACACCGTGCTCACCCTGGGCCGCCGCTCGGCCCGCCGCCGGCGGATCGGCACCGCCGCGGTGTGGGCAATCGTCGTGCTCCTCCTGGCCATCCTGGTCGTGCCCGGCGTCCAGCTTCCCGTCCAGACAGCAGCCCCGTCGACGAAGCCAAGCCTGCCGGATCGCTTCGCCGGGTACTCGATGCTCACCAGCACCGTCGCGAAGGCTCCGCCCGGCCGCGCGGTCGCCCTCTACGGCTACGGCAACGGCGAGACGTTCAACATGTTCCAGTCACTGGTCGTCGGGGCCGACGGGGAGACGTACCGGCGCGTCGACGCCATGGAGGACCGGAGCCGACCGTCGGCGCTGCTCGCCCCGGACGGCACCCGCGTGCTGCTCGGCGACGACCGCGGCGCGACCGGCGACCTGATCCTCGTCGACCTGACCACCGGCAAGCGCCGATCGATCCCGCTCGGCGACCCGGTCGGCGTGCGGCTGCTGGCCTGGTCCCCCGACGGCCGCCACGTCGCGTACAGCGCCGGGCCCCTCACCGGCTCCGGCGAGTTCGGCACCGTCAACGTCGTCGAGGCCGAGGTGGCCCGCACCGGCACGCTGCGGCTGCTCGACCTGTCGACTGGACGCAGCACCGAGGTGCCGGCGATCAGACCGGCCTGGACGGCGGCGTTCGCGCCGGACAGCCGCCGGCTTGCCGTACAGGTCGGCCAGAAGGCCCACCTCATCGACCTCGACGGCCACGAGTACGGCAGCGTCCAGATCACGGCCGGACGCGAGCTGGCCGCCAACGTCGCCTGGTCGCCGGACGGCAGGTTCCTCGCCACCGTGCCATGGCTCTACGACGGGCCGTTCAACGGCACCACCGGCGGCGACACCGGCCATGGCACCTTCCTGTGGAAGGTCGGCAACGTCGAGTTCGTGCCCGTCACGGGCGCCAGCACACCACCGGCGCCGGTCCAGGATGTCGTGCAACTGCTCGGCTGGCGCTCCGCGGGCAGTGTGGTCGTCGCGACCATCAACGCCGAGGGTCACGCGTCATTGGCGGAGATGCAACTCGGCTCCGGCACCCGCCGGACAATGTCCCGCTTCGACACCGGCCACAACTGCGAACTGGGCATGCAGACCTGCCAGGTGTTCGACCTGCAGCTCGCCACCGGTCTGGTGTCCGACCTGACCGTCCGGCACGCCGGCCGCCCCCAGCGCGGCCCCTGGCCGGCCGCCCTGACGATCCCCGTCGCCACCGTAGTCCCCGCCGCCGCCCTCCTGCTCTGGCGCCGAATGCGCCGCACCTGACAACCCACGGCACCTCCGCTTCCGGCGATCTTGCGGTTGGGGCCCGGGCATTTCGGGTGAACGCCGCGAGACGCGGGCCCGAAGTGCAAGATCGGCGAGGCGGGGCCGGGACCATCCGGTCCCGGCCCCCTGCACGCGGTGCTTACTTGGCGAGCGGCTGGCCCTGCTTGTCCTTGAACGACCCGATCAGGATCAGGATGAAGTCGATCAGGGTCCAGATGCCCAGGCCCCCGAAGGTGATGAGCTGCAGGACGCCGGTGCCGACCTTGCCGACGTAGAAGCGGTGCACGCCGAGCACGCCGACGAAGAAGCAGAGCAGCAGCGCGACCAGCCAGGACTTCTGGGCGGTAGCGGTGACAGGAGCGGTCACTGTTGGTCCTTTCACGATGGAGTAGCGGCCGGGAGCGTACCGGGGCCGCGGACCACCGGACAAGATCGCGCAGGGGAAATCCGACCGGACGGTGGATCCGCAGCTCAGCCCGTCGCCAGGTCGCGCAGCGCGCAGACCGACTTCCAGTTGCGGCTGGTCGCCACCACCCCGAGCTTCTTCTCCAGGTACGCGTTGGTGAACTTGCTCCGGCCGTACCCGCCGTCGGGAAAGTGCAGGTGGATCTCCCGACCGGCCACCGTGTACTCGACGTTCTCCCCGGCCGGCACCGTCAGCTCGGCCACCCGGGCCTTCGTGGGCGGCGCCGACAGGAAGGCCACCAGCAGCCGGGTCGGATCGTCCTGCCGGTCCGCGTACGGGCTGCCCTCGATCACCGCCGTCAGCTCGGCGCCGCTGCGCACCAGCACCGGCACGTCGAGCCCCAGCTCGTCGGCGAGCGCCCGCTCGATGCCCCGCGCCAGTTTCGCGGTGTCCGTCCCGGCGCTGGTGAAGACCACGTTGCCGCTCTGCAGGTAGGTCTTCACCTCGGTGTGGCCGAGGTCGGCGACGAGGCGGCGCAGGTCGGCCATGGCGATCCGGGTGGTGCCGACGTTGACGCCACGCAGCAGGGCGACGTACCGGTTCGTGCCGCCGGCCATCGGTCTCTCCTCACCGTCGAGGTGTGTGGCTGTACAGCCTAAAGGGACCCGGGCGGATCGCGCCTCAGCGCTGGCGGATGGCAGTGGAGTCGAGCCGGAAGCCGATGGTGCGGTCGACGATCCGCTCGACCAGCTCCAACTTGCGCAGTCCGGTCACCCCGCGCAGCCCCGCCCACGCCGCCAGCGCCCGCAGCTCCCGGGTCGTCCACGCCGCCAGGTACGCCGTGCCGTCGGCGCGCCGCGACATGGCGGCGAGCGCGGCGTACGCGCGCTCGGCGTCCACGGGGGACGTGGGTGCCGGCGCCGACGCGCGACCGACGTCGGTCGCGGCGCCCGAAGCCGGTCCGTCGACGGCCGGCGCGGCGGTGACCGGGACGGGAGAGATGGCGGTGGGCGCGGCGTGGTCCGGAAGCAGCGCGAGCCGGGCGCGCCCCTCGGCTAGCGCGGTCACCTCCGCGGCGGAGAGACCGGCCAGGAACTCGGCGACCCGGGCCAGCACGGCGCGCGTCGGGTCGGTCATCCGGCCGCCCCCGCCGGCTGGAGATGAGCGAGGAACTCGGTGGTGATCTGCCGCAGCTCGTCGCGGACCGGTGGCACGGTGACCCGGTCCCGCAGCACCACCGGCACCCCGCGCGGGGTGTTGGTGGCGAAGAGCGTGACGTTCTCCCGCAGCGCGGTCGGGAAGACCGGCACGCCGAGCGCCCGCACCTGGTCCATGTAGCCCTGCTGGGCGGCGACCGGTCGCTGCGCCATCAGCTGGATCATCGTGAACACCACGCCGGCGATGCCCGGCGCGACCTTGTGATGGCGGCGGATGGTGGCGAACCGGCGGGAGTCGGCGTTGTACCGGTCGACCAGCTCCCGGACGTTGCCGTGCAGGTAGTCGATGCCGAGCGTGGAGAGGTAGTCGGCCCGCGCCGGGATCAGCAGGTGGTCGCTGGCGATGATCGCCGACTGGGTGACCACGTTGAAGTTCGGCGGGCAGTCGATCAGGACCAGGTCGTACGGGTCCAGCGCGTCGTCGTGCAGTCCCTCGGCCAGCGAGCCGCGCACCCGGAACAGCTCGGCGTCGTACTCGTCGCCGTCGGCCACCCCCCGGGCCAGGGCCAGGTCGATGTCGACGAGCTGGAGGTGGGACGCGATCAGGTCGAGCCGGCCGGCGCCCTTCAGGTGCGCGTTCGCCGGACCGGGGGAGACCACCAGCTCGCCCAGGGTGGCCCGTGGGGTGTCCCCGCGCAGCCCGTCGTACCAGCGCTTGATCGTGCGGCCGTCGCGCAGCCGGTCCCGCCAGTCGTCCGGCTCGTAGAAGCTGAACGTCAGGCTCGCCTGCGGATCGAGGTCGATCAGCAGCACCTTCATGCCCCGGTTGGCCAGCTCGGCACCGAGATTGGCGGTCATGGTGGTCTTGCCCACCCCGCCCTTGTAGTTGATCACCGACACGACGTACACCGGCACCTCCCCGGCGGGAACGGTAGCGGCCCATGACGGCAGGCGACAGGCCGCGGGCCGGAAGTGTCACGGCGACGTCGGGCGCGGGAGCCGTCCCGCCTGTCTCGCGTTCGTGACGATTCTGTGACCTGACGCGACTTCGCATTCACCGTCGCAAGTGGTCTGCTGGGGGCATATCCCCAGGTCAATGCGACATCCGCGCGCAACGTCCCGGGGTTCACACGTGTTACCCGGACGGCGGTGGCCGGAGCTGATCACCGCCCCACCCGCAGGAGGCATCCGCGTGCGAATGAGACGACCGAGTTGGATCGCGGCCGCCTTGGCGGGCGTCACGGCGCTGGCCTTCACGGCCTCGGCGCCCGCCCAGGCGAGCGATCACGAGAACCTTCCCGGCGAACCCACCATCACGTTGCCGATCAACGACAGCGCGGCGGGCGGGACCTACGACCAGGACTTCACCCGGGTGTATGCCAACACCACACCGGACGGCACCCCGGTCTACATCTACGTCCCGGTCGGCACCCCGCTGAACGGCACCGCGCCGACCGGCGTGGCCAGCCTCGACCCGCAGTTCGACCACAACCCGGGCGACGAGTTCGTCCCGTGCGCCACCGCCACGGCCGCGCAGTTTGCGCTCACCCAAGCCGAGATCAACTACGTCGGCGACAAGCTGGCCGACCAGATCGTCGCGGTGGACGAGGAGCACTTCGGCCCGATGCAGGCGGCCGACCCGACCGAGCCGGCCAGCGACTCGCTGGTGATGGTGCTCTACAACATCCAGGACGACGCCTACTACGACTGCTCCCAGACGTCGTACACGGCCGGCTACTTCGCGCCGGACTTCATCGACAGCGTCGGGATGAACGTCATCGTGGTCGACGCCCTGGACTGGGCAAACCGGGTCGGGCCGAACACGTCGCCGTGGCGCGACGCCAACCCGGCCAACGACCGCCCCGAGCTGTACGAGGGCACGGTCGCCCACGAGCTGGAGCACCTGCTGCACAACTACAGCGACCCGGGCGAGCTCTCCTGGGTCGACGAGGGGCTGGCCGACTTCGCCATCTTCCTCAACGGCCTGGACGCCGGCGGCTCCCACCTCAGCAACCACCAGGTCTTCTACGAGGAGACCTCGCTGACCCGCTGGGGCGGCACGCTGGCCAACTACGGCGCCGCGTTCACCTACTTCCAGTACCTCTGGGAACAGGCCGGCGGCAACGGCGACGGCACCTACACCCCGGACAAGCAGTACGACGGCAAGGCCGGTGACCTGCTGATCAAGATGATCTTCGAGGAGCAGGCCGACGGCATGACCGGCGTGCAGAACGCCATCGACGACTTCAACGCGCAGACCGGCGCCCATCTGCGCAGCGCGGCCGACCTGTTCCGCGACTGGTCGGTGGCCGTCTACCTGGACGACGAGGACTCGTCGATCTACAACATCAAGGCCTTCGACTTCGGTGACCCGGCCGACACGTCGTGGACGATCGACATCGCCGACGACGTCTTCTGGAGCGGCCGGGGCAGCTACAACGGCGCCACCCCGGAGGCCAAGTGGGCCCGGCTGAAGAACCGGCCGGACACCACCGCCGTGCCGTTCGGCATGTCGGTCGAGCGGTTCCGCAACCCCGGGCCGACGGTGGCGCTGGCCTTCGCGGGCGACGACAAGACGATCATCGCTCCGCACACCGGCAGCACCCACTGGTACGCCGGCTACGAGAGCCAGTCCGACAACATCCTCAACGTCGACACCTCCGGAGCAGTCACCTCGCTGGACTTCTGGAGCTGGTACTTCATCGAGGAGGGCTGGGACTTCGGCTTCGTCGAGGCGCTGGTCGGCGGCAACTGGGTGACCGTGCCGCTGCGCAACGACGCCGGACAGGTCGTCACCACCGACGACGACCCGCACGGCAACAACACCGAGGGCAACGGCCTGACCGGCACCTCCGGCGGCGAGTACTTCGTGGACGACCCGGTCTACGTGCACCTGACCGCCGACCTGCCCGCCGGCGCCACCGACGTGCGGTTCCGGTACTCCACCGACGCCGCGTACCTGGACACCGGCTGGTTCGTCGACGACGTCCGGGTCAACGGCACCGCCGCGACCCTCTCCTCGCCGGCCGGCGACTGGTTCACCACCACCGGCGTGCAGGAGAACAACTGGACCGTCCAGGTGGTCAGCCACTGTGACCTCACGCCGGGCACCACCTCGGCGGGCGAGACCACGGACGGCGCGGGCAACTGGGTCTACCGGTTCACCGGCGACCGGATCGACGTCAGCGGCCTGCGGACCAGGTGCGCCAGCGGCAACCAGGACGACTTCGCCGTCCTGATCTCCAACCTGCCGACCGGCGACCTGACCTTCCTCGACGCGGACTACACCTTCCGGGTGAGCAACACCGGCAACCGGAAGTAGGACGCACCACCGGGTGGGCCCGTGCCGCACGGCGGCGCGGGCCCACCGCCCGTCCGGCCCCTGGTCGGAGGTGCTGGCCGTCCGACGGTCGAGCGGCGGTAGCCGGACCCCGGAGGTCAGGACTCCTTGTAGACGGGGAGGCCGAGGGTGGCGCGTACCTTGTTCGCCTGCCGGCCGCCGTCGTGGGCGGCGGCGGCGCGGATCTCCCGCATCAGCGCCTCGGCGCTCGCCGCCTCGCCGGCCAGCCGCCAGTGCTTCAGTGCCAGCTCGTTCTCCTTGAGCAGCGCGGCGATCGGGGCCTGCGCCTTCGCCGGCCAGCCGGTCGTGCGCAACTGTTCCGCGTGGGTGGCGTTGGTGGTGGCCACCGCACGGGCCAGCGTGCGCACCGTCCGCCACGGCCGGCCGGCCTGCAGCGCGTCCTCCAGCTTCTCCAAAGCGGTGTTGTACGGCGCCACGATCGCCAGGTAGCGGCCCTTGGCCTCCGGCACGGTGAGCGGGGCCGGGGCGGTCGGTGCGGGGGTCTGCCAGGCGGGCGGCTGAGCGGTCCGCTCGATGCCGCCACCGCAGCCGGTGAGCAGCAGAACCAGGGCCAGGGCGGCGGGCCAGCGACGCACGGGACTTCCCATCTGGGCCGGGGGCGGGTCACCGGGAGTCTAGGGGTGACCCGGCGACCGCGCCGGCCGCCGACCTATTCGGCGATGGGCAGCAGGACCTCGTTACGGCGCAGGAACCACGGCTTCCACGGCGGGTCGAAGCGCGCGTACCGGACGGCGCCGCCCGGCTGGAAGCCGGCGTCGGCGACCGCCCGGCCCAGCGCGGTGGCCCGCTCCTCGAACGCCTTCATGGTCCAGCGGCCGGAGAACCGCATCGCCGCGACGAGCTGCGCGGGGATCTCCCGGGTGGCGACCCGGGGGTCCTCCGGCTCGGGCAGGGTCGCCGCGGTGAAGCTCGCCGGCATCACGAACCGGACCAGCCAGCAGCCCGGGGTGTCCCCCTCCTCCTGGACCACCGGGGCGGTCATCGCGATCTTCTCCGCCCCGGCGGACTTCTGCACCACCGGCGCCGTCGCGTTCTTCCGCCGGGACCGGTTGGCGCCGCCGATGTACCGGGCCAGCGGCCGGAACGCCTCGTTGCTGGCCTTGGCGAAGTCGCCCTGGACGCGTACCTCGGCCACCAGGTGCGGCGGGTAACGGCGCAGCTCGAAGCCCGGATGGCGGGTCACCACCCGGTACGGTTGCCGCTCGGTCATCGCACGCTCCCGGCTCGCTGTCCCGTCGGAAACGCTACCGGCCGGCAGGGCGGTCGGCGGCGGGATCCGGCGGCCGGTCGCCCGGGTGCGTGCCGTGCCGGGCCGGCGGGGCGGGCCGGATTGAACTCCTGCCGGTCGGGGGCCGTACCAGTGGGCGAGGATGTGGTGCGGCGGGTCAGCCGCACCGCTGCCGAGCTGCGGGAGGCCTGCCGTGCGAGTTGGTGAGCAGTCGACGGATCCCATCGATCAGATCCTGGGCGAGGTGCCGGTGCCGGCGCCGCTGACCCCCGAGGATGTCCGGCTCGCGGTCCGGGCGGTGGTGGTGCACGCCGCCGAGGAGTGGCCCGCCGGACCGAAGTGCCGCAACGACGGCGCCGCGTACCCCTGCCGGCTGCACCGCTGGGGCCGGCGGGTGCTGAAGACCCACGGCCTCAACGAGCGGCAGATCGACGCGCTGGTGCGGCACGGCAACCCGTTCGTGCACGTGCCCTTCCCGTTCGTGCTGACCGGGCGGGCGCCCGCGCGTCCGTCCGCCCCGGTCACCCCGTCCCCGCGCGGTCAGGCCGGCCGGGTCGTCGCACCCGGCGTGCGACCCGCCATCCGGCCCGGCGGTACCGGTCGGCCGGTGGCGCCCCCCGCCACCACGCCGCGCTGGCCCCGGGCGAGCTGACGACTGCTCCGGGTCGCGGCGTGGCGTCAGACACGCCGAGCCGGAGTGGTCGGATCGGGGGTACGCCCGACAGCCCGTGACCGGGGCGGCACGACGGCGGCCCGGCTGCGGGGTCCCCCACCCCCGCAGCCGGGCCGCCGTCCTCGTCGATCGACTCAGCCGATCCCGCAGTTCGGCGCGGACCAGCTCGTCGAGTTCGTCGAACGGTCGTTGTTGTTCTCCCGGCGAGAGTCCACGTGGACGTGGCTGGAGTGGCCGGGGTAGCCGGGACCGTAGATGCCGCTGAAGCCGCGGTTGCGGGCCGTGCGGGCCACCTGGCACAGCGAGGAGCCGCGCGGAACCAGGTCGGCGGCGGTGCCGTAGAGGTGCTGGCTGTCCGAGGCCCCGCCGACCTGGCGGTTGCAGGCGATGCTGCGGAAGCCGCTGGTCACGTAGAGCGGCTTGTCGCCGAGGCTGCGCCGCAGCGCCTCCAGCTTCCACATGGTGCGCACCGCGTTGGCCCGGGTGGCGGTCGACGAGAGCGGGCCCCCGCTCCACCCGCCCCTGCCGCAGCCGTTGTCCAGCTCGCTGTAGCTGAAGTGCTTCGGCGTGCAGTCGTTGTCCTGCAGCTCGTAGATCTTGGCGAACGTCCGCGAGCCCGCGATGCCGTCGGCGGGCAGGCCGTACGCGGACTGGAAACGCTTGACCGCGGCGGCGGTCTCCGGTCCGTAGCTGCCGTCGACGCGGACGATGTCCCGGTAGGCGGCCCAGCCGGCCACCCGGATCTGCAACTGGCGGACGTCCTCGCCGGAACGCCCCTGGGACAGGGTCCGCTGCCACGTGTAGCAGCCGTCGGCATGGGCCGCTGGCGCGGCGACCACCGTGGCGATCGCGGCCCCTGGCAGCGCCAGGGCGAGCGCGATGACCGCCCGCTTCAGGGTGTGTACGCGCACAGAAAGTCCTCCCGGTAGAAGAGCCGATGGGATGGTGATCAGGACATCGACCACGCCGTCCTGTCCCTTCCACCGTGACAGTCGCTCGGCTGATTCGTGGCTTAATAACCAGAATTGTTCTCATAACTGCTCCTTCCTGGGCATCGGCTGTGAATGCGGCTAATTGGGAACCGGCCAGCCGGCTCAGGTCGGGGGAATTGACGCGGTACCGGGCAGGGGTGACGGAAACGGCGCTTCGGGGGCACCGAGGGTGATGCCGACTCGTGATCCGGGCCCGGTAGCGTCTGCGCCGGGCTCCGCGGACGGGGGGAGGTGGCGCGTGGCACGCGGTGGCGTCTTCTGCATCGAGGGCCAGTGGCACCGGGACCTCAACGAGCGCGGCTCCGTCCTGCCCACCCTCGAACTGCTCGAACGGCTCGGCCGGATCCGGTTCATCCACAAGGACGCGGCCACCCGTGACGAGCTCTTCTACTTCCTCGACCGTTGGCTGCTCAAGCAGTACGCCGACTACCGGGTCGGCTTCTTCGCCATGCACGGCGAACCGAGCCGGCTCTGCCTCACCGACTGGGACTCCGTCGAGCTGGCCGACGTCGCCGAACGGATGGCCGGCCGGTGCGAGGGGCGGCGGCTCTACTTCGGCAGCTGCTCGGTGCTGCGCGCCTCCGACGCCACGCTACGGGACTTCCTCGACGTGACCGGGGCGGCGCTGATCTGCGGGTTCACCCGCGAGGTCGACTGGGTCGAATCGGCCGCGTTCGAGACCGTGCTGCTCGACGTGCTCGCCAACGGCCAGCGGCACAACGCCGCCGAGCTGCGGATGGGCTCGGTGCACTGGGCGCCGCTGGCGTCGTACCTCGGGTTCCGGGTGATCTACGCCAACGGCCGGGCCTGGCGGCCCGCGGTCCGCCCCCGGGTGCCGGCACAGCCCGCGCCGCGCCGCACGGTCGACCGCTCCCGCTGAGGCGCGCGGACGGCCCGACGCCGGCCGGCGGGACGCGGAGCCCGGGGCGGCTCCGGCCGACGCTGCCGCGGCCTGGTAGAACCGGGGGCATGGCACGCACCATCGCGAGCAACACCCGGGTCGACCGGGCCGCCCTGATCGAGTTCCTCCGCCCCCGGCACAAGGTCGTGCTGATGACGACCCGCGCCGACGGCCGGCCGCAGTCCTCGCCGGTCTCCTGTGGGGTGGACGGCGCGGGCCGACTGGTGATCTCCACCTACCCGGAGCGGGCGAAGGTGACCAACATCCGGCGCGACCCCCGGGTCTCCGCCTGCGTGCTCTCCGACGACTGGAACGGGCCGTGGGTCCAGGTCGACGGCACCGCCGAGGTGCTCGACCTGCCCGAGGCCCTCGACCCGCTGGTGGACTACTTCCGCAGCATCTCCGGCGAGCACCCGGACTGGGACGAGTACCGGGCGGCGATGGTCAAGCAGGGCAAGTCGCTGATCCGGGTCACCATCGACAGCTGGGGACCGATCGCCACCGGCGGCTTCCCCGCCCGGCTGACCGACTGAGCGTCAGTACGCGGCGGTGAACCGGGCGTTCGCGAACCGCGGATTCTCGATCTCGTCCACGATCGCCACCGCCAGGTCCTCGTAGGTGAGCACCGAGCGGCCCTGCGCGTCGGTCACCGGTTCGTCGGTGCCGGTGCGGTAATGGCCGGTGCGCTCGCCCGGGTGGAACTCCAACGGCGGCGGGGAGACGTACGTCCAGGTCACCCCGTCGGCGGCGGCGCGGTAGACGGCCAGCGCGTCGGCCTGGCCCTTCGCCGAGTCCCGGTACTCGGCCGGGAAGTCCGGCTCGTCGAGGAACGGCGTGCCCTTCGGCGTCAGCAGCGTCGCCCCGCCCCCGACGTGGATCACCCGGGGCGGATGGGGCAGCTCCCGCAGCGTGCCCACCAGGGTGTCCGCCGCGTCCCGCCACAGGTCCCGCTCGCCGCCGCCGATCGCCACCACGAACACGTCGGCGTCCTCGGCCAGCTCCCGAACGCTCCGCGGGGACGTCGCGTCGCCGGTGACCGTCCGTACCCCCGCCGGCAGGTAGCTGGTCGCCTCCGGGCGGCGCACCGCCGCGGTGACCCGGTGCCCCCGCCCGATCGCCTCGGCGGTGATCCGCGACCCCGCGGTGCCGCCGGCGCCGAACACGACGATGTTGCTCATGACCGCCTCCCGCCCCGACCTGCCTCGCCTCCCAGGCTATGGAGCGGGCCGCCCGGCCGGTGCCGTAACGGCGATCCTGGCCGAGCGCGCCCTGGCGCGGTCAGTCGATCAGCGCGGAATAGACCAGCTGGCGCAGCTGCGAGCGCAGCGGGTAGGTGCTCGACGGCATGAGCTGGGTGAAGAGCAGCGCGGTGACCTCCTCCACCGGGTCCACCCAGAACGCGGTGCTGGCCAGGCCCCCCCAGTAGAACTCGCCGACGCTGCTCGGCACCCGGGCCGGCACCGGGTCCAGCACCACGGCGAAGCCGAGGCCGAAGCCGATCCCGTCGAGCACCGTCTCGGCGAACCCCTCCGGGTGGAACGAGGCCAGGTCACGGCCGCCGGGCAGGTGGTTGCGGGTCATGAAGCGCAGCGTGCGCGGCGCGAGCAGGCGTACCCCGTCCAACTCGCCGCCGCGCAGCAGGAACTGGGTGAAGCGGTGGTAGTCGGCGGCGGTGGAGACCAGCCCGCCGCCCCCGGAGAACCAGCTCGGCTCGGCCAGCGCCGCCCGCCCGACCCCGTCGGCGCGGACCGCCTGCCCGGTCGCCGGGTGCGGGGTGTAGAGGGCGGCCAGCCGCTTCGCCTCCGGCTCGTCGACCCACCAGCGGGTGTCGGTCATGCCCAGCGGCCGGAGGATCCGCTCGGTGAAGAACTCGTCCAGCCGCTGCCCCGACACCACCTCGACCAGCCGGCCCAGCACGTCGGTGGCGACGCCGTAGTTCCAGCTCGTGCCCGGCTGGAAGAGCAGCGGCAGCCGGGCCAGGCCCGCCGAGGCCGCCGCCAGGTCCGCGCCGGCCGGCACGCCCAGGTCGAAGCCCGCGGCCCGGTACAGGCCGTCGACCACCGTGGTCTGGGCGAAGCCGTACGTCAGGCCGGCGGTGTGGGTGAGCAGGTGCCAGACCCGGATCGGCTCGACCGCCGCAACCGTGTACGGCTTGAGCACGGAACCCTTGTCGTAGACCCGGACGTCGGCGAACTCGGGCAGCCAGCGGCTGATCGGGTCGGTCAGCTCGAACCGGCCCTCCTCCCACAGCATCATCGCGGCCACCGACGTGATCGGCTTGGTCATCGAGTAGATGCGCCAGAGGGTGTCCGGCTCGACCGGGGCGCCGGCCTCCCGGTCCCGCAGGCCGTACGTCGACGAGTGGGCGATCTCGCCCCGGCGGCTGACGACGATCTGCCAGCCGGCGAGCCGGCCGTCGTCGACGTACCTGCCGAAGTGCTCGTCGATCCGCGCCAGCCGGGCGGGGTCGAAGCCGATACGGTCCGGGTCGGTGCTCACAGCGACGCTCACGCCGCCGAACCTACTAGCCGGTACGCCAGCCGGGAAGTGTCGGTCGCGCCCACTAATCTGGCCCGATGCCGGAGCCCACCGAGAACGTCACCTACCGCCACCAGGACTGGTACGCGGAAGAACTGGCCGACCGGCACTTCGTCCGCTGTGAGTTCTTCCACGTCGACCTCACCGAGGCGGTCAGCCAGGGCGCGGTCTTCACCGAGTGCGTCTTCGGCAACGTGGCGTTCAACGCGTCCCGGCACACCGACTCCGCCTTCACCCGGTGCACGTTCAAGCGGTGCAACCTCTTCGAGGCCGAGTTCACCGGCTGCAAGCTGGTCGGCAGCGCGTTCGATCAGTGCGACCTGCGCCCGCTGCGGATCAGCGGCGGGGACTGGTCCTTCGTCGCGCTGCCCGGGGCGGACCTGCGCGGGGTGAGCATCACCGACGTCCGGATGCGCGAGGTCGACCTGACCGGCGCCAACCTGACCGGTGCGACGGTCACCGGGGTCGACCTCTCCGGCGCGCAGTTGCACAGCTCCCGGCTCTCCGGCGCCGACCTGCGGGGCAGCGACCTGACCGCGCTCGATCCGACGGTGGTGGAGCGGGCCGGCGCGATCGTCGACGCCGAGCAGGCGATCGTGCTGGCGCAGGCGCTCGGCTTCGAGATCCGCTGACCGGGGCCCGCCTGCCGACCGTCCTGCGGAGCCGAACCGCGGGCCGTGCGCCGTTCGCTACCGTCAGGTAACAAACTGGAAACGCCCAGCCGTCCCCATATGGCGCATTCGCCCCGCCGATGAAAACGTGAGCGGGTCACGCCCGCCCGTCCGCCGGCCGGAGCGTGGGTGGGGAGCGGAGGTTCGGTGGCGGAGGAAGACCGCACTCGGTTCGCAGGGTCGCCGTCGTCCCCGTACGGCCAGGGGCCGACCCGGTCCGCGCTCCGCCGGATCGCGCGGGCCCGGCAACGCCGCCGCTGGATCATGGAGACGCTGGCCGCCGTCGCGTGCCTGGCCGCTCTCGCCGCGTACCTCGGCACCGAGCAGCATGCCGGGCCGCGGCAGCAGGAGCGGGCCGCCGGGCCGGGCACGGCGCCCGGGGCGGGGCGGCCGGCCGTACCGTCGCCGCAGCGGTCGGGCGCCGACGCGGCCGCCGCCTCGCCCGGGCTGCGGCCCCGCCAGCGGCCACCGTCCCCATCGGCGTCCCCGTCGCCACCGCCGTCGGCCATCGAGCCCGTCCTCACCCTGAGCCAGGCCGACGTGCCGGCGCGCGTCGATCTCAGTGCGGCCGGTCCGGTCGACTGGGTCCACTGGGGACTGCTCGGCACCGAGCCGCCCGTCCGCAAGCGGAACGGCTCCGGGGCGATCCGCGACGAGGGCGGGCGTGGCACGCGAGAGAGTTACAGCAACAACCCCGAGGCGTACGCCTGGCGGGACGGCTCGCCCGTCGAGTCGGCCAGCGGCACCATGTCGGGGGTATACACCTGCGGGCGGGGCAGCGGGTTCACGCTCGCGGTGACCGGCGACGGCGTGCCGCGCACGGTTCGGCTCTACGCCGGCCTGTGGATGGCCCGGGGTCGCCTCGACGCGCGGCTGTCCACCGGCGGGCCGACCAGCACCGTGCGGCTGGAGGACCCGCACACCCAGCACACCGCCGAGTTCACCGTCCGGTTCCGGGCGCCCCGCGGCGCGCGGCTGCTGCTGACCTGGACGGTGGAGGAGTCCTTCGGGGACGGCGGCAACGTCAGCGTCCAGGCCGTCGCGCTGCGCTGACCGTCGTTCACCCGGCGACGGCCGCCGGCCGGGAGTAGCGTGGGCGCGACGGCCGGCCAATGACCCGGGAGGGAACCCATGACCGCGAGCGAGCAGGTGCTGGACAGTCCGGAGGGGTGGGTCGCCGACCACATCCGCCGGTACGTCGAGACCGACGGCGCGGAGGGCCACGAGTGGCGTCCCGGCGTCTTCACCCTGCTGCTGACCACCCGGGGCCGGCGCAGCGGCAAGCTGCGGCGCACCGCGCTGATCTACGGCCGGGACGGCGACGCGTACCTGGTGGTCGCGTCCCAGGGCGGCGCGCCCGAGCACCCGGCCTGGTACCTCAACCTGCTCGCCGAGCCGGAGGTGCAGGTGCAGGTCGGCGCGGAGAAGTTCACCGCCCGGGCGCGCACCGCCACGCCAGCGGAGAAGCCCCGGATGTGGCAGACCATGACCGCGACCTGGCCTGCGTACGACGGCTACCAGACCAGGACCGACCGGGAGATCCCGGTGGTGGTGCTGGAGCGGGTCTGACCGAGGGGTCGGCGATCATCGTCGCGGGGGTCGGGCCGGGACCGTCCTCTGTGGAGGGCTGCACCGATGAGCAGCAGTGGCGGCGTCGTCCGTCCCGCCGTACCGGCCCGGCGCGTGACCCGTCGCTGCGGGCCCGCCCCACCGACGGAGGGGATGGGGCCCGCGGCGGGTCAGCAGGCGATCGGCTTCACCCAGGCGCACTCCAGGCCCTCCGGCACCCGCGGTGCCTCCGGCGCCGTCGGCGCCGTCAGCCGCGCCGTGGTCGTCCCCTGCTCGGTGTACGAGGCCAGGGTGATGGCGATCTGGTCCTCCAGCCCCTTCACCGAGGAGGTCAGGTAGTTGTTCAGCACGATCGAGAAGGCCAGCAGGTGGCCGTCGGCGTCGGTGACGTAGCCGGAGAGGCTGGACGCGCCGGTCAGGCTGCCCGTCTTGGCGTGCACGTTGTTCGCGGCCGGCGTGCCGCGCATCCGGCTGCGCAGGGTGCCGCCGACGAAGCGTTCGGCGTTGCCGGCGATCGGCAGGGCGGCGTACCAGGTGTCGAACCAGGGCTCGCGGCGGGCCGCGGTGAGCAGGGCGACGAACTCGGCCGGCGGGATGAGGTTGCGCCGGGAGAGGCCGGAGCCGTCGCGCTGGCGTAGCGTGCCGGTGTTCACGCCGTTGTCGCCGATGAACCCGCCGATCGCGGCGAGCCCGGCGGACCAGGTCCCCGAGCCGGAGAGGACCCGGCCGAGCTCCTTGGTCAGCACCTCCGCGTGGCCGTTGTTGGACAGCTTGAGGAACGGCACCATCAGGTCGGCCAGCGGCATGGAGTCGTGCCGCGCGACCGGCGTGGCGTCCGCCGGGGTCGCCTGCCCGAGGATGGTCCGGCCGAGCACCCGGACGCCGTGCCGCCGCAGCGCGGCCCGGAAGACGTCGGCGGCGTAGCCGGTCGGCTCCCAGACCGTCATCCAGTCGCTCTCCGGCTCCTCGCCGGCCGCGATCTGCCCGGTCACCACGATGATGTTGCTCCCGTGCTCGCGTTCGAACGAGATCGTCGTCTCGCCGTCGGCGACCGTCTCGGCCCGGTTGTCGATCCGCAGGTAACCGTTGGGCGGCGTCATCGTCACCACCGGGGGCGCGCCCGCGCCGACCCCCGGGGCGGCGTGCACGATCACGGTGCCGGCGTCGTAGTCGCTGTCCGGCGCCACGGTCAGCGCCGAGACCTGCGCCGCGTAGTAGTAGGACTCGTCGTCCCAGGTCCAGTCGGGGCCCAGCCGGGTCCGGTCGTACCGGGTGTCGTCGGCCATCAGATCGCCGGTCACCACCCGGACGCCCTCCGCCGCGACCTGGGCGGCCAGCGCGTCGTAGTCCTCGGCCAGCATGGTCGGGTCGCCGCCGCCGCGCAGGTACAGGTTGCCGGAGAGCAGCCCGGCCCGTCGCACGCCGTCGCCGGACACGTCGGTGGTGAACCGGTGGCCCGGGCCGAGCAGTTCCAGCGCCGCGGTCGAGGTGAGCAGCTTGGTGTTGGAGGCCGGCACCAGCCGGCGGTCCCCGTTGCGCTGGTAGAGGGTCTGGCCGGTGGCGGTGTCCACGACGACCACGCCCGCCTGCGCCCCGACCAGGCGGGAGTCGGCGAGAACGGCGTCGATGGTGGCGTTCAGCCGGGTCTGCGTGGGGGTGGGCGACTCGGCCGTGGCGGTGGGGGCGCCGGCGGTGGCCGCGGTGGCGACCAACGCCAGCACCGCGAGCGTCCGGGTAAAGAGACGGCGATGCATGCGTAGATGCTGCCATGGAGGTTTCTTCCGGAAAAGCCTCTGCGGCGGAAGTTATTTCCAAACAGGCCGGACCGGCGGGTCGTTCTGTGCGACAACCCCTGGTCATCGCCCCGACTACCCGTTCCATGCCGGGCCACTCCCGGCACCGGGCGGCGCGGTGTCGACTGACCCCGCTCTATTTGACGGATGCCCGGCCAGGGGGCACCGTGGGTCATGAGGGGCCCGCTACCTGCCCTGCTTTGCACGGCGAAGACCGATTCGCCTTCCTGGGTCCAGGCCCGGCCACCCGGCCGCCCGACCCGCCCCGATCCCGCACGAGCCACGAGGAGTTTCCGCCATGCTGACCATGACCGACAACGCCGTAATGGTGATCCGCGACCTCGCCGTCCAGCAGGACGTCGGCGAGGACGGCGGGCTGCGCATCGCGGCCGATACCGACGCCGGTGCGCTCTCCATCGAGCTGGTGCCCGAGCCGGCGCAGGGCGACAAGGTGGTCGACAACCAGGGCGCCCGCATCTTCCTCGACCCGGACGCCGCCGAACTGCTCGAGGACACCTCCGTCGACGCCACGGTCGACGACGAGGGCATCGTCCAGTTCGGCTTCACCGAGAAGGAGTGACCGGCGCGGCTCAGCCCGCGCGGCGGGTCTCGCCGCCCCGGTGCGGCCGGCCGGAGCGCCCCCGAACGGGTGCCTCCTGGCCGGCGCCCCACGACCCGGAACGCTGGCCCCGGTCCGGGCGCAGCAGCGTGCCCAGCACGTACGCCAGATGGTGCGAGGTGCTCCACGCCGCCCAGTTGGTCGGCGAGCCGGCGCCCGCCCCGCCCCGGGCCCGCCGCAGGATCTCGTGGTCGCCCCAGGAGAAGGCCGCCCCGGCCGTCGGCCAGTGCGGGGCCGCCACCAGCGTCCGGCACAGGTCCGCGAAGCGGTCGTCGCCCCGACCGCCCCGCCGCGACCAGCGGTACACCCACCACGCCCCGTCGGCCGTGTACCGCAGCGTCGGCAGCCGGTCGCCCGAACCGTCCGTGCCGGCCACCGCGGAGCCGATCCCGTAGTCGCCGTACCCGACGCCGAGGTCGGAGAGGCGCTGCCACAGCCCCCAGTCGAAGCGGTCGAGGCGTACCGGCTCATCGGTGGGGAGGCGGGCCAGCGTCGGCGGCATCCCGCCGGCGGCCACCGTCACCGACCGCCAGGCGTGCCGGCGGGCCCACTCCAACAGCCGCCGGATCCGGGGCTCGGCCAGCCGCACGTCCGCCGGGCAGCACACGTCACCCGCGTCGACGAGCAGGTCGCACTGCTCCGGGACCAGCCGGGCGAGCCGCCAGACCCGCTCGACGGCGGTCGTCGTCGCATCCGGGCCGGCCCGATCCTGGCCGGTGCGCAGCCGGACCACCGCCCGCCGGGCGTACGCCCGCGCGGCCACGCCGTGCGCCACCAACCGCCGGTCGCTCTCCGCGAGCCCGACCACCGGCACCAGCGGTACGCCCCAGCGGACCAGCTCGCTCTCCGGGGCGTCCGGCAGGGCGGAGACGTCGACGGCCGGGAGCAGTCCGGCCGGCAGCCGGCCGATGAGGTCCACGGTGCACGGATCGACCACGCAGACGTCGAGGACCGGAGCGAGCAGCCGAGCGGCGACGTCGTCGAGATGGGCCAGCGACTCCAGCTCACCCCGGCGACCGGCCAGAATGGGGCGGTAGACCGGTTCCGCCGCCCGACCCCCGTGGGCGGGCACCATACTTCAATGTAGCCAGACATCGGCGCCTATCACAGGTTTTCCGGCCGAAGAGCCGATGCCCGGTCCCGGCGTGCCGGGTCGCCCGAACGGCCGTCTCCAAGTGTTTTCCCAGCTCGGCGGAGGTCCGCACACACGAGCGCACGGCGCCGCTCGACCGGGGTCGTAACGTCGCCGCGCTCTGGCCGTCTCCCACCACCGCAGCCGTACGGCGGTACGAAAGCGGGGACCTGGCTCGACCGGCCGGGTGTGCACCGGTCTTGGCGCTCCAGATGCCCGTCCGGAGGGGATCCAAACCGCGGATCAGTGGGGAATTCCACCATCTGCGAGTCCCGGCGTGATCCCGGGCCGGACCGGGTATGACGGCGCCATGGAGCATTTCACCATCGCGACCGTCGCCGAGAAGAGCCCAGACTTCCGCCGCGTGCTGTGGACCGGGGAGCACACCCAGCTGGTGATCATGACGATTCCGCCCGGCGGCGAGATCGGCGAGGAGGTCCACGAGGGCATCGACCAGATCCTGACCTTCGTCAGCGGCACCGGCGAGGCCCGGGTGGCCGGCGAGAAGAAGGAGGTCGTCTCGGGCGACCTGGTCGTCGTACCGGCCGGTACGAAGCACAACTTCGTCAACACCGGCCCCAACCCGCTGGTCCTCTACACCGTGTACGGCCCGCCGGAGCACGCCGACCAGGCGGTGCACCGCACCAAGGAGGAGGCCGACGCGGCGGAGGCCGCTGGCCAGGACGAGCCGCCGACCGCGTGACCGGCGTGGCCTGAACGCCCCGGGTCCGGGTACCCGGGGCGGGTGCATAAACCGCCAATCTCCGACTACGGATTCATCTCCGACTGCCGCTCCGGCGCGTTGGTCAGCCGGGACGGGTCGGTCGACTGGTGGTGCCCCGACCGGTTCGACTCGCCGTCGGTCTTCTGCCGGCTCCTCGACCCGACCGGCGGGCACTGGCGGATCGCGCCGCTGGCCGCGAGCCGGGTGGAGCGCGCGTATCGGCCGGGCACCCTGGTGCTGCGGACCGTCCACCACACCCCGGAGGGGAGCGTCGCGGTCACCGACGCGCTCGCCGCCGAGCTGGGCGCCCGCGGCCACGAGCTGGGGATGAACTCGCCGGCGGTGCTGCTGCGGGTGGTCGAGGGGCTGAGCGGGCGGGTACGGATGCACCTCGACTTCGCCCCGCGCCCGGAGTACGGGCTGCTCACTCCGTACCTGCACGAGCAGCCGGACGGCGGGGTGCTGGCCACCGCCGGGCCGGTGGCGCTGGTGCTGCGCGGGGGCGGGCAGCCGCTGCGCGTGGACGGGGACCGGGTCGGGTGCACGTTCGAGGTCGCCGCCGGCCAGACGGTCGGCTTCGACCTGGCGTACGCCCCGGTCTACGGCCCGCCGCCGGCCCGATTGGACCCGGTCGCCACGCTCGCCGAGACGGCGCGGGCGTGGGAGGCCTACCGGGAGGCCCACCATTACGACGGCGAGTACCGCGCGCAGGTCCGGCACAGCGCCACCGTGCTCACCGGCCTGACGTACACCCGTAGCGGCGCGGTCGCCGCGGCGCTCACCCCGTCGTTGCCGGAAGAGATCGGCGGTGAACGCAACTACGACTACCGCTACTCCTGGCTGCGCGACTTCGCGCTGACCATTCGCGCCTTTTGGGTGGCGGCCTGCCCGCACGAGGCGTCCCGCCTCTTCGCCTGGGTGACCCGCTCCATCGGGCGGGTGGGCGAGGATCCGGTGCCGGTGCTCTTCGGCCTGGAAGGGGAGCGGGACATCTCCGAGCACGAGGTGCAGCACCTGCGCGGCTACCTGGACAGCCGGCCCGTGCGGTTCGGCAACGACGCCTGGCGGCAGCGGCAGCTCGACGTGCCCGGCGAGGTGATCTCGGCGGTCTGGCGGATGCGCCACTACCTCGGCGACACCTTCGATGAGGAGCTGCGAGAGATGGTCCTCGGGCTGACCGAGCAGGTGGCAGGCACCTGGCAGCTGCCCGACCACGGCGCATGGGAGATCCGTGACGTCGAGCGGCACTACCTGTCGTCGAAGGTGTTCTGCTGGGCGGCGATGAACCGCGCGGTGGAGCTGGCCCCCCGGCTGGGCGATCGGGCAGACCCGCGCCGCTGGGCGGCCATCCGCGACGAGATCCGGGCCACCATCATGCGCGAGGGCTGGAACGAGCGCATCGGCGCATTCACCGGTGCCTTCGGCTCAACCGAGCTGGACGCCTCGGCACTCTACCTGCCGGTGGTGCACTTTTTGCCGGCCAGCGACCCGCGGATGCGCTCCACCATCGAGGTGGTCGAGCGTGAGCTGGGCACCGAGGATGGCCTGGTCCGCCGCTGGGACAGCGACCCGGCGGGCTTCCTGCCTTGCTCGTTCTGGCTGGTCGAGTGCCTGGCGATGGCCGGCGAGCGGGACCGGGCCGAGGCGCTCTTCGAGCGGGTGATCGGCCACGCCAACGACGTCGGGCTGCTCAGCGAGCAGATCGACCTGGCCACCGGCGCGCAGCTCGGCAACATGCCGCAGGCGCTTTCCCACATCGGCCTGGTCGCCGCCGCCTGGCGGCTCACCGACCCCACCTCCGACTGAGTGCACCCACTGTGGGCGAGCGTCGCGGCGACGGTCAGGCCGGCAGCACCGGTACGCCGGCGACGTCCACCGTCTCCGGGTACTTCAGCCCCGCGCCGGTGTTCAGCACCACCACCCGCTCGCCGGCCCGGATCCACCCACCTGCCCGCAGGTGCCGCGCCGCCGAGAGGCAGGCCGCTCCCTCCGGGCAGAGCAGCAGCCCCTCCCGCGCGGCGAAGTCCCGCAGGTCGGCCAGGATCTCCGCGTCGTCCACCGCGATCGCGGTCCCGCTGCTCTCCCGCAGCGCGTCCAGGATCAGCTCGTCGCCCAGCGGCGACGGCACGGTGATGCCGAAGGCCACGGTGTGCGCGTCCGCCCACGGGGTCGCCCGCGGCTCCCCGGCGGCGAACGCCCGGACGATCGGCGCGCAGCCGGTGGACTGCACCGCCACCAGCCGGGGCAACTTCTCCTCCACCCAGCCCAGCTCGCGCAGCTCGTGCAGCGCCTTGTGGATGCCGATCAGCCCGACGCCGCCCCCGGTCGGATAGATGATCACGTCCGGCACCTGCCAGCCGAGCTGCTCGACGATCTCGTACCCCATGGTCTTCTTGCCCTCCAGGCGGTACGGCTCGCGCAGCGTGCCGGCGTCGAAGACCTGCCCGCCTGATGCGGCGACCAGGTCGGCGACCCACCGACCCGCGTCGCTGATCAGCCCGTCCACCAGCCGCAGGTCCGCCCCCGCGGCCACGCACTCGCGCCGGCAGATGGTCGGCGCGGACAGCGGCATGGCGATGGTCGCGCCGATCCCGGCCCGGGCCGCGTAGGTGGCCCAGGCCGCCCCGGCGTTGCCGTTGGTCGGCATGGCGATCCGTTCGACGCCCAGCTCCCGGGCCCGGCTCACACCGACGGCCGCGCCGCGTGCCTTGAACGACCCGGTCGGGGTCAGCCCCTCGTCCTTGACGATCAGGTCCGGGATGCCGATCTCGGCGCCGTACGCCGGGGCGCGCAGCAGCGGCGTCCAGCCCTCGCCCAGCGTGGTGACGAACCGGGCGTCGTCCACCGGCAGCAGCTCGCGGTAGCGCCACAGGTCCGCCGGGCGGAGCCCGAACTGCTCCGGGGTCACCGACGCGGCCACCGCGGCCAGGTCGTAGCGGGCCAGCAGCGGCGAGCCGCAGGGACAGAGGTTCTGCAACTTCTCCGCCGAGTGCTCCCTGCCGCAGCGCGGGCACTCCAGGTGCGTCAGGTGCACGATGCTCCTCAGCTCGTGTCGATGCTCAGCCAGCGCCGGCTGCGCCCACCGGGCTCGTACGGGGAGTCGAGCCGCTTGGCCACCACCCCGGGGAGCCCCTGGTCGCGGGCGGTCCGCAGGGCGTCCGCGCCGACCCCCGGGAACCACGGCGGAGTCTGCCAGTGCCGCCCGGCCAACGCCAGACCGTCGAGCAGCTCCCGGCGCTGCACGTACGGCACGTCGGTGCTGGTCACGCCCTCCAGCCAGAGCAGGTCGAAGACCAGGAACTGAGCGTCCGGGCCGCCCCGGCCGGTCGGCGGCTTCACCCTGCCGGCGGCGTCGATCCGGACCAGCACGCCGTCCAGCACCGCTTCCGTCGGCGCCAGCACCTCCGCCATCTCCCGCAGCCACGGGTACGTGCCGGTGATCTCCTCGTCGGTCTCCGACAGCAACCGCAGCCGGCCGCCGGAGACGTACGCCATCGCCCGGACCCCGTCCCAGCGCAGCTCGTACCCCCACTCGGACTCGTCCTTCGGCAGCCGCTTCGCCGCAGTGGGATGCATCGGGCGGACCAGCTCCGGCATGCTCGTCCAACCCTGCGGGGCCGGGTCGGTGCGCCGGACCATCCAGTCCTTCCCGCCGGTGGCGAAGAGCACGTAGCGGCCCGTGGTGCGCTGCCCGTCTAGCACCACGATCACCTCGTCGTCGCGCCACTTCTCCGCGCGGTACGTCCCGGTGTCGTGGACGGTCATCCGCCCGCCGCCGTATTCGCCGGCCGGGATCTCGCCGTGGAAGGTGAGGTACTCCATCGGGTGGTCCTCGGTGTGCACGGCCAGGTGGTTGCGGCCCGGCTCGCGGGGCAGGCCGCGCGGTACCGCCCAGGAGGCCAGCACTCCCTCGTGCTCCAGCCGCAGGTCCCAGTGCAGGCTGCGGGCGTGGTGCTGCTGGATGACGAAGCGGGCCCGCCCCCGACTTGGCCGATTCCGCGCGGGCGCCCGCTCCGGCACCGGCTCGGGGGTACGCTCCGCGTCCCGCTTGCGCCGGTACTCCTCCAGCCGGTCAGCCACTCCCGCATTCTGCGGCACCCGGGAGCGGTCCGCATGCGCCACCCGGACGGTTCGTCCGGTTGCCGACCTTCGGGGCCGTTTGCCGGTGTTGCCGCTCGGCGTCCCGGTGCGGCCGGTCGGCGCGCTTCCCGGCGGGTCGATGGCATGCCGGCGGTGATCAGGGGTAGAACAGCCGCCATGACCACCGCTGAACAGCCCACCGTCCCGCTCGCCGGCGACGCCCGGATGCCGCTGCTCGGCTTCGGCACCTGGCTGGCCACGGGAGAGGCCGGGTACGACGCCGTGCTCGCCGCCCTCGACGCCGGCTACCGGCACATCGACACCGCGACCATGTACGGCAATGAGCGGGAGGTCGGCCGGGCGATCAAGGAGAGCGGGCTGCGCCGCGAGGACATCTTCCTCACCACGAAGCTGCCGCCGGATCGGGTGGGCCGGGAACGGCAGACCCTCGAGGCGAGCCTGAGCGCCCTCGACACCGACTACGTCGACCTGTGGCTGATCCACTGGCCGCCGTCCGCGGCGGGCAGCATCCCGGTCTGGCGGGAGCTGCTGGCCGCCCGGGACGAGAACCTGACCCGCACGGTCGGCGTGAGCAACTACAGCGTGAGCCAGATCGACGAGCTGATCCAGGCCACCGAGGAGACCCCGGCGGTCAACCAGATCCGCTGGAGCCCGTCGCTGTACGACCGGCGGACGCACGCCGCGCATCGGGACCGGGGCGTGGTGCTGGAGGGGTACAGCCCCTTCAAGGCCAGCGACCTGTCCGACCCGGTGCTGACCCGGATCGCCGCCGCCCATGACGTCTCCCCGGCCCAGGTCGTGCTCCGCTGGCACATCGACCACGAGATCGTGGTGATCCCCAAGTCCGTCACCCCGGAGCGGATCCGGGTCAACGCCGACGTCTTCCGCTTCTCCCTCACCGCGGAGGAAATGCGCGACATCGACGCCCTGGGCGGCTGACCGGCGGAAAGGGGCAGCGGGCGACCCGGACGGTCACCGCCACCTCCTGACGGTAGGGCGGCACGGCGAAGGGGCGGGTCCGGACGGACCCGCCCCTTCCCCGTCAAATCAGACCTTCGCGCAGGCCGGTGCGCGGGCCGACGGCATGCCGGGTGTGAGTGGCCGGTGCGGGGAACGTCCGGCGGACGCGAGCTGCCCGACCCGCCGCTGCGGGGGGGCCGGCTGGGGTGCGGCGCCCGGCGGTGGGACCGGCGCGCGGCGACGAGGGGCCGGACGCCTCGGGGCCGATCGCCCCTACCGTGCGTCGGTTGCCGCGAGTAGTGTCTTGCCTCCAACGCGTGCCGAACCCCTCCGGAGGCGTACACCACGATGGGTGGTTCCCCCCTGCGCATCCTCGTCGTCGGCGCGGGCATCGCCGGTCTGGCCGTGGCCCGGGCGCTGCGGCTCGCGGGGTTCCGGCCGGACGTCACCGAGAAGCTCCCCCCGGCCGAGCTGGTCGAGACCGGTCTCTACCTGCCCGGCAACGCGGCCCGCGCGCTGCGCCGGCTCGACCTCGACGGCCCAGTCCGCCCGCTCGGCCAGGTCATCCACCGGCAGCGCTTCCTGGACGCGGCCGGCGCGCCGCTCTGCGAGGTCGACCTCGACGCGCTCTGGGCCGGGGTGGGTGAGTGCCGGGCCCTGCCCCGCGCCGAACTGCACCGGGTGCTGCTCACCGGGGCCGGCGGCGCCGTCCGGCACGGCGCCGAGGTCAGCGCCGTCGAACCGCGGCCCGGCGGGGTCGCCGTCGGCTTCACCGACGGCACCTCCGGGGAGTACGACCTGGTGATCGGCGCCGACGGGCCGCGATCGGCGGTCCGCACCCTCGCCGCCCTCGGCGGCCCGCCCCGCCCGGCCGGGCAGGTGGTCTACCGCAGCGTGGTCCGCGGCGGGCCGCGGGTCGCCGACTGGACCGCCCTGCTCGGCCAGCGATCCGGCTTCCTGCTGGTGCCGATCGGCGCCGGGCGGCTGTACTGCTACGCCGACGAGGCCGGCACCGTACCGCCGGCCGACCCGCCGGCCCGGCTGCGGGAGTTGTTCGCCGGCTACGGCGGCCCGGTACCCGAGGTCCTGGCGGCCCTGGACCAGGTGCACGTCGGCGTCACCGAGGAGGTGGAGCTGGGCCGCTGGTTCCACGGCCGGGTGCTGCTGGTCGGCGACGCCGCCCACGCCACCGCGCCGACCCTGTCCCAGGGCGCCGCCATGGCGCTGGAGGACGCCGTCGTGCTCGCCGAGTCACTGAAGGCCGCCGGCAGCGTCGAGGCCGCGCTGCTGGCGTACGAGAGCCGGCGGCGACCCCGTACCCGATGGGTGCGCGACCGGACCCGGGACCGCAACCGGACCCGCGACGTGCCGCCGGCGCTGCGCGACCCGCTGCTGCGCGGACGCGGCGGAAGGATCTTCCAGGAGCACTACCGGTTGCTGGTCGGCCCGCTCTGAGCGCCGCCACGGTGGCGGATGATCGTAGCCGGCCACCCCACGCGGCGGGGCCACCTGCCGGGGACTATCCTCCTTGCGGATGACGGCTCGCAGATACAGCGCGTGCCGAGCGAGACAACCGAGAACCGGAGGCCACTCGTGACCACCGTCGCACCCAAGCCGGTCGTGACCCGGCCCTGGCCGGTCCGAGAGCCGGTCAAGGGGTCGGCAATCGCGCGGCTGCTGCGCACCACGGACGCGAAGCAGATCGGGATCATGTACATGGTCACCGCGTTCGCGTTCTTCATGATCGGTGGCGTGCTTGCCCTGATCATGCGCGCCGAGCTGGCGCGGCCGGGGATGCAGTTCCTGTCGCCAGAGCAGTACAACCAGCTGTTCACCATGCACGGCACGATCATGCTGCTGTTCTTCGCGACGCCGATCGTGTTCGCCTTCGGCAACTACATCGTGCCGCTGCAGATCGGCGCGCCCGACGTGTCGTTCCCCCGGCTGAACAGCTTCGCCTACTGGCTCTACCTGTTCGGCGGCACGCTGGCCACCGCGGGCTTCATCGCCCCGGGCGGCGCGGCCGACTTCGGGTGGTTCGCCTACGTGCCGCTGAGCAACGTCCAGCACTCGCCGGGCGTCGGCGCCAACATGTGGATCGTCGGTCTGGCCATCTCCGGTCTGGGCACGATCCTCGGCGCGGTCAACATGATCACCACGATCCTGACCCTGCGCGCCCCCGGCATGACCATGTTCCGGATGCCGATCTTCACGTGGAACCTGCTGGTCACCAGCCTGCTGGCGATCCTGGTCTTCCCGCTGCTCGCCGCCGCGCTCTTCGCGCTGGCCGCGGACCGGCTGATCGGCGCCCACGTGTACGACCCGGCCACCGGCGGGCCGATGCTGTGGCAGCACCTGTTCTGGTTCTTCGGGCACCCCGAGGTGTACATCGTCGCGCTGCCGTTCTTCGGCATCATCAGCGAGATCATCCCGGTCTTCTCCCGCAAGCCGATCTTCGGCTACAAGGGCCTGGTCGCCGCCACCATCTCCATCGCCGCGCTGTCGATGAGCGTCTGGGCGCACCACATGTTCGCCACCGGCCAGGTGCTGCTGCCGTTCTTCAGCTTCCTGAGCTACCTGATCGCCGTGCCGACCGGTATGAAGTTCTTCAACTGGATCGGCACCATGTGGCGGGGCCAGATCAGCTTCGAGACCCCGATGCTCTTCGCCGTCGGCTTCCTGGTGACGTTCCTCTTCGGCGGTCTGACGGGTGTGCTGCTGGCCAGCCCGCCGATCGACTTCCACGTCTCCGACTCGTACTTCGTGGTGGCGCACTTCCACTACGTGCTGTTCGGCACGATCGTGTTCGCGGTCTTCGCCGGCATCTACTTCTGGTTCCCGAAGATGTTCGGCCGGATGCTCGACGAGCGGCTGGGCAAGGTGCACTTCTGGCTGACCATGATCGGCTTCCACACCACGTTCCTGGTGCAGCACTGGCTGGGCAACGAGGGCATGCCGCGGCGGTACGCCGACTACCTGCCGGGCGACGGTTTCACCTTCCTGAACACGGTCTCCACGGTCGGCGCGTTCATCACCGGCATCTCGACGCTGCCGTTCATCTGGAACTGCTGGAAGTCGTACAAGACCGGCCCGGTGGTGGAGGTCGACGACCCGTGGGGTCACGGCAACTCGCTCGAGTGGGCCACCAGCTCCCCGCCGCCGCTGCGCAACTTCGACCGGATGCCGCGGATCCGCTCCGAGCGCCCCGCGTTCGACGCCAAGTTCCCGGAGCTGGCCGCCGGCCAGACCATCGCCGGCCCGCCGGAGGGTGGCGCCAAGCCGCTCACCAGCGAGTCCAACGGTGGCGCCAGCTACCAGGAGGACACCTCCGGCAACCTCGACCAGCGCTGACCCGCTGACCGCCGCGCCACGGGCGCCGCACCCCTTCCCGGGGTACGGCGCCCGTCGCCTTTCCGGCGCTGTCCCCGATTGCTGGTATCTGCGACGCCGGAACCCGGCCCCACCACTGCTGCTCGGTCATGCCGGTGCGCTGCAGCCTTGCCCGGCGGGCCTTCTCCGGAGAGCGATATACCTGAGAGTCATATTTATGCCGCTCAGGTATATCGCTTCCCGGGTATACCGGCCGCGTCGCAACCGGCCCGGACCGACCCCGGCCCGGACCGAACCCGGCCCGGCTCCCCGACCTGGCGGTATGCCGAGGCCAGCGATACCGCCACATCCGCGATCTAGGGCCGCGCAGACCGCACCGCCTCCCCGGCCCCGACCGCTGGTGCGGGCCGGCTGGGTGCTCGACTCCCGGCCCTGCCCGCCGGCGCGGCCGACCGCCCGCCGTCGCGGTCAGCGGATAACCCGCGCCGCAGCTCGCGCCTCGGAGGCCGGGTCCGGGCATGGGCGGCGTGGCGGCGTGGCGGCGGCGCTCCCAGGAGCGTGGGTCAGGGGGCGGCGGGGGCCAGTTCCGGCTCGGCGGCGGCGGGGACGGTTTCCCGCCGGTGGCGCAGCTCCACCGGAAGCACGGCCATCGCCACCAGCAGGCCGACCGCGCCGGTCACCGCGAAGCCCCAGAGCGGCAGCGAGGCGTCGATCACCGCGCCGGCGAGCGGGGCGCCGACGGCGATGCCGACGGTGACCGCGGAGCCGTGCAGGCCCATCGCCTCGCCGCGTACGCCGGCCGGGGCGAGCCGGCTGACCGCGTCGGAGGTGGCGGCGATGGTGGGCGCGCAGAGCGCGCCGGCCGGGACGAGCGCCAGGCAGAGCAGCCACCAGTGCGCCCCGCCCAGCCCGACCGGGATGGTGCACAGGCTGAGCGCCGCCATCAGCGCCAGCGGCGAGAAGGAGCGGCTGACCGCCCCGTACGCGAAGCCGCCGACCAGCGACGCGACCGCCCACATGGCCAGCACGGCACCGGTCCAGCCGACCTCGCCGCTGGCCCGCAGCACGGCGACCACCGCGACGTCGGTGCCGCCGAGCACCAGGGTGGCGGCGAGGCTGACCGCGAGGACGGCGAGCAGTCGGGGCGTGAGCCACTCTCGCCGGGGCACCCGGCGCTGCGGGCCGGCGGGCTCCTCCGCGCTGCGGGTGGGCGGGTTCAGCAGCCAGAACACGATGCCGGCGGCGACGATGCCGGCGCCGACCGCCCAGAGGGTGGCGCGCGGGGAGACGGCGGTGGCCAGCGCCACGGCCAGCGCCGGGCCGACCATGAACGACAGCTCGACCGACATCGAGTCCAGCGCGTACGCGGGGCGGCGGCGCTCGGCCGGGACCAGCGCGGCCACCGACTGGCGGACGACCGAGAAGACCGGCAGCGCGAGCAGCCCGGCGACGAAGGCGGCCGGCAGCAGCACCGGGTACGACAGCGCCGGGGCGCCGGCCCAGAACAGTGCCTCGGCGGCGGTGGTCAGGACGAGCACCGGGCGCAGGCCGCGCCGGTCCACCAGCCGGCCGAGCAGGGGCGAGCCGACGGCCGCGCCGACGGTCAACGCGGCGCCGACCAGGCCGGCGGCGCCGTAGCCCCGGCCGAGGTCGAGGACCACGTAGAAGGTCAGCGTCACCCCGGTCGCGGTGAGCGGGATGCGCGCCAGCACCGAGACCAGCAGCAGCGACCGGAGACCGGGCAGGGCGAGCGCCTGCCGGTAAGGCTTCAAGTTCACGACGGTCCGTACCTCCGGCGCCATCCTTGACGCCGGGTACGACAGTCGCAAGCGATTACCTGGTCAAGCGGTCCTGATCACAGGCTCGCCGACCATGCCGACCCCGGCGCCCTCCAGCGCCCGCAGCGCCACGTCGGTGGTGTCCGGTGCGACCCCGGCCGTCAGGTCGAGCAGCACGGTGGTGCGGAAGCCCTCCCGGGCGGCGTCCAGCGCGGTCGCCCGGACGCAGTGGTCGGTGGCGATGCCGACCAGGTCGACCCGGTCGACGCCCCGCGCGCGCAGCCAGTCGGCCAGGCACTCGCCGTCGTCGGCGTGCCCCTCGAAACCGGAGTACGCGGCCGCGTGCTCGCCCTTGTGGAAGATCGCCTCCACCCGACCGGTCTCCAGGTCGGGGTGGAACTCGGAGCCGGCGGTGCCGACCACGCAGTGCCGGGGCCACGAGTCGACATAGTCCGGCGGATCGCCGAAGTGCGCCCCCGGGTCGATGTGGTAATCCTTGGTCGCCACCACGTGGTCCCACCGGCCCGGTTCGGCGGCGAGCAGCCGGGAGATCCCGGCGGCCACCCCGGCTCCGCCGGCCACCGCGAGGGACCCGCCCTCGCAGAAGTCGTTCTGCACGTCCACGATGATCAGCGCGCTGCTCACGGAAGCAATCCTCTCAGCCAGCGGGTACGACGGTCACCGGGATCGCCGGGTCGCCACCGGAGAGCTTCAGGCCCTCCCACGGGATGGAGATCAGGCACTGCCGCAGGTGCTCGCGCGACTCGTCGAGCGTCGGCAGCGCCACCGGCTCGCCGTCGACCACGAACGAGCGCTGGAGCAACCGGTCGTTGGGCCGCCGGTCCGGCACGCCCTGCGGCACGATGACCTCCTCGGTGGCGGTGCCGGTCGGCTTGTGCCGGCGGACGGCCACCTTGCGGCCACCGATCGTGGCCTTGTGCTCGGAGCGCTTGACCACGGGCCGCCCCGCCACCTCGACCAGCTTGTAGACCAGCCCGGCGGTGGGGGCGCCGGAGCCGGTGACCACCGCGGTCCCCGCGCCGTACATGTCGACCGGCTCGGCGGCCAGCGAGGCGATCGCGTACTCGTCCAGGTCGCCGGAGACGATGATCCTGGTCTCGGTGGCGCCGAGCAGGTCGAGCAGCTCCCGGGACTGCTGGGCGATCACCGCGAGGTCACCGGAGTCGATCCGGATCGCCCGCAGCTCCGGCCCGGCCACGTCGATGGCGTTGCGGATGCCCTGGCTGATGTCGTACGTGTCGACCAGCAGGGTGGTGTCCTTGCCCAGCGTGGCGACCTGCGAGGCGAACGCCGCCCGCTCGTCGTCGTGCAGCAGGGTGAACGCGTGCGCGGCGGTGCCCGCGGTCGGGATGCCGTACCGCTGCCCGGCGGCCAGGTTGGAGGTGAACCGGAAGCCGGCCAGGTACGCCGCCCGGGCCGCGGCCACCGCCGCCTCCTCGTGCGCCCGGCGGGACCCCATCTCGATCAGGGTGCGGCCCCGGGCGGCGGTGACCATCCGGGCGGCCGCCGCAGCGACCGCGCAGTCGTAATTGAGCACCGACAGCACCAGCGTCTCCAGCACCACGCACTCGGCGAAGCCGCCGGAGACGGTGAGGATCGGGGAGCCGGGGAAGAAGAGCTCGCCCTCGGCGTATCCCTCGACCTCGCCGGTGAAGCGGTAGCTGCTCAGCCACTCGGCGGCCCGCTCGTCCACCACGCCGGTCCGGCGCAGGAAGTCGACCTCCTCCGCGGAGAACCGGAAGTCCCGGATCAGCTCCACCAGCCGTCCGGTGCCGGCCACCACCCCGTAACGGCGGCCCGCCGGCAGCCGCCGGGTGAACACCTCGAAGACGCAGCGGCGGTCCGCCGTGCCGTCCCGCAGGGCGGCGCTCACCATCGTCAGCTCGTAGTGGTCGGTCAGCAGCGCGGGGCGAAGGGTGCTCACCAGTCCAGCCTAAGGTTCAGGCGGGACCGGCGCCGTCAGGGCCCGGCATCGACCGCAGGGCGGCCCGCAGCTCGGCCCGCCCGGCCACCCCGAGCTTGCTGTAGATGCGCTGGAGGTGGTTCTCCACCGTCCGACTGGACAGGTAGAGCTGCTCGCCGATGGTCCGGCTGGTCGCCCCGTCGGCGGCGAGGCGGGCCACCTCCCACTCCCGGTCGCTCAGCGCCGGGCGGAGCAGCCGGAGCGCCGGGGTGGAGAGGTGGCCGCAGCCGCTCATCAGGGCGGCGAGGCGCTCCCGGGCCGGGCCCGTGGCGGTCGAGCGGCTCTGCCGCAGCCGGTGCAGGGCCATGGCGGCGGCCTCGGCCCCGTACACGATCAGTTCCCGGGCCGCGAAGCCGTCGGCGACGGCGAGCAGTTCGGTGGGGGAGTTCGCGACGGCGGCGCGGGCGTACCGGGCGAGCAGTGGCGGCAGCACCCCGTCGACCCGTTCGGAGAGCTCGGCCAGACGCTGCGCCACCCTGCGCCGCCCGCCGTCGGTGCAGGTCGGGCCGACCGGGGCGGCGGCCTGGTCGAGCCGGACCAGGTCGAGCAGGACCAGCGCCTCGTGGCCGGCCAGCCCGTCCTCCCGCAGCCGGTCGGCGAGCTGGCTGAGGTGCTTGGTCGCGCCCGGCAGGTCGCCGCCGGCGGCCAGCACCGCGCCGCGGGCCTGTTCCAGCCAGGGGTAGAGCACCGCCATGCCGGGGGCGTGGGTCCGGTCGGCCTCCGCCATCGCCTCCGCGGCGAGCACCGGGTCGCCGCGCAACGCCGCCGCCTGGGCCCGCTCGGCATGGGCGAGGCCGGCGTAGACCCGGCTGGTGGCGAGCACCGCGCAGGCGCCCAGGCTGGTCTTGAGCGCCTCGTCGCTGTGCCCCCGCAGCCGGGCCGCGTACGCCTGGAGGATGGCCAGGTAGCCGGTACCCAGCCGGAAGTCGCCCGCGCCCGCGAGGTCGGCGAACTCGTCGGCCACGATGGCGTCGATGCCGGCCAGGTCACCGGAGAGCGCGAGCCGGGTGCCCCGGGCCAGCTCCATGGCGAGCTGGAGGTACGGCATGTCGCCCCGCCAGCGGGCCGCCTCGGCCTGCACCCGGGCGATCGCGGTCGCGCTGCGCCGGAACTGGCCCTGGGCGGCCTGGAGGTGGGCGATGGTGCACCGGGCCAGCTCCCGGGAGGCCACCGAGGCGGCCGGACGGTCCAGCACCGACTGGGCGAGTCGCAACGCCACGTCGGTGTCCAGCCGGTGCAGCCGCATGATGGCCTCGAAGGCGCGGACCCGGGCCACGTCGGCCAGGTCGGTCAGCTCGTCGCCCCGGGCGGCGATCTCCTCCACCGTGGACTCCCGGCTCAGCCCCCAGTAGCTGACCATGCCGCGTACCGTCAGCCAGCGACTGCGCCGCCGGTCGGAGCGCACGTCGCCGGCGACCGAGTCGAGCACCGCGATGGCCTCGTCCGGCCGGTCGGCGAACATCAGGATGGTGGCGAGCAGCTCGGCGGCGTCGAAGCCGCCGTCGGCCTCCAGCGCCGCCCGGGCCAGCCGGGTCGCCAGCGGCACGTCGTACCGGCCGAAGGCCTGGGCCGCCGCGGCGAGCAGCAGGGCCGGGTCCTGCGCGGTACCCGAGTCCAGTCGCCACACCGCAACCCGGAGCAGGTCGTCGCGGCGCCGCTTGCCGACCTGCTCCAGCAGGTCGGCCAGGGTGGCCTGGAGCCGGCGGGTCCGGCTCACCGGGCACTGCCGCCGCATCACCTCGCCGTAGAGCGGGTGGGCCAGCCGCACGTTCAGCCGCCGGTCGTCGTGCACCAGGCTGATCAGGCCGCGCTCCTCCGCGGTCTCCACGTCGACCGGCTCCACCGCGCGCTCGAGCAGTTGCAGCCCGAGCGGTTCGCCGAAGGCGACCAGCTCGACCACCGCCCGGACGCCGGGGGTGAGCTGGCCGATCCGGGTGCCGATGAGGTCGGTCAGGCTCGGGGCCAGCTCCAGCCGGCCGGTCCACTTCCAGATCCCGTACGTGCGGGTCAGCTCGCGGCCACCGGCGGCGGCCAGCACCAGCTCGCGCAGCAGCAGCGGGTTGCCCGCGGAGAGCCGGAACAGCCGCTCGGCGGAGCCCGCGTCGACCGGGCCGCCGAGGATCGCGGCGAGCAGGCCGGTGATCTCGGCGGGACTCAGCGGACCCAGTTCGACGAGCTCGACCAGGTCGTCGGTCCAGAGGGCGCGGATCGGCAGCGGGATCTGCTCGCCGTTGCGCAGGGTGCCGAGCACCGTGGCGTTCTCGGCCCGGGAGATCAGGTGCACCAGCGCCGCCGAGGGCGGGTCCAGCAGGTGTGCGTCGTCGATCGCCAGCACGATGCGCCGCCCGGCCGCCTGCTGCTGCAGCACGTCCACGGCCCAGCGCAGGATGCCGGCGGGGGAGAGGCCCTGCGGCTGGTCGGCCGGGAGCACCTGGACCAGTCCGCCGAAGGGCAGGGCGGCGGTGGTGGCGCTGGCCGAGACCGACCAGATCGCGTACCGGTCGGTGGGCAGGGCCGCGACCCCCTCCCGCAGCAGCCGGCTCTTGCCGACCCCCGCGCTGCCGCTGAAGAACAGTCCACGCCCCTCCGGACTGCCGACCGCCGACAGCAGGCGGTTGAGCTCATCCGTGCGGCCGACGAAGTCCCACCGACTCATCGCAGCAGCATATCGAGGGTAATCTGTCCGCGCGTAGACCGTCACGCAGCGAAGTTGAGTAACCTGTTGATTACCGGTGAGTATCCGAAGTGTTCGGCCGGGAGTGGGCCCCGCGAGTACTCTTCCGGCATCCGGTTGCCACCACCGGATTTTTCACGCGACCGGCCCATTTCGGTCGCCCGACCGGGAGGCCGCCTGATGAAGCCGGGTCCTCTCCGTGCGGTCGACGAGCCCGACCCGGGCGGGTCGGCCGAGCCGCCGCGCGGGGCTCCGCTGCCCACCCGGGTCGACGTGACCACCCCGGGCCCCGACGAGCCGCTGGCCGTGGTGGCGGCCGGCCCGGCCGGCGCGGGTCGTCGCCAGGTGCTGGCCGCCCTGCTGGAGGTGGAGCCGGGGATGCTCGCGGTGCCGACCGGCAGCTGCCTGGTGGTCACCCACTCGCGGGTGCCGACCCGCGCGGCGTACGTGCCGGGTTACCGGCAGCCGCACGCGTACGGCGCGGATCCGCTCGCCGCCGGCCCGGCGCTGGCCCGCCCGCCACGCCGGGTGGAGCTGAGCGTGCCGAACCCGCTGCTGCGGCACTTCGTCGTGCTGGACACGCCGGACACCGGTGCGCTCGGCGTCGCCGGTGGCCGGGTGCTGCTGGAGGCGGTCGGCCGGGCCGGCGCGCTGCTTTTCGTGATCTCCGCGGACCAGGCCTTCACCGCCGCCGAGCTGCATCTGCTGGCCGAGGTGGCCCGCGCCGGGGTGGCGGTGTTCTTCGCGGTCACCCCGGGGGTGGCCGGCTCGGCCGCCGGGTCGGGCGGCGCGACGACGACGGAGGACGCGGGGGCGTCCGTCCCGTCGGCCGCCCCTACCCGGGCGCCGGGCCAGCGTCCGGTCGACCCGGTGGAGGTCTCGCTCGCCGCCCACCGGGCCGCCCTGCTGGCCGCCGTGCCCGACCTCGCCGAGGCCCGCTGGTACCCGGTCCGCCACGCCGACCACGCGGCGCTGCGCCGCGCGCTGGTCGGCTGGGCCGCCGACGAGGGGCTCCGCCGCGCCAGCGCGCAGCCGCCGGTGCTGCCGGGCCAGCACGGCCGGGTGAACGTGGTGCCCGGCCTCGACCCGGGTGACCTCGCCGACCGGCTGGACCGTCAGGTCCGCTCCGGCGCCCAGCGGATCCGCCAGCACCTCGCCCTGGAACTGGCGAACATCCACCTGCGGGTGGTGCAGGAGATCGTCTTCGGGGTCGGCCCCGCCGGCCTCCCGCAGCTGCTGGACCGGGAGATGGAGGCCCTGTCGCTGCTCGCCACCGCGCAGTGTGACCAGGCCGTGCGCGGGGTGCTCGACGAGGCGGCGGCCCGGGTCTTCGGCGCGCCGCTCGCCGAGGGGGTGCGCCGCCGGATCGCGCACGCCGTGCGGTGGGGCCTCGCCGACCACCCGGTCGGCCGGGAGCTGGACCGGGTCCTCCTGGTCACCAGCACCGCCGGGGTGGCCGCGCTGAGCGGCGCCGGCGCGATGGACGCGCTGGCCGGGTTCCCCGGCGCGGAGCGGGTGGAGGTGCTGCCCCCGGTGGGGGTGGCGCTCTCCGGTGGTTGCTGGCAGCACTGGCGGGGGCCTGGCACCGACGACCCGAACGGCGCGCGGTCCTGGGCCCAGCGGGCGCTGCGCGAGGTCGAGCTGGAGCTCTCCAGCGAGGTGTCCCGCCGATTCGAGGTGATCCGGCTCTCGTTGGGCACGGTGCTCACCGATGCTGTCGACCACGGCATCCTGCTCGCCTGAGGTCGGCGGCGCCGACCGGCGTCCGGCCGCCCAGGAGGGTGATCCGGACCGACCCGGCGTTCCGATTCATCGGTTCCCGGGATCCGGTGGCACGATGGGGGGCATGGCGGCTCCACAGGTTGCACCGGTCGAGACGCCGGACACCGACGAGGTGCCGGTCTCCGACCGGCCATGGGTGACGATCGTGTGGGACGACCCGGTCAACCTGATGACGTACGTGACCTGGGTCTTCCAGAAGCTCTTCGGATACAGCCGGGAGAAGGCCGAGCAGTTGATGCTGGACGTGCACCACAAGGGCCGGGCGGTCGTCTCCAGCGGCGCCCGGGAGCGGATGGAGCACGACGCGTCGCAGCTGCACGCGTACGGCCTGTGGGCGACGGTGGACCGCTCGTGAGCATGTTCCGTCGCCAGGGCGACCGGTACGTCGCCACCCTCGCCGTGGACGAGGTCCGGGTGCTGCGCAAGGTCGCCTCGGAGGTGGTGGGGCTGCTCACCGACGGCTTCGACCACAGCGACCCGGTGGTCGGCCGGCTCTTTCCGGAGGTCTACCCGGACGACTCGGCGAGCACGGCCGAGTTCCGCCGGTACACCGAGGGCGACCTCAAGACCGCGAAGATCGACCAGGCCGGGGCCATCCTCGCCGCGCTGCCCGACTCCGCCGGCGAGACCGGCCACGAGGTGCGCCTGGACGCCGAGGCGGCCGAGGCGTGGCTGCGCGCGCTCAACGACGCCCGGCTGGCGATGGGCGTCCGGTTGGAGATCAAGGACGGCACGGACCTCGGGGAGGAGCTCGACGACGCGGTCGCCGAGGACCCGACCTCGTCCCGGGTGTTCCAGCTTTCGGTCTACGCGTATCTGGGCTATCTGCAGGAGTCCCTGCTCAACGCCCTGATCGACTGAGTCGTGACGGTCGCCACCTCGCCGGGCGTCAGCGGCAGGCGCTAGGCTGGGCGGCGTGCTGAGCATCGACCGGTCGATCGTCGACGCGATCGTCGCCCACGCGCGCCGGGACCACCCGGACGAGGCGTGCGGCGTGGTCGCCGGTCCCGTCGGCAGCGACACCCCGACCCGGCACATCCCGATGGAGAATTCGGCCCGCTCGATGACGTTCTACGAGTTCGACTCGATGGAGCAGTTGCGGGTGTGGCGGGCGATGGACGACCGCGACGAGGAGCCGGTGGTCATCTACCACTCGCACACCGCCACCGAGGCCTACCCGTCCCGCACGGACATCTCCTTCGCCGGCGAGCCGGGAGCGCACTACCTGCTCGTCTCGACCCGAGAGCCCGACACGGAGGAGATCCGCTCCTTCCGGATCGTCGACGGCGTGGTGACCGAGGAGCCGGTCCGGATCGTGGATGCCGCCGTGGACCCGCACGCCGTCCAGTCCTACATGTTCGGGCAGAGCCCGGCGACGGTCGACTACGAGTGTTCCGGCCGCTGACCTCTCAGCGCCGGCTCATTCCCTTCCCGCCCGTCACCGCGCACACCCGAACAAGGAGCACGACATCATGGCCATCGAGGTTCGCATCCCCACCATCCTGCGCAGCTACACCGGCGGCGCGAAGGTCGTCGAGGGCGCCGGGGACACCCTGAGCGACCTGCTCACCGACCTGGACTCCCGGCACGCCGGCCTGAAGGGCCGGCTGGTCACCGACGCCGGTGCGCTGCACCGGTTCGTCAACGTCTACGTCAACGACGAGGACGTCCGCTTCCTCGGCGCGCTCGACGCCAAGCTCAACGACGGCGACAGCGTCACCATCCTGCCGGCGGTCGCCGGTGGGGCCTTCGGCTTCGCGGCCGCCGCCGCGATCGCCGGCCACCGCGCGGCCGTCGCCGCCCGCTGAGGGCGGTCTGCCATGGCGCGGTACGACAGCCTGCTCGACGCCAGCGGCGGCACGCCCCTGGTCGGGCTGCCGCGGCTCTCGCCGACGGTGCCCGACGGGGCGCCGCCGGTGCGGCTGTGGGCGAAGTTGGAGGACCGGAACCCGACCGGCAGCATCAAGGACCGGGCGGCCCTGTTCATGGTGCGCGCGGCCGAGGAGTCCGGCCGGCTCCGTCCGGGTGCCACCATCCTGGAGCCGACCAGCGGCAACACCGGCATCTCGCTGGCCATGGTGGCCAAGCTGCGCGGGTACCGGTTGGTCTGCGTGATGCCGGAGAACGTCTCCACCGAGCGGGTGCAACTGCTCCGGATGTACGGCGCGGAGATCATTTTCTCGCCGGCGGCCGGCGGCTCGAACCAGGCCGTCGCCACCGCGAAGCAGATCTCCGCCGAGCACCCCGACTGGGTGATGCTCTACCAGTACGGCAACGAGGCGAACGCCCGGGCGCACTACGAGACGACCGGGCCGGAGCTGCTGCACGACCTGCCCACGATCACCCACTTCGTGGCTGGTCTGGGCACCACCGGGACCCTGATGGGCACCGGGCGCTACCTGCGGGAGAAGGTCGACGGCATCCAGGTCGTCGCCGCCGAGCCCCGCTACGGCGAGCTGGTCTACGGCCTGCGCAACATCGACGAGGGGTACGTCCCGGAGCTGTACGACGCCACCGTGCTGTCCCGGCGGTTCTCGGTCGGCACCCGGGACGCCGTGCTGCGCACCCGGCAGCTGGTCGAGGTGGAGGGCATCTTCGCCGGCTTCTCCACGGGCGCGATCCTGCACGCGGCGCTGGCCGTGGCGCACGAGGCGGTCCGGGACGGCCGCCGGGCCGACGTCGCGTTCGTGGTCTGCGACGGCGGCTGGAAATACCTGTCGACCGGGGCGTACGGCGGCACCCTCGCGGATGCCGAGGACGCGCTGGAAGGGCAGCTCTGGGCCTGACGGCCACGGGGTCGGCCGGCGGCGTCCTGCCGCCGGCCGACTCCTGCGTCACCGGATGGCGCGGAGACGCGTGCCGGTGTCACGTTGATGACATCTTCCGGTAGATGATTCTTGACCCGCAGTGGCGGCGCGTAGGCTGCGCAGCGTGGCGTACGCGTCGGTAGAGATCATCGACGGAGAGGTTGCCGGCGCGTCGACTACCGTGCGTGACAGCGGGACGACCGGATGCGACTGACCGTCCTGGGCTGCGCGGGCAGCTTCCCCGGCCCCGAATCCCCCTGCTCGGCCTACCTGGTCGAGGCGGAAGGCTTCCGCCTCCTGATCGACTTCGGCTCCGGGTCGCTCTCCACCCTCCAGCGCTACGTCGGGCTGCACGCCCCCGACGCCATCCTCCTCACCCACCTGCACTGCGACCACATGCTCGACGCGGTGTCGTACGTGGTGGTGCGCCGGTACGCCCCGGACGGGCCGTACCCGCCGCTGCCCGTGTACGCGCCCGCCGGCGCGCCGGACCGGCTCGCCGCCGCGTACGGGCAGGAGAACAGCACGGTCGAGGATGTCTACCAGTTCTACGGCCTCCAGCCGGGGACGTTCCCGATCGGGCCTTTCAGCGTCACCGTGGACCGGATGAACCACCCGGTCGAGACGTACGGGGTGCGGCTGGAGCACGGCGGGCGGGTGCTTTGCTACTCGGCGGACACCGCCCCCTGCGACGCGCTGGTGCGGCTCGCCCAGGGTGCCGACCTCTTCCTCTGCGAGGCCAGCTACCTCGACGGCGTGGACAACCCGCCGGACCTGCACCTGACCGGCCGGGAGGCCGGCGAGGCGGCGACCAAGGCGGGCACCGGCCGGCTGCTGCTCACCCACCTGGTGGCCGCCTGGGGCAGTGAGGCGCACACGCTGGAGTCGGCCGCCGCCGCGTACACCGGTCCGCTCGAGGTGGTCCGGGCCGGCGCCACGTACGAGGTCTGACCGGCGCCCGTCCCGGCGGCGCGAGCCGCGCCGCCGCGTCCCGGGCATCCCGGGGACGGTTCGATCGGTGCACCGCATAAGGTGCAGGCATGGCGCGACCTGACGGGCGGCTGCCCGACCAACTCCGACCGGTGACCCTGACCCGGGGCTGGAGCACCCACCCGGAGGGCTCGGTCCTCGTCGAGTTCGGCGCGACGCGGGTGCTGTGCACCGCGAGCGTGACCGAGGGGGTGCCCCGCTGGCGCAAGGGCTCCGGGCTCGGCTGGGTGACCGCCGAGTACGCGATGCTGCCCCGGGCCACCAACACCCGCTCGGACCGGGAGAGCGTGAAGGGCCGCGTCGGTGGGCGAACCCACGAGATCTCCCGGCTGATCGGCCGGAGCCTGCGCGCCAGCATCGACCTCAAGGCGCTCGGCGAGAACTCGGTCGTGCTCGACTGCGACGTGCTCCAGGCCGACGGCGGGACCCGTACGGCCGCGATCACCGGCGCGTACGTGGCGCTGCACGACGCGGTGGGCTGGCTGGCCGCGCGCAAGGCGCTGGCCGGCAAGCCGGAGAAGGTGATGCACCGGTCGGTGGCCGCGGTCAGCGTGGGCATCATCGCCGGCGAGCCGCGGCTGGACCTCTGCTACGAAGAGGACGTGGCCGCCGAGGTGGACATGAACGTGGTCTGCACCGGCACCGGCGACTTCGTCGAGGTGCAGGGGACGGGCGAGGCCGGCGTCTTCGCCCGTGACCAGCTCGACGCCCTGCTCGACCTGGGCGTGTTGGGCTGTCTGGAACTGGCCGACGCGCAGCGGAAGGCGCTCACCTCATGAACAAGGTCCTGCTCGCCACCCGGAACCGGAAGAAGCTCGTCGAGCTCCAGCGGATCCTCGACGGTGCGCTCGGCGCGCACCGGATCGCCCTGCTCGGCCTCGACGACGTCGAGGCGTACCCGGAGCTGCCGGAGACCGGCCTGACCTTCGGCGAGAACGCGCTGATCAAGGCGCGGGAGGGCTGCGGCCGGACCGGCCTGCCCACCATCGCCGACGACTCCGGGCTGGCCGTGGACGCGCTCAACGGCATGCCCGGGGTGTTCAGCGCCCGCTGGGCCGGCCGGCACGGCGACGACCGGGCCAACCTCCAGTTGGTGCTGGACCAGATCGCGGACCTGCCGGACGAGCACCGGGCCGCCTCCTTCGTCTGCACCGTCGCGTTGGTGCTGCCGGGCGGTAAGGAGCACCTGGTCGACGGCCGCCAGTCCGGCCGGCTGCTGCGCGCGCCGCGCGGCGACGGCGGGTTCGGGTACGACCCGATCTTCCTCGGCGACGGGCAGCAGCGGACCAACGCCGAGCTGACGCCCGAGGAGAAGGACGCGGTCAGCCACCGGGGCAAGGCGCTGCGCGAGCTGGCCAAGCTGGTCGCGAAGGTGCTGCCGCCCACCGTCTGACCCACGACGGACGGCAGCGCCCCGCTCGAGGTCAGCCCAGCGGGCCGACCTCGCGTTCGATGGCGGCCCGCAGCTCGGGGCCGGCCAGCACCGCCCGGGCCGCCTCCATCACCGGGGCGAGGAAGACGTCCGGGCCGGGCTCGCCGGCGGGCCCGCCCAGCGCGGCCACCGCGGCCCGGCCGGCCGGCGACGGCTCCAGCGGTGCGCGGAGCTGGAGCCCGCGCACGGCCGCCAGCAGCTCCACGGCGAGCAGGCTGGTCAGGTTGTCCAGCACGGTGCGCAGCTTCTTGGCCGCCGCCCAGCCCATCGAGACGTGGTCCTCCTGCATGCCGCTGGTGGGCAGCGAGTCCACCGAGGCGGGGGCGGCCAGCCGGCGGTTCTCCGCGACGATCCCGGCCGCCGTGTACTGGGCGATCATCAGTCCGGAGTTGACCCCGGCGTCGGGGGAGAGGAACGCCGGCAGGTCGCGGTTGCGGGCAACGTCGAGCAGCCGGTCCACCCGGCGTTCGGCGATCGCGCCCACCTCGGCGGCGGCGATGGCCAGGTAGTCGGCGGCGAAGCCGAGCGGCGCGCCGTGGAAGTTCCCGGTCGACTCGACCCGCCCGTCGCGCAGCACCACCGGGTTGTCCACCACCGAACGCAGTTCCCGCCCGGCGACCGTGTCGACGAAGTCGAGGGTGTCCCGGGCCGCGCCGGCGACCTGCGGGGCGCAGCGCATCGAGTACGCGTCCTGCACGGCGTGCGCCAGGTCGTCGCGGTGCGAGTCCATCACCCGGGAGTCCTGGAGCAGCCGGTGGATGTTCGCCGCCGAGGCGGCCTGCCCGGGGTGCGGCCGGATGGCGTGCAGCTCGGGCAGGAACGGCCGCTCGGAGCCGAGCATCGCCTCGATGGCCAGGGCGGCGGTGACGTCGGCCATGGCGAACAGGTGCCGGGCGTCGTGGATGGCCAGCAGCAGCATGCCGAGCATGCCGTCGGTGCCGTTGATCAGCGCCAGCCCCTCCTTGGCGGCCAGCTCGATCGGGGCCAGCCCGACCCGGCGCAGCGCCTCGGCGGCGTCGAGCCGCTCGCCGGCCGGCCCGAGCACCCAGCCCTCGCCGAGCAGCACCAGCGCACAGTGGGCCAGGGGCGCCAGGTCGCCGGACGCGCCGAGCGAGCCGTGCTCGGGCACCCACGGGGTGATCTCGTGGTTGAGCAGGTCCACCAGGGCCTCGGCGACCAGCGGGCGGACCCCGGAGTGACCGAGCGCGAGGGAGCGGACCCGCAGCAGCATCATCGCCCGGACCACCTCGCGGGGCATCGGCGCGCCCACCCCGGCGGCGTGCGAGCGGATCAGCGCGTGCTGGAGCTCGGCCCGCCGTTCGGGCGCGACGAAGGTGTTGGCGAGCGCCCCGAAGCCGGTGGAGACGCCGTAGACCGGCCGGCCGGCGGCCTCGATGCCGTCCACGATGGCGCGGCTGGTCGTCATGGCCTCCACGGTGGCCGGGTCGAGGACGACCTTGGCGGTGCCGCGGGCGACGGCGAGGACGTCGGCGGGGGTGATCCCGGTGGGCTGGATGATTACGGTCGACATTGAGGTACTCCGTTGCGCAGGACCTGGCGGATCAGTGGCACACCGGGCCGGTAGGCCAGGTGCAGGTAAGAGGGGGCGTCGAGGATCATCAGGTCGGCCCGGGCGCCCCGGGCCAGCCGACCGATGTCGGAGCGGCGCAGCGCCGCCGCCCCGCCGGCGGTCGCGGCCCAGACCGCCTCCGCCGGGGTCATCCGCATCTCGCGTACGGCGAGCGCGACGCAGAACGGCATCGACGAGGTGTACGACGACCCGGGGTTGCAGTCCGTCGCCAGCGCCACGGTCACGCCCGCGTCGAGCAGCCGCCGGGCGTCCGGGTACGGCGACCGGGTGGAGAACTCCGCCCCCGGCAGCAGCGTGGCGACGGTCGGCGAGCCGGACAGCGCGTCGACGTCGGCGTCGGTCAGGTGCGTGCAGTGGTCGACGCTGGCCGCGCCGAGTTCCACCCCGAGCCGCACGCCCGGCCCGGGGCCGAGCTGGTTGGCGTGTACCCGCACGCCCAGCCCGACGGCCTGACCGCAGGCGAGGATCGCCCGCGCGTGGTCCACGTCGAAGGCGCCCCGCTCGCAGAACACGTCGATCCAGCGGGCGTACGGGGCGGCGGCGGCCAGCATCGGCCCGCAGACCAAACCCACGTAGTCGTCGGGGCGGTCGGCGTACTCGGCGGGGACGACGTGCGCGCCGAGGAAGGTGGTGTCCTCGGTGAACTCGGCGGCGATCCGCAGCGAGCGGGCCTCGTCGGCGACGGTGAGCCCGTACCCGCTCTTGATCTCGATGGTGGTGGTGCCCTGCCGCATCCCTTCGCCGCGCAGCCGCCCCACGGTGGCCCGCAGCTCGTCGTCGGATGCGGCGCGGGTGGCGCCGACGGTGGTGCGGATGCCGCCCCCGGTGTACGGCTCGCCGGCCATCCGGGCGGCGAACTCGGCGGCCCGGTCCCCGGCGAAGACCAGGTGGGCGTGGCTGTCCACGAAGCCGGGCAGCACCGCCGCGCCCTCGGCGTCGATCCGCCGGTCGGCGGCCGGCGCGTCCCGGGCCGGTCCGACCCAGGCGACCAGGCCGTCCTCGACCAGCACGGCGGCGTCGTGGCGGAGGCCCAGCGGCCCGCCACCACCCGCGCCGACGGAGTTGGTGACCAGCTCGCCGATGTTGTCCACCAGCAGGCTGCTCATCGGTTGGTCACCGCCTCGATGGCGTCGCGCAGCTCGGTCGGCACGTCCACGGTCAGGTGCCGGCCGTCGGCGACGACCGTCCGGCCGTCCACCACGACGTGCCGCACGTCGGCCGCCGTGGCGGCGTGGAACGCCCCGACCGGGGGCACCCCGGCGGTGCGGGCGCTGTCCAGCCGTACGGTGACCAGGTCGGCGCGGTCGCCGACGGCGAGCCGGCCCGCGTCACCCCAGCCCAGCGCCGCGTGCCCGGCCACGGTGGCGGCGGTGCACAGGTCGGCGGGGGTGAAGTGGCCCCGCCGGCGGGTCCGCAGCCGCTCGTCCAGCTCCACCGCGCGGGCCTCCTCGAACAGGTCGATCACCGCGTGGCTGTCGCTGCCCAGGCTCAGCGGGCTGCCCGCCTCGGCCATCCGCCGCGCCGGCCCGATCCCGTCGGCCAGGTCCCGCTCCGTGGTGGGGCAGAGGCAGATCCCGGTCCGGCTCTCCCCGAGCAGGGCCAGGTCGGCGCTGGTGGGGTGGGTGGCGTGCACCGCGGTGGTGTGCGGGCCGAGCACGCCGTGGTCGGCGAGCAGCCGGGTCGGGGTGCAGCCGTGCACCGCCCGGCAGGCGTCGTTCTCGGCGGGTTGCTCGGAGAGGTGCACGTGCAGCGGCACGCCGTTGCGGTCGGCCCAGCCGGCGACGGTGGCCAGCTGTTCCGCCGGCACCGCCCGGACGGAGTGGATGGCCGCGCCGACCCGGGCGTGGTCGTTGCCGGGGGCGATCCCGCTGACCCGCTCGGCCCAGCGCAGCGCGTCCCCGTCGCCGAACCTCCGCTGCGCCCCGACCAGCGGCGCCCCGTCGACCGTCGCGGTGAGGTAGCAGGTGTCCAGCAGGGTCAGCCGGATGCCGGCGTGCGCGGCGGCCTCGATCAGCGCCGCGCCCATCGCGTTCGGGTCGGCGTACGGGGTGCCGTCGGGGCCGTGGTGCAGGTAGTGGAACTCGCCGACGCAGGTGATCCCGGCGAGCGCCATCTCGGCGTACGCCGCCCGGGCCAGGGCCAGGTAGCTGTCCGGGTCGAGCCGGGCCGCGACGTCGTACATGACGTCCCGCCAGCTCCAGAAGTCGCCCCGGCCGCCCTGGGTACGCCCGCGCAGCGCCCGGTGGAAGGCGTGCGAGTGGGCGTTGGCCAGCCCGGGCACGGTCAGCCCGGGCAGCCGCGTGGCGTCCCGCAGCACCTCGACGCCGGCGGTCGGGGTGCCGCCCCCGACCAGTGGCGCGACGGCGGTGATCCGGCCGTCCTCGACCTCGATCAGCACCTCGGGCGTGGGTTCGGCGTGGTCGGGCAGCCAGGCGTACTCCGCGAGCCAGCGGGTCAGCGGCATGTCAGCTCCTCCAGCACCCGGGCCAGGGCGGTCACCCCGGCCGCGCAGTCGGCGTCGGTGGCGGCCTCGGCGGGGGAGTGCGACACACCGGTCGGGTTGCGCACGAAGAGCATCGCGGTGGGCAGGTGCGCGGCCAGCACCCCGGCGTCGTGCCCGGCCCCGGTCGGCAGCACCGGCGCGTCGAGCAGCGTGGCCAGCCGCTTGGCCAGCCCGCCGTCGAACGCCACCAGCGGCGTGGCCGACTCCTCGGTCAGGGTGAGCTCCGTGCCGTCCCGCCTCGCCCGCTCGGCGGCCTTGGCGCGTACCGCCTCGACCAGGCCGTGCAGCGTCTGCGGCTCGGCCGCCCGGGCGTCCAGCCAGCCGGTCACCCGGGACGGGATGGCGTTGGTGGCGTTCGGCTCCACCGCCACCCGGGCCACGGTGGCGTGCGCGTCGCGCAGCCGGGCCTCCTTGTTCGCCGCGAGCACCGTGAACGCGTAGGTGAGCATCGGGTCGCGGCGGTCCGCCATCCGGGTCGTACCGGCGTGGTTGCCCTCGCCCTGGAAGTCGAAGCGCCAGCGGCCGTGCGGCCAGATGGCGCTGGCCACCGCGACCGGCGCGTCCTGCTCGACCAGCGCGCGGCCCTGCTCGACGTGCAGCTCCACGAAGGCCGCGAAGCGGCCGAGCAGCACCGGGTCGGCGCCCGCGGGCCGGTCGCCCAGCGCGTCGGCGAAGCTCACCCCGGCCGCGTCGCGCAGCTCGGCCGCGCGCTCCACCGCGATCTCGCCGGTGAGCAGCCGGGACCCCAGACACGGTACGCCGAACCGGGCGCCCTCCTCCTCCACGAACGCGCCGACCGCCAGCGGCCGGGCCGGGGTGAACCCGGCCGCGCGCAGCTCGTCCACGGCGAGGAACGCGCTGACGATGCCGAGCGGCCCGTCGTACGCGCCGCCATGCGGCACCGAGTCGAAGTGGCTGCCGGTGAGCACAGCGTCGCCCGCCGCCGGATCGCCCCACCAGGCGAACAGGTTGCCGTTGCCGTCCTCCTGCACCGGCATGCCCCGCTGGTCGGCCTGGTCGCGGAACCAGGCGCGCAGCCACCGTTCCGGCTCGGTCAGCGCGTACCGCAGGTAGCCGCCGCTGTCGGCGTCCCGCCCGACCGGGGCGAGGGAGTCCCACAGCTTCCGGAACCGGGCAGCCAGGTCGGTCACGCGGCGCCCCTGTTGTTCGCGACTGCGGGGCTCCGCTGCGCTGCACTCCTCGCGCTCACGCGGCGCCCTCCGCCATCGGCACCCGGACGCCGGTGCGCTCGGCGACCTCGCGGGCGCCGTCGTAGCCGGCGTCGACGTGCCGGATGACGCCCATCGCCGGGTCGTTGGTGAGCACCCGCTCGATCTTCTGCCCGGCCAGGGCGGTGCCGTCGGCGACGCAGACCTGCCCGGCGTGGATGGACCGGCCGATGCCGACCCCGCCGCCGTGGTGGATGGACACCCAGGACGCCCCGCTGGCGGTGTTGACCAGCGCGTTGAGCAGCGGCCAGTCGGCGATCGCGTCGGAGCCGTCGGCCATCGCCTCGGTCTCCCGGTAGGGGCTGGCCACGCTGCCGCAGTCCAGGTGGTCCCGGCCGATCACCACGGGCGCGCTCAGCTCACCGGAGGCCACCATCTCGTTGAACCGGACGCCCGCCTTGTCCCGCTCGCCGTAGCCCAGCCAGCAGATCCGCGCGGGCAGGCCCTGGAAGGCGACCCGCTCGCCGGCCATCCGCATCCACCGGGCCAGCGACTCGTTCTCCGGGAACAGGTCGAGGATGGCCCGGTCCGTGGCGGCGATGTCCTTCGGGTCGCCGGAGAGCGCCGCCCACCGGAACGGGCCCTTGCCCTCGCAGAACAGCGGCCGGATGTACGCCGGCACGAAGCCGGGGAAGTCGAAGGCCCGCTCGTAGCCGGCGAGCTGCGCCTCGCCACGGATCGAGTTGCCGTAGTCGAAGACCTCCGCGCCGGCGTCGAGGAAGCCGACCATCGCGGCCACGTGCCGGGCCATCGACGCCCGCGCCCGGTCGGTGAACTCGGCCGGCTTCGCCGCCGCGTAGTCCCGGGCGTCGGCCGGTTCCACTCCGACCGGCAGGTACGACAGCGGGTCGTGCGCGCTGGTCTGGTCGGTCACGATGTCGATCTCGACGCCGCGGACCAGCAGCTCGGGGAAGACCACCGCCGCGTTGCCGACCACGCCGACGCTCAGCGCCCGACGGTCCCGCTTCGCCGCCAGCACCCGCGCGACGGCGTCGTCCAGCGAGTCGGCGACCTCGTCCAGGTAGCGGTCGTGCACCCGGCGGTCCAGCCGGCTGCGGTCCACGTCGACGATCAGGCAGGCGCCGCCGTTCATGGTGACCGCGAGGGGCTGCGCGCCGCCCATCCCGCCGCAGCCGGCGGTCAGCGTCAGCGTCCCGGCCAGGGTTCCGTTGAACCGCTTGGCCGCGACGGCGGCGAACGTCTCGTACGTGCCCTGGAGGATGCCCTGGGTGCCGATGTAGATCCACGAACCGGCGGTCATCTGCCCGTACATGGTGAGGCCGAGCTGCTCCAGGCGGCGGAACTCCGGCCAGGTGGCCCAGTCGCCGACCAGGTTGGAGTTGGCCAGCAGGACCCGGGGCGCCCACTCGTGGGTGCGCATCACGCCGACGGGGCGGCCGGACTGCACCAGCATCGTCTCGTCGTCGCGGAGCTCGGTCAGCGTCCGGACCAGCGCGTGGTAGGACGGCCAGTCCCGCGCGGCCTTGCCGGTGCCGCCGTAGACGACCAGGTCGTCGGGGCGCTCGGCCACCTCCGGGTCGAGGTTGTTCATCAGCATCCGCAGCGCGGCCTCCTGGGGCCACCCCTTCGCGGTGCGTGCGGTGCCGCGGGCGGCGCGGACGGGCTGGTGCATTTCGTACTCCTCTCAGCCGAGGAACAACTGGCGGCGGGCGGCGGACGACTCGAATGCCTCGAGCCGGGCCTGGGTGTCGGCCGGGGCGGCGTCGCAGATCGCCTGGAGCACCACCATGGCCAGGGTCATCGGGGCGGTGTGCAGGTCGAAGACGAGGTCGGTGCCGACGGCGGCCGGGAGCACCACCTCGGCGTGCTCGGTGGCGGGGCTGACCGGCGAGTCGGTGATCGCGACGACGGTCAGCCCGGCGGCCCGGGCCTCGCGCAGCGCGTCCAGGGTCTCCCGGGGGTAGCGGGGCAGCACGAAGGCGAGCAGCGCGGTCGCCCCGGCCGCGGCGGCCTGTTCGAGCCGGTCGGTGAGCAGGCTGCCAGCGTCGTCCAGCACCCGGACGTCCGGGTGCACCTTCGCGGCGAAGTATGCGAAGTACGCGGCCAGCGGCGCCGCCGCGCGCAGCCCGAGCACCGGCAGCGGGCGGCTGCCGGCCAGCAGCGTCCCCACCTCGGCGAGCCGGTCGTGGTCGGCGAGTTGCCCGGCCAGCCGGTCGAGGTTGCCCATTTCGGCGCGGACGGCCCGCTGCAGCGGGTTGCCGGCGTCGACCGGGTCGGCCGTACCGGCGGCGGTCAGCTCCCGCAGCCGGCGGCGCAGCGCCGGGTAGCCGTCGTGGCCGAGCGCCATCGCGAACCGGGTCACCGACGGCTGGCTGACCCCGGCCAGCTCGGCCACCTCGGCCGCCGACAGGTACCCCGCCGCGCCCGCGTGCTGCACCAGGCAGTGCGCGATCCGACGCTGGGTGGGGGTGAGCCGGACCCCGTGGAAGAGGTCCAGCACCCGGTCGGTCGGCGCCGCGACGACAGCGCTTTCATTCATGCCAGGACTCTATGCATGAAGAATTTCAAAGACAAGCCGCGGCGCCTGGTCCCACCGACCGGCGGACCATCCGGCGGGCGGCCTCTCTGTACTATCCGCACGGCGGGTGAACAGAGGAGTTGTGGCATGCAGCCGGAGGGTCCGTACAGGTTCACCGAGATGAGAACTCGGGGGATTGGCTGCGGTACCTGCTGTCCGCCGCCGGCGGCGTGGTGATCATCGACGGGTTCAGTCTCGCGCAGCGCCGGCTCGGTCGACGCCTGCGGCCGGCGGGAGTGGCCGCGACGGACGACGCGAGCCGGGCCGCCGACGCCGGGCCGTCGGAGCGGGAACCGGTCGCCGCGCAACAGCCGGCCCCGGTCGCCGCGCCGGAGCCGGGGCCGGCCGACCCGCCCGTCCCACCCGATCCCGCACCGGCACCGGACCCCGCGGCCGTCGCGTCCACCCCCGAGCCGGTCGCTGCCGCCGCCACCGGCTCAGTGGACCGGACGCCCGACGTCCGCCCACGCAGCGGGTTCCGCAAGGACATCGAGGGCCTGCGGGCGCTCGCCGTCCTGCTGGTGGTGCTCTGGCACGCGGACGTCCCGCTCATCCCCGGTGGATTCGTCGGGGTCGACGTCTTCTTCGTCATCTCCGGATACCTGATCACCACCGGGATGGTGGCGGAGGTGGCGGCCCACGGCCGGCTGTCGCTCAGCCGGTTCTGGGCGAGACGGGCGAAGCGGCTGCTGCCCAGTTCGGCGCTCGTCCTGCTCGGGGCGGTGGTCCTCACCTACCTCTTCCTGCCGGACATCCGGTGGCGGGACACGGCGTGGGACGTCGTGAGCAGCGCTCTCTACGTGGTCAACTGGCGGCTCGCGGAACTGTCCGTCGACTACCTCGCCGCCGAGCAGGCGCCCAGCATCGTCCAGCACTACTGGTCGCTCGCGGTCGAGGAGCAGTTCTACCTGGTCTGGCCGGTGCTGCTGGTGGCGGTCGCCTGGTTGGCCCGGCGAAGCAACGGCGGACCCACCCGGTTCGGCAGGCTCGCCTTCGGCGCCGTGGGCATCGTGTGGGCGGCCTCTTTCGCGTGGTCGGTGGTGATGGTCCAGACCGACCCGGGCCGGGCCTACTTCGTCACCACCACCCGGATGTGGGAACTCGCGATCGGCGCGCTGCTCGCGCTCTGGCCGCTCCGGCGGCTGACCGGTGCCGCGGCCTCGGTGGCGGGCTGGATCGGCGTCGCGGCCATCGCGGGATCGGCCGTGCTCTTCGACGCCTCGACGCCCTTCCCGGGACTGCTGGCGCTGCCCGCGACCGTGGGAGCCGCGCTCGTCCTCGCGGCCGGCTCGGTCAACCGGTACGGCCCGGTGGCGGTACTGCGCCTGCCGCCGCTGCAGTTCTTCGGCCGGATCTCGTACACCCTCTATCTGTGGCACTGGCCGCTGCTGGTGGCGTTCACCGCGCGGCTGGAGAAGCCGGGCCTCGCGGTGCGGGCGCTCGCGGTGGCGGTCTCCGTCGTGCTGGCGTACCTCACGAGCCGGTTCGTGGAACGACCGGTCTGGCACTCCCGGAAGCTCTCCGTGCGGCCGCGCACCGCGCTCGCGGTCGGACTGGCGTGCACCGTGCTGTCGGTCGGCGCGGGCGTGGCCTTCCACCTCGCGACCGTCGCGCCGGCGACCGACGGCGCCACCGTCCGCAACGCCCAGGGCGCCGCCGTGCTGAGGTCCGGCGTCGCGGCGGGCGCTGGTGTTCCCGTCGACCGCTCCCCGTCGGTCGTTCCCGACCCGGCGCGGGCCCGTGGCGACCTGCCGTCGGTCTACTCCGACGGGTGCCACGGCAGCCCGACCGACACCGCGGTCCGCCCGTGCACCTACGGCGCGGCCACCGCCACGGTCACCGTCGCCCTGATCGGTGACTCGCACGCCGCGCAGTGGGTGCCCGCCCTGCAAGCCGTCGCGGAGCAGCGGAACTGGAGGCTGGTGACGTACACCAAGTCGAGCTGCCCCGTCCTCGACGTCGAGGTGGCCGTGGGTGCGGACCTGCGCCCGTACGACAGTTGCGTGACCTGGAACCAGTCCCTGCGGCGCACGCTGGCCGCCGACCGCCCGGACCTCATCGTCACCAGCAGCTACAACTACTCCGCCATCCGGGACGGCCGGGCCATGCAGGGGGCGGCGAACAACACCGCCCTGGTGGACTCGATGCGTCGCACCTGGCAGGGGCTCGCCGCCGTGGCGCCCGTCGTGGTGCTGCGGGACACTCCGGCGCCGCGCCGGGACATCGCCGAGTGCGTGTCCGCCCACCGGGAACAGCTGACCAAATGCGCCGTCGCCCGCGACGCCGCGCTGGCCGGCATCGGCCCGCTCCAGGCCACCGCGGCGCAGGGACTGTCGGGCGTGCACCTGGTCGACCTGAACGACGCGGTCTGCCCGGCGGACCGGTGCGCGGCGGTCATCGGCGGGGTGCTCGTCTATCGCGACACCAACCACCTGACCGCGACGTACGTGCGGAGCCTGGCACCCCGGCTTGACGAGCAGTTGCAGGTGGTGATGGGTTGACCGGCCACGGGTTTCCGGAGATCAGGAGGGCAACGGACCTCCTCGAGAACCGACCTGCCCCGCGGCGCGAGCGCGCTCCGCTGCTGGCCGGCAAGTCGGTGGCCCTGGTGCACGAGTGGTTCGGCGCGACGGGCGGCTCGGAGAACGTCTTCCTCGCGCTGCGCGAGGTGCTGCCGGACGCGACCGGGTTCGTGCTGTGGCGTGACCGGGACGCCCGGCGCGGGCTCGACCTGCGGGAGTCGTGGCTCGCCCGTACGCCGCTGCGGCGGTCGAAGGCGCTGGCGTTGCCGCTGATGCCCCTGACCTGGCGGACCCTGACCCGGGAGAGCTTCGACGTCGTCATCTCGTCGAGCCACGCGTTCGCGCACACCTGAAGCTCCCGGCCGCCCCCGATTCGCGCTACCTGAGCTACATCGGCGATCCGCCGGCCCCGACGGCGACGCGGCGCAGGTGGCGGTATCGCCCCGTCCATGGTGGAGGCTGCGGCCTCGGTAGCCTCCGCTTGCGCGCCGGGGAACTGCTGACGATCGGACATGGGACGCGATGCTACTGAGTTGCGTTTCCGCCCGGGTGCCCTCGTCCACTCGGTGGGCCGGGCCGGCCGACCGGGTGAATGGAAACTTTCCTCGTCAGCCGCCCCGGTTAACTGGTAGAACGCTCCCGTGGACGCAACGAAGCTCCGGCGGGCCATCGCCCGCACCCCGCTGGCCCCGGTCGCCGCCTTCCCCAAGCGGCTGGCCCGGGTCGCCCGGCACGACGCCAAGGTGCTGCGCACCTCCGCCCGCTGGCTGGTCACCTCGCGGGAGCACCACAACTACACGTACGAGCTGACCAAGCTGAGCCGGCACCACCTCGCCTGGTTCGTCAGCGTGGTCTGCGACGTGCCGGTCAAGCAGGTCCGGGCGTACCTCAACGAGATCGAGACCGACGAGGAACTGCGCGGGCACATCGAGCGGGCCACCGCCGCCGCGTCCCGTCGCGGGCTCGCCGACAAGCGCGTCCGGTACGCCCGCCGGATCGGCTGGTACGCCATCGTCCGCGCCCGCAAGCCCGCCCACGTCGTCGAGACCGGCGTCGACAAGGGGCTCGGCAGCTGCGTCCTCGCCGCCGCCCTGCTGCGCAACACCGCCGAGGGACACCCGGGCCGGCTCACCTCGCTGGACATCAACCCGGAGGCCGGCTACCTGGCCCGGGCCACCCCGTGGGCCGGCGTGGTCGATCTGGTGATCGGCGACTCGGTCGCCTCGATCGGGGCGCTGGACCGCCCGGTCGACCTGTTCCTGCACGACAGCGACCACAGCCGGGGCCACGAGAAGCGGGAGTTCGACGCGGTGGAGCCGAAGCTCGCCCCCGGCGCGATGCTGCTCACCGACAACGTCACCGTCACCAACGTGCTGGCCGAGCACGCGGAGCGGACCGGCCGGCGCTTCCTGGCGTACCGGGAGACACCGGCGCGGCACTGGTACCCGGGCGACGGGATCGGGGTGGCCTGGTGAGGCTCGCGGCCCTGCACACGTACCCGGTCAAGGGTTGCCGCCGGCTCGACCACGACGGCGCCCGGGTCGAACCGTGGGGCCTGGCCGGCGACCGGCGCTGGCTGGTCGTCGACGAGCACGGCGTCGGCGTCACCCAGCGCGAGGTCACCGCGCTGGTCACCCTCCGCGCCACCCCGCGCGACGGCGGCCTGGTGCTGCGTGCCCCGGACCGCGCCGACCTGGACGTGTCCGAGCCGGACACCGGCGAACCGCTGCTCGTCCGGGTGTTCCGCAGCCGCCGGCCGGTCGCCGCGCTGCCCGCCGGCCCGGCGGCCGACGCCTGGCTCGGCGACCTGCTCGGGCGCCCCGTCCGGCTGGTCTGGCTGCGCGATCCGGCCCGGCATCTGGACTCCGGCGAGCGCGACCACGACACCGGCGACCAGGTCAGCTTCGCCGACGAGTACCCGCTGCTGCTGGCGGGTGCCGCCTCGCTCGACGCGCTGAACGACTGGCTGGCCGAGGCCGGCGAACCACCGGTGCCGATGGCCCGGTTCCGCCCCAACCTGGTGGTCGAGGGCGCCCCCGCCTGGGCCGAGGACGGGTGGGCCGGCCGCCGGCTCCGGATCGGCTCGGTGGTCCTCCGCGCCGCCGGGCCGGCCGACCGCTGCGTGGTCACCACCACCGACCAGGAGACCGGGGTACGCGGCAAGGAGCCGCTGCGCACCCTCGCCCGGCACCGCAACATCGGGCACAAGCTCCTCTTCGGCCTGCACCTGGTCCCCGACGGGCCGGGCGAGGTGTGCGTCGGCGACCCGGTCACGCTGCTCGATTGACCACTGCGCGCGGCATCACCGCACGTGGTCCGCGCCGGCTGTGCGGGTTGGGCTGGTGCGGCGAGCGCCCTCAGGCCGCCGGGCCGTCCAGGTCGAGCCACATGAAGATCTCGTCCCGGTCGTCGCCCGGGGCGAGCCGCAGCGCGCCCGGGAGCCGGCCCACCTCCCGGTAGCCCAGCCGGTCGTAGAACGACTCCAGGCCGAGCCCGCCCCGGACCGTCACGTGCAGCGCCGCCAGGCCCCACTCGCGACCGAGCCGCTCGGCCTCCCGCATCAGCGCGACGCCGTACCCCCGGCCCTGGGTGTCGGGGTGCACCATCACGCGCTTGAGCACCTGGTAGTGCCGCTTCAGGTGGAACCGGTTGTCGCAGAAGATCAGGATGGCGACCGGCCGGTCACCCTCGTAGCCGACCAGCAGCCGGTCCGGCCCGTCGGCGATCTCGGCGAAGGCGGCCTCGGCCATGGGCCGGACCTCGGCCGCGGCTACCGGGGCGACGAAGCCCACCGCGCCGCCGGCGTTGGTGACGTCCACCCAGAGGGCGACGATCTGCGCGCGCAGCGCCGGGGTGAGTTCGGGATCCAGTACGAAACGCAGGCTCACGCCCGCCATCCTGCAACACTGGCAGGGTACGAGCCCTCGACCGTGACCTTGATGACACGGCCCTTGGTGCGGGAGAGGGGAATCGAACCCCCACGTCCTTTCGGACACAGGCTCCTAAGGCCTGCGCGCCTGCCTGTTACGCCACTCCCGCAGACCCGCTGAGTCTAGAACGTTCCGCGTGCGGCGTGTGTGGTCCGGTCCGCCGCGGCGCATCCGACCGGCTCAGTCCAGTCCGAGGTCCCGGCGCAGTTTGGCGACGTGCCCGGTGGCCTTGACGTTGTAGAACGCCCGCTCGATCTTGCCGTCGGCGTCGATGACGAAGGTCGATCGGATCACGCCGGTGACCGTCTTGCCGTACATCTGCTTCTCGCCGTACGCGCCGTACGCGGTCAGCACCGCCTTGTCGGTGTCGCCGACCAGCGGGAAGGTGATGGCGTCGCGGTCGCGGAACTTGGCCAGCTTCTCCGGCTTGTCCGGGGAGATGCCCACCACGTGGTAGCCGGCGGCCTGGAGGGAGGCGAGGGAGTCGCGGAAGTCGCAGGCCTGCTTGGTGCAGCCGGGGGTCATGGCGGCCGGGTAGGCGTACAGGATGACCTTGCGGCCGCGCAGGTCGGCCAGGGAGAGCGTGTCGCCGGTGTCGGTGGGGAGGGTGAACTCGGGCGCCGGGTCACCGGGGTTGAGGCGGTCGGTCATGGCGCTGACGATACCGCCGCCGCCCGGGCGCGCCCCGGCGGCGCGCGCCGCCGGCAGGTGATCAAGGCCATGGCTTGTTGCAAGAGATTGGCAACAGAGAGCCGGTGCAAATAGGCTGAGGCTCGTCGGTGTGCGCCCGCCCACCGCGCCCCGGGAGGTCGAGTGGAAATCCTGGCGATGCACATCTCGAACGGGATCATCAACGGTCCCGTCGCCGCGGTCTTCGCCGCCTTCGCACTCGCCGTGCTGACCCTCTGCGTGCTGCGTGGCCGCCGGGACCTGGACGACCGGCTGGCCCCGATGGCGGGCCTGGTGGCCGCGTTCATCTTCGCCGTGCAGATGCTCAACTTCCCGATCCTCACCGCCGGGGTGAGCGGTCACCTGCTCGGCGGCGCGCTCGCCGCGCTGCTGGTCGGCCCGTGGGTCGGCGCGCTCTGCGTGGCCGTGGTCCTCGTGGTGCAGGCGCTGGTCTTCGGCGACGGCGGGGTGGCCATGCTCGGCCTCAACGTCACCAACATGGCGATCCTCGGCACCGCTGCGGCGTACCTGCTGATCGCGCTCCTGCTGCGGGTGCTGCCCCGGACCCCGGCCGGCCTCGCGGTCACCGCCTTCGTCTCCGCGCTGGTCAGCGTCGTTGTCGCCAGCCAGGGCTTCGTCCTGCAGTACTGGCTCGGCGGCACCACCGACCTCGGCAACAACCTGACCGGGCTGGCCGGCACGATGGCCGGTGTCCACCTGCTGATCGGCATCGGCGAGGGCCTGATCACCGCCACCACGGTGCTCACCGTCGCCAAGGTCCGCCCCGACCTGGTGTACGCGCTGCGCGCCCTGGAGCCGGTCGCCCCCGCCACCCGGGTTCCGGTGGCCGGGAGTGCCCGATGACGAAGCGCAACTGGGGCTTCCTCCTCGGCGGCCTGCTGGTCGCCCTGCTGCTCGCCGGGGTGGTCAGCAACTACGCCTCGTCGCATCCGGACGGGCTGGACTCGTCGCTGCTCACGGGCTGCACGGTGAACGCGGACGGCGAGATCACCGGCGGCAGTTGCCCCGCGCAGCGGGCCGAGGACCACGAGCTCGCCGACAGCCCGCTGGCGGACTACGGCATCCGGGGCATGGACAACCGGTTCCTGTCCACCGGTCTCTCCGGCGTCCTCGGCGTCCTGCTCACCTTCGCCCTCGGCGGCGGTCTCTTCTGGCTGGCCCGCCGCCGCGGGCCGGCCGGCACCGACCCGGCCGGCACCGGCACCGACCCGGCCGGCCGGGACACCGGCCCCGCGGGTCACGACGCCGGGCAGGGCGCGGCCCGCGCCGGCTCGGCCGGCTGAGCGGGGGGTACGCCGCGATGGGTGCCGGACACGCACACGTCCTCTACCGGGAGTCCACCTCGCCGGTGCACCGCCTCCCGCCCGAGGCGAAGATCGCCGCGATGGTGTCGTTCACCATCGCGGTGGTCGCCACGCCCCGCGAGGCGTACTGGGCCTTCGGCGGGTACGCGCTGCTGGTCGCCGTCGTCGCGGCGCTGGCCCGGGTGGGTCCACGCTGGCTGCTCGGCCGGGCACTGATCGAGCTCCCGTTCGTGCTCTTCGCGTTCGCGCTGCCCTTCTTCGGGGCGGGGGAGCGGGTCGAGGTGGCCGGGCTGAACCTGTCGGTGGACGGGTTGCTCGGCGGCTGGAACATCCTGGCCAAGGGGACGCTGGGCGTACTGGCGTCGCTCCTGCTCGCCGCGACCACGACGACCCGGGACCTGATCGTCGGCCTGGACCGGCTGCACTGCCCGCAGATCTTCACCCAGATCGCCACCTTCATGCTGCGCTACCTCGACGTGCTGGTCGGCGAGGCACGGCGGATGCGGGTGGCCCGGGTCTCCCGGGGCGACGACCCGCGGTTCCTCTGGCAGCTGCGCGGTTTCGCGGCCGGGATCGGCGCGCTCTTCCTGCGTGCGTTCGAGCGGGGTGAGCGGGTCTACCTGGCCATGGTGTCGCGCGGCTACTCCGGCCGGATGCCGGCGGTCTGGCAGGGCGCGGGCGCGGCCACCGCCGGCCAGTGGGCGGCCGCCGCCACCGTGCCGCTGACGGCCGCCGCCATCGCCGCCGCCGCGGTCGTCCTGACATGATCGGGTACGTGCAGACCGCTCCCTCCCTGGACGTACGCGGCGTCCGGTACGCGTACCCGGACGGTCACATCGCCCTGGACGAGGTCGACCTGACCGTGCCGCGCGGGGACCGGGTGGCGCTGCTCGGCCCGAACGGCGCCGGCAAGACAACCCTGGTGTTGCACCTCAACGGCATCCTCACCGCCACGGCGGGGACGGTCACCGTCGGCGGCCTGCCGGTCAGCCGGGACCGGAACACCCTGGCCGAGATCCGCCGCCGGGTGGGCATCGTCTTCCAGGACCCGGACGACCAGCTCTTCCTGCCCACCGTCGCCGAGGACGTCGCCTTCGGCCCGGCCAACCTGGGCCTGCGGGGGCCGGAGCTCACCGCCCGGGTCGACGAGGCGCTCGCCGCGGTGGGGATGAGCGAGCACCGGGACCGCGCCCCGCACCACCTCTCCTTCGGTCAGCGCCGCCGGGTGGCCGTGGCCACGGTGCTGGCGATGCGCCCGGAGATCCTGGTCCTCGACGAGCCGTCGTCCAACCTCGACCCGGCCGCCCGCCGGGAGCTGGCCGAGATCCTCCGCGCCCTGCCAGTGACCCTGCTGATGGTCACCCACGACCTGCCGTACGCCGCGGAGCTCTGCGACCGCTCGGTGATCCTCGACGCCGGCCGCATCGTCGCCGACGCCCCCACCGTCGATCTGCTCTCCAACGCCCCCCTCCTCGCCGCCCACCGCCTCGAGCTCCCCTACGGCTTCACCCCCCGTCCCGCCGCTCACCCCTGAGACCTGCTCCGCCCCACCCTCCCGCGGCCATCTCGCACTCGGTGTTCCGGCGCAAGGGGGCGAATGCCCGCGAATCAGCGACCCACCGTGCAGAATCCGGAGCCCGGGATCAGTGCGAGGTGGGGGTTGCCGGCGAATCCAGTGGCGGGCGGGTCCCGGCGCGGGAGGCGGCGTGGAGGCGGAGGATGCCGGCGCCGAGCGCGCCGGCGCCCGTGGCGAGGATGATCGTCACCAGCACGCGGGCGGCGGTGGCGGGCCAGATCAACGGGACCACCGAGCGGGAGAGCACGGCCACGTTGGCGAACCCGGCGAAGATCGCCAGGCAGGCGCCGGCCAGGGCGAGGGCGAAGTCGGCGGCCTCCCGGCGGGCCAGCGCATACCCGCCGGCGGCGATGGCGCCGAACCCGGTGAGCAGCATCCAGACCTGACCGTTGATCAGCCCGAGCAGCACTCCGCCCGCTCCGTCGGCCCCGGCGTCGAGTTCCCGGCCGATGGTGAAGGCCGCGGTGGCCAGTCCGCCGAGGGCGAGCAGGGCACCCACGCCGCGCAGTGCGCGTACCCCGGCGGTCGTGCCGGCGGGGGCGAGCCCGGCCGCCGCGACGGCGAGGAAGCCGAGGGCGGCGGCGACCCACCAGGGGTACGCGTCCGGCGGCGGCACCCAGTCCAGGGTGCCCCGGACCTCGACGGTCTCGCCGCCGGTGCGCAGCGGCACCACCCAGTCGCGGATCCGCTGCGGGCGCCCCGGGTCGACACTGACCTGGGCGGGCGGCGACGATTCGAGCCAGCGTGCCCGCTGGTCGTGCCAGCGCACCGACTGCCCCTCGGTGATCCGGTGCCAGACCGGGGTGGCGGCCGGATCGGCGTCGGGGGAGAGGTTGGTGTCGCCGGCGAGGGTCTGGTTGAGGTACGTGGCCGGGGAACGGCTGTTCTCGTACCCACCGCTGGGGCCGACCCGCAGGTACGGCTCCCCGGAGTAGCCGAGCACCTCGACGTCCCGCCCGGTCCGGTTGATCAGCTCCAGCCGGGCGCCCGCCTCCACGACCCGGACGGTGAGCCCGGGCCGGGCGGGGGCGAGCGCGGTCACCTCGGCCCGGTAGTCGGTGCCATCGGGGGCGTCCGCGCCGTGCGCGGCGGCCGGCGCGGCCAGGGTGAGCAGGGCGGCGAGCGCGGCGGTGACGACCACCCCGGCCCGGCGCAGCGGTACGGGGATCATTTGCCGGCCGCCGCCACCGCCGCCGTGATTCCCTGCGGGGAGCGGTCCTCGACGTCCTTGCCGTTCACCTTGATGGTCGGGGTGCCGGTGACCCCGGCCCTGCTCGCCTCGTCGGTGACGTGCTCGGTCCACGACCGGTACGTGCCCTCGCGCACGCAGGAGCCGAAGTCGCCCTTGTCCAGCCCCACGCCCGCGCCGATGTCGATCAGCTCGTCGTCGCTCAGGCCGGCGCTGCCCTCGGCCGGCTGCTTCGCGAAGAGCACGTCGGTGAACTCCTTGAACTTGCCGCCCTTGGCGGCGCAGCCCGAGGCGGCCGACGACCGGCTGGAGTACTCGGTCGTGGAGAAGCGGTTGAGGTAGGCGACCGGGTGGAAGACCACCTTCGCCTTGCCCTCGCTGACCAGTTGGTTGATCGTCGCCCCGCTGGTGTCCTGGAACTGCTTGCAGGCCGGGCAGAGGTAGTCCTCGTACAGGTCGATGGTGACCGGGCCGCCGCCGATCACGATGCCGGTGCCCGGGTCGTTGGCGCCGGGCGGGGCGGTGAAGCTGTCGGACTGCTGGCTGCGGAAGACGGACCAACCGATCAGTCCGGCGATCACCAGCACGACCACCGCGGCGACCGACGTCCAGAGGGTCCGCTTGCGCCGCTTCTCCCGGGCGAGCTGCTCGCGGACCACGCGCGCGGCTTCCCGCTGCCCCTTGCGACTACTCATCCTCGTCCTCCACGGGAGGTTCGCCCGCCAACCAGCCGTCCATGGAGACGGGCGTGCGGGGCCAGCTCAGCAGGAACCCGGCCAGTACCAGGAATCCCAGGTCCCGGAGGATCTCCGGGAGGTAGCTCGGGGCCTGCCCGGCGGCGAGCTGCCCGCCGCTGCCGAAGCACCCGCAGTCGATGGCCAGGCCGCGGCTCCAGGCCGAGGCGATGCCGGTGATGAAGACCACCAGCAGCGCCGCGGAGACCCCGGCGGCCAGTCGGGTCGCCAGCCCGATCAGCAGCAGTACGCCGAGCGCCAACTCCAGGAACGGCAGCGCGGCGCCGATCACGGTGGCCACGTCGTACGGCATGACCTGGTACGCGTTGACGGCCCGGCCGGAGGCGGCCAGGTCGTCGACCTTGGCGCCCCCGGCGACCAGCCAGACGGCGGCCAGGCCGAGCCGGGCGGCGGTGCCCAGCCAGGGCCGGATCGCGGGCCAGCGGGCGGCCCGGGTGCTCGCTGCTGTCACGGTCATTGGTCGTCCCGCTCCCGAGAAAAGTTCCGCGTCACCCGGCGAGCGCGTCGCCGACGGCCTCGACCAGGTCGCCGCGGGCCCGGGCGACGCGGGAGCGGATGGTGCCCACGGGCACCCCCTCCACCGCGGCGGCCTCCGCGTACGACAGGCCGAGCAACTGGGTGAGCACGAACGCCCCGCGCCGCTCCGCGGGGAGCCGGCGGACCAGGTCGGCGGCGCCGAGGTGGCCGGCCGGGTCCGGGTGCGGGCCGTCGGTGTGGGCGTGGGCGGCGAGCCGCTCGTCCAGCCGGCGGCGGCGCACCACGGTGCGCAGGTGGTCGGCGCAGGCCCGGCGGGCGATGCCGAGCAGCCAGGTGCGCGCGCTGGAGCGCCCCTCGAACCCGGGCAGCGCGCGGAACGCCCGCAGGTACGTCTCCTGGGTGAGGTCGTCGGCGCTGTCCGGGTCGATGAGCGCGGCGGCGAACCGCCACACCTCGGCCTGGGTGCTCCGGACGAAGGCGGCCTGCGCGACCGGATCCCCGTCGCGGGCGGCCAGCGCCCAGTCCGTGGCGGCGTCCCGCGCGGCGTCGCGGCCCGCCTCGGGGCGGCCGGCGGCGGTGTCGCGCGGGGCGGGGATCACGACAGACGAGGTTACGCGGCGTACCTGGACCGGGCAGGGCCCTTCGACCCTTTCTATGGTCCGGCCCACGTCGGGAACTTTTTCCCGCCCACCCCCGACTACCTGCTCATGAACTGCGACGACGTACGCGTGGCGCTGTCGGCGCGGCTGGACGGCGAGGACCCGCAGGCGCCGGCGGCGGCGCTGGAGGCGCACACCGGCTCCTGCCCGGCCTGCCGTTCCTGGCTGGCACGGGCCGAGCGGGTGACCCGGCTCACCCGGTTGCAGGCGGTCGACGTACCCGATCTGACCGCCCCCGTGCTGGCCGCCGTCGCGGCGGACCGGGCCGCGGCGGGGGACGGCGCCGCCGCCACCGTGCGGGCCCGGCGCCAGGTGCTGCGGGTGGCCGTGGCGGTGGCCGCGGTGGCGCAGTTCGCCATCGCGCTGCCGATCCTGCTGGCCGGGCTCGGCGTCGAGGCCGACCCGCACAGCAGCCGGGAGATGGCCTCCTTCGACGCCGCCCTCGCCGTCGGGTTCGCGCTGGCCGCCTGGCGGCCGGAGCGGGCCCGGGCGTTCCTGCCGGTGGCCCTGGTGCTGGCGGTCTGCCTGGCGGGCACCAGCGCGGTGGACATCGCCCGGTCCAGCACCGCGCTGGTGCACGAACTGGGCCACCTGGCCGCCGTGGTGCAGGCGGGCCTGCTCTGGGCGTTGGTTCGGGTCAGCGGGGAGCCACCGCGCCGGCTGCCCACCGCCTTCGCGCCGGGACGCGGGTGAGGCCGGGTCGCCGATCCCGGGTCCGGTCGGAGAGCATGATGGTCATGACTGCTGCCGTACGCCGCCGGCCCGGGGCCGTCGCCGACCGTCGCTGGCCCGCCCGGGTGGGCACCGCCGCCGGTTTGCTGGTCGCCCTCGTCGCCCTGCTGCTCGCCCCGGCCACCCCGGCGAGCGCCCACGCCGTGCTGGTCAGCACCAGTCCGGCGGCCTCGGCGGTGGTGCCCAGCGCGCCGGCCGAGGTGGCGTTGACCTTCAGCGAGGGGGTCCGCAAGGTGCCCGGCAAGATCCGGGTGATCGCCCCGGACGGCTCCCGGGCGGACCGGGGCGAGCCGTCCTTCGCCGGTGCGGTGGTGACGATTCCGGTGGACCCGTCCGGCCCGCGCGGCACCTACCTGGTGAGCTACCGGGTGATCTCCGCGGACAGCCACCCGGTCTCCGGCGCGTTCACCTACTCGGTGGGCGCGCCGTCGCCGCCGCCGGTCGACTCCGGCGCGGACAACCGCGCCGACCCGGTGGTCGGGGCCGCGGTCAAGGTGGTGAAGTATCTCGGCTACGCCGGCCTGCTGCTGCTGGTCGGCCCGGCCCTGGTGCTGGCCGCGCTCTGGCCGCGCCGGCTGCCCCGGCGCGGGCCGGCCCGGCTGGCCGGGGCGGGGCTGGGCCTGCTGGTCCTGGCCACCCTCGCCGAGCTGTGGTTGCAGGTGCCGTACACGGCGGGCGGCGGGCTGTTCGACGTGCCGTCGGCGGGGCTGGGCGACGTGCTGGGCAGCGCCTTCGGCACCGCCCACCTGGTGCGGCTGGGGCTGCTCGCGGCGGCGGCGTTCCTGCTCCGGCCGCTGTTCGCCGGGCCGATCGGCCGGACCGACGGCATCATCCTGGCGATCCTGGGCGGGGCGGCACTGTTCACCTGGCCGCTGGCCGGCCACCCGGCCGCCTCGCCGGCACCGGCGGTCTCCATCGTGGTGGACGCGGTGCACCTGGGCAGCATGGCGGTCTGGCTGGGCGGCCTGGTGATGCTCGCGGGGTTCCTGCTGCCCCGGACCGACGAACGCGAGCTGGGCGCGATCCTGCCGATCTGGTCCCGCTGGGCGGCCCTGGCGGTGGCGGCGCTGCTGCTCGCCGGCACGGTGCAGGGGCTGATCGAGGTGGCCACCCCGAAGGCGCTGGTCGACACCACATACGGGCAGCTGCTGCTCGCCAAGATCGTGCTGTTCGCGCTGGTGCTCGGGGTGGCCGCGTACTCGCGGGCGCTGGTGCGGCGGCGGACCGCCGCGGAACGCCCGACCCGGGTACGCCGGGCGATCTGGGTGGAGTTGGCGATCACCGCGGTGGTGCTCGGCGTCTCGGCGACCCTGGTGCAGACCACCCCGGCCCGGACCGCCTCCGCCGACGTGGCCGGTACGACCACCGGCTACTTCGCCGCCACGCTCGCCAGCCCGGTCGCCTCGGTCCAGGTCGAGCTGGACCCGGCCGAGCGGGGCAACAACTCCGTACACCTCTACGCCTACACCAAGGACAACCGGCCGCAGCCGGTGCAGGAGTGGAAGGCGACGGCGGCCCTGCCGTCGGCGGGGATCGAGCCCATCGAGATCCCGCTGCTACCGCTGATGGACAACCACGCCACCGGGGAGATCAACCTCCCGGCGGCAGGGCAGTGGCAGCTGCGCATCACCGTCCGTACCACCGACATCGACCAGGCCACGGTGACCGCCACCGTGCCGATCAGGTAGCGAAAGGGCTCTCACCCAGATGATCCGTCTCCGGCGTCCCGCACTCGCCGTCGCGCTCGCGCTCACCGCCGTCACCACCGCCGTGCTCGGCCTGGCCGGCCCAGCCTCGGCGCACGTCACGGTCAACCCGACGGAGGCGACCCAGGGGGGCTACGGCCGTTTCGCGTTCCGGGTGCCGAACGAGAGCGACACCGCCTCGACCACCAGGGTCGAGGTGGTGCTGCCGGAGAACGCCCCGGTCGGCTCGGTCTCCACCATGCCGGTGCCGGGCTGGACGGTGAAGGTGGAGAAGCGCAAGGTCGACCCGCCGATCGAGGTCCACGGCAGCCAGCTCACCGAGGCGGTGTCGAAGCTGACCTGGACCGCCGCCGCGAACGCCGGCGTCAAGCCGGGCGAGTTCCAGGAGTTCCCGGTCTCGATGGGCCCGCTGCCGCAGGCCGACCGGATGGTGTTCAAGGTGCTCCAGACCTACTCCGACGGCAACGTGTCGCGGTGGATCGAGGAGCCGACGCCGGGCGCGGAGGAGCCGGAGAACCCGGCCCCGGTGCTCGCCCTGGCCGCCGCCTCGCCGTCCGCGACGCCGAACGCGAGCGCCGGGGCGGCCACCCCGGCCGGTGACGACGACGACTCCGACGGAGCCGGCACGGCGCTCGGCATCGCCGGTCTGGTCGCCGGACTGGCCGGCCTGGTGCTGGGTGGGCTGGCCTTCCTCCGGACCCGGCGGGAGCCGGTGCCGCGGGCCTGAGCGGTGCCGTCATCGGCGGCCCGTCGGATCTTCCGGCGGGCCGCCGACCTTTCTGCGGTCCTTGGGATGCTTGCCGTGGATATCCGGTGAATGTGCGGTTCGCCTCGGTAAGGTCGGCCGGGTAATTGGCTACCGAGGGAGACGACACGAATGCGGTTCGTGCGAACGATCGCCGGCATGCTGCTGTTGACCATGGGAATTCCGGCGCTGTTGGCCGGCGGCGGCCTCTGGACCGTCGCCCGGCACGCCGATCCCGACGGCGGCTTCGGCGCCCGCTTCGAGACCGCCCGCACCCCGGGCCGGGCCATCGTGGTCACCGACGTGGACGCGCTGCTCCGCGCCGAGGCGCCGTTCGCGCGTACCGGTCAGGCCCGGCTCCGGCTGACCGCGCGGACCGCCGACGGCCCGGCCTTCCTCGGCCTGGCCCCCACCGACGAGGTGCGGCGCTGGCTCGCCCCGGTGCCGCACGCCACCGTGCGGCGGGTCGCGCTGACCCGGGGCCCGCTGCCGGTCCGGCTCGACCCGGCCGGCCCGGACACCGCCGGTGCCGTCCCGCCCGTGCCACTCGACCAGGACTTCTGGGTACGCCAGGGGATCGGCGCGCTGGAATGGCGCCCCGGCGAACTGGCGAACTCCTCGCTCAGCCTGGTGGTGATGCGCCCCGACGGCGGGGCCGACCTGGCCCTGGACCTGCGCGCCGAACTGCGGACGGGATGGCTCCCGGCCGCGGTGTGGGGCCTGCTGGTCGGCGGGATCCTGCTGGTGGTCCTGGCTCTGGTGGTGCTGTCGCGTCCGGTCCGCCTGCGCGAGGTGGTCTTCGTGGTCGAGCCGGACCAGGTCCCGGTGCTCGCCGGCCGGCTCGGCGTGACCTCGCTCAGTGGCCTCGGCCCGCAGAAGACCGCCGAGGGGCGCCCGCCGCTGGCCGACCGGCAGCTGGTCTCGGTCGGTCCGGCCCACGCCGGGTCGACCCGAGCTGCGATCGGCCCGGTGCCCTCCCGCCGGCCGGAGACCCTCGCCGACCTGCCGGGGAGCCCGGGGATGACGACGACCTGGTCCTGGCCGCCGGGGACGGCCGAGGAGACCGCCCGCCCGGCGCCGGTGGACCGCCCGGCGTCGCCCCACGACCGGGATGGCGACGGCTGACCCGACCCCGGAACGGCCGATGGCCCTCCGCGCTGCCGACGCGGAGGGCCACCGTCACCGGGGGATCGGTGCTACCTGGGAGAAACTTGAGGTAGTTGGGACCAGATTAGCGCCGATCGCCGGCGCTCGGAACATCTGTCCATTTGGTGCAAGTTTCAGTGCGCGGCCGGTATCGCGCGCCGGGCCGGCAGCGCCGCCAGCAGCACCAGGCTGAGCAGCACGTACGCGTTGCGGGCAACGAACTCGCCGGGGTTGTCCGTGCGAGCCGGGGCGACACCCCAGTCCTGGAAGGACACCACGCCGTAGATGATCACGAACGCGGTGCCGGTGGCCAGGGTGAACAGCCACCGGCGCTGCCGCGTCCCCTCGGCCGTGCCCCGGTCGGCGCCCAGCGCCGCGTCCACCAGCACCACCACGGCCGGGATGAACCAGTACAGGTGGTGCGTCCAGGTGATCGGGCTGACCAGACCGCCGACCAGCCCGGTCAGCGTCAGGCCGGCGAGCGCGTCACCGGCCCGGGCGGCGCGGGCGGCCCGCCACAGCCCGTACCCGGCGACCACGCCGACCAGCAGCAGCCAGGGGAGCTGGCTCGGCTTCTCCGGCGCGGTGATCCGGCTGAGCAGGCCGAACAGCGATTGGTTCCCGGTGTAGTCGGTACGCCCCACCCGGTCGGTCGCCCACAGCTCGTGGGTCCAGAACCGCCACGAGTCGGCCGGGGCGACCGCCGCCGCCAGCAGGGTGGCCAGGGCCGCGGTCCCGGCGGCCACCGCCGCCGCCCGCCAGCGCCGGGTGGCCAGGAGGTAGAGGATGAAGATGCCGGGAAAGAGCTTGAGCGCCGTCGCCAGCCCCACGCCCACGCCGGCCCAGCGCCGCCCCTGCGGTACGGCGAACAGCAGGTCGGCCAGGATCAGCACCACCAGCAGCATGTTGATCTGACCGAAGGTGATCGTCTCGCGGGTGCTCTCGACAGCGAAGACCAGCAGGACGGCGACCGTCACGGTGAACAGCCGGGGCAGGTCGTGCCGCGCCACCACCGGCAGCACCAGCCAGCGGGTCGTCACCACCAGGCCGATGCCGGTGAGGATCGTGAAGATCGCCACCGTGGCGCCGAGCGGCAGCAGCGCGAACGGCCGCAGCAGCAACGCGCTCAGCGGGGGATAGGTGAAGTAGAGCGCGCCCTGCACCCGGTCCGGCTGGACGTAGTCGTAGAGCGGGTTGCCGGCCGCCCACCAGTCCATCGCCCGCATGTAGATCTTGAGGTCGAAGAAGTCGTGCACCAATCCCGGCAGGTAGAGCGCCGGCAGCACCGCCGCGAGCGCCAGCACCGTGACGAGCCGGCGGACCGTAAGGCCGCCCGGGTCGTCCTCGGTGACGGCGGGCGGTGCGACGGGTTCGGCTGGCACGGAGAAACCCTAGCGGTCTGTTCCGGCCATGGTGCCGAGGCGCGGGCAGGTGGGCGGCGCGTAGGCTGATGCGGTGGCTGATCTTCTCGTCTGGATCGACTGTGAGATGACCGGGTTGGACCTCGGGCGCGACGCGCTGATCGAGGTCGCCGCGCTCGTCACGGACCCGGACCTCAACGTGCTGGGTGAGGGGGTCGACGTGGTCATCCACGCCGACGAGGCGGCGCTGGACGGGATGCCGGAGATCGTGCGGACGATGCACGGCAAGTCCGGGCTGACCGAGGAGGTGCGCCGCTCCACGGTCACCCTGGCCCAGGCAGAGGACATGGTCCTCGACTACGTCAGCACGCACGTGAAGGATCCGCGCAGCGCGCCGCTGTGCGGCAACTCGATCGCCACCGACCGGGGCTTCATCGCCCGGGACATGCCGCGCCTGGACGCCCACCTGCACTACCGCATGATCGACGTCTCCTCGATCAAGGAGCTCTGCCGGCGGTGGTACCCGCGGGTGTACTTCGGGCAGCCGCAGAAAGGGCTGGCCCACCGGGCCCTCGCCGACGTCCGGGAGAGCATCCGGGAGCTGGAGTACTACCGGCAGACGATCTTCGTACCGCTGCCCGGGCCGGACGTGGAGAGCGCCAAGGCCATCGCGGCCAAGCTCTGACTGCTTCCCGCCGCGGCCGGCGCGGCCGGCTCGGCCTCCGGTCGGCTCGCGCGGCCCTTGGGCCCGACCGGTGAGCCGGAACCCGGTGGACGCGGTCGGCCGGGGTGTGGCTATTATTAGTCCGCGCCCCGCCCGGCTCGTCCCGGCGCGGAGAGCATGGTGGCTGTAGCTCAGTTGGCAGAGCACCGGGTTGTGGTCCCGGTTGTCGTGGGTTCAATTCCCATCAGTCACCCGGTTCCGGAAGCCCCCTCCTTCGGGAGGGGGCTTCCGTCGTTTCGGGGTCCGGGGCGGGAAACGGCGGAGCCCCTTCCGCTCGGGAAGGGGCTCCGGTCGGTCACTGCCTGGTCAGGGCGTCGGCTCGGTGCTCGGCTCGTCCGTCGTGCCGGGCTCGGCGCTGGCGTCGTCGCCGGGCTGCGCCGGCGGCTCGTACGGCAGGGCGCTGCCCTTGACGTACTCGTCCCAGCTCAGGTTCCAGTCGGTCCAGCCGTTACCGTTCTGGAGCTTCCGCTCGGTGCCCTTGACCGTGATCGGGTCGCCCATCCGGGTGTTGGCGAAGAGCCAGGCGCCGTCGGCCATCGAGACGTTCACGCAGCCGTGCGAGACGTTCACCGAGCCCTGCTGCCCCTCGGACCAGGGCGCCGCGTGGATGAACTCACCGCCCCAGGTCAGCCGCTGGGCGTAGTCGATCTTCGTGCGGTAACCCTCCTCGGGGCCCAGCTCCTCCATGGTGTCGAAGACCGTCTTGCGGAGCTTCTCGATCACCACCATGGTGCCGCTGGACGACGGGGTGGTCTTCTTACCGAGGCTGACCAGGATCGTCTTGATCACCCTGCCGTCCTTGGTGACCGTCATCCGCTTGGTGCGGTTGTCGACGGTCATCACGAACGACGGACCGATCTTGACGTCGACGGTGAGGTCCGAACGGCCGTACCAGCCGTCGCCGAGCGGCAGGCCACCCGCCTGCACCCGGTACGACACTGTGGTGTTGGCCTTCCAGAACGTCTTGGGGCGGTAGCGGACCTCGGTGGGGCTGACCCAGTGCCAGACACCCTCCTGGGCCGGCTTCGCGGTCACCGTCATCCGGCGCTGGACGTCGTCCCGGTAGTCCTCCGGAACGGCCCGGCTGAACCGGATGATCAGCGGCATCGCCACGCCGACCACCTGGTTGTCGCCGAGGAAGCTGCTCACCCGGATCTGCTTGGCGGGCTGGGCCATGGTGGTGAAGCTGCTGGTCGCGGTGGCCGGCTTGCCGTCGTCGCCGGTCGCGGTCACCGTCGCGGTGTACTTCTGGCCGTACTCCAGGGCGCCGTCCGGGAGCCAGCTCTTCCCGTCCACGGCGAGCTCGCCGTCGACCTTCTTGCCCGCGGCATTCGTGAGCTCGACGGTGGTCTCCTGGGCGTCCTTCGTGGTGAAGGTGATGCCGGTGGAGGCCGGCACGTCGGCGGCGTCGGCCTTGGGCTCGGTGATGGTGGCGGACGCCTTCGGCTTGCTCTCCCCACCGCCCTGCCAGCTCGACGGCTTGCCGCCGTTGTCGCCGCCGCTCGTGCAGGCGGAGGTCAGCGCCATGGCGGCGGCGAGCACCACCGCCGCGACCACGCGGCGTCGCCCGCCGCGCCCGGCGGTCCCGCGCCGGGTCAGCTCGTCCTGGCCAGCTCGCATTGTTCCCTCACAGTCGTGGATCCCCGGTGCCATCGTTCCCTACTGACGCAGGAATTCGGGTACCCGTTCCCGGTAGTGAACCGGAACACCCCGACTATGATGTACCGAATTTGGTAACCTGCGACACTTCGCGAGTGGGGCTGGTCTCCAGCGACGGCGGCGGCGCTGTCGATCGTCGCGCCACCGTTGCCCGACGTGCCTGCCGGGCAACGGTACTCCCGCTCAGAAGGCCGGGCCCGCGCCGCCCTTCGGCACCGGCAGAGCACTGCCGGCCACGAACTCGGTCCAGCTCATGCTCCACGCGGTCCAGCCGTTGCCGGGCACCAGCCTCCGCGTGGTGCCCCGCACCGTGATCGGGTCGCCGACCAGGGTACGGTCGAACAGCCACCTGCCGTTCGCCATGGAGACGTTGACGCAGCCGTGCGAGACGTTCACGCGGCCCTGCACCCCCTCGGACCACGGAGCGGCGTGGATGTACTCGCCACCCCAGGTGATCCGCTGCGCGAAGTCGATCTTCGTGACGTACTGGTTGTCCGGATCCGCCTCGTCCCGGGTGTCGAAGACCGTCGACTCCTTCTTCTCCATCACCACCATGGTGCCGCTGGAGGAGGGGGTGCTCTTCTTGCCGAGGCTCACCGGCACGGTACGGATCAGCGTGCCGTTCTGGTACACGGTCATCTTCTTGCTGGCGTTGTCGACCTTCATCTCGAAGGCGCGGCCGATCTTGGCGGTCGCGGTCCGGTCGACGTTGCCGTACCGCCCGTTGCTCAGCGGGATGCCGGCCAGGGCCAGCCGCACGCTGATCTCGGTGCCCGGCTTCCAGTACTCGGGCCCCCGGTAGTACGCCTGGGTGCCGTTGTAGAGCCAGTGCCACGCCCCCGGCTGCGGCGGGTCGGTGCGGACGAACATCCGCTTCTGCACGGCCGCCCGGTCCTTCTTCGGGATGCCGGGAGAGAACTCGGCCACCACCGGCATGCCGACCCCGTAGGTCTTGCCGTCGAACATGTACAGGCCGGAGCCGATCATCGACTTCGGCTTGGCCATCGTGGTGAAGGTGCTGGTGCCCTCGTGGGTCTGGCCGTCCGTACCGGTGCCGGAAACGGTCGCGGTGTACCGGGTGGCGTACTTCAGCGGCGTGGACGGCACCCACGACGAGCCGTCGCGGCGCATCCGGCCCTCGACGGTCGTGCCGTTCGCGGCGGTGAGCACGACCTTCGACACCTTCCCGCCGCCGGGGATCGTCGCGCCGATCTCGGTGCTCACCGGCCGGTCGTCCGCCCCGTCGGCCGGACTCACCCGCAGCGGCGCGGCGGCCGGCTGCGGCGACGGATCGCTCACCGTGCCCTCGGCCGCCGAGACGCTGGCCGGCTGACCACCGGCGACGAACGCCGGCTGCTTCTGGTTGTCGCCGCACCCGGTCAGTGCCAGCGACGCCGTCAGGATCAGGGCCCCCACCATCGCCCCGCCCCGCGCGAACCTGCCCATCCCCACCTCTGTTCTCGCGTGCCTGGCGCACATCGTGCCCCATGAACACCCGCGCCTCGGTCCCGTCGATCAGCGGCCTGGGCGCTTTGTTCCGGTCTGCCCCTTAAGCTCGACCGAAGGGGGGAGCCGGGATCGGATTGGAACCCGGGTCAGGGGGCGTGCTAGTGTCTTCTCCGTTGCCAACGAGCGCCGCTAGCTCAACTGGCAGAGCAGCGGACTCTTAATCCGCGGGTTCGGGGTTCGAGTCCCTGGCGGCGCACCACTGAAGGCCCAGGTCACAGCCCATGTCGGCTGTGCCTGGGCCTTCCCGGTTTTCACCGGTACAGCCATCGGTACAGCCAAGCTCAACCGAAGAGCCGGTCGGCGGCCGCGTCCATGGCCGCCCGCTCGACCTCGGCCAAGACGTGTGCGTACGTGTTCATCGTCAACGTGATCTGGCTGTGGCCGAGGGTCTTCATCACCGTGCGGGGCGAGGCGCCCGACGCGAGAAGGAACGTGGCGCAGGCGTGTCGGAGATCATGCAGCCGTAGCCAGGGCAGGCCTGCACGCGCTCGTGTCGCGTGCCAGGCGCGGTCGACGTTGCGCGGCTCCATGGGCGTGCCGATCGTGGAGGCGAAGATCAGGCAGAAGTCCTGCCAGCGCTCGCCCGCCTGGAGCCGTTCGGCAGCCTGCCGGCGCCGATGGGCGCGGATGAGCGCCATGGTCTGTTCGGGAACCGGCACGGTACGCCGCGACCGATCCGTCTTCGGTTCCGAGAAGTGAAGCTGTCCGCCAGCGCGGAGCACGGTTTGCCGAACGGTGAGAGTGCCAGCCGCGAGATCCACGTCACTCCACCGCAGCCCGAGCAGCTCGCCGCGCCGCAGACCGACGGTCAGGGCACAGACCCACAGCGCTTCGAGCCGATCACCCCGGATTGTTTCGATCAGGCGCCGGGCTTCCTCGACCGTCAATGCCCGCCGCTCCTGTTGGCGGATCGACGGGGGCCGGACGGCAAGCGCGGGGTTGCGGTGCAACAGCTCCTCGCGTACCGCGTCGCCCAGGACATTACGGATCATGCCGTGAATGTGGCGGACTGTGGTTGCCGAAAGATCTGCGCTCGCCTTCGCGGCGAGGACGCGACGGATCATCGTCGGTGTGAGCTTGCTCAACGCCACGTTGCCGAGCGCCGGCCGAATGTGGCTCTCAATCAACCAGCGGTAGCCGCGAAGCGTGGACGGCCGAGTCCAGGACAGCTACAACCAGCTCGTCGCAGAGTCACGCCTCATTCGGCACTTCGAGACCGTCTACGTACCGGGCCTGCTCCAGACCGCCGACTACGCTCGCCGGATCCTCACCGAGATGGTCGAGCTGCACAACCTCGACATCGCCGACGTCGACGCCGCCGTAGCAACCCGAATGCAGCGCCAGCACCTCCTGTACGACACCACCAAGCGGTTCGAGTTCCTGCTAGCCGAGCCCGTCCTGCGGTGGCTCCTGTGCCCGCCCGACGTCATGCGCGGCCAGCTCGACCGGCTGCAAACCGTGGTCGGCGTACCGAACATCCGCTTCGGCATCCTGCCTCTCGGCGTCCAGCTCGCCACCACCCCGCAGAACTCCTTCCAGATGTACGACGACGTAGCCATCGTGGAAACCTTCGTCGGCGAGACGACCCACCGAGACGACGAAGCCGCGGCGTACGCCAAAGCCATGGAACGGCTCTGGAAGGAAGCCGTGACCGGAGAAGACGCACGGAGACTCATCGTGCGCGCAGCCCACGACCTCAGGAACTAGCTAGCCGGGGCTTGCCCCGGCCCGTGTCGCTGTCGGGCGTTCCTGGTCCATACACTGCGTCCCTCGGCTGCAGTGGTGATCCGGAGCGAGGGGGGTGTCGGTGGTCTTCGTGATGCAGAAGGTGTGGGAGCCGTCCACGACGGATCTGTCGGCGGGACGGCGCCCGCTGTGGTGGACCGTCGGCCCGTCCGGGACGCTTGCCGTCCTGTTCGTCGACCGACGTCAGTTGGAGCAGATTAGCTATATCAAAGGCTGGGTGGGCTGGGTTCCCGAAGTTCCCTTCGACGGCGTGCTCGTGATCCGTCACGCTGACGGATCGGTGCAACGCCGAACCTTCGAGGCCATCCCGAGGCGACCGAGCCACATCGCGCTCCTTCCGGATGCCCGGCTCCTGATTGCAGCAGGTCGCGCAGGCCGGGACGACTCGGGCGCGTGGGCGCCGAACGCCTCGGTGTTTTCCCTCGAAGGTGAGGAGCGGGCCAGCTTCTGCATCGGCGATGACATCGACGTTCTGGTAACCGACTCTGGTGGATCGATCTGGACGGCCTACGGCGATGAAGGTATCTACGGAGGTCATCCGCAATCAGCGGCTGGGCTTGCCGGCTGGGGCGATCAAGGCCAGGTCGTCTGGGCTCCGAACGGCCGGCTGCCCGAATGGCCACTGGCCGGTTGCGCCGCCGCCACCGAGGGCGACTGCGTGTGGTTGGCCTGGTACTCCAGCAACGGCAGCCGCAGCACCTTCTTGACGCGGATTACCCCTCTGACTGGTGAGGTGGCCAGTTGGCTCAGTCCCGTACCGTCTCCCGACGGGCTGGCGGTACGCGGCAACCATGCGATCCTGACCCGGCGGGTCCACAATGAGCGATCGACTGAAGTGTTCCGGGCCGAGTTGGTCGGCGCTTCCTGGGTCGTGACGGATCGGCACAAGGAGCAGGTACCCGGTCGTGTCGTGCTGCGGTGCGGCCAGGGCCGCGACGGCTTCCTGTGGCTTCGGACCGGTGATACCTGGCTCCGCATCGATGCCTGAGCGCGGAGACTACTGCGGCACCCACCGGGCTGGATGCCAAGCCCCGAGAAGTAAGAAAGATTGACCGAGGTGCACGGATCCGACTCGACCAGCGCGCTGAGGTGTCGCACATCAGCCGACGGAGGACAAGGCTTAACCGCGTCGCGTTGCCGAATTGACCTCTTAAGG
>NZ_JAEMUW010000137.1 GCF_016598485.1 Micromonospora coerulea | reverse complement strand
CGCATGCACCTGGCCGACACGAAAGCCCGCCGCCGTGCTGTCGCCCGCCGGGCCCCCAGGCCAGGGCAGAAGGGGTCCCGGCGGTGGCGGCAATACCGGCGTCGGGCGCGGCTGGTGGAGGGCCGGCACCGGCGGCGGGTCCGTCAGGCCCAGCACGAAGCCGCCCGCAGCGTCGTGTCGTGGGCGGTGCGGCAGCGGGTGGGTGTGCTGCACGTCGGCGACCCCCGCG
>NZ_JAEMUW010000136.1 GCF_016598485.1 Micromonospora coerulea | reverse complement strand
CATCGCATGCACCTGGCCGACGCCAAGGCCCGCCGCCGTGCCGTGGCCCGCCGGTCGCCGAAACCCGGTGAGAAGGGGTCCCGGCGGTGGCGCAAGTACCGGCGTCGGGCACGCCTGGTGGAGGGCCGGCACCGGCGGCGGGTCCGTCAGGCCCAGCACGAGGCCGCCCGCAGCGTCGTGTCGTGGGCGGTGGAGCAGCGGGTGGGTGTGCTGCACGTCGGCGACCCCCGCG
>NZ_JAEMUW010000135.1 GCF_016598485.1 Micromonospora coerulea | reverse complement strand
TTTTGTTTGTTGAGCGCCTGACGGTGCTTGCGCGCGCCCCGGCCCCCATCGGGTGCGTCGCGCCAACCCCCGAGGAGCTTCACGATGAACACGATCATGCGGAAGAGCGTTCTTGGTATTGCTGGTCTGGCCTTCGCCGGTGGTCTCGCGGCCGGTCCGCTGAACCACGGCACCGCGGCCCCGGCCGTGGACGCCAAGCCCGCCGCGGTGCAGGCCGACAAGCCGGACGTGGGC
>NZ_JAEMUW010000134.1 GCF_016598485.1 Micromonospora coerulea | reverse complement strand
TTCGTTTCTCCCGCTCGATGTCACATCCGCGGCCCGGCCGGTGTCTCCATGGCATGACGACCTACCAACCCGTCGGCACAGCCACCGACACAGGAGGAGACATGGAGCACACGACCCGCATCCCCCCGGCCGAGATCACCGGCGTCAAGGGAGCGCTGATCAAGCGGATGATCGAGAAGAAACTGGGCAAGGTGCCGACGGCGGTGGGCGTCTACTGGCACCACCCCAAGGTGCTGTTCGCCAG
>NZ_JAEMUW010000133.1 GCF_016598485.1 Micromonospora coerulea | reverse complement strand
GTTGTTTCTCCCGCTCGATGTCACATCCGCGGCCCGGCCGGTGTCTCCATGGCATGACGACCTACCAACCCGTCGTTACGGCCACCGACACAGGAGGAGACATGGAGCAGACGACCCGCATCCCCCCGGCCGAGATCACCGGCGTCAAGGGAGCGCTGATCAAGTGGATGATCGAGAAGAAACTAGGCAAGGTGCCGACGGCGGTGGGCGTCTACTGGCACCACCCCAAGGTGCTGTTCGCCAC
>NZ_JAEMUW010000132.1 GCF_016598485.1 Micromonospora coerulea | reverse complement strand
TCGGTGATCTGCTCCGGCGTACCCCAACCCGAACTCGGGCGCTGCTGGAACAGGCCCAGCGAGTCATGGTCGTTGCGGTCACCCAGGTGACCCAGGTTCTCCAGCTTCGACTCCTGCAGACTCGTCGCGATCGAGATGACCGCGGCCCGCTGCGGCAGACCCGCCTTCTTCGTCGCCGCGATGATCGCCTCGACGTTCGCGGTCTGCTCATCGTTGAGGCTGATCTTCGACTGGGCGCCCTGCACACC
>NZ_JAEMUW010000131.1 GCF_016598485.1 Micromonospora coerulea | reverse complement strand
GCAACGGGCCGCACGCGCCGCCGCCTGGGCGCGCGCCGGCCGCTGCCGCTATCGCTCTGCGGCCGTCACGCCTGACGCCCGGCGGCTGGCGCGGACAGCGGGAAGCCCGGGGCCGCCGCAGAACGACAGATCGTTGACGAGTGAGGGGTGGGCCGGCAGCCGGCCGGGCCGCGCGGCCACGTGCCCGCGCGGCGTAAGGGAGCGCACGCCGGCCGCGTCGGCGAGCTGGCGGCGGTCGCGGGGTTGCGGCTAG
>NZ_JAEMUW010000130.1 GCF_016598485.1 Micromonospora coerulea | reverse complement strand
TGTCGACCCGGCCGCTTGGCGGGATGGCCCGGCGGGATATCCGGCTGGTCTCCGACGGTCAGCTCTGGCGGGTCCGTGGCCGCCTCGGTGGTGACGGAGGTCAGGAGGTGTCCTACGACTTCCGGGACGAAGCATCCGCCCGGTCGATGGTCGACCGGATGATGAAGACCTCGGCCGGCACCTGGCGGGATCTCACGGAGGCAGTCCGGCAGGAGGCAAACCGCCGGCAGACTCATTAGCTATGCCCGGCGCTGC
>NZ_JAEMUW010000012.1 GCF_016598485.1 Micromonospora coerulea | reverse complement strand
CGCACCCACCCTGAGCTGCAAGATCAGCTTGAAAAAGGCTCACTGATGGGAGCGACTCAACCGGCCCGAACGGCAGCGAAGCCTCACGCTGGTCTGACTCCTGGGTGCCTGGAGGGTCGATGACGTGGACCGGTGCGCCGGGCAGAAGGCGCGCCGCTCGCTGCGCCAGGCCCGCCCATGATCATCGTTCATTCGCTGCATCGGGTAGCCCTCGATCAACCCTCCGTACGTCAACACCAAATGCATCTCGGTCAGTGCGATGTCACGCCCGTTGGGCAACACAACCAGTGCCAAGTCCACAGCCGTAGAAGGTACGTGGTGCCCGCGACGGCAACGCCCCTCGCCCGCCTCGCCCCGTGGGCCCGGCGCGCTGTCATCAGCCGCGATCCACGCGCTACGCAGCGTCACGCCGAGCTGGCCCTGTGCCGTCCGGACGTGCCGAGATGCGGACGTTCAGTCCGCGCGGATTGCTCATCCCGGCCCGGACTGGTCAGTCTCCCATGAAGACCAGAACCGAGCCTTCGTGGGCGAGGCAATTCTCGGCGAGGACGCGCAGCCGCATCAGTCCGCGCAGTTTCGGGCCATCCTTCGCGGCAGTCATAGCCGTGTCTATGTCTTGAAGGAGTGGCCTCATCGCGGCGCTGGGCATCGTGGTGTCGGCGAAGGTGTCTATAGACGAAAGCACAGGAAGGTCGAGTCCGGCGTTCAGTGTCCGGTCGAAGTCCCCTGCAGCATCGAACGTGCCGCCGGACGGGTCCGGCAGGTGACCAATGACGTTGCCCGCTCTGTCGCGGAGCTCGACAACCAGACCCACGCCGACATCCTGCCGCAGCTGCGGCTCGAACGCACTCTCTTGCCGCGGAGCGCGCGCTACACAGCGTCATGCCGAGTTGGCCCGTCGCCGTCCGGACGTGCCGAATTGAGGACGCATCACGCACTGGCGGGCGACGGCTGATGTTCAGGCAGGCAGTGACGGTCGCTCTTCCTCGACGTCCTCACGGAGCCGCCCTCTTGCCCGCATCGCTTCGAGGGCCTGCCTAGCACTCGGCTGGCTTCTGATCGGCCAGCCGGAGCCGATGAACTGTTTTTCGGATTGGGCGTCCGGCGTCGCCGTGCAAGCCGCCCTGAGTAGCCGCTGAACCTCGGCGAGAGCGTGCATCTCATGTGGTGTGAAGCAGGTCCATTCCCGCCAATGCCACGGCACATCGTCGTCGATGACGTCGAAGAGCTGCTCGACATACTCCACCAAGCCGACCCCTCGAACGCCGTTGTCCCTCTTGCTCAGCGCCTCCAGCGCTTTCATCGCCCGATTCCGCAGGCGCTGTTCGACAAGGCGCTGGCTCGGGTGCTCGACATCGTTCATCTCAGTGAGGGTAACCAGCGGCAGCGCACGCAAATACCGCCGACCGCGCGCTACGCAGACGCCACCCGACAGCAGCGGACGGGCTGACCAGGTGCGCAGCTCTTTGGCCAGCCATCCCTGATCTTCTTCTAATCCCCAGGCCGCAGGTTCGAATCCTGCCGGGCACACCACCGTCACCGCAGATCAGCGCCTTGTCGATTCCCGTCAAGGCCGCCGAGCGAGCGCAGCCCACCGCCCGCTCTCGCTGGCCTGCTGGCGACCGCCGGCCGGCGCGGCGGGCACCACCTTAGGGGACGATTCCAGTAGCAGCGGCCCAACGCCAGACACAGACCGCGACAACTGCCGCGACCGCTGTCGCGATCGCGATCACCAAAGATGCCCGGCCACCCCGGATCCCGCGGTAGCACCATGCCGAAGCGGATGTGAGGCCAAGAGCAGGCGCCAGCGTCGGCGGGAGCAGGACGGCAACAGCTAAGCCCGTCATGTTCTCGGAACCGCCAGCGAAGTAGGCACCCACCGCCAGGAAGACGAGAAGACCGACAACCAGCCACGCCAACACTGCGAGGGCCGCAGCGAAGACAAGCAGGGGGCGCAGGAAGTACTCCCGGGCAGGCCGGGTCTCAGGTAACCGGGACCAGGCATCGGGGTCGGCCATTGAGTGATGGTGGCACATGGGCGGCGAGGCGGGCCACCCACAGCGGCGCGCCAACCACGTGCCAGTAGCCGGTGTCCGGAGGGGGAACGAGCGGGCACGAGCTGTCACCCACTCCCCGGCCAGGAGCAGGCGTTCCGGGCATCTCGGGGCGGTGATCCTCGTCCTTCCAATCTGCGGCTACGACCCAGCGGTGGCCCAAACTCCTCGTCCTCCTCGTCTGGCGACGAAGGGGCGTACTGCCGCAGAGCACTGTTGCGAATCATCCAGACGCGGAAGAAGGACTCCTCCTGGTCCATCACGAAAAGCTGCACCGCATTGGGGTTGTGCCAGGCCAGAGACCCGAAATGCTTCACAACAGCAGCGAGGCCGACATGGTTGAGCGCCCCGGCGTGCACCTCGCACTCGGGGTTCTTGTGTCCGCCCCACCGGTTGTCCGCATCGGTGATCAGCCTCAGGTTGCCGCAGCCGCCCGGCCTCATGGCGTCGAGACGGGGGCACTCCTCGTCGAGGCACCCGCCGAACGCCTCGGCGTTGGGGCGGTCCTCCGGACCCACCGACAGCATCACGTTGGCGACCCAACTCACCCGCATCCCCCAATCCACGCCGGGACCGTACAGCCATTCGTGCAGCCAAGACCATCCACTTACGCCGACAAAGCCGGGCGGCGATGGACGGCCCGACCAGCACCGAGCCCGCTCGACCAGCCAGTCGGGATCTTCTTCTAATCCTTAGGCCGGGCGGGGCCGCCGAGGCGAGATCTATGAGGCAGGCTCCGACGACTTTCTCGGCAATATCCGCAGCCGGGCAGATCCTTGCAAGGAGAATCGATCGTGTGCGGGCCGACCGAGATCAGCGGGTGGCTTCCCGTACCCCGCAGGCGGGGCGCGTAGAACTCGGCGAGCTTAGCCTCAGATAGGTCATTCCCGTTGGAGGCGGCTTCTCTTCTCAAATGAGCTTCGGTTCGCCCGGCAGTTGGTCGAGGAGGTGCTGAACGACGGCGGGCAAGTGCCGCGCCTCGCGCCGGCCGTCGTCGCACGGGACCTGGTGCCGCCTGGGCGGCGGTTCGGCCTGCCCGAGGACGCGTACGACCTCGGCGAGCGGGGCTCCGTCTGCGAGCGGTGGCTGGGCTCGACCACCAGGGCCGACAACCGGGTCGGCCCACCGGACGAGGGGCTCAGCTACCTCGTCGACTCGGCGGGGCGACGGCGGATGACCCTTCGGGACGCGGTCGCCGCCGACTCCACCGCGATCATGGGCGAGGCGTACGGGGCCACCCACCCACAGGGTCTCGGGCGCCTGGCGAAGCTGCTCGACTACGGCGCCCGCATCCCGTACCACGTCCACCCGCCGCAACGTTTCACCGAACTGGTCGGTCGCCGACCGTCACCGTTCCGCACGACGGTGGCAGCAACTAGTCACGTCGGAGCCGGCCGCCACCGGTCGGTGTCGGCCGGCTCCGCGAGGCGTGACGTCGGCTAACCGATCTGAGTCTCGGGTGCCGGCGGCGGTTACAGCTCGTCGAGCGGCACGTCGGGGTCGGCCAGTAGGTCGAGGTCGACCGGGTGGGCTGCCGCGACCAGCCGCCGGAGCGCCGGGACGACGTCCCACACGTTGACGTTCATGCCGGCGAGCACCCGTCCGCCGGCGGTCCAGAAGGCGATGAACTCGCGCTTGGCGACGTCGCCCCGGACGACGACCCGGTCGAACGCCCCGGGCGGGGCGTCTCCGACGTACTCCATGCCCAGGTCGTACTGGTCGGTGTAGAAGTAGGGCAGGTCGTCGTAGCTGACCGCCTGTCCCAGCATGGCGCGGGCCGCCGCGGCGCCGCCGTGCAGTGCGTTGGCCCAGTGCTCGACGCGCAGCCGCCGGCGCAGCACGGGATGGTAGGCGTTGGCGACGTCACCGGCGGCGTAGATGTCCGGGTCGGCGGTACGCAGGGACGCGTCGACCTGGATTCCGTTGTCGACGGTGAGGCCCGCCGCTGTCGCCAGCTCGGTGTTGGGCCGTACGCCCACGGCGACCACCACGGCGTCGGCGGGCAACTCCGTGCCGTCGGCCAGCAGGACCGAGGAGACGCGGCCGGTGCCGCGGACCTCCCGAACCTCGGCGTCGAAGTGGAAGGTGACGCCGTGGTCCCGGTGCAGGTTGGCGAACACCCGGGCGATCTCGTCGCCGAGCACCCGGCGCAACGGCAGCGCGGCCGTCTCGACGACATCGACGGTGACGCCGCGCTGCCGGGCAGCGGCGGCGACCTCCAGGCCGATCCATCCGGCTCCGACGATCACGATGTGCGCGCCGTCGACCAGCGCCGCGGCGATTCGACGGCTGTCGGCGAGGGTACGCAGCCGCAGCACCCCGTCCAGGCCGATGCCGGGTGCGGCGAGGTCGCGGGGCCTGGCGCCGGTGGCCAGCAGCAGCTTGTCGTACCGGATATGCTGGCCGTCGGCGAGCCGGACCTCCCCGGCGGAGCGGTCGACGGCGACGGCGCGGGCGCCGGTGCGCAGGTCGACGTCGTGCTCGGCGTACCACCCGGCGTCGTGCACGTACACGCTGTCGGGTTCGGCGCCGCCGGTCAGCAGACCCTTGGACAGTGGTGGCCGCTCGTACGGTCGCTCGGGCTCGTCGCCGATCACGACGATCCCGCCGTCGAAGCCCTCCTCCCGCAGCGTCTGCGCGGCCCGCGCTCCGGCGAGCCCGGCTCCCACGATCACGAACGTGCCGGTCTTCGACATCGGTCCAGCTCCTTTCTGGGTATGTCGATCAGCGGGAGCCCACCCCGGTCAGGGTGAAGAACTCGGCGCGCGACCGGTGATCGTCGCGCAGGGTGCCGAGCAGGGTGGACGTGATGGTGCTGCTGCCGACGGCCTGGACGCCGCGCAGCGTCATGCACAGGTGTTCCGCCTCGATGACCACGCCGACCCCGCGTGGGCGGAGTTGGCCGGTCAGCCAGTCGGCGATCTGTTTGGTCAGGCGCTCCTGGACCTGCGGGCCGTGGGCGAACAGTTCGACCACCCGGGCCAGTTTGGACAGCCCGAGGATGCGTTCGCCGGGCAGGTAGCCGACGTGCGCGACGCCGACGAACGGCAGCAGATGGTGTTCGCAGACCGACCGGATCGGGATGGCCCGGGCCAGCACCAGCTCGTCGTAGCCCTCGTCGTTGTCGAAGGTGGTCAACTGGAACTCGCGCGGAGTGAGCAGTTCGGCGTAGGCGCGGGCCATCCGGCCCGGGGTGTCGGCGAGCCCGGCGGCGGAGAGGTCCACGCCGAGCGCGGCCAGGAACTCCGCCGCCGCCCGTTCGGCGGCGGCCGGGTCGCGGCGGGGACGCTGGTGCTGCACCCGGAGGGCGGTGACACTCACCTCAGCGACCTCCCACGCCGAGGGCTGCGAGCGCGGTCAGGACCAGCGTGGCGGCGGCGAACAGGCCGTGGCCGACCACCACCGGTACGGGGAACCGGGACTCGGCGGTCCCGGCACGGCGGGCCGGGATCCAGCGGGCCAGCATGGTGAACCCGAGCAGTGCCACCGGCAGGAGCGTCACGAACGCGACCCACGCGAGAACGTCGTTGTCGACGGCCAGGTAGGCGATCCACAGCACCAGCCCGATCGCGGCCAGGGCGAAGTGGCCGAACACGAGGCCCGGCGCCAGGCGGCTGCCGCTTCCCGGTCGATGGCCGCCGTGACTGATCCAGGTGCCGAGCATGACGAAGCCACCGACGGCCGTGATCAGCCAGGTGACGAGTGCGGCGATGCCCATCAGGAGTTCTCCTTGTCTGCGCTGTGGTAGCCCTGCGCCTGGGTGGTCTCGTCGGCGACGCGCACGCCGTACCGGTAGGCCAGTTCGCCGCCGAGGTAACCGGCGACGGTCAACCCGGCGAGACTGATCGCCGAGAGCACCAGCGGTCCCGCGGCCACCGGACCCGGCGGGCCGGCATCCCGGAGGGCGAAGTTGACCGCGTACGCGCCGGTGACCGCGAGGTTGATCGCCATGTGCGCGAGCGCGGTGCGGAAGACGCGGGTGCCGGTGGGGATGGCGAACAGGTCCAGGAAGCCGACCAGCGCGGCCGCGAGGGCGCCGATGACGCCGAGGCCGATGAGCCACCGTGCGCCGTCGGCCAGGCCCTGCGGCCCGGACACGAACCGGGAGGCGAGGTCGAAGGCGAAGCTGGCCACCCAGGCGCCGATCGGCACCGCCACCAGCGCGGGATGAAGTGGGTGGCCGTAGCGGCCGGCCAGGTTGGTCACCGGCTGCTTGGCCTGATCCATGGGTCGCACGGAAACCCCCAGGGGATTTTCACCAACGCTCGTTGGTGTTATCGATCATGCTGCCCCAGCGCGCCCGGAATTTCAATAGCCTTCGCTGGTGATAATCTCGGGGCTGTGAGCACGGGGGAGCGCTGGAGCGCGATGGCCGCGCTCGTCGACCGGTCCCGACGGGCGCTGTACGACTACGTGTGCCGGGCCGATCACCCGGTCACCCGCGAGGAGGCGGCCGAGGCGCACGGCATGTCCCGCAACCTCACCGCGTTCCACCTCGACAAGCTCGTCGAGTCCGGACTTTTGCGGGCCCACTACCAGACGCCGGCCGACCAGCCCCGGGGCCGCGGCCGGACGCCGAAGGTCTACGAGGCGGCCGGCGACGGCGTCGCGATCACGGTTCCGGAGCGGCGCTACGAACTCATCGCCGAGATCCTCGCCGACGCGGTCGCCGACGACCCGCACGACGCCCCCGAGGCGGCACGCCGGCACGCCCGGCAACGCGGCCGGGACATCGGAGCACGGGTACGCGACACCGGCGAGGACCTCATCGCCGTGCTCGCCGGCCTCGGCTTCGAACCCGAACCGCTCAGCGACCAGGTGCTGCTGCGCAACTGCCCGTTCCACGCCCTGGCCACCCGGCAGACCGCCCTGGTGTGCGGGCTCAACCACGCGTTCCTCGCCGGCATGATCGACGGTGCCGGGCGTACCGACCTGCTGCCCCGGCTCGCACCGCGTCCCGGGGCCTGCTGCGTCCGGTTGGACGGCGTGCCGAACCGATAGCTGCGGAGAGGCGCCGCTCACGGTGAGATGCGGACCTCGACCGAGCTGATGTACCACCGGAAGTCGGACGTGCTGTCGATGGACACGTCGTTGGTGCCACTCTTGTCGAAGGAGCGTGTGCCGGCGCACACGACCACCGACTGGCCCGCCGGCACCGGTCCCGCGCTGAACAGCTGCGCGAAGTAATGGGTACCACGGGTCAACTTCTCCTGGTGGAAGCTCTCGTCGTCGTCGGTGGTCTCGTCGAGGTTCGACATCTCGGCGTACGACGGCTCGGCCACGCTGGGGTGCAGGACGTCGAGCATCAGGAAGTTCTGCTGGGTGGTGTGGGAGTTGGACCATCCCCACTCGTCCGTCGTCTCCAGCCGGTGCGTCGCCTCGACGCACTGCGCGTCGATGAGGACCTCGACCAGACCCGTCGCCGGCGGCACGAACGCGAACGCGATCGCGCTGAAGGCGTCACCGGACGCGTAATCGAAGTCGCCCGCGTCGCCGTCCTCCATGGTGATGGAGATGCCGACGTCCCCGACCGACGGGTTCAGCGTGTGGAGGCGATCGACGACGAAGTTGTCGTTGCGCACCGGGACGAAGCCGAAGTTGAACCCGAAGAACGGCGGCCGGAAGACCTCCCACCGGTGCGGGTTCTCGCTGTCGTCCGGTTCGAAGACCCCCCACGGCAGCGCGCGATCGTGGAATGGGGACAGGCTCAGCCACTTGTCGAGGTTGTTCGAGAGGTGGAACCCGCGGCTGATGTTCTCGTCGGCCGCGAACACGTCGGCGATCGCCTCGTGGTAGTCGCCGGCTATCGCGACGATCGCCTCACGTCGGATGTCCCGGCTTCGCAGGAATGCCTTGGCCTTCCGTCTCCGGGCCTGGTTCAGGCTGTCGTAGCTCGACTCCAGCCCCTGGGGTGGCTGAAGCAGGTCACGAACGGTCATCCGTTCCTGCCGCATCAGGTCCCGCAGTTCGGTCCAGTTGTCGTCGCCCAGCAGGCGCCGCAGCCGGTGGCTCGCCTCAACGGACAGTTTCGCCGCCTTGCCGCTGCGCTTCTTAATGATCGTGCGGAGGCGTTGTTCGCGGTCCTCCGCTGCCGCCTGCGCCGACCGCTGGGCTTCCACGGGGAAGTGCCGGAAATTGCGAAGTGCGTGGTCGCTGCTGACCATGGGAACCACCCCATCAGAGCCTCGCCTCCATGCTGCTGCAGAAACCTCCGGCTGGCCATACGGGTTGTGCCATGCTTGCAACGCCACATCTACGGCAAACAGTGCTAACCGACCTCCCGTGGCAGCCGCGGGCGAGGCCGTCGGCGAGCGCTCGCGATGATCAAGTTACGCGCGCAGACATCGTCAATGCGGGCGTCGTTGGTAACCCATCTGCCAGTGTCGGCTCTGCCTGGCATCGTAGAGGCATGTGCAGGAACATTCGCGTGCTCCACAACTTTGAACCGCCTGCGACCGACGATGAGATCGAGGCCGCCGCCATCCAATACGTGCGCAAGGTCAGCGGCACAACACGGCCGTCCGCGGCCAACGAGGAGGCGTTCGGCGAGGCGATCCGCGCCGTCACGGCGGCCACCCGGACCCTACTGGACAGCCTCGTGACGAAGGCGCCTCCCCGCGACCGCGAGGTCGAGGCCGCGAAGGCCAAGGCGCGCGCGGCCGAACGGTACGGGCTGCGAGCGGCGGCCTCGGGCTGACGGCTCCCGATCTCACTGGCCACGCTCTGGTCAGGCTTCCTGCTCGGTGAACTCTTCGGCAGCCCCGAAGTTGTCCGCTTTCGGCCGTTGCATGATTGACCCTGGGTGCATGCTCATGCCGATGTGCGCGCACGACCGTAGGCCACCACATGCCCCGACGGTTTGCGAAGTGGTCGTTACATACCACGCTGCAGTCTGCGCCGATGCATCACGACGAGCTCGAAATGCCGACTCTCCGTCGGGACGGATCTGTGGCCCGCGGATGAGTTTGGGATGATGCGCCGGTCTACCTACCGACACCCACCTGACTCGAAGGGACCGCCCCGATGGCAAAGGTCATCTCCACGCTGTTCATCTCGGCCGACGGTGTGGCCGAGATCGACCCCGATTGGCACTTCCCGTACTTCGACGAGAACATGGGCCGCGCCGTCGGCGAGGACTATGAGACCGCTGACGTGCTGCTCATCGGCCGCGAGACCTACGACAGCTTCGCCGGAGCCTGGCCCGACCGTGAGGCCGCGGGTGGGGACGACGCACCGTTCGCCAAACAACTCGGGGACGTGCGCAAGGTGGTCGTCTCGCGCCAGCCGCTGGAGTTCTCCTGGCGCAACTCCGAGCTGATCAAGGGGGATCTCCTCGATGCCGTCACCTCGCTCAAGGCCGATGCCGGCATCAGAGGAATCCTCATCCCCGGGTCGATCTCCGTGGTGCAGCAACTGCTCGCCGCGGGACTGGTCGATGAGCTGCGCCTGCTGGTGCATCCGGTGGCGGCGCGTAAGGGCCGCAAGCTGTTCGACGACGGCGACGCGCCGTACCACCTGAGAATGACGGCGACGGAGGCGTTTCCGACGGGCGTGATCCGCGTGATCTATTCGCCGACCGCAGCACCCACCAAGGTCGGTTACGACGAGGTCAGGGACCAGGTACCCGGAGGGAAATAGCCGCGATCTACCCGCACAACGGCATCTTCAAGGTCAACAACGCCGACCGGGAACGCATCGACCAGTGAAACGGCCGCTCCCGCGACGCCAACCCGGCGATCACCGACGCCGACCGGCGCAAGGTGCGGGTGGTGCACCTGCCCGTCACCGGCGAGATCGCCGTCTACGTCGATGGGCAGGAACGCCGATGACCGCGAAGGACACCACCTTCGGCTCGGGCCGGGTGGGCCTCGGCTCGTTCGACGACATCGGCCGTACCCGTCTCTTCACGGTGACGGGCTCGCCGGCCTGACGGACGGGCAGCGCGGGGGCGGCGGCGAGCATGCCGCCGCCCCCTACGCGTCACGAGACCGTCGTACTGTTCCCACCGGGTCAGCGTCGTCGGCCGGATTCCCATAGGCTGCGACACCTGTCGCTCAAGGAGTTGGGGATCCATGTTCTCCTACCGCTTGGCGCGTCCGTGGCTGGCTCGCCTCGGGCTGCTCGGCCAATTGGTGCTGCTGACCAGCCTCGGGGCGGCCCCCGCACACGCCGCGCCGGCCGATCGCGCAGTCGCGACCGCGGGCGTCATCTCGCACCGGGACGGTGCTGCCGCGACGGCGGTGGATGCCGGGCCGGTGGCCGGCACGGCGGTCCGGCTGAGCGACGGCACCGTGACTCCCGTCAAGCACGCGGCAGCGTACGGCCCGACGGAGGCGGACGCGGAGAGTTCGTCGCCGCGGACGAACGGCGCGCTTCTGGGTGGCCTGCTGGGTGCCCTCGGCGGGCTCCTGATCGCCGTCACCGTGAAGCTCGTCCGGCGAGCCGTGGAGCGATGGGAGCAGCGGGCGGCCATGCCGTTCCCGCGGGGTGCGCCCGTTCCCGTCCCACGCCCGCCCACAGCTGCCGCGCCCCCGCCCCCAGCCGCCGCACCGGCGTCCGTCGTCGGGTTCGCGCCGCCAGCCGTGCCGGCCAACGGGGGCAGCCCTGCCACGGTGTGGGTGCCGACCGTGGGCACTGCGGTCCCCCCACCCGCATGGACGGCTCCACCAGTCGTCGGCCCGCCGCAACCAGCACGGCCGCCGGGACGTCCGCCCCAGTACGGCCCCCGGTGCGCGCGCTGCCGGGAACTCGTCCCGGAGGACGCGGCGTACTGCGGCGAGTGCGGGCTGTCCCAGCTGGAGCCACCGTTCGGCGAGGAAGCCGGCGGTGCGGGTCGACGAGTGGGCCGGCTCTTCCGTGATCGACCCGGAGTGCGGCGCCGATGGGGCGTGGTCGCGGCCCTCGCGGCCGGCGTCGTACTGGTCGCGGCGGTGACGTTCCATCAGCAGGCGTCCCCCATGTCGCCCCCCGACACCGTCGAAGCCTACTTCGACGCGCTCGCGGACCGTGACGCCGACCGGGCCCGATCCCTGCTCTCCGCGGATTACGCGAAGCGGGCACCGATGATCCTGACCAGCGGAGGAGCGCTGCGCGATCCCGGATATCACCCGCCTCGGCACCTCCGGATCAAGGTGGTAGTAGTTCGTGACGACGTTGCAGAAATGGAAGGGGAGTACGAACTCGACGGTAAGCGGCAGAAGACGGGGCTCTACCTGATCCGCGACGGGGGCGGCGGCGAGCGGCGGCCGTGGAGCATCAACTATCTGCCCCAGCTGCCGCCGCCCTCCGGTGAATACGGGTTCGAGGCGCTCGTCATCGCGGGCACGCGAGCGCCGGCCGGTCTCCTGGAAGCGGTGTTCCACGGTTCCTATCTCGTCTCACTGCCCGACCATCCGATCCGGGAGGTGACGGCCCCCGTCATCGTGCACGCGGGCGCCCGGGAGGGGGGCGTTCTCCGCACACGCATGCGGGACAGCGCGCGCGAGTCGATCGAGACCCAGGTCCGGGCGTACCTGGACAGGTGTGCCGCGAGCACGGAACTGATGCCGAAGGGGTGCCCCTTCTCGGCCTACAGCTCTGCTCCCGTGACGCGCGTCACCTGGCGGATCACCCGGTACCCGCCGCTTGAGATCACGCTCGGGTCCACCGGGGACGCACAGGTCGTCGGCGGGGTCGGCGAAGCGACAGCGACGACCGCACGTGGCGAGGTCCTTCCGGGGAACACGTCGTTCCTCCTCTACGGGGATGGGCGTGCCGCGGGGGACAAGGTCCTGTTCGTTCCGCGCTGAAGCGCAAGCCTCCGGCACCCGCACGAGCGGCAACCGTTTTGGCCACCCCGATCAGCAAGGTCTCCCGATGACAGATGCACAGCCCGCTCGGTACTGCCCGTACTGCGGTGCGCCGGTGCCGGGCAGCCCGAGATACTGCTTCCGGTGCGGGGCCGGACAGTCGGGACACCAGCCCGCCGATGGTCCGGCCGGCCGACTGTCCCGGCTCCGCCGGCCCTGGTCGCTGGTCCTGATCGGCGTGGCCGTCGTCCTCCTCGTCGTGGCCGCCGTCCCGTTGCTGAGCCCACGGTGGTTGCCGGACGGCCCCGACGACGTCGCGCGCGCCTACTTCGAGGCGCTCGCCGAGCGGGACGCCGACAAGGCCCTGGCGTTCCTCGATCCGGCCTCGCGCAAACCGCCCGACCCGCCGATGCTGACCGACCGGATCCTGAACGACCCCGGATACACCCCGCCCGACGAGGTGGTAGCGGAGGTGCTGTTCTCGGCTACCGACACCAGCACGGTGAAGGTCGACTACCGCATCAACCAGGGGAACGGTCAGCTCGAGCTCACCCTGACCCGCAACGACGACTCCACCGAGTGGAAGATCCAGAACGGACTCCTGTCGATGGCGTTGCCTCGCAACGACGCCGGGTGGGAGACGTTCCTGGTCTCCGGCGCCGCGGTACCGGCGACCCAGGAGCGGCTCGAGCTGGTCTTTCCGGGCGCGTACCGGATCGTGGCGACGGGCAACGGGATTCAGGAGGCGCCGCCCATCACCGTGTGGGCGGGGGCCGGCGAGACAGACCGCCTTCTGGTGCGCCTGCGGCCCACCGTTCGTGAGGCCATCGAGCCGCAGGTGCGGGCATATCTGGACACCTGCGCCGAGAGCCGCGAACTCCTGCCGCCCCGGTGCCCGTTCGGCGGCCGTAGCGACTGGCCGGTCACGAGTCTCAACTGGACGATCACTCACTACCCCACGTTGAAGCTGCAGTTGACGTCCACCGGTGCGGAGGCCTGGGTCGTCGGTGAGGCGGGGGAGGCGGAGGTGACCGGGCGGACCAGTTCCCCGCTCACGCCGGACTTCGCCTACCGGACGACGTTCGCGGTGTTCGGCTTCGGCCGCGTCGTCGATGGAAAGACGGTATTCGTGCCCAACCACTGACCGCGACCCGTCGTGGCAGGGCAGCAAGGCGAGACAAGGAGTTCGGGTGAAGCAGCAACAGCCGTACCGGTACTGCGTCTTCTGCGGCTCCGCGCTTGTCTCGGCGTCCTGCCCGCGGTGCGGCCCGGCCCGGCCCAGTTCGGTCCCGCACGGGTCGCCACCGGCCCCGGTCCCTGTCGCCCCCCGGCTCAGGACACCGGCGGACACCCGCCGGATCTGGCCCGCCGTGCTGATCACCGCGATTGTGGGGCTCGTGCTCCTCTGCACGGCGACGGTACGGCTGGTGCCACGGTTCATCGGGCCGGAGGCGGCGGTACGCGCCTACTTCGACGCGCTGGCCGACCGGGACGCGACCAGGGCGCGGGGGCTGCTCGCCGAGGGCTCCGCCATCGGGCAGCGCGGGCCCATCGCCGGGGTCGACGAGCGGGCGGACCTCTTGCTGCTGACGGACGCCACGCTGCACCACGCCGGCTACACCCCGCCGCGCAATCTCACCGTCGGGCGCACGATCTGGACCGGCACAAGCGCGACGGTGGAGGCCAGCTACGACTTCGGCGGCCCGCCGATCACCATCACACTGCCGCTGGTGAGCGAGCGGGGGCTGCGCGGGCTGCCGTCGTGGCGGATCACGGACGGGCTGCTCGAACTCCGGTTGGAGTCCGTGGTGACAGGCCGGCTGGTCGTCGCGGGCGCCACTCTGCCGATGACCACCACGCGGAGCATGGTCGCCTTCCCGGGCGCCTACCGGGTCGCCCTTCCGGAGCACCCGCTCTACCGGGCGGAGCCGGCGATCGCGTTCGCCAACGGTGCGAGCGCTTCGCTCTCGCCGGTCGAGGTCCGCGAGAACGTGCGCCGGGACGTCGAGCAGCAGGTTCGGGCCCATGTGGACGGCTGCGCGCGCCGCATCGAGCTGGCCCCCTCGGGCTGCCCCTTTGTCGCGAGCAGCAGCGTGCCGGTGAAGATCCTGTCCTGGACGATCGTCCGGTATCCGGAGCTGAGCTTCACCGTCGTCGCGGACGGCGGGGTGTCGGTGACGAGCCCCGGCCAGGGTGTCGCCGCCGCGACAGTGATCCGCACCTCGGGCGCCGGCGCCTCCTGGCAGGAGACCGTCAGCTTCGACATCAGTGGAACCGTGCGCGTCGTCGACGGAAAGGCGGTCCTCTCCAACGGGCGCTGAGCGACCGCGGGCGACGAGCGACGGAACGCTCGGCCGAGGTGCTACGTGGTTGGTTGGGGCGTTCTCACGGGTGGTGGAAGAGGGAAAGGACCGGCTGGGGCCGTCGGCCCGGCCAACTGCCGGGCCGATGGGCGGCCGTCCTCGACTGTCAGTCGGGGGCCGGGCTGAGCTTCGCCCCGGCAGCTATCAGGTCCGCGAACCGTCCGCCTGCGACATGCAGGGGCGCCCGCTGTGCCGGTACTGCAACGCGACCGACCCAGCGAACCTGAAGCCGTGCGTGCGCTGCGGCCGGCGCCGTCGTGTTCACGCCCGGACCGACGACGGGCCGGTCTGCGAGACGTGCCGGACACCGCCACTGCTGCAGGTGTGTGCTCCACCTGCGGCCGGCTCGCGCACTGCGAAGCCTCGAAAGCCACTGGCTTGCCGTGGTGCGTGCCCTGCCGAAGCAGGCGGATGAGGTGCGCCGGCTGCAGCCACGTACGGCTCGTGCGCAGCGGCACGATCGACCGGCCGTTGTGCGCCGCCTGCACCCGGGCCGAACCTGGTAGTCGGAATTCACCTCGTCATCGCCGTCAGGGTGACGCTCTGTCACGGTCCGAGACCTCTGTCGGTGCGGTGACGGTTGCAGCGTCGCCGTTTGGCACTCCGCCGATCCGAACCTTCCCGCGCGTCTGGCGCTAGCCTTTCACCGCGTCGTCGTGTTGGGCAGGGCGGCGGCGATGCCGTTGAGCACGTGGTTGAGGCCGTATTGGAAGCGCGCGTCGGGCGACAGGTGCGAAAGTCGCCCCTCGCGGATGTTGCGGTTGAACATTGGGTACTTCCCGGACTCGACCACGTGCTTAACGTACGGCCCGACGTACTGGGCCATCCACTGCTTGCGGTCCATACCGGTGTGCCGGGCATGATCGAGCCAGCCGATCTCGTCTCGGACCGCACTCGCGACGTAGTCGCCGACCATGCCGCTGAGGCTGGTCATCTCGTCGACGTGGAGGCCGAACCCGTCGAGGGCGCTTAGCGCGAAGTCGTAGACCCGGAGAGAGTTGGGGCCGAGGGTGGGGCGGCGGGCGAGGGTTGCCTGCCAGGGGTGGCGTAGACCGACGGCGCGGGTCTGGTGGGCCAGCAGCGTGAGGTCGGTTCGCCAGTCACCGCTGGGTCGCTCGGGCAGTTCGATCTCGCCGACGACCGCGTCGAGCATGAGGTCGATCAGGTCGTCCCGCTTGGGCACGTAGCGGTAGAGCGACATGGCGCCGGTGCCCAACTCCTGAGCGATCCGGCGCATGGTCGCTGCGTCCAGCCCTTCGCGGTCGGCGATCTCGACGGCTGCCCGGGTGATCTGGGCCCGGCTGTACCCGGGTCGGCGGCCTGGGCCGGACCGGTCCACGTTCTCCGGGCGCATCCAGATACTGACCTGTTGCTCGGCGCCGGACATCACACCTCCCCTTCTTGCGTACATCGTACTCGAAAAGCTAGCGTCCATTTCGAGTACGGCGTACGCGATTGGAGTGGACCGTGAGTCGATCTCTGCACGTGGGTTTGGTCGGGGTGGTCCTCGGCATGATCACGGCCCCACTCGACGGGATGATGCTGGGGCCCGCGCTGCCGGTGATCGAGGGTGATCTCGGCGGCCTGGAGCAATTCTCCTGGGTCGTGACGGCCTACCTCGTCGCCATGGCCGCCGCGACGCCGATCTGGGGCAAGCTCGGCGACCTGTACGGGCGCAAGTGGACGTACCTGTCGGCGATCATCCTCTTCCTGCTCGGCTCTGGGCTGTCCGGAGCGGCCCAGGACATGACCCAGCTCATCGCCTTCCGCGCCGTGCAGGGCCTCGGCGGCGGCGGCCTCATGGTCGGTGCCCTCGCACTCATCGCCGAGCTGGTGCCGCCCCGCCAGAGCGGCCGGCTCATGGGCGTATTCGGCGCGATGATGCCCGTCGCCTTCATCGCCGGACCACTGCTTGGCGGCCTGTTCGCCGACCACCTGAGCTGGCGGTGGGCCTTTTACGTCAATATCCCGGTCGGCGTCGCCGCCGTGCTGCTCATCGCGGCCGCGGTTCCAGCCGGGTTACGCAGGATGGAAGCCCGCATCGACGTTCCGGGCGTGCTGCTGCTCACCGCCGCCCTGATCGCGCTGAGCCTGCTGGCGAGCTGGGCCGGCAGCCGCTACGCCTGGGTGTCGACGCCGATCGTGGCACTGGCCGTTGTGAGTCTGGCGGCCCTGGCGGCGTTCGTCGCTGTCGAGCGGCGCGCCGCCGAGCCGGTCGTCCCGCTGCGGCTCTACGGCAACCGCAACTTCGCCCTCGCCCAGATCCTGCGGCTCCTGGCCGGCGCCGGGATGATGGTGTTCGCCACCTTCCTGCCCCAGTACATGCAACTGGTCAAGGAAGCGTCCCGACCGCGAGCGGCATGTTGATCCTGCCGGCGATGCTCGGCATGGTCGGGGTACTGATCGGCAGCGGCCGACTCATCAGCCGCACCGGCCGCTACCGCGCCTACCCGATCCTCGGCGGCGCGCTGCTGGCCGGGGGGATGCTCGTCCTGCTCGCACTCGGGCCGAGTACCAACGTGGTCCTTGCGTCGGCGCTGACGCTGTTCGGCGGCGCGGGTGTGGGTCTGCTGATGCAGAGCACGACGATCGTCACCATCAACAGCGCGCCGTCGCGCGACGTGGGTGCGGCCAGCGGCTCGATCACGCTCTGGCACACCATGGGCGCCTCGCTGGGTGCCGCCGGGCTCGGCGCCCTCTACACCAGCCACCTGCAGGACACGCTCAGTGACCGCCTCGGCGCCTCGGCCGCCGGTCGGATCCTCTCCGGCGGCGAGCTGACCGCCAGCGCCGACCACCAACTCCCAGCCGCCGCGCAGGACGCCGTACACGCCGCGGTCACCAGCGGCGTACACGCCATCGCACTCGCCGGCGCGGCCCTCGGCACCGTTGCTTTCGCACTCGCCTGGCTCGTCCGTGAGACACCACTACGGACCGAAGGTTCCACCCCTACCGCCGTTCTGGAGGAGACCCATGTCTGACAATCGACTACGGCCTGCCGTCATCCTTGGCAGCATCCGCGACGGCCGATTCGGCCCGACCGTGGCCAACTGGTTTGTCGGCGAGGCCGCGCACCGTGACGACATCCTCGTCGACCTCGTCGACCTGGCCGACGTGCCGATCGGCTCGGCCGCGCCCACGATGGCGCCCCCGCCGGACGCTCTGGCGGCGCTGCGCGAGCTGACCCCGCGTCTGGACGCCGCCGACGCGTTCGTCGTGGTAACCCCCGAGTACAACCGCAGCTATCCCGCCGGGCTGAAGAACGTCATCGACTGGCACAACACCCAGTTCCACGCCAAACCAGTGGCGTTCGTGTCCTACGGCGGGATCTCCGGCGGTCTGCGCGCGGTCGAGCACCTGCGCGCCGTCTTCACCGAACTGCACGCCGTCACCACCCGAGACACGGTCAGCTTCCACAACGTGTGGGAACAGTTCGACGGCGACGGCAAACCCAGGGACCCGCAGCGACCCGCCGCCGCAGCCAAGATCCTCCTCGACCAGGTCACCTGGTGGGCACAAGCCCTCAAGGACGCCAGGAACACGTCCCCCTACCGAGCCCTGAACACGACCCGATGAAAGGCGAACCAGACATGACGACACTGGCCGGGAAAACGGCGCTGGTCACCGGCGGCAGCCGAGGAATCGGCCGGGCCATCGCCCAGCGCCTCGCACGCGACGGCGCGCGCGTCGCCGTGCACTACGGCAGCAACGAGGCGGCTGCCAAGGAAACCGCCTCCGCGATCGAAGCCGCCGGCGGCAAGGCGTTCACCGTCCACGCCCAGCTCGGCGTGCCTGCAGACGCCGAAACGCTGTGGGCCACGTTCGACGCGCAGGCGGACGGCCTGGACATCCTCGTCAGCAACGCGGGAATCCTGGGCGAGCAAGCCGAGATCCAGGATGTCAGCGGAAGTGACTACGACCAGGTGTTCGCGGTCAACACCCGGGCTCCGTTCTTCATCACCCAACACGGCCTGCGGCGACTGCGGGACGGCGGCCGGATCATCAACATCTCCACGATGCTGACCCGCGGCTCCGCCATGCCCAGATCGATCACCTACGCCATGTCCAAGGGAGCCCTCGACGTGCTCACCGCGATGCTTGCCAAGCAGCTCGGGCCACGGGGCATCACCGTCAACACCGTGGCGCCCGGTGTCATCGACACCGACATGCACCAAGGCCGTCTCGTCGGTGACGCACTGGCCTGGCTGTCATCCCTGTCACCGATGGGCCGGATCGGCACGCCCGACGACGTCGCCGACACAGTGGCCTTCCTCGCCTCAGACGACAGTCGTTGGGTGACCGGCCAATGGATCGACGCCTCAGGCGGAACACTGCTGTAGCAGCCGGCCGGGCACACGCACACTGACTGGGATCATCACCCAGCGTGTTTGACCACAACAGACAGGGTCTCAGCGACGCTGAGACCCTGTCTCATGCCCGAACTGACGGGGCGAACGCCGCCTTGATTCTGGCGTCCGGTCATCCCGCTGACCGCGCGCCCAGGGGCAGTGCGCCGCTGAACTCCGTGTCACGCGAGCACTGGCTCCATGCGATACAGGGTCAGGACCCCCCTTGCCTCGCGACCACACGCGGCTTGCCTCGGCACCGCCGCCGGGTAGGACTACTCAAAGCCGTCGGCGCCGGACCGGCCATGATCGCCGCCGTCCACCTCGCCGAATACCTCGTCATCGGGCTCGCCGCCGCCGGCACCAGCCTGGCGGCCGGCTGGCTCGCCGCACCAGCGCTGACCAACCCTGGCGCCGGGCTCCTCGGCTCCACCGGCACCCACCCGCCCGCGCTGCGCGCCGTGGTTGCCGGCACCGTCCTCGCCCTCGCCATCGCCGCCGCGGCGACGCTGGCACCCGTGCTACGCGCCGCCACCACCGACACCGTCCACGCGCTGGCCGACGCCGCCACGCCACCCCGACGCCGCGGGTGGCGCGTCTGGCTGTCCCGCCGAATGCCCACCGCCCTACTGATCGGGATACGTATCAACGCCCATCGCCCCCGCCGCGCCCGCCTCGTCATGGTGAACACCCTGATCACCACGACCGCGCTCGCCGCCTTGCTCATGGGCCTGGCGCAGGACCGGCAGGTCAAGCTCGGCGAATCGGAGCTGGCCAATCCCCAGAGCATCCGAACCCTCCAGGCCATGCTCCTCGTCATCGTCGTACTGTGCGTCCTCGCGCTCATCAACGCCATCGTGAGCACCTGGACCGCGGTCCTCGACGCCCGCCACCCCCTGGCCGTCGCCCGCACACTCGGCGCCACACCCGCACAGGTAACCCTGGGCATGGCGGTGGCGCAGCTTCTTCCCGCGGTACCCGGCGTCGCCCTCGGGGTCCCGGCCGGCATCGGGCTGTATCTGGTCGCCACTCCGGGCGACCCGCGGTCCCGCACCCGCCTCCGGGATGCTCGCCCTGGCACTCACGGTCCTGGTCACCGTCGCCGCACTCACCGCCATCCCGCCCTGGCCGCCACCCGCCGCCCGGTCGCCGACGCTCTCCAATCCACACCAACCTGACCGGCCGCCAATGGCCTACAGTCTCTTCACGGCACCACGACGAGCAGAACCGCCGAGCGAGACGGCAGTCGCAGCTGACGCATCAACTACACAAGAACTTGCACGGCCGCGATCCGCGCGGCACGCAGCGTGACGGCTGGAGCTGCCGCTCGCCATCCGGAACTGCCGAATTGAGTTGTGTTCGATCATGCCTGCTGTTTGCCCTTGCGATGACGAGACCAACGTCGCCGCGCTCCTGGGGCAGCAACGTTTGCGATGATCTCCATGTGGCACCAGCCTGGGGGACTCTTCCGGAGATCAGCGAGGCGCTGGCGCGCTACGAAGGCAACCTTGGCTGGCAACGACCAACGTTGCATGGCATCGGCTTCGCCGAAGACATGAACGAGATCAGGTTCGTTCGGGTCAACGAGGATGACGACCTGCTAGCCGCCGCGGTGCTGGCGATGGTGGCGGGTTGGCACGGCACCACCGGTTCGGTCCGGCTCGGTAAGAAGAAGCTTGCGAGAGCCATCAAGCGCCTAGCGCCAGCTGAAGCCTGCCAGGACGTTGCTCAGCCGAATCTGCGGATCTGGCGCGAGATTCATGGCTGGCTCTGGATTGGCGGGTATGTTCGCGGGGGTAACCTGATCGCGGTTTTCGACGCCAACCCGGAGTTGCCGAGCGATGATCCGTACGTCATCGCGCTACGGGAAGTCGTCGCGTCAGGGCGGCAGGCGGTACCTGCCGAGGAGATCCACATCTGGACGCCGCCCGGCGGACACCACCCCTTACAGACCGCCTGGGAGACTCGCTGGCCGCAGCTAGTGCCGATCAGCTTCGATCTGCGGGCGGAGGAAGACCGCTGGGTGCGGTTTCGCAGTCTGCCTGGCGTCAAGCGTTACGCCGAGACGCCATCCGAGTACGAGACGATCCTTCGCCGGCACAACGTCGTCCTCGAAGAGCTCGGCGCACAGACGGCCGACCTGCACGTGATCACGTTGGAGATCGCCTTCACCCCGGTGCCGCGCCTCCGGAACCCTGTTCTGGAAGAACTGCTGCCCGACGCCGAATGTTGGACGGTGCTGTCCTGGCCCTATCTCGATCCGGATCTTGCCTTCGCCCACGCCTACGTCAACCGCCTCACCTGGCAGCCCGGATGTCTCGACGATCTGCTCCGCAGGGTCGCCGACGACGAGATAGCCCACGTGATCATCGCGCCGCCCGACCTGGCCTGGCTGTACGCCCCGTACGACGGCGGCGCAAACGTCGTGCTGAGCACCCCGGCCTTGCGCGACAACCTGCGAGACCGGCATCGCGAGTGGCTGTCACCCCACCCCAGCGGACTCTAAAGTGACTGGTCGGCAGTTGGGTCAATCTGGTCGGGTGGCCCGTAGGACCTTCGTCTTGTTCCGGCGCCCTGATCTGCCGCGATCAGCTCGCCACAGAGCGTGCTCGGGCCGCTGGGTGCCGGCATCCGCTCGTGCCGGGAGCAGTGGGACGCTGGCTGCGCAACCCGAGTTGGTCAACCGGCGGCCAGAACCTCTCGTAGCCTCGCTGCGAACTCTTCGGGCTTGCCGGCGTAACCGAACTGACCACCGAGGAAGCCGCCGTGATGGCTCGGGAACACCGTGGCTTCCTGGCCGAGCAGGGCCGCGGTGCCGACGGCCGTACGCGCGGTGTACGTTCCCGCCGACTCCTCGCCGACCGCGATCACGATCCGGGTCGGTGCCGCGGTGAGCGCCCCCGCGTCGGGGCGGTAGTCGCTGATCGCCCACGAGTTCTTTGACAGCAACGGATCGTCGCGGGTGCCGTCATCGTCGGTCGGCAGGCCGAACATCACCGGGTCGGGCTCGGGCTGGGCAAAGTAGGCGTCGGTGAACTCGCCCTGCCAGGACGTCATCGCGATGAACGCGGCCATGCCCGCGCCGGTACCCTTCGCCTGGTACGCCTCGTGGAAGGCGGCCCGGGCGCGTTCGGCGGCCGCGGCGTCGGGTAGCACGGCGTTGATCGGCGGCTCATGCGCCACCAGCGTGACGACATCGCCAGGGTGGGTCGCGACCAGTTCGAGCGCGGTCACTGCACCGCCGCTGCTGGCGAACATGTCGACCGGACCGGCGCCGAGCGCCTTCACCAGAAGGTGCAGGTCGGTGGCCTGATGCTGCGGCGTGTGATCGGACCGGGCGTCCTTGCGGATGCTGCGGCCCAGGCCGCGCGGGTCGTAGGTGACGACCGTGCGGTCCGTGAAGTGGGCGGCGAGCGAGTCGAAGCCTTCCGCTGTCATCGGCTGGCCGATCATGACCAACGCGGGACGTCCGCCGGCTGGTTGGAGCGGGCCGCGAACGTCGTAGACCAGGTCGACGCCCGGTAGGGCGAGGGTATGTGTCTGCGTCTTCGTCATGACCCTGAGACTACGGGCGGCGGTACTACACGCACGGTAGCGACCGGCGATCATGCGCGGCGAATCAGCGTGTTGCCAGGTAGCCCAAGATCAGGTGTACCGATCTATCGCGATTAGCGGTCTAATGAGCGCCACGACAAGCCTCCGCGGCACGCGCACGGACGTGCCAATGAGCGGATGTCTCCTGCGGAGGCAAGCTGACAGCTCGGCTATGTGGAGCTCGACCGGCTAGGTGCCGAGGTGCCTCTCGGGTTCTGACGGAACGGAAGAGGAGGTATCCGTCGCGGCCGACCCTGACGATGCCAGGCTTGCCCCGACTAGACTGCCGGATCTAGCAGGTAGTGGCGATGCCAGCGGGGGCGGCGATGAGCACTGACGATCGGATCGAACGGGCCAGAGAGATCTATGAACGGGCAGTGTTCGGCGGCGATACCAGCGCGCTGATCGACGCCGAAGAGGGCCTGGACGCGGTCGAGGCCGATGCGGCGTTGGCGCGTGGGCTGATTCTGCATGCGCGGTTTCAGAGCGCGCCCGCCGACGCCGGCTCGTTGCCCGCCGAGGATCCCGCTGAACTGCCGTTGTTTGAGCGCGCGCTCGAGTTGTACCGGGCACTGGGGGACACACGCGGCGAGGCCGAGGCGTTGTTCTGGATCGGTTGTCTCCACCAGTTCATCCGGCATGACAACGAGACGGCGGTTCCGTACCTCGAGCGGTCCTGCCGGCTGGCGGCGCAGACCGGCGACAAGCCGACCCGGTCCGAGGCGCTGCGGCACTTAGGCATCGCGGCGCACGCGGCTGGCCGGCTGGACGAGGCGCGCGAGCGGCTGGAGGAGTCATCCCGGCTGCGCCGGGAGGTCGGGGCTCTGCCGGGCGTGGCCTCCAACATGATCGGGCTGGCCTACATCGCCGCCGCCCAGGACCGCCGCGCGGACGCGCTCGCAACACTCGACGAGGCGCACGCCATCGCACGCGCGCATGGTGCTCACGCCATCGTGCGGCACATCGAGCAGGCGAGAACGCAGATCTAAGCGTGCGGCCAGGGCAGGCGTTCCGCCAGCCTGTTGCGGGCGCGCACGTCTGCCGCGATGCGCGCTCCTGGCGCGGACAGTGACGGCCTCTGCGGTGTCATGAGGATCATGTCAGGCAACAGGTGGGACGCGAGTGTCAAGCAGATCCCGGGACACGCCAGCGCCAGACGGCATCCCGTTGCCATCGAGTTGGGCACTGCGCGCGCCGAGCCTGCCGATCAGACGGTTCGGCATGGGAGCCACCAGGGCGAACGGAGCCGGACGGGGCAAGACCGATCCAGTTGTCCAGAGTGCACAGACCAAGGCGACGTGGACGTTGCCGAACGGCTGCGGAGTGGTCTTGGGAACTTACGGATCAGAAGGCCGATCTCTTGATCCAGGGCCACCTGCCGCCTTCCAGTCCGAGGGACCGGGCAGTCCTGCCTGGTCCCGCCAAGCATCTGGCTCGCGTGGCCCGGTCGCGAGCCACCGAGTGATCTTCTGGATAGCGGCGTCGAAGGATCGGGCGAGCGCTGAGCCACTGCCCACCAGCCATTCCCACCGTTCGACGGCGTGCATGTTGTGATCGTTCGTGCACCAACAGGCCACCTCGACCGCCGCGGCCACCTCCAGCAACGACGGCGTATCGATGGCCACCTGAAGCGACAGCTCCAGCCAGTCCTGGCCGGTGTCGACGACGGATACCGTCGCGGACAACACCAGCAGCCGGACGCCGGCCGCCGGCGGGGGCAAAGAAGCCTCGTGTGTGTACGACTCCCATGCCGGCTGCACGTTGGGCGGTCCGGCCGACGGCAGCACATCGGCGGCGGCACACATGCGGTCGTACGCCGATTGGCCCAGGTCGAACGGCAGTCCCTGAAGCTGAAGATCACCAAATCGGTCGGCGCGGGACAGCAGCACGACAGCATTCTCTCCGACCACGGAGTCCTCATCTAGTTGTAGCGGCCGGATCGTGGGAGGTCCGGTGGCCGCGGCTGACCGAAGCGGTCGAGCGACTCACCGCGGCGGGTGCGACCCTGTGATTCGTGAGGACGCGCTGGACGATGGCACGCCCGACCATGTGGTGATGGCCGACCCGGAAGGAAATGCGTTCTGCGTGCTCTGACACGGCGGTTCCTGCGGCAGCACTTGCACGCGGACGCGGGAACATCCGAAACTGCCGCTGATCGTGGGCAGGACCGCCAGCATGCAAGCGGGCAACGAGTTCCGACGCAGGGCACCGGTCAGCCGACCCTCGGGATGCGACCAAGCCACCGTCATTCCTCGGTGCCGTGGATCCTTACCTGGATGGCGGCCAGGGCGCCCGCCGCATCAAGCTCGACGTAAACGGGGAAGAGCCCGTCGCCCACAGACGTCATCGCGAACATGATGCTGGCACCGCCGACGTCTATCGTGGCCGCTTCGTTTTCGGACGCGCGGACGTCGGCCATCACGCGCCAGTGGTGGGAGTGCGGGCGGAAATCAAAGGCAAACTTGCGGTCCGATGCTGTGCTCCGACGGTCGTTCAACGCGACTGCCTTGGCATATGCCTCTGCGACCGGCAGGTTGAGCCAGCCGTAGTGGTCCTCGCCGGGCGTGCCGGTGCGGGTCGCATCGAACTCGGCCGCGATGTCGGTTTCGTGTCTGCCCCAGAACACGACGTCCGCGAGGCCATCGATCGGGTCGTCGTGCACCCAAGCGCTCAGCGCGTCCGCGTCGGCGAACACAAGCCGCGCCCAGTCAACACCGATCTTGCCGAGGTGGCGGATGCCCACGACCGGCTCGTCACTGACCACGATGCGGAAATGCGTCCAGCCCCAGTCGCTGTCGCGCGACGCAGTGACCGGGAGCGCGCCGCTGGTCGGTAAGCCCCCAACGGCGATCACCGGCACGCCGCTGATCAGGAAGTCCGGGTCGCCTTCGGCGACGGCGCGTCGGACACGGTCGCGGTGCGGGACCTGCCGCGGGAAGGCACGCAGCGACGCGTCGAAGCCGCGCTCACGGCAGTGATGATCAAACAGCGAGTTGAACTCCGCGACGCCATGCTGCGGGATGTCGTAGAGCGTGCGGCCGGACTGCCGGTCGAACGACCGCGCTGCCGCGTCCGCATCGCGCCCAACGACCTCGAAGTCGACGGCCGGCACGACGTCAGGCTGCCGCACGTCCTCCGGCGCCCGGTCACCGGACCATAGCCCGAGATAGCCGCCGTCCATCAGCACCAACTGGCCCGAGGGACAGGTAACCTCGCCGAGCGGCACGATCTCCGCCATGGTCGCGCAGTCTAGGGCGTGCATCACCGGTCATCGAAACCCGATGACAGTGCCGGCGGCGTCCATAGCGATGGCATGGCATGCGCCCGTGGCGGGCAGTGCGTTTGATGGCCCGGGCCATTGCCAAGTCGCAGTCTGCTTCCGTACCCATCCGCTTCTGCCGCGATCCGCCCGTTACGCAATGTCACGGCATGCCGGTCGACGAGTGCGCGGATCTGCCGAGATCAGTGCATCAGTGTGTGAGGGATGCGGCGCGTTGGGAAGCTTCGATAATTCGTTGCTCGCTTGTTGGAGGCGGCCGTCCGGGACGCACTCGGCGCGGCGGGTGCGGGTCCGGCCCGTAGCAGCGGGCGAAGGGGATAAATGGCTTGCACAGGCGCCGGGCTGAGAGTTTGACTGCTCGCCATGCCTTTCCCCTCACCGGTCTTCGTTGCGGGTACGGGTCGTTCGGGAACGTCACGGATCGCCGACATCATTGGCGAACATCCGCTGATCCATCGGATTCCCATGGAGACCCGGTTTCTCATCGACCCGGGTGGCCTGCGGGACCTGGCCGACGCGCTCACCGATCGATACGACCCCACCGTCGGTGAGGACGCCCTGCACCGGCTGAGCGACTTCCTCACCGTACGAGTGCCCGGCCGGCGCGACGATCGCGGCAAAACCGTTCCCGAGCTGGTCGGCGAGCGGCGCTACCGGAACGCGGTGCAACAGCTCTGGCCGCAGTTGATCGCGTACACATACGACGAACCTGCGCCCGCGGAAGGCTTCGGGAACGCCGACCGGCCTGCCGGGCCGTTCGAGCCGCTGAGCCGCCGGCGGGTACTTCCCAGGTATTTCAGCGACCGGGGCGAACTGCTCGGAATCTTGCGGGGCCTGATCGACACCATGTTCGGCGGAGCGGCCGCCGACGCGGGCAAGCCGACCTGGTGCGAGAAGACACCGTTCAACCTGCTGTGCATGGAGTTCCTCTGGGAACTGGTCCCCGAAGCGACCATCGTGCACATCAAGCGTCACCCGGTCTCAGTGCTCGCATCCCACCTGGCCCAGCCATGGGCACCGCCCACCGTCGACGGCGCCCTCGCCTACCTCAAGCCGGTCTACCACCGATGGCTCACCTGGAAGAACACGGTCGACCTGACGGGCAGGCGATACATCGAGGTGAAAGCAGAAGATCTCGCAGCCGACTGGCCCGGGCAGCGCCGCGCCCTGTTCGAACGGCTCGACGTCGACGACTTCGCCACCCCTTCAACGTTTCAGTCGCACAGGCTGACGAACCGCAACGACCAATTCGACGACGAAACCCGCGAGTTCATCGAAGAAGCACTCGGCAAGGTCATCCCGGCCATGGGATATGAGTGACGGCTCGCGCCCTTCACCACCTGTCACGACGGCGCGCCGCTGACAGGCGCCCGGATGCGGCTGTCAGCGCAGCACACCGCCCGTGACCGCCCACCGTCATCGGCGGCGACAGTTCCAGACTCCCTCCCCATGGGAGGGATCCCTTTCCTTCTACTCCCTGAGGAGATCCCCTCATGCAGCAGTGAGCGGGCCAGGTCCGGGTGGGCCGCCGCCCACCGGGTGTTGAAGAGGAACACTGGTCGAACCCGAAGAAGCCGTCGATGTACCGGGCGACCTGCGCGACGTGCGCGTCCAGCCGGATCAGCGACTCGGCGGGTCGCTCCGGGAGCAACAGCTGCAGCATCTCCCGGTGGATCGCGTCGTGTTCGGACACTCGGTCGATGCCGGCGGGCGACGGGTCGTATCCGGGCAGCCGGGCGTAGCGCTCCAGCGCCGGGCCGACATTCTCCTCCCCGGGTGCGACGATGGCCCGCAGCAGCCGGGCGTCGTGCGGCCAGTGGTGGGTGCCGGGGTCGTGAACGTCCCGCAGGTGGGCGGCGAGATCCGGCAGGGTCAGGCCGGGAAAGACGATGGCGCCGGCCAGGTCCAGGTTCCGGTCGGTATCGGGCGATGCCCAGCACAGGCGGACCGAGAAGACCGACTCCGAGTCCGGTTGGCGCTTGGCGTCGAGCCATTCTCCCGACTTGGTGTGGCGTCAACCGGTTCGAAGCTGATGTCGGGTCGCCGCTCTGACCAGACAGAGCATCTGGTGTCCGATTGCCTGGCGCAGTGGACCTCGTGGTGCCTGACGACGATCCGCGGGGCTCGGGTCATGGCGCAGTGGTGCTGACTGAGGTGATCCGCCCCCGGCGGTGCTGGAGGTATTCGCGCTCGGCGGGGTCGTGGGTGAGGTCGATCGCGCTGTCGTAGGCGGCGGCCGCCTCCGCGTGGTGGCCGAGCCGTTCGAGCAGGTGCGCACGCGCGGCCCTGGCCGGCTGGAACCGTCGGGCCCAGTCGCTCGCGACGCTCAGCAGCTCGTCGAGCCGGGCCAGCCCGGCCGCTGGGCCCTCGACTTCGGCGGTGGCGACTGCGAAGGCGACCGCGCCGCCGAGCGACGGCGCGACCGCGTGTAGCGCGCGGTGCAGGTCCAGCAGCGCCGGCCAGTCGGTAGTGCCGGTCTGTCGCCGGGCGCAGTGCACCGCTTGGACCGCGGCCTCGAGTTGGAAGCGTCCGACCTGTCCGCGCGCATGCGCGGCGCGCAGGTGCTCGTGTGCCCGGTGGATCAGGCGATCGTTCCAGCGCGACGGATCCTGCTCGGCCAGCGGTACGAACCGCCCGTATCCGTCGAGGCGGGCGGGCAGGCGCGCGGACGAGAGCTGGACGAGCGCGGCGAGCCCGTGCGCCTCGGGATCGTCGGGTACCAGCGTCGTGAGCACCTCGGCGAGGTGCAGGGCCTCGGTGGGCACCTGACGCGCCTCCGGCCCGGTCGTCGCCCAGTCGATGACGTACGCCCCGTAGACCGCCTCGAGTACCGCCGCCATCCGCCCCGGCAGGTCACTGCGGTCAGGGATGCGGAACGGGATGCGCGCTGCCTTGATGCGCCGCTTCGCCCGTACCAGGCGGGTCGCCATCGTCGACGCGGGTACCGAGAAGGCCCGGCCGACCTGGTCGGCCGTGAAGCCAAGCACGGTGTTGAGCATGAGGGGGGTGTGCACGGCGCGCTCGATCGCCGGGTGCGCGCACACGAGCATCAGCTCCAGCCGCCGGTCGGGGATGGCGTCGAGGTCGAGTCCGTCGAGGTGTACCGGGGCGTCCCGCTCGACGTCGAGCGGTCCGGTGCGCTGCCACTCCGCCGACTTCCACCGGTCCCGTAGCCGGTTACGCGCAACGGTCAGCAGCCACCCGTCGGGAGTTCCCGGCACACCCTGATCGGGCCAGGTCCGCAGGGCCCGCTCAAACGCATCGGCCAAGGCGTCCTCGGCGGAGGCGAGGTCGCTGGTCGAGGCGGACAGCAGGGCGAGCAGCCGTCCATAACTGTCGCGAGCCGCGACGGCCGCGGCTGCCCGCCCTTGGTCGCTGGCGATCAACTCGTCCATGCCCCGTCGACGAACGCCGTCGCGCTCGGGCGTACCTCAACCACGCCCCACTGGGCGGCCGGGCACTTCTCCGCCCAACCGATCGCGGCGTCGAGGTCAGGTACGTCGAGGAGGAACACCCCAGCCAGCGCCTCCTTGGTCTCGGCGAACGGTCCGTCCTGCACCCGCAGGTCACCGTCTTTGCAGGTGACGGTCGTCGTCGCCGCGGTCGGCTGCAGTACGTCGGCCGACAGCAGTACCCCGGCCGCGCGCAGCGCCCGACCGTACGCGTCGAAGGCCGCCTTCGCCTCAGCAACGACCTCGTCGGTGAGCTCGCCCTCGCCCGGCTCACGGTAGTGGATCAGCAGCGCATAACGCATGGTCTTCTCCTTCGCTCCCAGTGTGGCGCCGTGGCGCCTTCACCAAGATGACGAACGACGGCAGCCGGAATCGCCACCCACCGCCCGGGGGAGCCGGTCCACCTGCCTCATGTGGCATCCGCGCAGAGCGATCATGAAAGGTGGCGCCATGCAGCGAATCTACCGTTGTCGGCTGCAACCGCGTACGGAGACGACCGTGCCGCGATTCGCCCAGCCACGACGGGCCACCGCTCTGACAGCGGCAGATGCGGACATCTGACTTTGTTACGCCCGAGGTAGGGTATTCGACTCGTGAGCGACCTCTACGGAACCCGGGCCGACCTTCTGCCGCGATCGATGGTCAAGGTGGCTCGGGCACCCGAGGGAGAGTCTCGGCTGCTGACGTGGGTTGGGCGCCCAGGCGTCCGCCTGCTGGGCCGGCAGGAGCATCTTCGGTATGAGGCGGCGAGCCTCCGGCTGTTCCCGCAAAATCGGGACGGCTCGATCGCGTGGACCGAGGTGCCCGGCGATCTGGTCGTTCACGCCGAGGACGAAGGCATGCACGTGATCGGGGAGTTCCTCCGCGAGGACGGCGATCTCGTGATCATGTGGGGAAGCCTAACGATTCCCAGCGTGTTCCTGAGGGCCACCGAGGCGATGACCAGGATCTCGGAGATCTTGGACGTCGACCCTGTCCTCTGGATGTACCGCGCCGGTGCACTTCTCGAACGAAATTTCTTCGAAGGAACGATGACGGTCGCCCGCGTCTTGCAGACCTGATTGCAGATGGCGGGCCCGTCCTTCCCAGCTAGAGGGCTGAGAAAGCTCCCTCACATCGGCAGGACCGCGCGTCGGGCGCTGCGGTTCGCCCGTCACGTACCGTGACGCTCGGTCGGCGACCATGAGCGTCCGCCCCTATCTGGGGCGGCCCTCGGCCGGCTCGGGCCCGGCGAGGTTTGGCAGGACGCTTGAGCCGCGATGACGCGTTCCCCGTTGAAGGCCAGCGCCGGTGAGCCGTAAAGCCGGTAGCCCTGGTCGAGGAGGCCGCTGACGCGGGCGCAGAAGTCAGCGTCATCGGGTCCGGTGATAAGCCGGTAGCCGAGCGGCTCAGAATGATCCGACACCGTCGCATTGTGCCGCTCGGTCGTGCCTGAGCAACAGTCGTGGCCCCCAGCCCGTCGTGCTCGCGCGCGACCAGCGGCAGATCAGTACGCCTGACCTTCGTCGACGCCCAGCCACGGGTGAGGCAATGCGCCCGGCAGCTATCCGAACGCATTGACATCGGCAGGGTCGCATACCGGCCGTCTTCAACCGGTGGCCTCGGCGGCGATTAGTTTCCTGATCAGAAGGGGGGTGCGTCCTCGCCCATCAACGCCAGCACGACGCCTCCCTTCCCGCTCTTGAGGCTCTGGACTACGACCTTGCCGGTGCTGCCGTCGGGCAGCTCCAACGTAAAGGTCTTCCCGACCGCGTTTTTGGGGCCATTGCCGGCGCTGTTGGCGGGTCGGAAGTCGCCTGCCCACGGCGGGGTCCCACCCTTGCGGGCGGGCTCGGCGAAGAGCGCGGCGGTGCCGGGGGTCCTGGTGCCGTCCGAGGAGAGAAGCACTGAGGCGCTGCGATAGGTAGCCATATACGCCAAGGCTATCCCGGACTGCGCTCGTTCGCGCCACGACAACTGCCCCGTAACGCGAACGGCCACGGGGAGTCACCTTGATCTGCTCTCACCCCGTGGGTTGACCGTGCGTTGGCCGCGGCCCGAGCTAGGCCCCCGGTCGCCGAACCTGCAGCTTCGGCGGCCGACAGCCCTCCGGCTCGGCCGACGTCTCGCCACCGCGTCCGCACCTGCCCGCACCAGGCCCAGACACCTCGCAGGTTGTCGGCGCGCACGATCGGCGGCAGATCCGGATGCGGCACTCAGACGTGAGGTTCCACTGCGTGCGCGCCGGCTCGTCCTCTTCACACGGTCGACGTCTACCCCAGATTGACTGGATAACGTGCCAAACTCGACGCCGCTTTCGGCGTGGTCAACAGTCGGGTTCTCGCGAACCGAACCGGTTGTGCCCATCTCTGCGCGGTTAGCGGTTCGGGTGTTGCTCGTGGGCGGGGTTGCTTCTCATCGTAGGCCGGGCGCTTCCGTGTGGTCCGGGGGCAGGCGCTCGCGCACAGCCGTGATGGCCAGGATGGCGCCTACGGCGCATAGTGCGGCAGTCCAGCCTAAGGTGGCGGCGGCGGTAGTGCGGTCGGCCAGGGCATCGGCCAGCCAGGGGCCGGCTATCTGGCCGGCGGCGAAGATGATGGTGAAAGCCGACAGCGTGCCGGTCAGGTCTTTGCGTGTCGTGGTGGCGCGGACCAGGGCGGTGACGGCGGCCGGGACGGCCATGAACGTCGCGCCGTAGGTGATGGCGGAGACGATCACGATCGCAGGGACGGGCGCGAGTAGCGCCAGCGCGGCGGCGCCGGCTATACCTGCCAGCAGCACCCCGAGGATGCGGCCGCCCGACCAATGCCTGGTTGGGCGTTGCCACAGGGCCGGGGCGGCGATCACGGCGAGGCCGAGCAGGACCCAGGTGACAGTGGTCTGCACGGTTGAGGCGTGCCGGTCGGCCAGGTATGCCGACAGGAAGGTGATGTAGGCGATGTAGCCGGTGGCGAACAGTAGGTAGACGATCGCGACCGGCCATAGTCGACGGACCGGGGTCGCCGGCCGGTCGGCGCCGGGGACGGGGGCCGGCCCGGCGGCGGTCCAGCTCAGCGCTGCGGCCAGGGCGGCGGCGGCCGCGAGGATCGCCCAGGCCAGCGGCCAGCGCTGCGGATGCTGGTCCAGCAGGGGAGGGAGTACGGCGGCGCTGAGCACGATGCCGGCGCCGGTGCCGGCGAAGTAGACCGCGGTCGGGGCGAGGACGGCCCCGGCGATGAACACCAGGGCTCCGCCGAACCCGGCCACCGCCCGGCCGGCGAGCAACGCGGGATAGTGGGCGCTGGTGGCGGTCGCCGCCAGGGAGACCGCGCACAGCACCATGCCGAGCCGGAACGTTGCCGCGACCCCGAGTCTTCGGGCCAGCGCGGCGGTGGCCAGCGCCCCGGCCAGGTAGCCGAGCCCGTTCGCCGTGGTCATTGTGCCGGCCCGGGCGAGATCCCAGCTCAGCCGCTCAGCCATGGCCGGCAGAACCAGCCCGTAGGCGAAGCGTCCCAGCCCGAGCGCCGAGGCCGTCCCCAGCGCGAGGCGCGCCGACCGCCATACCGGTGCGGCACCCGGGCCAGGGGCAGACCGGCGCGCCGGCGCGGTCAAGCGGGTGTCCACAGGTGCCGGTCGAGGAAGTCGACGACCGTGCGGGCCAACGCCACCCGGTGGTCGGACAGTGCGTGGTCGGCCGGGAAGACCCGCTGTTCCAGCCGGTGGACCGGATGGGCACGATAGGCCTCGACCAGCGGCCAGTGATACACATCGGCCGGGGTGACCGGGTCGCGGCTGGTCCCGATCAGCAGCACCGCCCGGTCCGTTAGGTTGGGCGCGAGCCCGGCCAGCCGCCACGCCGGCCCGGCCGCCTCCATCTCGGCGACGAGCGCCTCACCGCTGGTGCCCCGCAGTGGGCCCAGCTCACCGCCCCACGACGTGACGTATTCCGCCCGGGCCGCCGGGTCGCCGGCCATGGCCATCGCCGCGGCGCCGAAGTCGAACGCGGACACCGAGGCGACCGCACGAACCGCCGGGTCGCCGGCTGCGGTCATCAGCGCCGCGAACCCGCCGGCGCTGTGCCCGACGACGGCCAGCCGCCCCGGGTCCAGCCGATGGGCGGCGACCATGGCATCCGCGCGGACCGCGGCCACCGCGCGGGCGGCATCGTTGAGCACGTTGCCCCACGACCAGGACCCGCCCATACCCCACGAGCCGCGATAGTGGAACACCAACGATGCGTACCCTGCCCGGCGCAGCGCCTGGGCGAGGTCGAAGTTGCGCTCGTTGCCTGAAAAACCGTGCAGTAGCACGACGATCGGGTGCGGCCCTTCCCCGGCCGGCAGGTGCAGGACCCCCAGCAGCGTCTAGCCCCCGCTGGCGAACGTCAGCGCCGGCGTGCTCGCCGGGGTGCCGCCAGCCAGGGCATCGGCGCTCGGCGGATCGGTCGCAAGGAAGTCGGCCGTCATAGACACTCCTCAGATGGAACCGTTCGGTTCGATGTCCGATAAGCTAGCAGACACTTCGAACCGAGCGGTACCATCTGCTTCATGCCTGTTGCCAAGGGTGCGACCCTGGATCCCGCCCAGACCCGCGCCGGCATCCTCCGAGCCGCCACCGGCCTGCTCTACCAGCGCGGTCTCGACGGCATCGGCGTGGCCGAGCTCTGCGCCACGATGGGAGTGTCGAAGGAGACCCTTTACCGCCACTTCGGCTCTAAGGAGGGCCTGGTGCGGGCAGTCCTGGAGGCCCGCAGCCAGCGCATCATGGCCTGGGTGCTCAAGGCCGTGGCCGCGGCCAGCGACGAGCCTTACGCCCAGCTGGCCGCGGTCTTCGACGCCTTGGCCCAGTGGCACGAGGAGCCCACCTTCCGGGGTTGCGGCATCCTCAACGCGGCCACCCAGCAACACGAGGGCCCGGCCCGCCTCGTGGCCCACCACCACCTCGACCGCCAGCTAGATGTCCTCACCGACATAGCCCGCAGGGCAGGTGCCCCAAACCCCACCCACCTTGCCAAGCAGTTCCTGGCCCTACGAGTGGGCGCCACGGTCCTGGCCGACCATCACGCCGACACCGAGGCCGCCCTCCTAGCCAAACAGGCAGCCCTGGCCCTGCTCCGCTCCACCATTACAACCCCAGCGCCCGCCCCGCGACCGTAGGTCACGCTGCCGCCGACGACGCCCGCCTGCCACTGGTGAAAGCGGGTCGGGTCGGTGGCGTAGGCGAACACGTCCTCCGCCGGCGGGTCGATCTCGGTGCTGACGGTGATCGGCGGCATCTCAGCTGCTGTTGGTGAACAAAGCGGCGTATCGAGTCAGGTAGAGCGGCCATCCTTCGTCGTGGGCGACGCCGTCGCTGACGGATTGCCAGCCGGGGCCGTGGCGGTCGAGGTGGCGGTGTTCCAGCTCCACCCGGGTGCGGTGCGGGGTTTCGGCGACGAAGCGGACTTCGACCTCGCTGGTGTTGTCCGGGTCGTTCTCGATCTGCCACTGCGGGCTGATGTCCCAGCTGAACACAACCCGGTCCGGTGGTTCGTAGGCGAGCACGCGTGCCCAGCGGCACTCGCTGCCGTCGACGGCCCGGTCGTAGATGTGGCCGCCGACCTTCGGTTCGAACACGGTCTCGGCGATCGCCGCGCCGAGCAGGTTGTGTTCTGGCGGCTTGAAATCGCCGAACCGCTCGGTGAACACGGTGAACGCCCGTTCGAGCGGCGCCTGCACGACGATCTGCCTGCGGACAACCGCGGTTGTTGTTTCGGTCATGGGATCTCCTCGGTCGGTTGTTCGGCGACGTCTTGATAGCTGTCCAGTGCTCGGTTCCAGAACGTCTCCAGCTGGTCGCGCAGCGCGGCCACGCCCGCCGGGTTGAGTCGGTAGACCCGGCGGGTGCCGGCCGCTTGGTCGGTGACCAGTCCGGCGTCCTTGAGGATCTTCAGGTGCTGGGATACCGCGGGCCGGCTGATCGGCAGCTCCTGGGCGAGCTCGCCGACAGCCCTGGGGCGTTCGGCCAGGCACGCGACGATGGCGCGCCTGCTCGGATCCCCCAGAGCGTCCCAGCCATCATCAGCTTGGTAAGTAGCCACGAACCGTAAGCTACGACGTACAGATACTTGAGTCAAGACCGCCGAGCTTGCGAAGGAAGCACCATGGTCAGGGGACGGGACCACCAACCGTCGATTTGCCGGTCACCTGGCGCGCCGCGCAGCAGCACGTCCACCGATCCGACGCTCCAGGCATTGAGCGCTACGACCGCTCCGTATGCCTCGGCCGGCAAGGCTGCGGACGCAAATCGGAAACGCTCGTTAGCTACGTACGCGTGTGCAGCCGGTCCCCGCGCCGCTGGTTGCGCGGGGACCGTCGGTGGCCTGCGGCTGGGGCTGCTCCACCTGCGTGTGGCCGTGGCCAGCAGCCGGGAGCCCACCATCGTCCACACCGACGGCCCGGACCGGCTCGTGGGCACGGCGGGGGCCGACGTGATCGTCGGCCTCGGCGGCGGGACGTTCGGGAGGCCTGCCCCACCCACATAGACCCCTGCGCGTTATCGACGTGCGCATGGAGCGGGTTGGGAGCAGCGGGGTTCACCTTCTGGCGCTGAGCTGCATCGCGTGGCGCTCAACTGCACGCAACGGCACGAGCTTCCACCTGACGCTGCCCGTTCATGCAGGTCAGAGCTGGTGCAGCGTCCCGTTTCACACCGAGGAGGTGACTGGTTCGATCCCAGTATCGCCCACCCATACAATATGGACATTTCGTTCGAGGTGAAGGTCTGGCTCGTTGAGCTGGGCCTTCGCTCCGTTCCTGGCTCCGTTAGCGATGCATGTGCAAGGTTTGCCCGATTAGTCCGGGGCGAACCGTCGCTGGGTGAGGTCTTGAGCATTGCTCGGGGTCTTGTTCGCTGACGGGTTGTCCAGGATCACGTAGATCGGGGCGCCGTCCGGCCGGGCGGCGCGGATCGACTTCAACGCGGCCAGGGTGTGGTCACCGCCCTTGCGGCGACGGATCACCCCCCATAGTTGGTCGTCGCCGAGGCTGTAGCAGCCATGGAAGTAGCTTCGTGAGCTGGGCCGGTTGTGCTGGTCACCCGTCCCGTCCCTGATCAGGCGGCGGCGGAGCCTACCAGTGTTGCCAGTTCGCGGTCGGGGCTTACATTCTTGGCATACAGCGGACTGCATGGCGTCGTGGCCAGCCGCAGCGACAGTGCGGCGAGGTTGGGGCGGGCTGAGTCGTCGGCGTAGATCTCGGCGAGCTTGGTGAACTCGTTCATGATCCCGACGACGCTGCGATTGGCCGTCGTGGCGAAGCGGCAGTCCTGCATGTGCCGTAGCTCGTCGGCGATGAAGGCCTCGGGCACCTGGTGGGCGTCGAGCACCGTCGCGATCTCTTCGGGGATGCGGGCGGGAAGGCTGCGTGCCGGTGCCAGCGGCAGCAGGACCGGTAGCAGGGTTCGCTCGTTCACCAGCAGGGCCAGCCGGGGCCGCCAGAACAGCGCGGTGGCGTACCACGGGCCGAGCAGGGTCGTGTCTTGGTCTCCTTCGACAGCCCGAGGCGGGTTGGTATGGCCGAGGAGCTTCTTGGTTGCGCGTACGATCAGCATCTTGCTCTCCGTCCCGTCAGGCGCGGTAGCGGCGGGCTTGCTCAATGACATCGCGGCCGTCTGCGTCTTGCTGGCGGGGCGCGTAGCCGACCTTGCGCAGGGCGGCCATCGTGTCAGCCGTGCTGGCTTGGCTGGCCAGTACGGTCGGGGCGAGCAGACGCAGGTTGAGCTTATCCAGCCGTTTGTCGGCGCAGATCTGCGCCAGCAGCGCGGTGTCGTCGCCGACCAGAGTGCTGGCCACGGGCGCGACCCGTACCGACCCGTGCTGGCGGGCGACGTCGGCCAGCAGGTAGACCAGCGGTTGCGGCAGTCCGCCTTCGGCGATCGTCGTCAGGGCTTTCGTAAGGCGGTGCTCGGTCCAGCCCGCGTCGTACGCGGCGCGTACCGCCGCTGGGCTGAAGCGCCAGATCGTGGCCGTGCCGCGGGACTCTACGACGGCGGTCGCACCGAGGAGCTCTGCCAGCTCTGGGCTCGGTGTTCCCGTCACGACCGCGGTCAGGTCGGCCTGCAGCCGGGCGGTGCGGACGACCTCACCCAGGTCGCCGACGGCCTTGGCGATGTCCTTGCCGGCCAGCAGCGCCTGCCCGGCGGGGCTGATCGCGCCCGCGCCGAGAGCCCCCAAGGTCGTGGCCTCCTCCAGCAGGCCGCGCGCCGCCGTGGCGCCGCCGAAGGCCAGCGGCTGCCGCCACCACATCCAATGCGCCGCCTGCTCGAGGTCCGTCGCCGCCCGGTCACCCAACGTCCGCAGCGCGGCCATCCGGGCGTGCGCAGACCAGGCTTCGTCGTAGTCCGGCACCCACGGCCCAGTCTGCGACGACGGCAGATAGTCCAGCTCGCGCCACGCCTTCAGCATCACAGCCAGCCGCCGGTCCAGACCGAGCTTGAGCCAGCGGTCGTACGCACCGGTCGGGATCACCCGTTCGTCGAGTTCGGCCAGCCCGGCCTCCTCGGCGACCGCCAGCATCAGCCGGACGGTCGGAACCGTCACGCCGAGCGTCCTCGCCGTCCGAGTCAGCTCGCGCACGCCGACGCCGCCGGCCTTGACTGTGGCCAGCGGTTCACGTCCAGCCCCGTCCAGCAGCGCCGACAACAGCCCGACCACGGCAATGCCCTGCGCCTGGGCGTCGCGGCGCACTGTCGCGGGATCCGGCGTATGCCAGGCAACCGGCGGTTCCTGCGGCTGGAACGGAGTTCGGTAGTTCGGTCCTCGCAAAGCGAGCGCGACCTGACCCGCCACCTGATAGTCCTCCCAAGTCACGCGGTAGACCAACCCGTGCTCCTCGGCCCAGTCCAGCGGATGCACCTGGCGATAGTGGCTCGGATACCGGCTACGGTGTGCGATGCCGCTGCCGCCGTAGTGACGGATCCGTCCACCGTCGCGATCAGCCTCCTCCAACACCGCCCGCGTCGCGGTGGGCATCCGCTTGACGAGACCGTGCACGTTGTCCGTATCGAGAAAGAACTCCGCCACCGCCTCCAGCAGGTCCGCCTTGCGGCCCTTCGTAGGCAGCCCCAGGTTGCTCGAGACGACCTTCAGATCATCGATGTTCAACACCGCGGCGAGCTGCCCAGCCGACGGGCCGACACCCAGCGGACGGGCGAAGACCTCTCGCATGATGCCGTTCACCGCGAGCCGGCTCCGCAGCCGCGCGACAAGCCCCGCATCGGCGGCACGCTGCAGGTACGGCATTGCGTCGGCGCCGACCAACGCCGACACCTCCGCCTCGGTGACGACGCCACCCAGCGCCAAAGCCGCCTCCAGCACCTGAAGGGTCGGCAGGTCAAGGCCAGCAAGCTGATCGTATGCATTCACGTGGGCGCTCCTAGGACACACGGCGACACCCTGAATCCAACCTCACGAACCGCATCCCGTGACGCGACCCCCGCCTGCCGCCAACGGCAAAGACGGCGCGACTGACCCGGTTGCCCGTGTCCCAGCCTGGCGCGGCGATTCACATCGGAACGCCCATCCACGGGTCGTCCACCTCGGCCGCGAGTAGCCAGGGCGTCGGGACCTACCCCAGCTCCGCGGAGTCGCAGGCAGCGAGCAGGTGTTCCATGCTGGTGGGCCCGCTGGCGACGTTAACAGCCCGCTCGCCTTCCGCCGGTACGCCGAGACGACCCACTCTGCAATCTCACGCACGCCGATCAGCTGGAGCGCACCGTTGGGCAGGGCGTTTGGCTGAAGTCTTCGTAGCCCATGATGTAGAGCTTCTTGGACGGGTCGAGGGAGTAGGGCACGATTTTGCCGGTTTCGGTGAATCCGATTCGCCGGCAAAAGGCCCGGGCGCGTGTGTTGTCCTCGTGTACGCCCAGGGTGAGCCATGAAGCGTTGGTGTTGTCGCATGCCCACCTGATCCCGGCTTCCATCAACTGGGCCGCCAGGTCGGCCGGTGGACGATGGCGGCGCGCCGCCTGCCGGCACCTGGACGGTATGGGCCGGTACCAAACCGGATCGTCGCATTTTGCGGGGATGGACCGAGAGTCGTCGCGCAGCGTTGCCGGACCGCCGAAGCTGTTGTTGAGCCAGCGGAAGTGCCACGAGCTCGGCTGTTGCCAGAAGAGCCGACGTTCAGCGACCGGTGCGGGCGTCAAGCGGGTGAGACGACAACGTGCTTGGCCTCTGCCATGTAGCGCCGGGCGGCCGCGGAGGCATCGTCCGGGGGGCTCCCGGTTTCGCGCGCACGCATGTCGTACCAGTCCCACCAGTCGTGCGGTGGGGCGACCGCATCAAACGAGCCGTGGTGTTCGGCCGTCTCATGCAGGAGCTGCGCAGGGCCTTCAACGTCCATCAGTCAGAACCTCCTCGGTCGTGCGGACTCGTCACCGTCCGGGTTGCCGCTCCTTGACCTCCTGCAGCAGCCACCCGTTGCCGTCCGGGTCGGTGAACGAGGCGAATGAGGCGTAGCTGCGACGGTCTGGGGCGGGGCCGTCCACCCGTTCTTGGTCGCCGGTGTCGTAGACGTTGTGGTAGACCTCGCTCACCTCGACGCCCCTGCTGGTCAGGTCGGCGCGGGCTTGATCGATGTCGGAGACCACGAGGTAGGTGCCCTGGGCAGTGCCAGGCGCCGCGGGGGTGAGCCTGCGGCCGAGGTGGATCGAGCATGCCGATCCCGGCGGCGTCAGTTGCACGATCCTGAACTTCGGGCCGGCCTCGTAGTCCGCATCGAGCCGCCACCCCAAGCCCTGTTAGAGGCGCGGGGCGCGGTCGACGTCAGCCACAGGGATGACGACGACCTCGAGTTTCGTGGGCGTGGTCGGCTCCTTGACGACGTCCGTTGCGCCGCCCTGATCTTCCTGCGGGGTGCTCATGTCGACCTCCCGTGACGGATGCCCGGTTCGGTTCATGGCCCTGGATGAGCCTCCACCGGCCGGGGACCTGAGCGCCGGCTCCGGGTCATCCGTGACCGGCTGATACGACAATTGTGGCTTGCCGGACACCGCCGATGAGGGCTGTTGGCGCAACACGGTCCCACCTCGGCGAACGCCCGTAGCTGTGTGGTCTTTGCCCTCGCCGGGTTTCCGTCCGGCGGCCGCCTCACGACCCTGACTGCGTACGAGCATCGATCCCTTGAAGTTGACCGATTAATTCACGGGTGACGTGACGTTGATCCCCATGTTTTGATTGAAGTCTATGCGAGCGGGGGAGGTGCGGCCGGCGATCGACTGCGGTAGCGCCAGCACCACCGCGGTGGTGGCGTGGCCGACGGCAGCTGGTCACCGCTGATGTTCGACGGCGTGCCCGCGCTGCCCAGCGCGGTGTTCCTGTCCCCGGACGGGAACCTGCTGACCGGGCAGCGAGCGTGGCAGGCGGCCGTATCCCAGCCAAACCGGTTCATCCCCGCGCCCCGGCGCTCCGCCGAGCAGCGGCTCACCGTCGTCGGCGCGGAGGTCGACGCGCTGGACCTGGTCGTCGCGACCCTGCGCCGTGTCGCCGACGAGTCCCTCGCCGAGGCGACCGCCTGCTGGGGACAACCGAGCCCTACAACCAGATCGGCGGATCGGGAGCTTCATCGGCTCCTCGCACCAGCAGTCCATCAGCCTGCTGCCGGCCGAGGAGCCAGCCGAGTACGGCGGCTTCGCCCTCCACCGTTACCACGCACGGCCGGCCGGCCTTCACCTCCCAACTTCGATGGCGGTCCGTCGGCGCCAGGCGGAGCGCCGGCGCCTCACTGCTCGGCGCGCTTACGACTTGCCGCGCAGGACGGCGCGGCGCTGCTTCAGTTCGTCCTCGCCGATCTCGCCGCGGGCGTACCGCTCGGCGAGCGTGCGCTCGGCGGCGCCGCGGGCGGACTGCTTGGGCGACCTGCGGTAGATCAGGTACCCGATCCCGGACAGGACGAGGACCCAGAACAGGATCGGGAAGACCAGCCACCAACCCGGTCCCCCGCCATTCCAGGGACCGTGCCCGTCCGACCATCCCGGGTACGGGTGGGCGTACACCGTGAAGCTCATCACTTCTGCTGACATTGCAATCTCCTATCGTGTGGGCTGCTTCTGCGCCGTTCCCTGAAATCGTGCGCCGGCCACACCGGCAGCGTCGTCGGTCAGGCAGCGGCACCCGGGGTACGTCGAGCAACGCAGGCCGCTACGGGCACGTACCGCCGCCGAGGTACGGCGTCGCGGCGTTGCGCAACGCCGCGCTGGCCGTGACTGCCGGTTGTCGTGCGCCCACGGCGAGCCGCACCCCGGAACCTGATCCGGAGCACCCTCGGTGTGCGGCTCATCGACCGGGACGCCGTGCAGATCGCGCCACCGGAACGGGACCTGTGGATGGTCGGCGGCGACACCGATGAGGTACTGGTCGGCTACACCCGGGCCACCGGCCGGCCGGTCAACGCCGCCGGTCTGGCCCTCTACCGGCTGTGGTGGAACCTCGCCGACATCGCCCGCCTCATCGACGAGTTTCGCGGCCGCACCGCCCCACCGAGCACAGGACCGCGTCGTGGACCTAAACGGCTGCCTCGCGGATTGAACCCGGTCCGCGGCTGACACGTGTACCCGAAGGGAGACCGTGTGTCTACAAGAGGGGGACGATGTCATGACAGGACGGGCACGGAGATTCGCGATCGCGGCCGCGGTCAGCGTCGTGGTGACGGGCACCGCCACGGGGAGCGCGGCCCTCGCCGATCCGGACGGCACAACCGGGAACACCCTGCACGAGCAACTCACCGGCTACAACGAAACGCCGCTCGCGCTGTCGACGACCGGCGACGGTCAAGTCCAGGTACATTTCGACGAGGGGCGGCAGGAGATCTCGTACGAGCTGAGCTACACGAGTCTCGAAGGCACCGTGACCCAAGCGCACATCCATTTGGGCAGTCCGTCGCAGTCCGGTGGGATCAGCGTCTTCCTCTGCTCGAACCTCGGCAACGGTCCGGCGGGCACCCAGGTCTGCCCACCCGCGCCGGCCACGATCTCGGGGACCCTCCGGCCTGCCGACGTCATCGGTCCCGCCGGGCAGGGCATTGCGGCGGGAGAGTTCGCCGAACTCATCAACGCGATGCGCGTCGGCACCACCTACGTCAACGTCCACAGCACCAAGTACCCGGGCGGCGAGATCAGGTCCCAACTCGGACACCATCACTGACCGTGTCATCCCGAGGGGTGGTGGCCAGCGGGCGCAGCCGGCCACCACCCGCTTGTACGAGTTCGACGATGCGGCCAGCCTGGGTGAAGCGGAGCGTGCGGTGTCCGGCGGAAGCACAGACGCCGGCCGACGTTTCTCAGCACACTCGACGCCGCGGGCTGTAGGTGACCGGCCTCCCGATCCCGTCCGCGGGCAGAAAGCCCGCACCACGGCGTCGGTCCCGTGCCAATGAAGGAACGGGCCGGTAGCTTCACGGCCGGGTGGGCGCGGGTCTACCGTGGTCGCGGAGGACCACTGCATCCGGGAGTGGACAGATGCTCGATGTACGCGACCTCGATCTCGAGGAGATCGCCACCGCGCTGCAGGACCAGAGCGCGTACGAGTACCGCTGGCTCATCGATCCGGCCAGCGGAGAGATCATGATGTGGACGGCCGACGGCGGGATCGACGGGAAGACACCGGTGGACCTCGATGAACTCGATCTGGTTCCCATCGAGGGGTTACCGTCCTCCGTCTGGCACCGCGACATGGCCGACTTCGCCGAGCGGGTCAGCGATGAGCGAGCGGGACGCAGGCTCCTGCGGGCGATCCAGGGCAGGGGCGCCTTCCGCCGGTTCAAGGACGAGCTGTACGAGGAGTACCCGCACCTGCTGCCGGCCTGGCACGCCTTCCACCACGCCCGGGCAACCCGCCGGGCCATCGACTGGCTCCTCGACAACTCCCTCATCGATGACGCCGCAGCGAGCAGCTGCCGGACACAGCATCCCGACCCGGACGTGCCGTGAGACGACCGGCATTCAGCTGTTTGCCGCCGGGTGGAGGCAGCCTGGCTGCGCTCTTCGCTGAGCCTGACTGCCAGTTGCTCGGGCGTCGTCCGCTCGGCTCGGTGATGCGGTCCAATGCGGCGAGTGCACCTGTCCGACCGAACCGGCTCCGGGCGGCATGTACCCGGACGTCGAGCCACTCGCACTGTGCGGTGGCGCCTCGAACGCCGCAATCGCGTCGTCGTACCGGCCGGCGCTGTCGCGATCTCGGCGATCTCATTGCTTCCGCAGCGAGCGCTATCAAATGAGCCGCCGAATGGCGACGATGTCACGACCCCATCCCTCCAATTGGCTGATCTTGATGACGTCTCCGGTTGCTGGAGCCTGCACGATTATCCCAGCAGCGGCACCCGACCGGTGCGTCACGAGCGCTCCGCCGGCCAACCGCTGATGGCGCTGGGCGGGATGCTGGCCTGCAGCGCCTTCCCGATGAGGTGGGCGAGGGTGTAGGTGGGGTCGGCATCAAGGGCCCGGTCGAGGGCGAGTAGGGCGAGCGCGCCGTTGCCGTGTTGCCAGGCGGTGTAGGCGAGCTGGCTGGCGGGTGCAGCGACCAGCCTGGGTTCGGCGCGCCGAGTGATGTCGGTCCATAAGGTGAGCCGGCTGGGGTGGTCGCTGGTGCGGGCGCCGGCGTAGTCCCGGACTTCGCGGTGCTGCAGCAGGATGGTGAGCCAGGCGGCCTCGTCGTCACTGAGCGCTCGCCCGTCCTCGTAGCACTGGTGGGCGTTGCGGACGGTGGCGTATCCGCGTTCGGTCAGGTCCGCGTCGCGCTCGAGCGCCGCCATCTCATACAGCGCCCTGGTGGTGGCGTCGCTCATGCGCTGGCGGGCGTCGCCGTCAACGGCGGCTATCTGGGCGGCGAGGTCGGTCCGGCTGGGCAGGGCGACCATCCCGGCGAGGGTCGCTTCGGCGGCGAGGATACCCCGTCAGCATGCCACCGAACTGACACCCGAATCCCAAACCGGACTCATCGAACAGCAGCTATGAACGGCCGCGCAAATGAAAGCCCGAGGTTAGGGAGCAGTCACAGCAACAGGCCGGCCCCCCGGGGGCATCCCTGGGGGCCGGCCTGTTGCGTGGTGTTCAGGCGGCGGGCCGCTCCGCGATGCGGTCGATCATGCGGTGTAGCTCGCCGACGCGCACGGTGATGACCTTGTCCTCGTCCTGGGCTGCCCTGATTCGGGCTTCGTCGGCCAACTCGCGAAGTAGGTCACTGGGGGTTAGGTCGCGGCGGTCGGCTTCCTCTTCTAGCCAGAGGGCCAGCGCCTCGTCCTGCTTGCGCATCCTGACCGAGTAGGTCATTCTCACGGGCCGCGCCTCCCGTTCCACGGTGGCGCCGGTGAGGTCGATGGGTTCCTGGGAGAGCCTGAGCGCGTCGTCACGGTTCATGGTTGACCCCTGTTCAGCAGTGCCTCGGCGCTGGTGATTTCTGCGCCGGTAAGGTGTCGAGCGGTGACCACCAGGTACTGGTCGTCGCCTTCTTCGATGAGGGTTACCGCGAGGAGCTGGGCGTCGCGGCCACGGCCGATGATCCGCAGGATGGCTCCGATGTGCTGGCGGATCTTGGGATGGGCGTAGCGCAGGACGTAGACCACGTCCTGCCAGGTCACCTTGTTGGCAGCGAGGGCCTTGTAGCTCTCGTCGTCCCAGCGGTATTCCTCATCCACGGATCGAGTATACATCTGTAGACACCACGTCAGGGAGCACTCGCCCAGGGATCTGAGGCCCGCCGCTGCCATGATCATTCACCGGGCCCCGTCGCGCCCTTGGGTATCCGGCGCCGGCGTCCCGTCGATGCGGCCACGCATTGGCATCGGGGAGCAGGACGGGAGCAGTGCGGTGCACTGAATGGCCCTGAACTGCAGGCAAGAGCGCCAAACTGCGTTGGAATGCTCGTGTAGCAACGCTGACGGACGACAGCGCTCGATCACGTGCCGGTGGTGGGCCGGGCGGGGATGGCCCGGCCGATAGTGGACGGCGCCGAGGAGTGCGGTCTTGGCCCGTCGCGGTCCTGCCATGTTGCGGCCAACACGGTCACCAGCAGACCCAGGGTGTCGGTGACGATGAACCGTTTCCGGCCTTTGACCTTCTTCCCGGCGTCGTAGCCCCGGCTGTCCCGGCCGACAGTGTCGGCGCGCTTCATGCTCTGGGAGTCGATGATCCCCGCCGAGGGCTCCGGATCCCGACCCTGCAACACCCGGGCCTTGACCCGCAGCGCGGCCAGGAGCTTGTCTGTCACCCCGGCGTCTTTGCACCGGGTGAAGTGCCAGTACACCGTCTGCCATGGTGGTACATCCGCAGGCAAATACCGCTACGGGCACCCCGAACGGACGACGTACAGGATCCCGTTGACGATCTCCGGCCGGGGATGCTTCTCCCGACGGCCGTCCGTGTTCGGCTCCGGCAACAGCGGCTCGATCAACGCCCACTGGGCATCGGTCAGGTCCGAGGGGTAGCCACGGCGAGGAGACATCCGGGTCACACTGCCCGCCACCCACCTGGATGTCACGCCACCACGCCATCCACATCAGACCATCTCAAGCAAGCCCTTAGGACGCTTCGCGGGCGCGTAGGTCGGCTAGCCACACCTCGGCTAGGTCGCTGAGCGCGACGCCGAGGACCTCGCTGAGGCAGACCACAGTGCCGAACGCGGGTGCCGGGAGCCGGCCCACCTCGATCTTGCGCAGCGTCTCCGGCGAGATGCCGGCCGCCAAGGCCACCTCGACGAGGCTGCGGCCACCTCGCGCGACCCGAAGCGCCGCCCCGAGACGTTGCCCCGCTGCGATCTGTTCCGGCGTGAGCGGTGGGCGAACCATGTCAGCAGGATAGATCCGCCTTCTCGGACCGGCAAAGCCGACCCGGCGGGCGCCCCGACCAGCGTGGTATAAATATACCGCAACGGAGTGGGAAGGGTTGATCGTGATCGAACTTAAATCCGCCGAGGAGATCGATCGGATGGCCGTGACCGGCCAGTTCGTCGGCGAGCTGCTGGCGGAGCTGCATGAGTTCGCCGCCGTCGGGGTCAACCTGATGGACCTCGAGCACCACGCCCGCCGCCGGATCAAGGAGCGTGGCGCCGAGTCCTGCTACTGGGACTACACGCCGTCGTTCGGCCGCGGCCCGTTCCGCAACGTCCTGTGCCTCTCGGTCAACGACGCCGTGCTGCACGGCCTGCCGCACAACTACGCCCTGCGCGACGGTGACCTACTGAGCATCGACATGGCGGTCGGGATCGACGGCTGGGTCGCCGACTCCGCACTGTCCGTCATCGTCGGCATCCCCGACCCGGATGACCTGAGGCTGATCGAGGCCACCGAGGTAGCGCTGAAGGCCGGAATCGACGCCGCGCGGCCGGGCAATCAGCTCGGCGACATCTCCGCCGCCATCGGCGGGGTCGCCCGCCGCTACGGCTACCAGGTCAACGACGAATTCGGCGGGCACGGCATCGGCCGCACCATGCATGAGGCCCCACACGTGCCCAACAACGGCCGCTCCGGCCGGGGCATGAAGCTCAAGCCCGGCCTGACGATCGCGATCGAGCCGTGGTTCTGCCGCAGCACCGACAAGATCAAATTTGATAAGGACGGGTGGACGATCCGGTCGGCGGACGGCTCGCGCTCGGCCCACTCCGAGCACACCGTCGCGATCACCAAGGCCGGCCCCCAGGTGCTGACCCGCCGCCCCGGGCACGACACAAGGCCGGGCAACCGCAGCGCTCAGCCGGCCGCGACGTCCTGACGAGCGCTGCTTTGGGGCGTGCGCGGTCGGACGGAGCAACCCTCGGGCCCGATCGTGGTGGGTTGGACCGCCCCGAGTCTGGTGGAGTCCTCAGACTGCGACCAGCTCCGGCTAGTCGGGCTGTCGGTGAGCGTAGAACATCGATTCGTACTGCGCGGGCGGTGGCCGATCGCGGAGTGCAAGCGGTGGTGGTGGTACCAGTCGACCTACTCTGCGGGTGCTTCTCCCGCCGGCCGTCCGTGATCGGCTCCGGCAGCGAAGCCGAGAACAGCGCCCACTGGGCGTCGGTCAGGTCAGAGGGGTAGCCACGACGCGTAGACACCGCGCCACCCGCCCGGGCCACCGGCGGATGTCATGCCGCCACTCTCTGGACCGAGTTGCCGATACACAAAGTCCACGCCATCTACCGACACGGCCCGGATTGGCGCATCCTTCGGTGGCGCGCTCGGTCCGCCGCAGCCTGACGGTTCACGGCTATCTGAGAGCGGCAGGTGGGATCACTTCATCCGGACGACGACCTTGCCGGCCTTGGCGCGCCCTTCCTCGACGTACGCCAGGGCTTCCCGGGTCGACTCGAATGGGAACACTCGGTCCACGACCGGCCGGATCGTCCCGGCCTCGATGAGGGAGGTGACTTCGCGCAGTTGGTCACCACTGGCCCTCATGAAGAGGAACGAGTACGTCACGTGGCGGCGTCGCGCACGCTGCCGGGTTCGGAAGCTTAAAGCGGTCATCACCAGCCTGACGAGGGGATTCGCTCCCAGTTCCTTGGCGAAGGTGGGATCGGGCGGCCCCGCGATGCTGATGACTTTCCCACCCGGTTTCAGCACCTGCAGGGACTTGTCGAGCGTCTCGCCACCGAGAGTGTCCAGAACAACGTCATAGTCGTGCAGGACCGTCTCGAAAGCCTGCTTCTTGTAGTCGACGACGACGTCCGCGCCCAGATCCTTCACCAAGTCGACCTTTGACGTGCTCGCGGTCGTGGCCACGCTCGCCCCCAGATGCTTCGCCAACTGGATGGCGATGGTGCCCACGCCGCCGGAGCCCGCATGGATGAGGACCTTCTGGCCCGCCTGCACGTTCGCTCGCTCCACCAGGGCCTGCCAAGCGGTCAAGCCGACCAGGGGAATGGACGCGGCCTCCTCCATGGTCAGCGTGGTCGGCTTGGTCGCCACGTCGTCCTGTTGAATCGCGATGAGTTCCGCGAACGCGCCGATCCGGTCCTTGTCCGGACGTGCGTAGACCTCGTCGCCTACCGTGAATCGCGTTACGCCCGCACCCGCTGCGACAACCACGCCGGCCAGGTCATTGCCCAGGACGAACGGCACCCGGTACGGCAGGATCACCTTGAAGTCGCCGTTCCGGGTCCTGAGGTCGAGCGGGTTGACGCTCGCCGCGTGGATCCGAACGAGGACGTCCTGATCGCCCACCTGCGGATCTGGCACATCGCCAGCGCGCACAGCGCTGGCATCCCCGTAGCGCTCGACAACAAAGGCCTTCATCGTTCTCTCCGTCCTCGCGGCGCCGCAGGCGGCAGCGCAAGACTCCCCGCCCGTCAGCGCTCTGTAACCACAAGCCTCGTCTCAGCTAAGAACACTACGACCTGAGTATCGAGAAGTAAACTCAGCTAGTACGATGGGTGCATGGACGCTGGTGTCGACATGCTCTTTGACCGGGACACGACGAATTGTTCGATCGCCCGGACCTTGGAGGTGGTGGGCGAGAAGTGGACCCTGCTGATCCTTCGAGAGGTCTGGTACGGCGCAGCCCGCTTCAGCGACTTCGAACGCATCTTGGGATGTCCCCGCAACCTGCTCGCTGAGCGGCTCCGCAAGCTCGTCGAGCACGGCATCCTGTCCACCGAGCCATACCAGGAGGCAGGCTCCCGCAGCCGACTCCGGTACGTGATCACACCCAAGGGGACCGATCTGGTGCCGGCAGTGCTAGGACTGATGCAGTGGGGCGACCGATACCGCGCCGACTCGGCGGGCCCGGCCATCATCACCCGCCACGACAGGTGCGGCGCCCAACTCTCCGTGCAGGTGCGATGCGAGCACGATCACCACGTCCAGGCGGACGATATCCAAGCCGCACCTGGCCCAGGCTTTCGAATGAAGGCGGACCAGTGATGTGACCAGCGCTCAACGCTCGCCTGTGCATCCACGATGGCGCCCGGCGACGCCGCCACCAAGCCCGCGCCCGGACCAGGCCGCTACCGGCATCAAGCAGCCCAACACCCTAAAGATCAAGATCTACGGCTGGAGTATCAGGACAGGGGCGCCGGATCTACTGCCATCCGGTCTGGACGTCGGCGCCGAGCCCGACGGCTCGACGTCCAGGACCTGCCTCACTCGTTGAGCGAGGTAGCGAAATCCGGCCACGGCAGTCGGCGGGTGGTTGGATGGGAGATCAGGATTGGGTGCGGCAGAAGACGAGGCGCGTTCAGCCAGGAGTGTCGAGCGAACAGAGACGTTCAGCGACGCGGTGCTCGCCATCATCATCACCCTGCTCGTGCTCGACCTGAAGCCGCCCCAGATCGAGCCCGGCCACCTGTTGCGGGGGCTGCTCGAAGAATGGCCGGCGTACCTGGCGTACGCCACGTCGTTCCTCAACCTGGCAGCGATCTGGCTGGCGCATCGCTACGTGTTCGAGCGCATCCGGGCAACCAGCCCGCCGCTGAACTGGGCCAACCTCGCCATATTGTTCAGCTCAGCGCTGGTACCCTTTCCGACCGCCGTGGTCGCCCGATTCCTGAAGGCCGGCAATCAGGGCGACATCCAGACCGCAATCGCCCTCTATGCCCTCGTCGGCGCCCTGATGCTAACCAGCGCATGGATCTTCTACCAGTACGCCGTCCGGCACCCCGAGCTGATCCATGCGGGCGCCGGCAAGTACCTCCGGCAGGAGCGGACCAAGGCAATGATCGGCACCGCGCTCTTTCTCGGTGGGGGCCTGTTCGGGTACGTCTCACCTTGGATCGCGTTTGCGCTCTTTCTCGCCGTACCGCTCTACACCGGCATCACGACCCCTCGTTAACTTGATCTTTAACCTGTGCGGCGTGGACGAGGATTGACAGACTTCGTCTTCTTTGCGGCCGGTTTCTTGGCGTTCGTGGTGGTCGCGGTGTGGACGTCGTAGCGCGGGGTGGGGTGGTTGTTGCGGCGGCCGGGTGGCCGCCCTGGTCCTTGCCGGGAGGGTTTGGGTGCACCGGCCGGGCAGGTGGCGCGCAGATGCCGAAACCCGCGGCGGACGCGGGCGGGCGAGAGACGCTCGGGTGGTGCGGGTTTCTCCCAGGGGCGGCGCAGGTCGGTGGCGAGGGCGCGGGCGAGGCGGGGCTGGGTGTAGGCGGCGAGGATCATCCAGGTCCAGCGCGGCCTGTGGGGTGCGGATCTTGGGACAGTTCCAGCCGAGGGTCTGTTCGAACAGGCGGAACGTGTGTTCGATGTCGAAGCGGCGCAGGAACGTCTGCCAGAGCCGGTCGACGTCGGCGCTGGTGGCGTCGACGCCGGACCACCACAGCCACACCAGCTTCGGGGTACGCGCCGCTGGCAGGTGCCCAACGTCCAAGCGGATGACAGTCCCTCGATGACCGGCAGTACCTTCGCTGCGTCGATCCAGGCGGATCGGTAGGTCAACCGTGGGTGCAACCGGTCCCAGGCTCGGGCCCACGCCGTGCCGTAGAGGCGGGTGTCGGCAACGGTGGCCGCGTCCGGCTCACCCCACGTGGCCGGATCACCGAAGACGAACTCGCCGCCGTGCCTGCGCGGTCGACCGATCGTCCCGGGCTGCCGGGCGGCACTGCCCGGCGCAGTACCCGGTCTGAGCGCATCCGCGCGAGGACCTGCGCGGGCAGATCACGTGGGAGGAACGCAAGTCGGGGTGCGTCGTCCCGGCGTCGGCCACGACCAGGATCTCCAGGTCACCGGCCTGCCACTGCCCGGTCGCGATCAGCGGCCCACGATGTCCCGCAACTGCGCGTCCGTCAGGTCGAACAACGCGTCCGCCCGAGCAGTCAGACGGCCGTAGAACTTTCGCCGGAACCCCGTCAACCTTCCGACGGCATCAGCCCGACCACGGTCACGCACACTGGTCACCAGAACAGCCCTTGGTCATTGATGTTCTTCCCTAGACAAGAAGATCATCAACCAAGGGATGGTTCCGTGATCGACCCGGGTCCCCACAGGACTCTCGGGGTCAAAGGTCAAGCTGAGCACCGGCAGGGGGTCCGTACGCGCGGGGACAGGAGGCGGTAGAGGGTCCGCCCTATGAGGGGCCGCGCGGCTCATCGGGTCTGTCCTGTGAATCTTGACCGCCTAGCGGTCACACCCCGATGAAGCTCACTGTTTCTGTCATGACCGCCCGCCCGGTACGCGGCCGTGGCACGCCTCCTTTTTCGAATCCCACCGCGATACCGCAGTACAGTACGAGCCCGTCATCGGCTTCGACTATCTGGCTGACGGTCTTGCGATGCATCGTCCACATCACCTGGGGGCAGCTGTGCAGCCCTTCCGCCCTTAGCAACAGCATGACCGTCTGCAAGTACATCCCCGCGTCCCCCCACTGCCCGGGCCCCATCGTCCGGTCGAGGTAGCAGAACAGGACGACGGGCGCCCCGAACGCCTCCGAGTTCAAGGCGGCGATCTTCATGGGCCTGTCGGGGTCGTCGCGCTCGATTCCCAGCGCTTTGTACCGCTGGGCGGCCGCGTCGGAAAAGCGGTCCAAATACGGCGAGGTCAGTTCGGCCGGGTACATCGGATACTCCCGCTCATCACCCGGGTCTCCCGCCAGTGCCCTGGCCGTCGCGCGCCTCTTCAGTTCGGCCAAGGGCTCGCCGGTCACGACATACACACGCCACGGCTGGAGGTTCCCACTAGACGGGGCCCGCGTCGCTGCAGCCAGCACTTCTTCGAGTATCTCTTTGGATACCGGCTCATCGCTGAACGCCCGCACGGCCCGGCGACTGTCCACGGCTTCATACACGTCCACGCCTTCTCGTCCCCTCACTCAGCGCCAACCACCTCTCTACCGTCTCCAGCACGCGCAAGAGGCAACAAGATGATCCGGATCGCACTTCGATCTGCGGCAGGGGGCACCTGGTCGGCGGTGACGGCGGTATTGGGTGCGGCCGTGAGAACGGCTCACCGCAGCCGGGGTCCGCCGCGGGTTTCGCCACCTACTCACGACAACCACCTGTCCCGCGAGCGCACCGAAACCCACCCGGCCAAGCCCTGGACGACCACCCGGCCGCACCAACCGCTACCCCGCCCGCCGCTACGACGTCCACAGCAGCACCAGCAGCGAGGCCGGGAAGACGACTTCCAGAAAAAAGAAGTCGGTCAATCCCAGGCCGCGCCGCACAGGTTGAAGATCAACCTAGTCGGCGCGGGGAAGCGTAATGGTGAATGTCGTCCCGACGCCGACCTCACTCGCGACCGTGATGGTGCCCTGGTGATCGGTGACGATCTGTCGGGCGATGGCGAGGCCGAGGCCACTGCCCCCAGTACGGCGGCCCCGTGCGGAGTCGGCCCGCCAGAACCGGTCGAACACATGCGGCAGCGCGTCCGCTGCGATTCCCGAGCCGGTGTCGACTACCCGGACGATCGCCAGCGTGTCGGTCCGGCTCGCGACCAGCCGGACGCTGCCGCCCGCAGCGGTCACCCGTAGTGCGTTGGTGACGAGATTGCCCACCACCTGGCGGAGCCGGTCGGGATCGGCGTGTACCGCAACCGGCTCGGCCGCCACGCGCAACGACGCCCCGGTCGACTCCGCCAGGGCGTGGTGGGCGGTGCGGCAGGTCTCGAGGAGTTCGGCCAGATCCACCGTGACCCGGTGGTACGCCAGTTTGCCGGCCTCAGCCAGGGCCAGGTCCTGCAGGTCGTCAACGATGCGCTGTTGCAGCATCGCCTCTTCATGGAGTGACGCGAAGAGGTCCTGGTCCGGCGTGATCACGCCGTCGGAGAGCGCCTCGAGATAGCCGCGCAGGTTGGCCAGCGGGGTGCGCAGTTCATGTGCGACGTCGGCGACCAGCCGGCGTTGCCGCTCCTCCCCGCGCTGCAGGGAGTCGGCCATCCGGTTGAACGACCGGGCCAACTCCGCCAGCTCGTCGTTGCCCCACACCGGCACCCGTCCGGTGAGGTCGCCCCGGCCGAGCCGCTGAGCGGCCGCGGTGAGCGTGTCGATGGGGCGCAGCACCCGCCGGCTCAGCAGCACGGTGCCGATGACCGCGACCGCCGCGACGCCCGCTGCCGCGGCGAGCAGTGGACCAGCGGTCAACACGGACGCCGGATCGCCGCGAGCGCCGAGGTAGACCCGGGCGGTTACCGGCGCGACGTCACTGATGTCGTTGGTGAAGGCCTGGGCCAGGCAGGAATCCAGTGCTTCCACCGTCGAGGTGCCGCACACCTGCACCGAGGCAGCGTCTGCCAGGTGCCGGCCCGGCTCTGCCGCGACGTCGGCGCAGCCGTCGACGATCTCAGCGGCACCAGGGCGATCGCGCACGTCGGCCGCGCCCAGGTCGGCGTCGAACTGCGGAACTCCCGTGCTGGTGAGTGAGGCGACCACAGGGACGGATTCCCGCGTCAGGCAGGCCGCGAACCGCACGCCGGTGCGGTAGCCGGCAATCGCACCGGCCACACCTTTCTGCCGGCTCGCCGGCTCCGCTGGCAGTGCGGCCAGATTCAAAACCGGCCGCGGGTCGACGACCCCGACCATCGTGCCGAGCGGCCGGGCGGTGCGGTCCTCCTGGGTGTCCGTGTCCACGATCACCTGGCCCGTGTCGGCGACCAGGTGGATCCGCTGACCGGTCTGGGCGCGCAGGTCCCGCACCAGGTCGGGCACACCCTCCCAGGTGCCGTGCCGGCTGCCGTACGTCGTGAGTCGGCCGACGACCTCATCGAGTTGCGCCCGGTCGGTGGTGGCCGAGTCGTTGATCTGTTGCGAGGCCTGCCGCAGGGTCAGCCACGCGGTCGCCGCGGTCGCGCTCACCGCGACGAGGACGACCAGCCAGAGCACCCGTAGCCGAAAACTCACCGGCCGGCTCCGGGCGTGCCCTCGGGCGTCAGCGCCGCCGCCAATTCCGGCTCCGGTTCGGCGAGCCGGTAGCCGCGGCCGTAGACGGTCTGCACGTACCGCGGCTCGGCAACGTCGTCCTCGATCTTGCGGCGGAGGTTCATCACGTGCGCGTCGACGGTGCGTTCAAGCACGAAATGATCGAATCCGAAGGCCCGGTCGATGATCTGCGCCCGGGTGAACGCCCGCCCGGGCTCGCCGGCGAGCACCTCGAGGATGCCGAACTCCTTGGCCGTCAGGGCGACCGGCCGGCCGCCGACGCGTACCTCGAACCGGCCGGCGTCCACCTCAAGGTCGCCGACGCGCAGCACCGCCCGGTTGTCGGCGCTCACCACCCGGGCCCGGCGCAGCAGCGCCCGTACCCGGGCGGCCAGCTCCCGCGGGCTGTACGGCTTGGTGAGGTAGTCGTCGGCACCGAGGTCGAGACCCAGCAGGACGTCGTCCTCGGTGGTACGGGCGGTCAGCAGCAGGATCGGAATCTCCGATTCGGCGCGCAGGATCCGGCACACGTCCAGGCCGTCGAGGACCGGCATCATCACGTCGAGGACCACCAGGTCCGGCCGGCGGGACCGGCACTGGTCCAGCGCGGCCCGCCCGTCGCCGACCAGCAGCACGCTGTGCCCCTCGCGTTCGAGATAGACCCGTACCAGGTTGGCCTGCTTGGGGTCGTCCTCGGCGACCAGGATCCGCGCGCTCATGTTTCCCCATTCTGCCTGGTGGTGGCGGGGTTCAAGTAAACCCGAAACCCGTGAAGAACTGATGTGGGCAGGCTCCGGAGGCGGCGAGCGGGATATCCGCACAGCTGGCCCACGGCTTCTTCAAGAGTTCTTCACCACCGGCTGCCTACCGTTCCCGTCATGTCAGTCAAGAGTCGGACATGATCTTCGAACCAGCACACCCAGGCCACCGCGACGAGCAACAGCGGCGGGCGGCCCGGCGGCGGATCCGGGAGACGCTCGCGGTGCGCCGGGCCGCCGCGGTCGGCGGGCACGGGGCCGCCGAACCGCCGGATCAACCACCCGTCGAACCCGAGGCTGCCGGGTGACGCCGGGTACGCGTGATCGCCGTGTGCCGACCGGTGTGATCAACGAGAGTGCCCAGCTGGCCGAGTCCGTGATCGATCTTGCGGCGATCGCGGAGAACATCCGGACGATCGCGGCGATCGCACGCACCGGGCTGATGGCCGTGGTGAAGGCCGACGCGTTCGGGCACGGTGCGGTGCCGGTGGCGCGGGCTGCGTTGGGCGCCGGCGCCGCATGGCTGGGCGTGACCTCGGCCACGGAGGCGGTGGCACTGCGATCGGCGGGCATCGACGCACCCGTCCTGAGCTGGCTGCACCGGCCGGACGAGGACTTCACCCGCCTGATCGCCGCCGACGTCGACATCGGGGTGTCGACCCTGACCCATCTGCACGCGATCGCCACCGCGGCCACCGATCTCGGTCTGCCCGCCGCGGTCCAACTCAAGGCAGACGTCGGTCTGTCACGCAACGGTGCCAGCGGCGACGAATGGACCGAACTGGTCGCCTGGGCTCGCAAGCACGAGGCGGAGCGCAGCGTCCAGGTACACGGGGTGTGGTCCCACCTGACGAACGCCGACGAGCCTGGATGCCCGAGCATCGCCCGGCAGCTGTCAACGTTCCGGGAGGCGCTGCGGATCGCCCGGGATGCCGGGCTTGACCCTGAGGTGGTGCATCTGGCCAATTCGGCGGCGGCGCTGGCCGCCCCGGAGACCCGGTTCGATCTCTGTCGGATCGGCCTGGCCATGTATGGCATCGACCCCTTTGGCGCGACCGGTCCCCGCCGTTTCCGCCTGCGACCCGCCATGACCCTGCGGTCAAGGGTGATCAACCTGAAGCGCGTGCCCGCCGGGACGGGCGTCTCATACGGGCCCGACCACGTGACCAATCGGCCGACCACGCTCGCCCTGCTGCCGCTCGGGTACGCCGATGGTCTGTCGCGCACCGCCGAGGGCCGCGCGTGGGTCTGGCTCGCTGGTCGACGATGTATGATCGTCGGCCGCATCGCCATGGATCAGTGCGTCGTCGACGTCGGCGACCTGCCGGTGGCGCTCGGCGATCCGGTGATCGTCTTCGGTCCCGGCGCCGAGCCCGGCTCGCCCGACCCGGCCGAGCCGACGGCCGCCGAGTGGGCGCGGTGGGCCGGCACCAACCCGCACGAAGTCTTGACCGGAATCGGCGCGCGAGTGGCGCGCGTACACCTACGCGGGGAAGCGGCAACATCTTGACATCCTCCCGGCCCTGAAGGGCCGGGATTCCCCCGGTCGCCCGTGGGGTTTCCTGCTTCATCGCCGACTGCCCGCCCGGAGGGTTCCGTTGGGGTCTTACACCAGCTCCACAGGCGTTTTATCTGTCCGCCAGCCCGGCGGCCAGAAGGTTTCTCGCTGCGTTGATGTCCCGGTCGTGGGTCGCACCGCATGGGCATTGCCACGATCGGATGTTCAACGGCAGGGGTTCGGTCAGCCGCCCGCAGTCCGAGCACAGCTTGGACGACGGGAACCAGCGGTCCACCGCCACCAGAGTGCGCCCGTATCAGGCGGCCTTGTACTCCAACATGGCCCGCAGGTCGGACCAAGCGGCGTCGGAGATGGCGCGGGCCAGGCGGTGGTTGCGGAGCATGTTGCGAACGCCGAGGTCTTCGATCACGACCGTTTGGTTCTCGCGGACGAGCCGAGTCGACAGTTTGTGCAGGTGGTCCCGTCGCCGGTCGGCGATCCGGGCGTGAAGCCTGGCGACCTTGAGTCGGGCTTTGGCCCGATTCTCCGAGGCTTTCTCCCTGCGGGCCAGGTTCCGCTGGGCCTTGGCGAGTTTCCGTCGGTCAGCCCGCTCGTGACGGGGGTTGGTGACCTTCTCCCCGGTGGACAGAGCCACCAGGCTGGTCAGGCCCGCGTCGACGCCGACCGCCGTGTCAACCCATGGGAGCGGCTGGACGTTCGGATCCTCGACAAGCAGGGACACGAACCAGCGACCGGTCGCGTCTCGAGACACGGTGACGGTGGACGGTACGGCACCGTCGGGCAGCGGACGCGACCACACGATGTGCAGCGACTGTGCCTGCTTAGCCAGGGTGAGCCGCCCGTCACGCCACGTGAACGCCGACCGGGTGTACTCGGCGCTGGCCCGGGACTTCTTCTTGGACTTGAAACGGGGGTATCGGGCGCGCTTGGCGAAAAACGCGGCGTAGGCGGCTTGCAGATGCCGCAACGCTTGTTGCAGCGGAACGCTGGATACCTCGTTGAGGAATGCCAGATCCTCGCCGCGTTTCCATTCGGTCAGGGCTGCCGACGATTCCACGTAGCTGATCGAGCGGCGTTCCGTGGCGTATGCGCGGGTTCGTTCATCGAGGGCTTTGTTGTATACCAAGCGCACACACCCGAAGGTGCGATTGAGTTGTTCGGCCTGCTCAGGAGTGGGATAGAAGCGGTACTTGTACGTCCGCTTCACCACTCCGTTCACATTTCCCATTCTAGCAGTCCACTGTATAACACGATCATTGAGGGGAGGGAGCGGCGTTTCCTCCCGGCCCTGGGCGGCCGGGTTTCCACGCCGCAACTCTGATGACTGTTCGTTTGGCGGTGCTGTTCGGTGGGCGCAGCGGGGAGCACGACGTCTCCCGGCGCTCGGCGGAGAGCATCCTGGCCCACCTCGACCCCGCCGCCTACCGGGTGACCGAGGTGCTGATCGAGCGGGACGGCCAGTGGCGGGTGAACGGCGACCGGGCCACGTTCGCGCAGGCGCTGCGGACCCTCGGCGACCAGGAGGTGGTGTTCCCGGCGCTGCACGGCCCGTACGGTGAGGACGGCACCGTCCAGTCGATGCTGGAGTGGCTCGGCGTCGCGTTTGTCGGAAACGGTGTCTTCGCCAGCGCCGCGGGGATGGACAAGCCGGTCACGAAGAAACTCCTCGCCGCCGACGGCCTGCGCGTGGCCGACGGGGTGACGCTGCGGCCCGACGAGGAGCTGTCGTCGCGGGATCAGGAGCGGCTGGGGCTGCCCGTCTTCGTCAAACCGGCCCGGGCCGGCTCCAGCCTGGGAGTCTCCAGGGTCGAACAATGGGCGCAACTGCCCGCCGCTCTGCGGCTCGCGCGCGAGAGCGACGCGAAGGTTCTCGTGGAACGCGCGGTGCGCGGGCGCGAGATCGACGTCGGCGTCCTTCAGCACCTCGACGGTCGCGTCGAGGCCGGGCCGCCGCTGGAGATACGGGTGGCGAACGGCGCCTTCTTCGACTACGACGCCAAGTACGACGGGGGTGCCGTCTTCCACATTCCGGCCCAGCTCGACCCCGGCACCACCCGACTACTGCAGGACCGGGCCGTGCAGGCGTTCCACGCGCTCGGCTGCCGTGGGCTGCTGCGCGTCGACTTCTTCCTCCCGGATCCGGACGGCGACCACGGCACAGGGTGGAGCGGAGACTACCGGGAGCCGGTGATCAACGAGGTCAACACCTTCCCCGGATTCACCGCCGCTTCCCAGTACCCGCAGATCTGGCAGCGGGCCGGCGTCGGCTACTCCGCACTGCTCGACATCCTCATCCAGGGCGCACTGCACCGACGCGACACCGCCTCCCGCTGCCCGAGTCCCTGCTGATGGCCGTCTACACCGCGGAACATCTTCGTGGTCTCCGTATGATCGTCACGGGCGGGGGAACGGGCGGGCACACCTACCCGGCGCTGACCACGATCCGTACGCTCCGCGACCGGCTGGCGGCAGCCGGCACCGCACCGGACGTCCGCTGGGTGGGCGTCGCCCACGGACTGGAGGCCAGCATCGCCCGGCAGGAGGGCATTCCCTTCACGGCGATCACCACCGGCAAACTGCGCCGCTCGCCGAACCTGCACGAGTGGGGTCGCAACGTCGCCGACGCCTTCCGCGTGCCGCTCGGCGTCTTCCAGGCCATCATGATCGTGGTGCGCACCCGGCCCGAGGTGGTCTTCTCCACCGGGGGATACGTCTCCGTCCCGATCGGGATCGCCGCCTGGATGACCCGCCGTCCGCTGGTCATGCACGAGCAGATTCTCACGCTCGGGTTGGCGAACCGGATCCTCGCCCGCCTCGCCGATCGGGTGCTGCTGAGTCACGAGTCTTCCATCGACCATCTGCCCGTCCGAGCGAGAACCCGCGCGGTGGTCACCGGCAACCCGATCCGGCCCGAGATCCTCACGGGCAACCGCGACCGGGCGCTCGCCGCGTACCACCTGGATCCGCGCCTGCCGCTGGTGTACGTCACCGGCGGCGCCCAGGGCGCCGTCCAGGTCAACAACCTGATCGCCGACATCCTCCCCGGACTCCTGCAGAAATGTCAGGTGCTGCACCAGTGCGGCGACTACTCCCTCGACCGGATGCGGCAGGTCGCGGCCGCCCTCCCGGAACACCTGCGCAGCAGGTACCGGGTCGTCGACTACGTCCACGGCGAGCTGCCCGACGTCCTGAGCGCCGCGGACATCGTCGTCGCGCGCAGCGGCGCCGGCACCGTCGCCGAACTCACCGCCCTGGGCAAGGCATGCGTCTTCATCCCGCTCATCCCCACCGGCGGCGACGAACAGCGGCGGACCGCACGGCACCTCGCCGACGCCGGTGCCTCCCGCATGCTCGCCGGCCCCGACGCCTCCGCCAACCGCTTCTACGAGGAGATCATGGTGCTGCTCGACCACCCGGAACGACGCCAGGAGCTGGCCAACGCCGCCCGTCAACACGGCCGGCCCCATGCGGCCACGGCCGTGGCCAGCGCGATCATCGACGCCGCTGGGCGGTACCGGTCATGATCCTGCTGTCTGATCGGCGAATCTCGGCCATCCCGCTCGGCGACAACGGGGAGGCCCTGGTCGACGTACGCCAGGTAGCGGACCTTCGGGTGGACGACCGGCTGGCCGACGAGGCCGGCGCGTACGCGCACCTGCGCGAGGCGACCGTGCAGCGTCTGCTCGCCGCCCAGCGGACCCTGCCCGGAGGGCTGCGGCTGCTGGTCATCGAGGGGTACCGGCCGCTCAGCCTGCAGACGACCTACTTCGAGAGCTACCAGGACGAACTGCGCCGCAGGTACCCGGAGTGGGACTCGGCGCGCCGGCACGTGGAGGCCAGCAAGTACATCTCGCCGCCCGAGGTGGCTCCGCACAGTACCGGCGGAACGATCGACCTCACGCTCTGTACGGCCGACGGGATCGAACTGGACCTGGGCACGATCGTCAACGCCAGCCCGGTGGACAGCGCCAACGCCTGCTTCACGGGATCACCCCACATCTCCCCGCGGGCCCGCACCAATCGCGGCATCCTGGGCCAGGCGCTGTCGTCTGCCGGCATGGTCAACTACCCGACCGAATGGTGGCACTGGTCGTTCGGCGACCGCTACTGGGCGCTGAGCACCGGGGCCGCCCGGACCCGGTACGGGCCGGTGGATCTGCCGTGAGGCGGCTGTACGAGATCGACCTGTTGCGGATCATCGCAGCCCTGGCGGTGGTGGTCTTCCACTACACCTTCTCCGGCTGGACGCAGGGGCATTCACCGGTCTCGTTCCCGGCGCTCGGCGAGGTCTCCCGGTACGGTCATCTCAACGTTGACCTGTTCTTTGTGATCAGCGGGTTCGGCGTGCTGTTGTCCGCGTGGGACCGCAGGCCCGGGAGTTCGTCGTCTCCCGAGTCGTGTCGAGAGCGCCGTCGAGGAGCCGATGAAGAGCGGGCAGAGGGCCGGCCGACATCCGGCCCTCGTCGGCCTCGTCGCCGGTCTGCTGGCGCACCGCCGCTCCGTACGCCCAGTGGATCGCTCGGCGGTGTCGGGCAATCTTGAACCAGCCTTGCCCGCTCGCGGCAGTGTGGGGCACACACGGGGCACAAGACACTGTGAAGCGTCGTGAACCAGCCATCAACGATGGCAGCCTGAGACGCCGTGTGAGCAGGCCCACATACGTTGCCCAGCGGTGTGACTGCTGGCGGTTCAGGCGGTGGCGGCTTGGGGCATGATCGGCGCGTGGCCAGTCGCGTAGAGAACTACCTCGCCCATCTTGACCGTCTCAGCGGGGGTATCGAACCCAGGTTCCTACCGGTTGCCTCCACCAAGGAAGGCCTGAAGGGTGTCACCCTTATCGCTTACCAGCAGCTACCCGACGACCTGGCGACGGCCCTTACCTACGGCGTCTCGCTGGCAGAACACCCGGACTGGAAGCTCGGAAGCCCGGAGCTGTGCATCAGTGTCCGCTCGGAGGATGACCGGTGGGCTTGGGCGGTCGGTCACCTCGGAGAGAGCCTCCGCGGATCATGTCCCTTCAGCTACGGCAACATCATCGACTTCGGCGAGCGGATTTCCACCGAGTCGGATATGACGGTGTTCGTTGTCGGTCCGCCAAGCGTCATTGAGGCCGCAGACTGCCGCATCGATGTCGGCGGACCCGGACACGAGGGGCACGACATCGTCCATCTGGTCGGCATGTACCCGATCCACGAGGCCGAGGGGCAATACATCCGTGACCACGGCCTCCAATCCTTCTGGAACCTCGACCGGGACCTGTACGACGTAACGCGGCACCCCGCCGTTTGATCCCCCGCGTCCGTTGAGTCTGGCGGCGGGCCAGCCGCCGTGGGGCAAGGAGCCTGTTCCTCCGGCACGCATACTGGCCAGGTGTCTCAGCCCCAGCCGCCGACAGCCATGCCACCGTCGGCATCAGAATTCTGTGAACAAGCCCTGACCTGTCTTCAAACCGGTGACTGGCGTGGCGCCTACAGATGGGCGAAGGGCTGGATCGGATCCGGAGGCGGCACCCACATCGAGCCCTGGCTCGTCTACGTGGCCTCCACCCTCACAAGCGAGAAGGCAAGAGACGCCGTCCACTCCATTGATCTGGCTGTCGGCCTCTGGCTCCCCGGTGCGCAGGACCGGGCGGCAATGCTCTGGCTTCGCGGCTGCATCGTCCATCGACGGCTGAACGACCCGCGGACCGCTCTGCGGGACCTCCTGGTAGCTGGACCGGCGCTGCCTGTTTGGCTGGCGAACCAGCGAGACGCCGAGATCGCCGCATGCGAGGAAGCCGCACGCCACAGCCGTAAGCGGGTCCCGTCCGTCAAGCAGGCGTGGAGCTATTCAGGGCAACCCGAGACGCTTCGATTCCCTGATCACGCCCACGAGCCGAGGTCCGATGGTGAGGCACCGGACCGTCGGCTCATCAACATCCTGGTCGACCTCGGGCTACCGGTCGCGTAGTCCTTGGTCGCTCTACGCCACGTGACCTCGGCGCCGTCACGATGGTCTTCCCGTCCCGGTTGACGGTGCAGTCGACCTCGACGACGCCGGGACGTCCGGCCGTGTCCAGTGGCAGCGGAGACGGGCCGGCGGATCGGCCACCCTGACGAAGCAGCACGGCCAGGTCCGCCACCGACAGGTGGGACCGGATCGTCTTGATCCGGGTGCCGGCGACCTGGAGGTGGATGAGGTCGGTGTCGGCCCAGAACGTAACCGTGACTCCGGAGCGGGCGGGGCCAAGCCAGAGCTGTTTCCCGGCGACTTCCAGGTTCCCGCTGGGCGGCACGACCCGGTCGAACTCCACCGCCCCGGGCACCACCTCCAACTCGCGTAATGCCTGCTGGGCGTCGATCTCTCTCGGCGCAGCCGGTCGATGACCAAGTCCCGGGTTCGGTCCGCACCGGCTGCGTGGCTGCGGCCCGGGCCAAGCCGTGGCCGGGTCTTGACGCCGCGTCGGTGATTGGAGGCCTGATCTTCGTGCATGGCAGGATCTGTTGGGTGCAGATCGGGATGCTCGGACCGTTCGAGGTTCGCACGGACGACGGCACCGTCGCCGACGTGCCGGGCGCGCGGCTGCGCGGGCTGTTGATTGCCCTTGCGCTCGAACCGGGTCGTGTGGTCTCGAAGGCGACGCTCCTCGACTGGATCTGGGGTGAACATCCGCCCGCCGACGCGACGAATGCCCTGCACCGCTTGGTTTCCCGGCTCCGGAAGGCGCTGCCGGAAGGGTTGATCGAGGGGCAGACGGACGGCTACCGGTTGACGGTGGAACCCGACGCCGTCGACGCGGTGCGCTTCGAACGCCTCGTGGGCCGGGCGCGCGACGACGAGGGCCCGCAGCGGGTCCGGCGCCTGCGGGAGGCCCTCGCGTTGTGGCGCGGCGCGGCCATGCAGGACGTCGGTCTGCCCGACAGTGCGGCTTTCGACGCCGCGGTCACCCGGCTCGAGAGGCTGCACCTTACGGCCATGGAGGAGCGGTTCGACGCGGAGATCAGGCTCGGCCATGGTGCGCAGCTGGTCACGGAGCTGACCGACCTCGTGGCCGCGCACCCGGTGCGAGAACGGCTTGTCGGCGCGCTCATGCGGGCCCTCGTGGCGGCCGGTCGCGACACCGAGGCCCTGCTGGTGTACCAGCGTACGAGAGAGGCCTTGGCCGACGCGCTGGGCGTCGACCCCTCACCGGAGCTGTCCGCATTGCACGTCGCGCTGCTGCGCGGCGAGTCGGGCCGGCGGGAGGAGAACCGGAACACCAACCTGCGGGCCGAGCTGACCAGCTACATCGGCAAGGACGCCGATGTGGCCGCGGTCGCCGAACTCGTCGCCGAGCGCCGGCTCACCACCCTGATCGGGCCGGGTGGATCGGGGAAGACGAGGCTGGCCACGGAAACCGGGCGCAGTCTGGTCGGCGACCTGCCCGACGGGGCCTGGATGGTGGAGTTCGCGGCCATCGGCGCCGACGTGGCGCAGGCCACGCTCGCCGCGCTCGGCCTCCGCGACGCGCTGCTCGGTGAGCCGTCGAACCTGGAGCCGAGGGACCGGCTCATCGCCGCGATCCGCGAGCGGGAGATGCTGCTGATCCTGGACAACTGCGAGCACGTGATCGAGTCGGCCGCCGAGCTCGCCCATCGCATGCTCGGGGAATGCCGGCGGCTGCGGATCCTGGCGACCAGCAGGGAACCACTCGGCATCACCGGTGAGGCGCTGTGGCCTGTCGCGCCGCTGGCCCTGCCGGACGGGAACGCCACCCCCGGCGAGATCGAGTCCGCGCCGGCCGTCCGGTTGCTTCTGGACCGGGCGAGCGCGGTGCGCAAGGATCTCGTGGTCGACGCCCACACGTTGGCGACCATGGCGCGCGTCTGCCGGGCGCTGGACGGGATGCCGCTGGCGATCGAACTGGCCGCGGCCAGGTTGCGCACCATGTCGATCGATCAGCTCGCGAACCGGCTCGACGACCGGTTCCGGCTGCTGACCGGCGGCAGCCGTACCGCCTTGCCACGGCACCGAACGTTGCGTGCGATGGTCGATTGGAGCTGGGAGCTGCTGACCGACGCCGAACGGGTGGTCCTGTGCAGGCTCTCGGTGTTCTCGGGCGGGGCGAGCCTGGAAGCGGCCGAGCGGGTCTGCGTCGGCGACGCGGTCGAGTCGGAAGAGGTGCTCGAGTTGCTCACGGCGCTGACTGAGAAGTCGCTGCTGGTCGCCGCGGGTGACAGCGCACCGCGCTACCGGATGCTTGGCACGATCAAGGAGTACGCCGCGCAGCGTCTCGCCGAGGTGGGGGAGTCGGACCTGGCGCGCCACGCGCATCTGGCCTACTTCACCGAACTCGCCGAGACCGCGGACCCGCACCTTCGCCGCGCTGAGCAGTTGACCTGGCTCGCCACGCTCGACACCGAGCACGACAACATCAGTTCCGCGATGCGTGGTGCGCTCGCGGCCGGCGAGGCGCAGGCGGCGATGCGGCTCGCGGCGGGTACCGGCTGGTACTGGTGGCTCAGCGGGCACAGGGCCGAAGGCATGGAGCTGATCACCGCGGCCACCAACATTCCCGGCGAGGTGGGCGACGAGACCCGGGCCATCGTCTACGGGCTCGCTGTGACGTTCGCCAGCTCCGGGCGGGCGGCCGACGAAGACCAGGTGGCGGAGTGGATCCACAAGGCGTACCGGTTCGCCCAGCGCAGCCAGTCCCGCAACCCCGTGCTGGCCTTGGTCGTCCCGCTGGAACGCATGTTGCAGGCACCGGACGCGTTCCTGCCCGCGTGGGAATCATTGCTGGACGACGAGGACCCCTGGGTATGCGCGCTTGCTCGGCTGCACCTCGGCAAGTCGCGGGTCATGCTGGGTCACGCCGGGCGGGACGCGGACGCGCACCTTGAAATGGCCGTCACCGAGTTTCGGACACTCGGCGAACGGTTCGGGATTTCGTTCGCCCTGACCGAGCTGGCGGACCGCATCGCCACGCGGGGCGAGTTCGCTGGTGCGTGCGAGTACTACGAACAGGCGGTCGAGGTTGTGACCGAGGTCGGTGCCATCGAGGACGTCATCCGGATGCGGTCGCGACAGGCTCAGCTGTACTGGCTGCTCGGTGATGAGGACGCCAGCGAGGCCGCGGTAGTCGAGGCGGAACGGTATGCCGAGAGGGTCACCTGGCCGGAGGCGCTGGCGGAGCTGGCCCTGTCGAAGGCGGAACTCGCTCGCTGGCGCGGCGACGCCGAGGAGGCTCACCGGCAACTCGATGTCGCAACGACCATGCTGGGGGACAAAGCGGAGAAGCTCCGCGCGGTGACGCACGACCTACTGGGCTACCTCGCCGACGATCTGGACAAGGCCGGTGAATACCATGCCGCGGCCTACCGGGCGGCGGCCGAGGCGGGGCACGCGCCCATGATCGCGCAGGTTCTCGTCGGGGTAGCGGACCTGGCACTGCGCCGCGACCAGCCCGAGCAGGCCGCGCGGCTGCTGGCGGCGAGCGACGCCGTGCGCGGACTGCGGGATCGGTCGCTCCCGGACATGGCCCGGATCGAGCGGGCAGCACGAAGCCGCCTCGGCGACACGGGGTTCGCCGAGGCGGCTCGGGATGGCACGGAGACGAGCTGGAGTCAGCTGGTCGAGGTCACGCTCGCTTCTTGAACGTGGAACGCGCCCACAGGTATCCGACGAGAGCAATCCCGACGCACCAGGCGACGGCGATGACCGCGTCGCTGGTGTCCGGTACGCCGTTGAGCAACCCGCGCATGGTTTCGATGATCGGCGTGAAGGGCTGGTACTCCGCGAACTGCCTGAGGCCCGGCCCCATCTTCTCCGCCGGGACGATCGCGCTGCTGAAGAACGGCAGCATGACCAGCGGCACGGCGGCCAGACCCGCCGTCTCTGGAGACTTTGCCGCCAGTCCCAAGGCGACCGTGAGCCAGCCGGCCGCGAATCCGAGCAGCACTATCATGCCGGCCACGCCGAGCCAGGCGAGGAGACTCGCCGACGGGCTGAATCCCAGCAGGAAGGCCACCCCGATGAGCGCCGCGATGGCGACCACGTTGGTCAGCACACTGGCGATGACGTGACCGGTCAGCACCGCACCACGGGAGACGTCCATCACCTTGAACCGGTTGATGATGCCCTTCGTCATGTCGGAGTTCACCGACGTCGCGGTGGCCCCCAGCCCGTAACAGACGGCCAGCAGGATCAGTCCCGGCGTCGCGTAGTCGATGTAATCGACACCGACGTTGAAAGCGTCTCCGAACATGTACACGAACATCAACATGATGATGATCGGCATCAGGACCGCGTTGAAAACCGAGGTCGGGTTCCTGGCAATGTGCTTGAAGTTGCGACGCAACATCACCAACGAGTGGGACTGGGCGCTCATTTCGCGTTCACCTCCGTGGTGTGGCCCGTCAGGGCGAGGAAGACGTCGTCGAGGTCGGGTGTGTGCACGGAGCACTCCTCGGCACTGAGTGAGTACTCATCGAGCCGGTCCAGCAGAGCCCGAAGCGATTTCGTGCCGCCGTCGCTGGGAACCCGCAAGGTCAGTGCCTCGTTGTCCCGCGTGGAGTCGGTGAGGACCCGCGCGGCCGCGTCGAGTTCGGCGGCGGTGGTGAACCGGAGCCGGACGTGGGTCCCGGGGATCTGGCGTTTGAGCTCGTCGGGAGTGCCCTGGGCGACCAGGCGGCCCTGATCGAGTACCGCGATGCGGTCGGCGAGCTGATCGGCTTCATCGAGGTACTGGGTGGTGAGGAAAATGGTCACGCCGTCGGCGACCAGGGCACGGATGATCGACCACATCGTGCGGCGGCTGCGCGGGTCCAGTCCCGTCGTCGGCTCGTCCAGAAAGATGATCTTCGGGTGGCCGACGAGCGTCATCGCCAGGTCGAGCTTCCGTCGCATACCCCCGGAGTAGGTCGACGCGGGCTTCTGCGCCGACTCCACCAGATCGAAGCGTTCCAGCAGCTCCGTGACGATCCGCTTGCCGTCGCCGGAGACCGCCCGGTTCAGATCCGCCATCAACTGCAGGTTCTCGTGCCCCGTGAGCAGCTCGTCCACCGCCGCGAACTGACCGGTGACTCCGATCGCCGCGCGCACCGCCTTGGCCTCGGTTGCGACATCATGGCCAGCGACGCGGACCGTCCCACCGTCGGCTTTCATCAACGTGGTCAGCACGTTCACCGTCGTCGTCTTACCCGCCCCGTTCGGGCCGAGTAGGGAGAACACCGTTCCCGCGCGGACATCAAGATCGATGCCGTCGAGCACGACCTTGTCCTTGTAGGCCTTTCGCAGTCCTGAGACCGCAATCGCTGAAGTTGTCATGCGGCCAACTATCGGGATCCGGCCTGTCACCCCCCTGACACGCTCCTGACACGGTTTTCGCCCTCGTCCTGCCAGGTCAGGACGCTGCGTAGCCGCCGCAGTGGATCGCCGTCGATCATGATCGGGCGTTTCGCATTCTGACGTTGCGGGCCCACTTCAAGCCGATCTGGCAGTTCGCCGCTTACCGAGGGGCGCGTGATCCCAGTTCACCGCCGCGTCAGCAAGCTGGCCCTGTCCAGGAGGAGACTGGCCGCCGCGCCCGGCGGGGGATGGGTCGAGGACGTGAACGCCGGCAGTGGCCGGTCGGAAGGGAATCTTCCGCCCGGCCACCGCCCGGGCAATGGACGCCTACTCGACGGAGCTGCTTGGCGGGCGCAGCGCATTCATGTACCGAACCGCGACGGCAGCCACCACGAGCTGCCCGAGGAGTTCGATCATCGCGTAGACCCACCAGCCGACGAACACGACCGGCAGGGCCGCGACCGCGGCAAGCAGCACCACGGCGAGCACGCGGAACGCGACGCCGATTCCGAGCGCTCGACCCACCACCGCCAATAACGCCAGAAGTAGCACTGTGGGCACCAGGGAAAGGAAGAACTCCAACCCGAGGGCGAGGAACGTCCCCCCGGGTTGGGTGGAGCTGAGATACGCCTCCGGCCCGACGATGATCAGCATCAGTACGAACTTGACCCACAAGACCAGCGCCGCCACCAGGCACGTACGCCCAAACCACCAGCCGGCACGACGCTGTTGGACCTCGGTCACGTCAGCACCACGAACCTGAGGCAGCGCGCGGACCAGCGAGAACATCCATTACTGCAGCGGCAGACTCATCGGTGGCAGCCAAGAAGCGGCCAGAAAGAAGGCCCACGGCGCGAATCATGCCAGCAGCCCAAGCGCCCGGCTGTCCCGTGCCGTGTCCGTGGCGTGCCCGCTGAAGGAGTCACCGGAGGCAATTAGCGACCCGAACCTCGCTCCCGGCTCCGATGCCGGGCGCCCAGCCTGTGCAACTCCGACGACCTCAAGAGTCGGCAGATCGCCGCCGCCTCATGGACCCCCACCAACGACGGCTGGCACCTGGTCAACTACCGCACAATCGGTGGCGACCTGGACGGCACACCGCTCCAGCGACTATGCGAACAAGTCGGTTGGCTCGCCCCGATGAGAGCCGTCCAAGGGAAGCCGGGAGAACTCTCCACCTCGGTGGTCATTGGCGCGCCGCCGGACTGGCTCACGAGCGCGCGACACGTTCGCCGGAGAGAGTTCTGCCAGAGCTCAGAGCCAGGGTGGTGGGCCCTCGAAGGTGAGGGTGTGCACGTCGAACAGGACCGCCGCCTCCACGCCCAGCGCCGGCCCGCCCTGGCGGGCCGCCCAGGTCAGGAACGGCCCGGGTTCAGGGCCGGCCACGCCCAGGCCCCTGGTGTACTCGGCGTGCGCGGCCAGTGAGGCGATACCGCGCTGCAGCGGCTCACCGGTGACGTCCACCCCGTGCGTGGGGCGCTCGGCGCCCGCGAAGCAGACGTAGCGCACGCCGTCCCAGGGAGGTAGCCCCTCGTCCACCAGTTCTGGGAAGATCCACCGGTTGCCCGCGTCCCGCGCGGCGTCCAGCGCAGCCAGCCCCACCGCCCGGTGGTCGGCCTGGTTGGTCATCCCGCCCACCATGCGGACGGTGAAGCCGCCCGAGACGATGACCTCGGGCCGATGGCGGCGGATCGACCGCACGATGTCGCGGCGCAGGTCTGGGCCGTACTCGACGACGCCGTCGCGGTGGTCGAGGAATTCAACGATGTCCACGCCCACCTCCCGGGCCGCGGCGCGCTGCTCCTCCTCGCGCAACGGCCCGGCCTGGTCCGGGTGCATGGCGTCGATCCCGGCCTCGCCCCGGGTGGCCAGCAGGTAGGTCACCTGCTTGCCCTGCGCGGTCCAGCGGGCGATCGCCGAGGCTGCGCCGTACTCGATGTCGTCAGGGTGTGCGGCCACGGCAAGACAGCGGTCCCAGTCCTCCGGCAGTGCCGGTAGAAGCTCGTCCACGGTCCACACCGTAGCGGCCTCTTCGCCCATCCGGCACCGCCGTGTCGGCAACCCTGACATTCGCCGAGCGAGCGATACTGACCGGGTGGACCCCAGCCGGCTCCACCCGCAGGCGCGGGCGGCGATGCACGTCCAGCAGCGTGTCCCGCTCACCCGGGCGACCCTGCCGGCGGCACGGCTGAGCATGGTCCAGGCGACTCCGGCCGAGGTGGGCAGCGCACCGGCGATCCGGTCAGTCGTGACCGTCGACGCCGGTGGCGTGCCCGCCCGCCTCTACCGCGACGGCGATCACGACGCGATGCCGGTGGTCCTCTACGCGCACGGCGGAGGCTGGGTGATGGGCAACGTGGACACCCACGACGGGCTGTGTCGGCACCTGGCGGCCGCGTCCGGCTGGGCCGTTCTCTCCGTGGACTACCGGCTCGCCCCCGAGCATCCGTATCCGGCCGCGGTGGACGACGTGGCGCGCGCGCTCACCTGGCTGCGCGGGCCCGGGGCGGTTCGGCACGGCCTCGACTCGGGTCGGATAGCGGTGGCCGGTGACTCCGCGGGAGGGCACCTGGCGGCGGTGACCGCTCGGCGCGCCCGGGATGCGGGGATCCGTCTTGCGGGGCAGATCCTCATCTGCCCGGTCATCGACCCGGCGGCCGACTATCCGGCCCTGGACGAGTACGGCCTGGACCGGGAGGAGATGCGGTTCTTCTGGGACGCGTTCGCCCCACCCGGCGTGGACCGTACCCAGCCGGATCTGGACCCACTGCGGGCTGACCTCACCGGCCTACCCCCCGCCGTGGTCATCACCGCCGAGCTCGACCTGTTGTCCGCCGAGGGTGAACGGTACGCCGCCGGGCTGCTGGCGGCGGGCGTTGCCGTCACCGCGACCCGGTACCAGGGACTCATCCACAACTTCCCGCGGAAGCTGGCCCTGTTCGACGCCGCCCATATCGCCCTGGCCCAGTTGGCCGCTGTGCTGCACCGTTGGTGAAAGAGTCAGTACGGGCCGAAAACCATATCCGGCAGGCTGAACCGGCAACCAGGACATTCCCGGCCCAGTCGCGATCAGCCGAGCGGTACGGCGCCGAGAATGCACAGCCCAAGCTCGATCTGACCCAAGCTCGACGAGGCGGACCGATGAATCCAGCGCCGGCGGGCAGTCTCTGCTACGTCCGATGTCTCCGATATCCGTCACAGGAGGAATCATGAGCACCACCGAGCAGCGAGGCCCGGTGAAGGCCGCCATCACCGTGTCACTGGACGGCTACGTCACCGGTCCCGACGATCGTGAGGGCCAGGGGCTCGGCATCGGCGGCGAGCGGCTCCACTACTGGGTGATGGGCGGCCCGTGGACCTACGAGACGGAGCGCGAACCCGGCACCGGCATGACCGACGCGGACCGTGCGTACTTCGACGCGCTGCTGGAGGGGACGAGCGCCGGCCTGTGCGGCCGGGGCATGTACGACAGCGCCGGGGCCTGGGGCGGCCGGAATCCGTTCGGAGGAACCATGGTCGTGCTCACCCATCGCACCGCCGACCAGCCCGACCCGAGCACCGGTTTCCTCATGGTCAACGGGTTCGAGGAGGCATTGGCGGCAGCCCGGCGGGCGGCGGGCGACAGCGGCGTCGCCATTGGTGGGGGCGCTGACATCATCCGGCAGGCGCTCACGGCGGGGGTCATCGACGAACTCGGCATCACCACCGCTCCGGTCGTCCTCGGTCGAGGGAAGCGGCTCTTCGAGGGCTTCGACCGCGATATCAACCTCAAGATCCTTTCGGTCTACCACTCGCCGTACGCCGTTCATGTGCGGTACGCCGTCGTGCGCTGATCCCGTCGTGGCGGGGAGGCCCACCCGCAGGGCACGCAGGGGTCGACGAACCGGGGGCGCGTCCGACGGCGGTCCCGGATGCTGTTGGGCCGTCAAGGCCGGCAGGGGCTCTGGGCTCGTCTCCGTCACACGGCTGCGCTGGGGCCTGGCAGCGGGTCGACGTCGTTTGCGTCACCAGGGCCTTCGACGTTCCAATATCAACGATCATGCCGGGTGCAATTGGCGTGCCATGCGGCGTTCGCACGGTGGGCGGATCGGGTTGTGATAAGGACTGAGCCCATGACCTCTCCACTGCCCGCCTACACGGTACCCGACGTCAAGCCCCTACGCGGCCCCGATGACGCGCGGCGCGTTAGCTACCGCGGCGACCAGCTCGCCACCTGCGCACCGGTCGCCGCCGTCCTCGACCGTATCCCGGCGGTCCTGACGACGATCGAGGAGGTGTGGCCGGGTCACACCCTCACCATCACCCGCCCCGACCTCTGCGCTCAAGTCTCGGTCGGCACCGACGACGGCCTGAACTGGGGGCTGAGCTTCGACGACGAAGTGGGATACCTCGTCCAGCCCGGCTTCGTCCCTAGCCACGAGCCCGACCCTGACGACCTGCTCGAGGAGGCGCTCGCCGTGCAGCCCGATGTCGACTCCGCCTACCACTACGACCGCGAGTACTTCGAGGTTCGGCTGGCTTGCGTGCTCCGGGCCGACGAGATGCTCGCCCGCTGGCTCGACACGATCATCACCGCCCACCGCGAGTTCGCCCGCCGCCGGGGCGTCGACCTGCCGTACTGAGGTCGGCAACTGATCGTTTCCGGCGGTGACGGGCTGCGGGGCGTCACACCCCGCCAGGTCGGATGCTTCGCAAACTCGATGCCCGGAAGGCGGGCCATCGGGCGAGAGGTTTGTTGCCGCAAGGGCGGTGACAGCAACAGATGACAGCAGCGGCGCTGGACGGGCCGACGCCGCAGCGGACGACTGAAGCGCTGCGACCAGTAGTTGTGGAGCCTCCGGCACCGAGTCGGACAGTGTGGCCCAAGCTACGGATCAGATGCTCGTATGCGGCACGTCCACATGCCTGAGGCAGCGCGGCAGGAGCATCAGGGCGTAATCAATGTCGTCATTCCGTGGCCTGCCGCGCCTCACCTGGCGCCAGCAGCCGGCGGGGGAGTGCCGGTCCTGCTCCCGCCACCGGCCGGCGGTGCCGGCGCGCAGCAGACGATCAACCATCTGCAAGGCCTCCGGCTCCGAGTCGAACTCCCAGCGCAGCACCTTCCCGGACTCCCTGTCCTCGGCCCGGGCCATCACCGTCGAGCGCGTCTCGCGGACCAGCCACACGTCGCGCCGGTCAGGTGCCTATCGTTCTGGCGTGCACATCCGTTTTGACGTCCCAGCCGATCCCGCCTACCCGGGCCGCGTGGCCGCTGCGCTCAGCAGTGTTCGGCTGCGCAAGTACGGCTATATCGGCGCGGTGCTGGCGGCGGTCGGGGCGATCGGTTTCGCCGTCTCTCGGGGGCTCGCCTTGGGCGACCAGATCTCGCCGCTGTGCATGGCGATGGTCGTGGGTGGCCTGCTGTCGATGCTGTACTCGCCGTGGGTGCGGTTGCGCGCCCGGCGCCGCTCCAGTCGCTACGCTGTCGAGGGCGCCTACGACATCACCGACGACAACATCATGATGCGCAGCGGCTCGGAGTCCGGCGGCATCGCCTGGGACGGGGTCGCTCAGGTAAGGGGCACCCCTGAGTTCTGGATCGTGTACGTCGGCCGGATGCCGGCGACCGTGATCCCACGCCGCTTGATGTCCGCCGAGGACGCCGAGACGTTGCGAGCCCATATGGCTAAACGTGGGCTGCTCCAGCTTCGGTGAACTCATTTGCCGCGAAGCGCTGGTCACGAAAGGTAACCGGGTCGCGGGTGCCTGCATCCGAACGTGTCGATGTGCGCGCACCTGACCTTCTTCACGGCGCTTCTCCGATGTCAGGCGATCGCGCGGGTGCGGCAGGCCGTGGCACCGGAATCATGCTACGGCTGGAAGTACTCCGACATCACGCGGCTGACCCATTCCGGCTGCTTGATGTCGACCGGGAGGAACTCCGCCATCGTCGGCTTGAGGTCGATGACCGGGGTGCCCGAGACCGCATCGAGGCCCACCACCGTCAATTCGCGGCCATGGACGGATTCGATGGTGCAGCACGTTACCCCGATGCGGTTCGGTCTGCGGGGGGCGCGGCCAGCGAATACGCCAACGGGCGGGAGGTCGGAGCGGCCGCGGTAGGGGCGGGGTTCGCGGTAATCGCCATGCTCCGGGAACTGGTCGAAGATGAAGAGGACCTCCACGTGGGAGAACCCCTCCAGACCCTGGAGGCACGCTTCGCCGAAGCGCTCGTCGATGGTGATCGTGCTGCGGACGGCACCCCAGTTGTCCGTGTGCTGGACGTCCGTTCGGTCGTTCCGGACCGTACCTATCGGAGTGATCTCGAAGATCAGCATGGCTGGAGGCTATCCGCACCGCGCCCAAACCAGCGTCGAGGCCATCGGCCCCGCCGTCGACCACGCCCTGGGCCGCCGAAGCCCGGCAACGCCTGGCCGCCCACCCACCGCTGGCCCGTCAGCTCAGCCGGCGAACCACCGATCTGTGGAGCACCCATCCGAGCGAAGACCAGCGGATGCGGCTGATCGAGGCCCTGCCTGGCGCCGACGGAGCCCTCTGCGTCGCCGACATCCGTTGGCCGAGATCGACACCGAACTCGCTACGTGGCGCCGCATCGCACACAACGCCCTCCTTGGAACCCGGGACCGGTTCTGAAGAGCTTGCGCCACCATGGCGGGCCCCCGGATGATCCGTCCGCAGCCCGCCCAGTCCCGGCGATTGGGCTGTCAGCCGAGCGGGATGGCGCCGAGAAGGCGTAGCCCGTGTTGGGAATCGCGCCTCACCGGACGTCGGACCATGAGCCCGGACGAGATCCGCCGCATCGTGGAAATCTGGGAAACATCACCGTGCTCCGCGCCCCCGATCCCGCCGACACGCACGCAGGTTGGCCTCGGCGGTGACCTGGTTCTCGCGTCGGCCGATCAAAGTGCGCCTGTGGCGGTACCCGGTGGGGCTGGTGCTGCTCTCGAGCATTGCGCTCGCGGCGGGCTGCGATCCCGCTCACCTTGCTGGCAGGATGGCGGACTTCGACATGGATCCGGCGGTTGTGGTGCCGACACTAGTCACCTGGGTCAGCGGCGCCGGTCCCGCGCCCACGTCCCAGAGCAGGCCGACGATGCGTCGAGCGTCTGGTCGCCCTCAGACGCGGGATCGGCACGCCCGCGCCGGACGGGCGTGCAAGACGCAGACGTGGTCTCCCGCAGTCAGGCCAGACCGGTTATCCCTACTCGGACAAACTCCTTTTATAGCCTGGTCCGTTCCGGATGCATCCCGTCAACCATTTCGTGACCCGGCTTGTGAAGGCAGTGTGATCCTGGCTCGGCCCCGCACACTGGGCAGGCACGCCACTCCTGGACCGGGCCGGCGTCGTGCCCCAAGGTCAGGGCGACCTCGCTGATCTCGTCAGCCAGTTGGTGCAGGTTCGGGTCCCGGTGCCGGATGGCGGCCTGGTGGATCTTCTGAACTGACTCTCGCGCTCGCTCCAGCGTGCGCCTCGCTGACTCGCCCGGATAAGAGGACATGCCATTCCCGCTTCCCGGTAGTGCGGCGATGAAACCGGCTAGTGCCCCGTCATGCAGCCTTGAACGGGTAATCCGGATGGCGGATCTTGGAGCCGGCGGCGAATGCGGATTTCGGTTTGGCGCGCCGGTTGCGCCAGCGGATGTAGTCGCAGATGGCGGCGTCCTGCTCGGCGTGGCGGCGGTGGTCGGTGCCGTTGAGGGCGAAGTAGCGCACGGCAGCGAACTCGGCCTCGATCCAGTTCAGCCAGGAGGGCGTTCTTCTCCGCGGTGTCGACGGTGAGCCGCCAGCGGATCTTCGTGGTGACCCATTCTTTGATGTAGCGGCAGCGGGCGGAGCTGTAGGGCGGCATCCAGGATCTGGAGGGGGGCCATCATCGGCCCGGCACTGAGCGGGCCAACATTAAAGCCGGCCATTGGTCAGGACCGCAATCGGCGGATCAGGACTCGAAGGGCCACGGTTAGCGCAGCGCCCACAATGGTGAGGACGACTCCGACCATGCTAAAGCCGAGCGCCCAATATCCGTAGTACGACTCGCCGCAGTTCCAGCAGGGGAGGCCCCAGTACACGCCTACCGTCACCGCGAGCCCCCACGGGATCCCCAGCCATCCGCCTGCCATGGTGCCCCAACCAGGCACCCGCCACGCGAATCCCGCCCCCAACACAACGGCTGGTAGCAGCAGCGGCCAAGCCGGAGCCGTTGCGCCGAACATGGCATCCCAGACGGTGCCCAATTGCCCTTCGCAGAACCCGCAGACGGCCGCGAGCAGGGATGCCCACAACAGTCGCGGCCTGGGGACGACGAATGTCATCGCCGCGGACCCGACGACCACCAGCAACAGAACAAGATCTTGCAAACCCGACGACGTGTGCATACGAGGGCCCTCCGAGCGGTGGTCCTTCTGTGTCACCAGCGTGACGCACACCTTCAGCGCGGACGACTCACGACGGCGACAGGGGGAGAGGCGTACACCGGGCTGGAACTTCACCTGGCTGCTGCTGCACACGTTGACCCCGATGATCGCGTATCCCATCGGGGCCCACATCTCGGCGAGCTTGGGCGGCGTCGTCATACCCCGAGGCCGGTTGGCGCCAGACTGCCTGCTGGGCCCACCCGGCGGCTCACCTCTTGCGGGCGCTGAGGGAGTGGCGTGAGACGGGCTGCAGACTATGTGGCGGGGCTCCCGGCAAGTCCGGTGCAGGCGTGCAGGCCGGCGTACTCCTGGCGGATCCGGGCCGTGTCCTCCCGGCCGGCGAGTTCGGGTCGACCGGTGTGTCGGGAGATCGTCGCGGGCACTAGTTCCGTCTTCGAGATCGCCGAACCGTTGAGGGTCACCCGCAGCACCCCCGTGTCGTTGCTGTACGCGTCGTCACGCCACCATAGGAAGTTGCCGAGGCCGTACTGGACGAAAGTCTTGCCGAGCCATCCGTCGCCGAGCAGTAGGTGGGCGTGGGTGCCGACCACGATCGTCGCACCCGCCTCGGCCACCTCGCCAGCGAACGCGCGAGCCTCGGCGGGCGGACACGCGTCGCCCTCCGTGCCCCAGTGGACGTAGACGACGACCACGCTGGCCTGGCGCCGGGCGGCGCGCACCGCCGCGACGGCGCGCGGCAAGTCCCGGGTCATCGCGATGCCGGCCCGGGTGCCGGTGGCTCTCCACTCCGACCACAGCTCGGAGACCTGGCTGAAGCCGAGGACAGCGATTCTGGTACCGCGTATCTCGGTGATCCACGGCGTGTACGCCGCCGCCGCGTCGGCGCCCGCCCCGACGGCCGGCATCCCGACGGCCCTGGCTGCCTCCACGGTGTCGGCCAGCCCCGTCCGCCCGTAGTCCAACACGTGGTTGTTGGCGATCGACACGACGTCGATGCCGGCGGCCTTTGCCGCGTCATACGCGCTTGCCGGCGCCCGGAAATGGAACTCCTTCGGCTCGGGAGTCCCGCGTGTGGTGACCGCCGTTTCCAGGTTGACCATCGCCAGGTCTGCGGCCGACAGGGTCGACGAGATCGACCCGAACGCGGTCGCCGGGTCGCCCAGCAGATCGGCCGTGCGGTCGGCGAAGTGCACGTCGCCCGCGAAGGCCAAGGTGATCTCGGCGGGGTGCGAGGGGGAGCCTGCAGGGGCGGAGCGGGTGGGCGCGCCGGCCGGCGGGGTCCGGGCGGCATCGCACGCCGTAACAGTCAGGGTCGCCGCCAGCGCGACGAAGGAACGTGCCCATCTCACTCAGCGCAGCGTACGGAAACCCGCCCGACCCTGGGCCTACTTGGCCAGGATTGCCCTCGGCCTCTCCCGCGTTCGAAGCGGTCACGGCCTGGGCCAACGACTCCGCGTTCGAGGCAGCCGCTTCACGCCCCAAGGCGCTTCGCGGCAGCCCTTCCATGGCGGATGCCCTCGCTCCAGACATTGATACTGATCGAGTCTGTCGCAATAATTAACTTCCTTAACAGCTTACTCCTCCGTCTCGTCCGAGCTCCCCGCCACCGACCGACAGGCCAACCCGCTACGGCCCAACCCGATGACTGGCCTGCCGCCTCGGCGGACCGTCCCGCATCGACCGCTTCGCACGGAAAGGACCAGGACATGGCGCGACAATTGGCCGGGGCCGCTTCCCCTCGGCCCCGCATCCGGTTGGCCGCGGCGCTCGCCGCGGCCACGCTCGTCATACCCGCGAGCCTGACGGTCGGCATGCCCGCGGCATCCGCGGCCGTCGTGGGGGCCATCACCGGGTACGGCGGCAAGTGTGCCGACGTCGCCGCGGCGAACCCGGCCAACGGCACCCAGGTACAGCTCTACACCTGCAACGGCACTGCGGCGCAACAGTGGACCCTCGCCGACGACGGCACCATGCGGGCGCTCGGAAAGTGCCTCGACGTGGCCGCAGCCGGCACCGCCAACGGCGCCAGGGTGCAGATCTACGACTGCAACGGCACCGGCGCGCAGCAGTGGTCGTACGCGAGCGGACAATTGATAAACCCGCCCTCCGGCAAGTGCCTCGACGCGACCGGCCCGAGCTCGGCCGACGGCACCCCGCTGCAGATCTGGACCTGCACCGGCGCCGCCAACCAGAGCTGGACGCTGCCCACCGGCGATGGCACCCCACCCCCCTCGGGCGGGTTCACGCACCCCGGCGTACTGGTCAGCCGCGGCCAGCTCGACTTCGTCCGGTCCCGGGTGCAGGCCGGCGCGCAGCCCTGGGCCTCGGCCTACAACCAGATGATGAGCAGCTGGTACGCCAACCTGTCGCGAAACCCGGCGCCCCGCTCGGTCGTCGAGTGTGGCTCCTACTCCAACCCCAACTACGGCTGCACGGACGAGCGCGAAGACGCCATCGCCGCATACACCGCCGCGCTCGCCTGGTACCTCACCGGGGACGGCCGGTACGCCCAAAAGTCAATACAGATCATGGACGCCTGGTCGGCGACGATCACCTCACACACCGGCAGCAACGCCCCGTTGCAGACCGGCTGGGCGGGCTCGGTCTGGCCCCGGGCCGCGGACCTCATCCGGTACACGTACGGCAGTTGGCCCAACGCCACCCGGTTCGCCACCATGCTGCGCAACGTCTACCTGCCGGTGGTCCGCAACGGCTCCAACAGCAACGGCAACTGGGAGCTGACCATGATTGAGGCTGCGGTCGGCATCTCCGTCTTTCTGGATGACCAGGCCAGCTACGACGCGGCGGTCACCCGCTACCTCAACCGCACCCGGGCCTTCATCTACCTGCCCAGTGACGGCACCCTGCCGTACACGGTGCCCGGCAGCGGGCTGGACACCAGCAGCGAGATCATCAACTACTGGCACGGCCAGTCGACCTTCGTCGCCGGCCTCGCCCAGGAGACCTGCCGCGACTTCACCCACACCGGGTACGGGATCTCCGCCATCTCGCACGTTGCGGAGACCTCCCGCATCCAGGGACGGGACCTGTATCCGCAGGTCGGTGAGCGGTTGCGGCACGCCCTCGGCTTCCACTCGAAGTACCAGCTCGGCGAGCCGGCACCCTCCTGGCTCTGCGCCGGCAGTCTCAACCGGGGTCTCGGGCCGATCACCGAGGTCGGCTACAACGCAATGGCCAACCGCCTCGGTTACGCGATGGCCAACACCCAGACCCTGACCCTGCAGCAGCGCCCCGCCGGCAGCAACAACCTCTTCGTCGCCTGGGAGACCCTGACCCACGGCGACAACCCGTCCTGACCACGCCGCCAGGGCCAGCCGCGGTCATTACCGCCGGCGGCGGCCCGATTCGCCCATCGCCCGATCCGGCCCGGCGTGACCCGACTCCGCGCCGGGCCACACCGGCAGGCCGGAGCCGAGCCCGTCTGCGCCGGTGCTGCGCCGGACCGGTAAGGCGTACGCGCCGACGAGGCGCCACCGGCGCGGACCGGGGCCGGTCAGGTGGCGATGGCGAACAGATCGCGGGCGGGCCCCGTGAGCGGTAGCCCGGCCGCCCAGACGGCACGCAGGTCGCGGCGCAGCGCGCGTAGTGGCTGATTCGTGTTCGGTAGGCGCGGCGGGGTCTGGTTCGTTGGTCGTGGCATGGGTGCGGGGCGGCGGTCACCGACACCCTGGCCAGCGAATTCAGCACCGGTGTGCTGCCGAGAGTGCGCGACAACGCCCTGCTGGTCATGGGGGGGTGCCCATGCCGAAATCACTGCCGCGCTCCTGGCGACCCTCGCCACCAGTCGCCTGGCAGCCGAAGACCACCCCGCAGGCACACCTCGGCCCGCTTCCCTCCCTGGGTGCTGTCTTCGCCGTCCTACGGTCCTCCCCACCTGGTCATGGGAGGTCATGGGTCGGATGTGGACGGGGCTCAGGCGATTGAGAAATAATAATTTAGGAATTAATATTGACAGCTTGCGGTGACCAGGGGCAAGATCCCGGAAACAAACCTCAGGAGTACGGGCATGACTGGTCTGGCAGCCGATCGGGGGCCGTCCGCAACGGACTCGGAGTGTCCGGTCGCCGCGACCCACATCGACGGCTGCGTCACCTCCACGTCGGACATTTCCAGCCTCCCGCTGAAGGTGTCCGACTCGAGCAGGACCGTCGTGCCCGCGGCACCGGCCGCGGATCGCGCGGTGCCGCTCCAGGCTTTCCGGGCCGGTGGGCTGGCCGCCCACCGGCTCGGAGGCGAGGTCCAGCCGGAGTACGAGCAGGTCCAGAAGGCGGCCGGCACGGAGCTCGACGCGGCACCCGCCCATTCCTCGGCAGCGAAGGAATCCGATGTGAAACGACTTGTACCCACCGCCCTGCTCGCCGTCACGGTTAGTCTCTTGACCGCATCCACACCCGCTCACGCCAGCCCGGCGGCCGGCACTGTCGCCGGCGTGGAGTCAGCAGCTCAGCAGCTGCTCAGCCCGACGCCGTACCAGGGCTGGAACACCTACTTCGGCCTCGGCGGCAACTTCTCCGAGGAGTCGGTGAAAGGGGTCGCCGACGCCCTGGTCTCCCGCGGCCTGGCTCGGGCCGGCTACGACATCGTCTGGCTCGACGGCGGCTGGCAGGACCCGGAGCCACGGACGGCCGCCGGCGACCTGCAGGCCGACCGGACCCGTTTCCCGAACGGGTTGAAGCCGCTGGTGGACTACATCCACGCCAAGGGCCTGAGGGCGGGCATCTACACCGACGCCGGACCGTACATTCCCGGCAAGTGCGGACTCGGCAGCGGCGGCTACTACCAGCGCGATGCGGACCAGTTCGCCGGCTGGGAGTTCGACGCGGTGAAGGTGGACTTCCTCTGCGGAATCGCCGCGAACCTCGACCCGAAGACCGTCTACACCGAGTTCGCCCGGGCGCTGCGGAACAACGCCAGCGGCCGTCCGATCATCTTCAACCTGTGCAACCCGGTGACCTCGCCCGACTGGGGCATGTACCCGGAGGAGCAGCAGTCGACGTACTCCTGGACGTACGCACCGGAGATCGCGCAGTCCTGGCGGACCTACACCGACGTGGGCTTCGTCGGGGACATCAAGTTCAAGGACGTGCTGCGCAACTACGACGCAAACGCGCGGCATCCTGAGGTTGCCGGGCCTGGCCACTACAACGACCCGGACTACCTCGCCCCGGGACTTGGGATGACCGACGAGGAGTTCCGGACCCAGATGACGCTGTGGGCGGCGGCCGCGGCGCCACTGGTGATCGGTAGCGACGTACGCAAGCTGAGCCAAACCTCCCTCGACATCCTCACCGACCCCGACATGCTGGCGATCAACCAGGACGCCGCCGGTGTCCAGGCCGTCCGCGTCGGCCCGGCGGGCACCACGGAGACGTGGGTGAAGCGCCTGGCCGACGGCGACCGGGCCGTGGTGCTGCTCAACCGCGGCGAGAGCCCGAAGGTGCTGACCACGACGGCCGCCTCGGTCGGCCTGTCCGGGGCGCGGTTCACCGTCGAGAACGCCTGGACCGATCAGATCACCGAGAGCGCCGGCACCATCAGCGCCGCTGTTCCGGCCCACGGCGCCGCGTTGTTCCGGGTCGGCCCGGCCGCGGGCGTACCGGGTGTGCCGCACGTGACCGCCGGCCTGCCGCAGGTGACGCGGGTCGGCGCCGACCCGGTGCCGGACGGCTACGTGCCGATGGTCGCCGGTGGCGACGAGGCGCGGGTCGAGGTGGTCGTCCGCAACGACGGGCTGCGGCCGGTGTTCGCGCCGAAGGTCGGGTTGGCAACGCCCGCAGGCTGGACGGTCCGCCCGTTGAGCGAGGCGCTGAGTGAACTGCTTCCCGGCCGCGCCGCCACCTACGCCTTCGCGGTGGCGCTGCCGCCCTCGGCCGAACCCGGTGCCGCGTCCCTGACCGCCACCACGTCCTACGAGGTGCTCGGGCACGGACGGCTGCGGCAGACGACGGTCTCGGCGGTGGTGGTGGCGCCCGCGCCGCCGGACGGCGAGGTGGTGTTGTCGCATCACCGGTGGGTCAGCGCCACCAGCGGCTGGATGAGCCCGACGGTCGACCTCAGTGTCGGTGGTTGGTCGCCGATCAGCATGCTCGGCCAGGTGTACCCGACCGGCATCGGCGTAGCCTCGCCGTCCACGGTCCGGTACTACGTCGGCAAGGAGTGCAGCCGGCTGACCGCGGTCGTCGGTCTGGACGACGCGGTGCGCAACGTCGGACCGGAGGGGGCGACCGCGACCTTCCAGGTGATCGGCGACGGCCAGGTGCTGTTCGACAGCGGCGTGCTGACCCGCGACGACATCCGTCAGGTCGACGTCGACCTGACCGGCGTCCGGGTGCTCGACCTGGTGGTCGGGGATGCGGGCGACGGGGGATACAACGACCGGGCCGACTGGGCTGGCCTGAACGCCACCTGCTGAACCGGAAACAGTCGCATCCAGGTGACCTCGTCTGGGTGCGACTGTTTTCTCCAGGTCGATCACCCGCGCGAACGAGGCATCCCGGTCGGGCTCACGTCGCTGCCACGAACGGCGGCTCTGGGTCCCCGCTCCGGCAGGTCCGCGGGGTGTGGGCCCGGCAGGCCCGCCGCCCGACGCCGAGAGCGTGGGGCGGCGGGGTCACCGATCGGATCAGGTGGTTGCGGTCCCCGGCCCGGCCGATGGGCCGTCAGGCTCGGCGCAGGACGAACAGTTCCGCGTCGTGGTCCGCGGTCCACCGCACCGGCAGGCCCACGGCGGTGAGGTGGCTGCCGGAGTAGGTGTCGTCGCCGTGCCGCCAGGTGTCGTCCGTAGCCAGGCCGCGCAGCGGCAGCCGGACCGGCCGGGACGGCAGCAGGCCATGGCCGTCGAGCCGGCCGGTGTGCCAGGCGAGGACGACGACGGTGTCGCCGTCCGGCGCGGTGTACTGCACGGCGCAGCGCGGCTGGTCGGGCCCGCCGATCAGGTGCACCTCGCCGTGCGTGATCACCTCGCGGATCTGCTTGTACCGGCCGATCCAGCTGGCCGCTTCGGCCCGCTGTCGGGGCGTCCAGTGCCGGATGTCCGCACCGATGCCGAGCACGCCGGCCATCGCGAGCACGAACCGGAAGGCCAGCGAGCGGGGCCGCTGGTCGAACAGCCCGACCGCGTCGGTCACCCACGAAGAGAGCAGGTGCGGGGCGTTGGCGTGCAGGAAGCCGTGCTGGATGGCGAGCCGGTCCAGCGGTCCGGTGTTGTCACTCGGCCAGAAGACGTCCGCGTGGGCGGCCATGGCGAGGTCGGTACGGGCGCCGCCAGCGGCGCACGCCTCGATCGTCACGTGCGGGTGGTCCCGCCGCAGGGCGGCGTAGATCCGGTGGAGGTTGGCGACGTGGGCGCCGTCGAGGTCCAGTCGGGTGGCCGCGCCGGGCCGGCCGGGCTCGGTGCGCGGCCGGTTGAAGTCCCATTTCAGGTATCCGATGTCGTGCCGGCGGAGCAGGCCGTCCAGCGTGGAGTGGACGAACTCGGCGGCCTCGGGGCGGCCGAGGTCGAGCAGGTACTGGTTGCGGATCGGGGTGATCGGCCGGTCGTCGATCGCGTAGACCCAGTCGGGATGCTCGGCGTACAGGCGCGACGCCGGGCTGATCGACTCCGGTTCGACCCAGAGCCCGAAGGTGAGGTCGAGGGCGCGGATCTGGGCGATGAAGGCGTCGAAACCGGCCGGGAACTTGACCGGGTCCGGGGTCCAGTCGCCCAGCCCGCCGCGGTCGTCGTGCCGCCCGATGAACCAGCCGTCGTCGACGACGAAGGTTTCCACGCCGAGCTCCGCCGCGATCCGGGCCAGCGCCAGCTGGTTGTCGGCGTCGACGGCGAACTCGGTCGCCTCCCACGAGTTGTAGAGCACCGGCCGGGCCCGGTGGAGCCGGTCGCCGGCGAGCTGCCGCTGGTAGCGGTGCCAGGCCCGGGCCAGTCCGGCCAGCCCGGCGTCGCTGTGGGCGCCGGCGACCATCGGCAGGGTGATCCCGCCGCCCGCGGGCAGCTCCAGCCCGCCGTCGACCAGACGGCGACCGACCCGGACCCGGGTCAGCCCGCCGGTGTCCGGCTCCGCGACGATCTGCCACGAGCCGGTCCAGGCCAGCGCCACGCCCCAGGTGGGACCGTCGGGTTCGGCCCGGTCCTGGACCGCGAGCCACGGTACGAAGCTGTGCCCCGGTACCCCCTGTGAGCTGCCGATGGAGAACTGCCCGTGGCCGAGGTCGAGGTGCGCGAGCTGGAACTCCTGCGCCCACTGGCCCCACTGGTAGCTCAGCCGGGCACCGTGCGGCGTTGGCACGCAGAACCCGGCAGAGCCGGCCCGGGCCAGGTGCAGCGGAGCCTCGCCGGTGTTGGTGAGCTCCACCCACCGCTCCACCACGTCGGTGCCGGCCGGGATCCGGTAGCAGTGTGCCGCGCGCAACCCGGTCACCGGGTCGGCGAAGGTCACCCGAAGCTGACCGCCGTCGGTCTCCGCCTGTTGGTAGCGCCAGGAGATCCGCCGGTCGCCGGTCGCCGTCTCGACGACCAGGTCGGCGCCCGTGAACGGGCGGACCGCGTCGGTCGCGTACTCCACCGGCGCGAAGTCCCCGGCGGTGAGGAAGGGTGTGGGGCCGGTGTAGCAGGCAGGCGACGGTCCGTGCGCGACTCCCGGCGGACCCCAGCTGACCAGTTCCAGCCATCGGCCGTGCGCGGGTACGACGACGGTGTACTCGGTGGCCACGCCGCGCAGCGTCCACGGGCCGGCGAGCGGGGCCGTGTCCTCACCCGCGTCGGTCGCGTTCCGCGCCGCAGCGCGTTCGTAGATGTTGCCGGTGGCCGGGTCGCTCACTTGACGGCTCCGAGCGCCAGGCCGGAGACGAAGTGCCGCTGGAAGCGCAGGAACACCAGCAGCGTCGGTACCGCCGCGATGACCGTGCCGGCGGCGATGACGTTCCACGACGAGACGAACTGGCCCTGCAACCCGAGCAGGGCGGGGGTCACCGGCATTTTATCGTCGGTGCGCAGCACGGTGATCGCCCAGAGCAGGTCGTTGAAGATCCAGGTGAAGGAGAGCGCGCCGAGCGCGGCGAGCGCCGGACGGGTCAACGGGAGGATCACCCGGGCGAAGATCTGCCCCGGTCCGGCCCCGTCGACCGTGGCGGCCTCCTGCAGTTCGCCCGGCAGGTCCCGCATGAAGCCATGCAGCACGAACGTGTAGAAGCCCAGCCCGAAGCCCACCTGCACCGCGATCAGCGCGGCCAGGGTGTCGTACAGGCCGGTCAGTTCGCTGAACTTGCTGACCGGGATCAGCAGGATCTGCGGCGGTAGCAGGTTCCCGGCGAGCATGAGCAGCAGGATCACCCGTCGGCCGGGAATCCGGTAGCGGCTGAGCGCGAACGCCGCCAGCGCCGCCAGTACCAGGCTGAGGGCGACAGCGGGCACGGTGACCAGCAGGCTGTTGATCAGGGCGCGCAGCTCACCGCCGTCGGTCCAGGCCTGCCGGTAGGTGTCCAGGGTGAACGAGTGTGGCAGGCTACCCACCCCGTGCGCCGCGATGTCGTCGAAGGTCCTCGTCGACATGGCCACGACCCAGAGGATCGGGCCGAGCCACAGCAGGGCCAGCAGGCTCATGCCGGTGTGGAAAGCGCCGGTGCGCAGTGCGCGGATCATGCGTCCTCCCGGAACGCGCGGACGAGGTAACCGAGGATGACCGCGAGCGCGAGTATGAAGATCACCACTGCGATGGCGGAGCCGTAGCCCAGCCGCAGGCTCTGGAAGGCGGCCGAGTACATGTAGGTGCTCAGCAGCTCGGACGAGTGGTAGGGCCCGCCGTGGGTCAACGCCCAGACGATGTCGAACGAACGCAGCGAGTCGATCACGATGACCGACAGCACCACCGCGTTGACGCCGCGCAGCTGGGGGATGGTCACGTGCCGCAGCCGCTGCCGGGCGTTGGCGCCGTCCATCCGGGCCGCCTCGTGCAGCGCGGGGTCGATCGCCTTCAGCCCGGCCAGGTAGAGCACCATGACGTAGCCGATCTGCCGCCACAGGGCGGGCAGGATCACCGCGTAGAGCGCGGTCTGCGGGTCGGCGAGCCAGGGCCGGATCAGCTGCTCCAGTCCGACCGCGCGCAGCAACTGGTCGGCCAGCCCGTCGGGCTGGTAGAAGACCCGCCAGACCAGCGCCGTCACCACCAGGCTGAAGACCACCGGGGTGAACAGCGCGGCGCGGTAGAAGCCGACCCCGCGCCGCTCGCGTTGCAGCAGCAGCGCCATCCCGAACCCGCCGAGGACCGACAGCCCGCCGAAGAGCGCCAGCCAGATGACGGTGTTGACCAGCGCACCCCGGAAGACCGCGTCGCCGGCCAGCTCCGTGTAGTTGCCGAAACCGATGAACGTGGGCGGTTCGAGGCCGTCCCACCGGGTGAGGGAGAAGTAGAAGCCCTGCAGGGCGGGCCAGAACACCCAGATGCTCTCGACCGCGAAGGGTACAAGGACGAACGCCACCAGCAGCGGCGACGGCCGGTTGGCCCGGCGCCGCCGCTGCTTGGGCGTTGGTCCCGCCGCTGAGGTGCGGGAGGTGGCTGGTGCGAGCGTCGACATCAGCCCTTGAAGACCTTTTCGGCGCTGGTCTGCCACTCGCGCAGGATCGCGTCGATCTGGTCGGGCTTGTCGATGAACTTCGTGAGCGCGGTGTCCGCGGTCGGCTGCAACGCGTCGCTGGAGTCGCGGTTGAAGAACTGGGTGAGTTCCTTGGCGTTGTCCAGCATCGCCTTGCCCTTGACGACCAGCGGGCTGTCGGCGGCCTTCGCCTTCGGGTGCGCGGGCAGCACGATGCCGGAGCTGCTCTGGATGTACGTCTCCTGCGCCTGCACCGAGGCCAGGTAGGTCAGCAGCGCCTTGGTGCCGGCCGGGTTCGCCGTCTTGGCGCTGGCGAAGAAGCCGTCGGTCGGCGCCTCCTCGGCGACCGGCACCGCCGGGTCGATGATCGGGAACTGGAAGAAGTCGAGGTCGCCGAGGGCGTCCTTCGGTGCGGCGTCGGCGAAGAAGGTGCCGATGAGGAACATCCCGGTCTTGTTCGCCAGCAGCGCCGTGGTCGCCTCCTGGAACGGGTAGGCCTTGCCCTTCGGGTCGAAGTAGGGCAGCACCTCGCGCCACCGCGCGAAGACCGCCTTGACCTTCGGGTCGTCGAAGCGCTGCTTGCCGGCGAGGAGTTCCCGGTGGAACGGGGCGCCGTTGATCCGGATGTTCAGGTAGTCGAACCAGGCCGAGGCGACCCAGGGGGTGTCGCCCAGGCCGATGCCGATCGGCGCGACGCCCTTGCTCTTCAGCGTCTGGCAGAGCGTGATGAACTCGGCCCAGGTCTTCGGCTCCTGCACGCCCCACTTGGCGAAGTTGGACTTGCGGTAGAAGAAGCCCCACCAGTAGTTGGTCATCGGCACGAAGATCTGCTTGCCGGTCGGGTCGGTGGAGATGTTCCGCAGCGACTGGGGGTAGTCGCCCAGCCCCTGCCAGACGTCCGAGACGTCGAGCAGGAGATTCTTGCTGGCGTAGTTGTTGGCGACCGAGCCGGCGTACCAGGTGTAGAGGTCCGGCGGGTTCGCGGAGGTCAGATACGTCGGCAGCTGCGTGCGGTAGGTCTCGGAGGCGATGGTGTTCACCGTCGCCCTGCCGCTGCCCTGCTTGTTGAAGTTCTCGATGATCTTCTCCATCGCCGCCTTCGCCTGCGGCGAGGAGAGGTTCGACTGGAGGCTGATCGCGCCGGACGCCTTGTCCACCGGGCCACTGGCGGAGCTGGCGCACGCGCTCAGCAACGAGCTGGCGCCGAGCGCGCCGACGCCGGCGAGGCCGAGGTGCCCAAGGAATCGGCGGCGACTGGGGTCGAAGTCGCTCACGGGGGTGGTCCCTTCCTCAGTGACACGATGCGTGACAACGCGTTGTGTCAGTCATGTGAACGGTGTGGCCAGAAGGTTGCATCCGCCGCCCGTACCTGTCAAGATGTATTACTAATTAATGATTAGATCTTCGAGGTTCGGCGGACAGATGATCCACCACATGCGACGGCTAGAGGGCAGGACCGCACTGGTCACCGGGGCGCTCGGCGGGATAGGCGCGGCCACCGCCCGGCGGCTCGCGGCAGAGGGTGCGACCGTCGGCCTGATGGACGTACGCGATCCCGCGCCGCTCGCCGAGGAACTCACCGCCGCGGGCGGTCGAGCGGTTCCCGTCGTCGCCGACGTTTCCGACGAGGCCGACTGGACCGCCGCCGTGGCAACGGTGCGACGCGCGTTCGGGCCGGTCGACATCCTGGTCAGCAACGCCTGCGCGGTGGAGGCGGCCCCCGCCCACGAGACCAGCCGACAGTCCTGGGATCACCAGCTCGCGGTCAACCTCACCGGCGCCTTCCTCGGCGTGCGGGCCTGCCTGGACGATCTCCGCGCCGGTCACGGCGCCGTGGTGGTGGTCTCCTCGGTGCATGCGCTGGTGGGCCTACCCGGCCGGCCGGCCTACGCCGCCGCCAAGGGCGGTCTGGTCGCGCTCGGCCGGCAACTCGCCGTCGAGTACGGGCCGGACGTCCGGGTGAACACCGTGCTGCCGGGCCCGATACTCACCCCAGCCTGGGACGAGGTGTCCGAAGCGGACCGACAGCGGAGCGTCGCGGCGACGGTCGCCAGGCGGTTCGGCACGCCGGACGAGGTGGCGGCCGCCGTGGCCTTCCTCGCCTCGCCGGACGCCGACTACATCACCGGCGCGAGCCTGGTGGTGGACGGCGGCTGGACCGCGGTGAAAGCCTCGGCCTGACCGATCGATACACGAGCGATAGGTGCGAAGAGCATTGACAACGTACGCACGCCGCGGCCTGCACGGGCAGACCGTCGAGGTCATCGCGCGCCGAATCCTCGCCGGAGAGATCGCCCCCGGCGCGACGCTGGACATCACCGCACTCCAGGCGGAGCTCGACGTCAGCCTCACCGCGCTGCGGGAGGCGCTCAAGGTGCTCGCCGCCAAGGGCATCGTGGACGCCCGGCAGAAGCGCGGCACGTTCGTCCGCCCCCGCGCGGACTGGAACCTGCTCGACGGTGACGTGATCCGCTGGCAGTTCGCCGAGGGCGCCGATCCGCGGCTGCTCGACAAGCTGCACGAGGTCCGCAGCATCATCGAACCGGCCGCCGTCCGGCTGGCGGCCAGCCGGGCCACCGACGACGACCTGACCGCGCTGGACGGCGCGCTGGACGAGATGGCCGCCGCGAAGGGCCATCCGACCGCCGCGGTCGCCGCCGACCTGAGCTTCCACCGCGCGCTGCTCGCCGCCACGCACAACGAGTTGCTGGAGCGCATGGAGGTGGTCATGGAGACCGGCCTCGCCGAACGTGACCGCCTGGTGCACGGCGGCGAACCGCACGACGACCCGGTGCCGAGCCACCGGGCCGTGGTGGACGCGATCCGGGTGCGGGACGCCACCGCGGCCGAGACGGCCATGCGGGGACTGCTGGAGAAGGCGGTGCGCGACGTCGAGAAGGTACGCGGGAAGAAGGGCAACCGGTGAAGATCGACCGAATCGAGACCTTCCTCGTCGCACCACGGTGGTTGTTCTGCCGGGTGGAGACCGACGAGGGGCTGGTCGGCTGGGGTGAGCCCGTGGTGGAGGGGCGCGCCGAAGTGGTCCGCAGCGCCGTCGAGGTGCTGGCGGAGTACCTGATCGGCGAGGACCCCCTCCGGATCGAGCACCACTGGCAGATCCTCACCAAGGGCGGCTTCTACCGCGGCGGGCCCGTGCTGTCCAGCGCCGTCGCCGGTCTCGACCAGGCTCTCTGGGACATCGCCGGGCAGGCGTACGGCGCCCCGGTGCACGCCCTGCTCGGCGGTCCGGTCCGCGACCGGGTCCGGGTCTACTCCTGGATCGGCGGTGACGAGCCCGGCGAGGTCGCCGAGGCAGCCGCCGCGCAGGCCGCCGCCGGACTCACCGCGATCAAGATGAACGCCTGCGGTCGGCTCTCCGCGATTCCCACCGCCGCCGAGGTGGACGCCGTCGTCAGCCGCGTCGCCGCCGCCCGCGAGGTGCTCGGCGACAACCGCGACATCGCGCTGGACTTCCACGGCCGGGCCAGCGCCGCCGCCGTGCGTCGCATCCTGCCCGAGATCGCCGCCCTGCGACCGCTGTTCGTGGAAGAGCCGGTCCTCGCCGAACAGGCCCACCACCTGCACGACATCGTCACCGCCTCCCCGGTCCCGGTGGCCACCGGCGAGCGGCTGTACGGCCGCGCCGAATTCCTCGGACCGTTGCAGGCCGGCGTAGCGGTGGTCCAACCGGACCTCTCCCACGCCGGCGGCATCTCCGAGGTCCGCCGGATCGCCGCCCTCGCCGAAACGTACGGCGCCGTGCTCGCCCCGCACTGTCCGCTCGGGCCGATCGCGCTCGCCGCCAGCCTCCAGGTGGCCCTCGCGACACCGAACTTCCTCATCCAGGAACAGAGCATCGGCATCCACTACCACGCCGGCTCCGAACTCCTCGACTATGTGGTCGACCCGGCGCCGTTCCAGTTCGTCGACGGGCACATCAACCGGTTCGAGGCGCCCGGCCTGGGCATCACGGTCGACGAGGCGGCGGTCCGGGCCGCGGCGCGGACCGGGCACGCCTGGCGCAACCCGGTCTGGCGCCACGACGACGGCTCCTTCGCCGAATGGTGAACGCCGACGACCGGCTGCCGGAGAGCCCCGCGACGGAGATCCGGGTGCCGCTGCGCGTCGGCTCGGACGACCCCCGCGGTGGCCGGTGGACGACCCTGCGCGGTGGCGGCCGGGAGTGGCTCTGGCGGCGGCCGGACACCGGCCGGGACGGGGTACGGGCCGGTGACCCGTTCGTCGACGCGGGCGGCCTGGAGGAGTGCCTGCCGACGGTTCGCGGCCGACCCGACCACGGCGACGTCTGGTCCCGGCCCTGGCGCACCATCGGCCCGGGGGCCGCGACCATCGAGCGTCCGGACTTCACGCTGACCCGGCGGCTCACCGACCGGTCCGGCGTGGTGGTCGCCGACTACCGCCTCCAGGCCGATCCCGGCTACCGCTTCATCTGGGCGGCCCACGCCCTGCTCGACCTCTCTCCCGCCGCCCGGCTCGACGCACCCGCCGACACCCCGACCCGGCTCTACCCGGAAGCCGCCGCGCTGCTGCCCGCCAGCCGGTGGCCGGCCGACCGGCCGTGGCTGTCCGGGACGTGGCCCACGCCGGCCGGACTGCCGCTGGACCAGCTCGGCCCCGACGACGGCACCGCGGTCGGCGCGGTGCTGCTCGGCTGCCCGACCGTGCGGGTGAACGACGGCGCCGACCGGCTCACCCTGCACCTCGACTGCGACGGCCAACCCCGTTCCACCGCGCTCTGGCGCAACCTGCGCGGCTGGCCCACCGACGGTCCCTACCGCAGCATCGGCGTCGAACCCCTGCTCGGCGGCACCTTCGACCTCGCCGAAGCCGGCCCCGACGACGCCGCCGAAGTCCCACCGAGCGGCGAGGTCACCTGGCGGTTGACCCTCTCCGCACACCGATCATCCGGAGGCCGTCCCCGATGAACCTGCTCGACTCCCTGCGGACCCACCGGCTGCTGGCGATCGTCCGCGGCCCGGACCCGGCGGCGGCACTGGCCTCGGTGCTGACCCTGGCCGACGCCGGCATCGCCCTGATCGAAGTGTCGCTGAGCGGCGCCGACGCGCTGGACACGATCCGCCGGGCCCGCACCGCACTCGGCGCCGACGCCCAACTGGGCGCCGGCACGGTGCTCAGTGCCGAGGATGCCCAGCGGGCCGCCGACGCCGGCGCCACCTTCCTGGTCACCCCAGCGCTCGCACCGAGCATCGCCGAGGCGGGCCGGCTGGGGCTGCCGGTGCTCGCCGGCGCGCTGACCCCGAGCGAGGTGGTACAGGCCGACGCGAGCGGGGCCGCCGCGGTCAAGCTGTTCCCCGCCTCGCTCGGCGGGCCCGCCTACCTGGGCGCGCTGCGGGACCCGTTCCCGCGGACCGCGTTCGTGCCGGTCGGCGGGGTCGACGCGGACAGCGCGCGGGCGTACCTCGACCGGGGCGCGACCGCGGTCGGGGTCGGCTCACCGCTGCTCGGCGACGCCGTGCGCGGCGGAGACCTGGGCGCGTTGCGGGAGCGGGCCGCCGCGTTCCGCGCCGGGGTGGCGCCGTCGTGACCGACGTCCTCACCCTCGGCGAGACCATGGCGGCCTTCCGGGCCTCGGCTCCACTGCGGCTGGGCGGCCCGGTCCAGCTCTCCGTGGCCGGCGCCGAGTCGACCGTGGCGATCGGCCTGGCCCGACTCGGGCACCGCGCCCGCTGGATCGGCGTCACCGGCGCGGACGAACCGGGCGAGCTGATCCGGCGCACACTGCGCGCCGAGGGCGTCGACCTGACCCTGGCCCGGATCGACCCGGACGCCCCGACCGGACTGATCCTCTTCGAGTCACGGGTGGGCGACATCAGCCGGGTCACCTACCACCGGACCGGATCGGCCGGTTCCCGGCTGGCCGCGTCGGACCTGACCGCCGCCTTCACCGGTGCCAGCGCGCCACCCCGCGTCCTGCACGTCACCGGCATCACCTGCGCCCTGGGTTCCGGGCCGTACGAGGCCGTCAGCACGGCGGTGACCCGGGCCCGGGCCGCCGGGACCCTGGTCTGCCTGGACGTGAACCACCGGCCGCGGCTGTGGTCGTCGACCGAGGCCGCCGCGGCGCTGCGCCCGCTGCTGCGGTCGATCGACATCGTGGTCGCCTCCGACGACGAGTTGGGCGTGCTCACCGACGCGGCCGATCCTGTCCGCGCCCTGCGCGACGCCGGCGTACGGGAGGTGGTGGTCAAGCACGGCGCGGGTGGCGCCACCAGTCACAGCGACCTCGGCAGCGTGCACCGGCCGGCCCGGCAGGTGCCGGTCGTCGACACCGTCGGTGCGGGCGACGCCTTCGTGGCTGGTCTGCTCTCCGGTCTGCTCGACGGCGCCGAGGTCGACGCCCGGCTCGACCGGGCGGTCACCACCGGCGCCTTCGCGGTCGCCACCCGGGGCGACTGGGAGGGCCTGCCCACCCGGGCCGAACTGGCGCTGCTCGACCACGCACCCGGCAGCGCCGTCCGCTGACGACCGAGAGGAGACCTGTGCTTTCCGAACCGACCCCATGGAGCAGTGACCGCCTCGAGCTGGGGGAGGGCGCCCGCTGGGTGGCTGGCAGGCTCGTGCTCGTCGACCTCCTCGCCGGACGGCTCCTGGACACCACCGGCGACGCCCCCGCGCCGCTGCGCGAAGTGTGCAAGGTGGACGCCCCGCTGGGTGCGGTGGCCCCCATCGCCGGGCGGCCCGGCAGTTGGCTGGCCGTGGTCGGCACCGGGGTGGCGGTACTGGAGGGCGCCGGCGGCTCACGACTCGTCGCGGACCTCGAGGGAAAGAACCCGGCCCGGGCCCGGATGAACGACGCGGTGGCCGATCCGCACGGCCGATTCTGGGCGGGAAGCATGGCGTACGACGCCACCCCGGGCGCGGGCACCCTCTACCGCCTGCCGGTCGACGGCCCGCCCGAGGCGGCGGTGACCGGGCTGACCATCACCAACGGGCCCGCCTTCGACGCCACCGGCACCGTCATGTACCTGGCGGACACCCCGCTCGGTCAGGTGGACCGGTTCACGGTGGACCCGGCCACCGGCGCCCTGTCCGCCCGGAAACCGTTCCTGCGCCTGTCGCCCGGGGAGGGCGCCCCGGACGGGATGACCGTTGACTCCGCGGGGCATCTCTGGGTGGCGCTCTGGGGCGGCCACGCGGTCCGCCGCTACCGACCCGACGGGCGCCTGGACCGCGAGATCCGCCTTGCCGCGGCCCAGCCGACCAGCGTCTGCCTCGGCGGCCCCGACCTGCGCCGGCTCTTCGTCACCACCGCCGCCCTGGGGCTGGCGCCCCGCGGCCCCGTCGACGGTGCGCTACTCGCCGTCGACGTGGAGGTCGCCGGCCTGCCCGCCGCATCAGCTGCTCCTCCATCGGGTCCGCCGGCAAGGGGTAGCGGTTCCCTTATCCGACTTGGGAAGCAGCCCCCGTAGACGCCGTAGTTCGCCGCGTGCACCCGCCGGATCTGCTCGGCGAGCCAGGCGTCACGGCGGGTCCGGGTCGAGGGCGTGCGCGGCAGGCGGCCCGGTAGGTGCTGGCGGCAATCTGCCACCCGTGCTCGCGCAGGGCACGGCAGATCGGCTCGACGCCGAACACCTGCGACGTCGCGCTTGTTCCCGAAGTACCGGTATACGGTGCCATGCCCGAGTGACAGATCTGCACCAGCAGCCCCTCCTCGGCGGCGACCTGGATGACCCCACCGGCGATCTCCGAGAAGTACGGGTCGTCGACCTGGTGGACCACCAACCCCACAGTGGAGCTGGCGCCGCCGGCCAGGGTGCGGGCGTACGGGTTGGCGACGTACCCGAGCTCCCGCGAGACCTGCCGCACGCGACTGGCTACCTCTTCGCTGACGCCGTCGCGGCCGGAGAGGGCGCGGGACGCGGTCGCCAGCGAGACCCCGGCGCGCTCGGCCACGTCGACGAGGCGCGGGCATCGCCACCGATCAGCTGCCGGCGGGTCCGGCCACCCTCGACGAGATCCGCAAGGCGTACGCCGAACAACTCGCCGACGTGCAGGACGCCGGGGCCCGGCCGGTGCTCATGTGCAGCCGGCACCTGGCCGCGGCGGCCCGCTCGGCCGAGGAGTACCTCGACGTCTACGGCCGGCTGCTCGACGAGGCGGGCGGCCCGGTCGTGCTGCACTGGTTGGGCCCTGCGTTCGACCCGGCCCTCGCCGGCTACTGGGGCGACCCCGATCCCGCGCGGGCCGCCGACACGGTGGTCGCGCTGATCGGCGCGCACACCGGCAAGGTCGACGGCATCAAGCTGTCGCTGCTCGACGAGGACTTCGAGGTCGCGCTGCGCCGGCGGCTGCCGCCCGGGGTGCGGCTCTACACCGGCGACGACTTCAACTACCCGGCCCTGATCCGCGGCGACGGCGAGGGCCACTCCGACGCGCTGCTCGGCATGCTGGCCGCCATCGCGCAGCCGGCCGCGGCGGCGCTGCGCGCGCTCGACGCCGGCGACCTGGCGACGTACGAGGAGATCCTCGCGCCCACGCTGCCGCTGGCCCGGCACCTGTTCGGCGCACCGACGTTCTACTACAAGGCCGGCATCGTCTTCCTGGCCTGGCTCGCCGGCCACCAGGACCACTTCACCATGGTCGGCGGCCTCCAGTCCGGAAGGTCGCCGGTGCACCTGGCCCGGCTGATCCGGCTCGCCGACGCGGCCGGGCTGCTGCCCGACGCCGAGCTGGCCGCGCACCGGGCCCGGTCGTTCATGACCACCGTCGGGGTGACGCAGTGAAGCGGTTCGCGCTGAACTCGGCCACCACGAAGCGGTGGCCGCTGCCGGAACTCGTCACGGGCTGCGTCGACGCCGGGGTCTCCGGGGTGGGGCTGTGGCGCGAGGACCTGGCCGCGTACGGCATCGAGCAGGCCGCGGCGCGCGTGCGCGACGCCGGCCTCATCGTCACCTCGCTGTGCCGGGGCGGGTTCTTCGACGCCCCCGGGTGGTTTGACGAGAACCGGCGGGCGATCGACGAGTCGGCGGCGGTCGGCGCGCCGGTGCTGGTGCTGGTCTCCGGGGGGCTGCCGGCCGACAGCCGGGACCTCGACGTCGCCCGGGCGCACGTCGGCGATGCGCTAGGGGCGCTCGTGCCGCACGCCCTCGCCGCGGGCGTACGACTCGCCGTCGAGCCGCTGCATCCGATGTTCTGCTCCGACCGGTGCGTGGTCGCGAGCCTCGGCCAGGCCCTCGACCTGGCCGACCCGTACCCGCCGGAGGCGGTCGGCGTCGTCGTCGACACCTACCACCTCTGGTGGGACGACCAGGTGTGGGCGCAGATCGCTCGGGCCGGGCGGGAGAACCGGATCGCCTGCTTCCAGGTGGCCGACTGGGTGACGCCACTGCCGGCCGGGGTGTTGCTCGGCCGGGGGTTGCCCGGCACCGGCTGCGTCGAGCTGCGCCGCTTCCGGGAGGCCGTGGACGCCGCCGGGTACGCCGGCCCGATCGAGGTGGAGGTCTTCGCTGAGGAGTTGTGGTCGCGCCCCGGCCGCGAGGTGCTGGACGAGGCGGTCGCCGGCTACCTCGCCCACGTGGCCTGAGCGCCACCGATCGGCGCGGCGCCGACGCTCAAGGTGGTCGACCGCCCGGCTGGGGACGCTTGCGGCTGCGATCACCGGCCGCTGTCGGCGGCTGCGCGCGGTAGGGAGCCAGGGTCGACGGCCTGACCTTCGCAGTGGCCACCTGATCGAGCCAGTAGACCGCGTACGCCTTGACCGTCCAGCCGGTGGCCTCGCCTGGCTGCGGACCGTCGCGCCGTAGCGGCCGGCAACCCGCGGTTGGAGCGTGCCTTGATCTCGGTGAGCTTGGCGTCGACCTCCTCGGCACTGGACCCGTAGACCGGGGCACGCTTGAACGTGCCGTTCACCGACAGCACAGACGCGGCCCCGGCACCGGTGGCATCCGGAGAGCTCCTCCGTCCCGGTTTGACACGCGCCTCGATAGGGAAATTTCGCGGACACCTCAATGAAGGAGGCTGTATGGAGACGTCCGCGAGCGTCGGGCGCAGTTACCGACAGCCGACACGTCCATGCGTGGCGGTGCGTGCTGCAGCGCCAACGGCGAGGGGGCGAGCCTAATGGCTCGCGTCGGTCGCTACGGGATCCCAGGGTTCGTGTGGTTCCTGATCTGGCTCGTCGTCTGCATCTTGATCGTCATCCTGTTGGCCCTGCTCATTCACCACTTCGGAGGCGCCTCGCTTTCGCTCAAGCTCGGCCACTTCTACCTGAACATCGGGGTCACCTGACCTGCCTGATCGTCGACACTCCGGCGCCGGTACCGTTTGTTAGCCGTCACCTTCGGTGACGGCTAACACGGCTTGGAAGTGAGCCACCCCCGCTTTCATGGAGTGGCCGTGGGGAGGAAGTCGTCGGTGGCAGGACCGAAGAAGTGCCCCGATGAGCTACGTCAGCGTGCTGTGCGCTTGTATCGCGGGTCGGACCCGAAGCCGGTGATCCGGCGCCTGGCCGAGCAGCTTGGCGTGCATCATGAGGCGTTGCGGAACTGGATCCGGCAGGCCGAGGCTGACGCGGGTGAGCGACCCGTGGTCCGTGCCGTTGAGGGCGAAGTAGCACACGGCAGCCAACTCGGCCTCGATTCGGCCGAGTCACTGCCGGTCACCCCGGGCTCGGCGCCAGCGTCGCTATCGGCCTAGCGCAGCCACTTGAACAACGTCATCGGGTGCACCCCGAAGTGAAGCCGGTCTTCGCCCTCTTCCAATTGGCGAGGAACTGCGGGCAGTCCCGCAGGCGCGTCTCGTTGACGTCGTCCTTGTTCTCGATGAACGCGTCGAGCACGGTGCCGCCCACCTGCTTCGAGTAGTACGCGGCGTCGCAGGTGTCCCCGGTCAGGTAGTCGTTGTCGCAGCCGCCCTCGTAGCTCTCCAGAGAGGTGTCGCACGGGATCCACGCCGGTACCGGCTTCGGCGGCGGTGTTGGGCCCAGGCTTACGGAAGGGGTGGGCGACGGTGTCGGGGACGGCGTAGGGCTGGCCGAGGTGGCGGCGTCCGAAGGTGAGCTGGTGGCCCCGACCGCCTGGTGCTGCTGCCCGCCGCGCAGCCCGCGCCTGTAAGCAGGGCGACGGCCGTAGCCGCGATGGTGACGGTTCGTCGGACGTTCTGTCGGATCATGGGAACATTCCTTAGCTGCAGCCTTTAGTCAGGGCGCCACGAGGGGAAGGTGCTCGGCGACGCGACTGCTCCGGTCGCCCCCCGGCTCTGGCCATCAGCGACAGCCCCGGAGGATCTCCGGGGCTGTCGGCTGTCTTCGCTAGGTCACGCTTCTCTGCCGGCGGCCGGTCAGAGGGTGACGACGGCGTCCTCGGCGAGGGTGAACAGGCCGGCGTCGAACGTGATCGTCTTCAGCTTCGTGCCCTTCGGCACGTCGAAGTAGACGTTCGCCTTCACCGAGTTGCCAGGGTTGATCTCGTCGAGGAAACCCTGCCCGTCGGTGTTGCCGTAGATCCCGGCCTCGCCGTCGGCCTCGTACTCCCGGCCGGTGGCGTCCTGGGCGGTGAGGGTGCCGTCGGCGTGGAAGGTGTGTGCGGTCTTCGTGATGTTCTTGACGGTCACGTTGACCTTGCAGAACATGCCCTGCGCCTTGGTGTTCAGGAACTGGCTGCCCACCTGGGAGATCCCGCACTTCACGCCGTTGACGGTGAACTCGAAGTCACCGCCGCGCACCTTGTCGCCGACGCCAAAGGTCTTCGGCTTGGCCGGGGCCGGCGCCGCGGTCGTCTCCGCCGGCGCCGGCTTGGCCGGCGTGGGGGTCGACGTGCTCGGGGCGACGGCCGCGGGGGCGGAGGTGCTGGGGCTGGCAGCGGGGATGTCGCTGCTGGCGGACACATCGGTCTTCTTGTCGTCGCCGCTGACCAGGCCGATCACCATCGAGCCGCCGCAGCACAGCACCACGAACGCGCCGACGCCGATGAGGGTGGGGATCAGCCACGGCCGCTTGCGGGCGGCGGGCACCGGCGCGGCGGGCGGCGGCGGGAACTGGCCGGGCTGCTGAGGGAACTGTCCGGGCGCTGGCGGCGGGAACTGGCCGGCGGGCACCTGCGGGAACTGAGCGGTGGGCGGCATCGGCTGCTGGCCGGCCGGCGGCTGGTTCTGCGCAGGGTCGTAGGGGGTGGTCATTGAGTGGTGTTCTCCCAGGTCCTGATTCGCGCTGCCCCGTTAGTTGAGCGCAATACTTTCCACCCTGACACTTTTTGCCTCAGGCAACGGTCCTCCGGTTGGCCTGACCCACACCCCCGGTCAGCTCGAGAAACACCCGCTCTGGTGGCCCGGCCGTCAGCCGTTGAGCCACCAACTTGTTCACGCTCCGGCCGCGGCGTCCCAGGTCGGGTCGGCCTCGTCACCGAGCAGCAGGGGCACGTCGTAAACCGACAGTTCCAGCCGCGGGCGCACGTGCCACACCCGGTGGCGCCATCGCCTGTGCTCGAAAGCGGTGTCCACTTCGATTTCAGCCACCGCCGTCGGCTCCACCTGCATGTAGCGCAGCGGCTCGGGTCGGTCCAGCTGCCCGCTCCAGCTCGCCGGCAGCGGCTGCGGCCAGGGGTGCGCGACGATGCCCCGGCGCTGCAACCGTGGTGGGGACAGCAGCGGCGCGAGCTCCCGACGCTGGGGCATCGCCAACGGGTGCGTCCTTCCCGTGTAGCGCAGGTGTCCCCGTCGATCGAACCGGCCGAGGAGCAGCGTGCTCGGGTTGCCGAGGCTGCCGGTCACCCCGCCGACGATCGCCTCGGTCGCCGCACGCACCCGGAACTTCTGCCAGCCGCGCCGGCCGGGCTCGTACCGGCCGTCCAGCCGCTTGACGACCACCCCCTCGATCCCGGCCGCCGTGTACGTGGTCAGCCAATCACCCACCTCGTCCATGTCGGTGGTCTGCGGCGTGAGGGTCAGCTGCGCGGGTGCATCCTCGAGCACCTCCGCCAGCCGGGCCCGCCGCTCGAACAGCGGCGCGTTGATCACGACCTGGCCGCCAGCGTCGGCGAGCAAATCCCACAGGACGTAATGCGCAGGGTGTTCCCGCACCATCATCAGCAGGCCCCGGCCGGCGGTGATCCGGCGCTGCAGTCGGGCGAAGCTGGTCCGCCCCCGCTCCCACACGATCAGCTCCCCGTCGAGGATTACCCCCCGCGGGAGGGTCTGGCGGATCGCCCGGGTGATGTCCGGGAAGTACGGGGTCAGGTTCTTGCCGGCGCGCGACTGCAGGTAGACGCCGGCCGCCTCGACGAAGGCGAGGGCGCGGAACCCGTCCCACTTGGGCTCGTACGCCAGGCGCGGCCCCTGCGGCACCGCGTCCACCGGGGCCGACAGCATCGGGGCGACCGGCCGCCGCAGCACCGGATCGGCCCTGCCGAAGCTCACCCCGGCCGGGCCGAGACGCCCTGGCTGCGCACCGTGCTCATCCGGCCCCCCTGCCGCGATCGTGCCGGACCGGCATGGCGCCGCGGGCGCAGATCGGGCAGGGCAAATGGCTCAGCACCTTGAACACGGCGACGGCCCCCGCGCACGAACCGGGGGATGTCGTCGTGTTCTCGGGGTGCCGGCTATGGGTGTAGCCACTTCCAATCGGCGACGCAATCGTGGGTCTCGAAGATGGCGCCCTTGGGCACCTGGACCTCCGTGTAGGACGTCGCGTAGCCGCCGCCATCCATGCCGTATTCTGGCGGCAGGGACAGCCCCCACCTGCAGTCGCTCGGGCCCGTGCCTCCGTCGGTCGCCCACGTTCCCGGCTCGACGTGGTCATCCTTCTCGCACCACTCGACGTTTTTGCAGCTGGACCCGGCGACGTAGTAGCCACACTTGTCGGGCTTGTCGTCGATGCAGTCGCCTCCCTCGTCCGTCATCGTCGTCGGCAGCTTCGGCGTGTAGCTCGGCGAGCTGCTCGGTGACGGGGTGGGCGAGGCGCTGGGCGTGGCGGCGCGGTGGCCACCCCACCGTCCCGGCGCCCCGCGAACCCGTCGTCTCGTCAGCTCAGACGGGTGCGGGCGTCCGGCTCAGCCGGATCTGCCACACCTGCGGGCCGTCCTGCAGCCACTCGGTCGTCACCGCGCCGCCGTAGCACTGGTCGATCTCGGCGAGCAGCGGCCGGGGCGCGTGGGGCGCGACCAGGACCAGCGCGTCACCGGCCTGCAGCCGGTCCAGGGCGGCGAGCACCGTGGCGTGCCGCTGCCCGTGCGGAAGGTCCCGGACGTCCAGCCGTGGGTCGATGCTTAGCACCTCGGCCGCGCCTCCGCTGGCCGGGGCGTCCCCGCCGCAGCCGCAGGAGCCGCCGCACCCGCCGCCGCCGGCCGTCGCCGCCGCGCCGAGCAGGTCATGCATGCCGGCGAGCAACCCTGCGAGCGACACGTCCGCGGCCCCGACCAGGAGCGGTACGACGAGGTCGTTCTCCTTGTCGAGGTGCACCGCGAACAGTGCGGCGAGGGCGCGGGCGGCCGCTGCCGCGGGGACCGCGCGGGTGACGACCGCGAGCTCGGAGACGAGCCCGACGATCGCCTGGTGCTCACCGAGCATGCCGTCCGCGAGCAGCTTCCCCTCGGCGAGTGCCGCCGCGGCGGGGTACATGGCGGTCTCCTCAGCGTGCACGTGCGGCAGCAGCTCGGCGTGCAGCCAACGAACGAGCTCGTCGCGAGCGCGCATCGCCTCCGCATCGTCGCCACGGTCGGCTGCCTCCATCAGGTGGCCGGTCAGCGTGTCGAGGGTGGTGGCGAGTGCGGCGTGGTGCCGTACGACCGCCTCGGCCGCCTGGCGGTCGGCGGTCGCTTCCGAATGTGACATGGAGCCCTCCCGGGTTTTGATGCCGTTTGACGTTGTAACGTTAAGCACCGTGAGAACCCGTGGAGAAGGGCCGGTTGGGGAGACGATCGACACTCCCCGCCATCGGGCCCTCGGCACCGAGAGTCGGGTGGCGATCCTCAACCTGGTCCGCGCGACTGACGGCGGCATGACCGCCGGGCAGGTGGGGGAGCGCACCGGGCTGCACCTCTCCACCGTCCGCGCTCACCTCGACCGGCTCGTCGAGGCGGGACTGCTGGTGAAGGCGCGGGCGAGCGGCGGGTCGCCGGGCCGGCCCGCCTGGCGCTACCGCCCGACGGGCAACGGCGATGCGGCGCCCGCCCCGGCGCCGTACCGCGCGCTGGCCGCTGCCCTGCTCGACCACCTCGCCGGGGCCGGTGGAGACAGCCGGGTCGCGGCGGCCAGCGCCGGGCAGCAGTGGGGGCGGCATCTCGCCGCCGCCGTCGACAACACGAACGGTCCCGTCGGCACCGTCCTGGGTGTGCTGCGCGGCCTCGGGTTCGACCCGAGGCTCGCGCCGGACGCCCCCGAGGCGGCACCGGCCGCTCTAGGCGAGGGCGATCCGGCCGCCCGGGAGGGGCACCCTGGCCGCGGCGTCGTCGTCACCAGCGAGGTCCACCTGCACTCCTGCCCGTTCCTGGAGCTGGTTGGGCGCAACCCGGACGCGATGTGCGGCCTGCACGCCGGTGTGATCCGCGGGGCGCTGGAGCAGGGCGGCGCCCCGGCTGGCGCGGCGGTGCTCGAACCGTTCGGCGCCCCCACCGCGTGTGTGGTGCGGCTCTCTCTGCCGCGGACATCGAGCGGTCCGGACCGGTCGTGACGCCGGGCGTGCCGTCGCAGTAGGAAAGAGCGGAGAAAATCATGGACAGGTTACGACTCGTTGCGCAGGTTGCGATCCCGTTCGTCTGGTTCGGAATGGTGGTGGCCATTTCCCTGATCGAGGCGCCGTTGAAGTTCCGCGCTCCCGGGGTCACCCGTGCTCTCGGGCTCGGCATCGGACGCCTGGTGTTCCGCGCACTCAATGTGGCGGAGCTGACGCTGTTACTCCTGCTTGCTCTGGCGCTGGTCGGCGCTGGTGCCGGGGCAGTTCGATGGACGCTCGTCGCGGTCACCGGGGCGGTCCTGCTGGCCCAGGCGTTCGTCCTGCGGCCGCTGCTTGACGTACGGGCGCAGCAGATCATCGCCGGTGGGCAACCAGCCGCCTCCCACCTGCACGTGGTGTACATCGCCATGGAAGCGATCAAGCTGGTCACGGTGGCGTGGTTGGGCATCTCGCTGGTCCTACGGCTGCGCTGACGACTTCCGCCGACCCCACCGGCTGGCGGCCCGAGATCGGTATTCTCGCTCTATCCGACGCCGTCAGGTACGACGTTCCGGCATCCACAAGGCGGTGGCGTCGTTCCGGTTGAACAGACAGGTGGGCGACAGGTGCAGAAACTCAGCCTGGACGCGCTGGCCCGCGAGCATAGCGAGCGAGCGGCGGCATCCGGGTCCGGTCGCAGCGCCGAGACCGTCTTCGGCGGACATGAACTGACGCTGCGACAGACGATCATCGCGTTGCGTCGCGGGGTCGAGCTCAGCGAGCATGAGAACCCGGGCCAGGCGACAGTGCTGGTGCTGCGGGGGCGGGTCGAACTGATCGGTTCCGCGGCAAGCTGGACCGGACGCCAGGGGGACCTGATCCTCGTGCCATCGGAGCGGCATCGCCTGGTCGCTCACGAGGACGCGGTGGTGTTGCTGACAGTGGCGAAGCTCGGTCAGTGAAGACGGTCGGTCCGCCCTCGACAGCGAGACGATCCGCCGGTAGCGACTGTCCACCAGCGGACCGTGCAGAGTCAACAGATTCATCTGCCGATGACAAAGCGCGGCGTCCGCGAGCGCGCTCGTCACCGTCCGTGCCCACCGTCGGATCGCTCGCTTCGCGCCGCGGGGGACGCCCCCCAGCGGCGGCCCGCTTGGTAGGCGGGGTGCCGATGGCGATTTCGTAGTGGCCGCGTCGGAGGTTCTGCATGAACGCGTGGCCAGCGATGATTACCTGTCCTGTCCTGTCCGTTCGTAGCCCGCGCATCGGTCTCAACCGTTGTTTGAGCTGGCTGTGATCAGCCTTCATCGGGTTGTTCGCGTACTGCTCGACGTGGTGCCACGCGCCGGGCCGCGCCGCCATCGCGGCGGGCTTACTAGCCCAAGCTCCGAGTCGTTCCGGCGTTCAGTGAACTCGCCGGGGTGACCTGACCGCAGGCCCGACCCGGGCGTACCGCGCCTCCCGACCAGATTGTGCAACGGCAACGGCGAGACTATGGCGACATGCACAACAGCGTCCGCTCGAAGGAGACCACCGATGCGACCCCTGCGCCTTGCCGCGAACACCCCACGCTCCTTCTATCGCGGCACTGGGCGCATCCATCGCTTCCGGGGGCTACCCGTGCCGGCTGACGCCTACTATCCCGAGGACTGGGTGGGCTCGACCACGGCGCGTTATCGGTCCGCGCCCGCAGGCCTAACTGTGCTCGACGAGGGGCGCACGCTGGCCGAGGAGATGGCGGCGGAGCCGGTGCGCTGGCTGGGCCCGGAGCATGTGGCGCGGTTCGGGCCGGACCCGGCGATTTTGGTCAAGCTGCTGGACGCCGGCGAGCGGCTGCCGCTCCACGTCCATCCCGACCGGCGATTCGGCCGCGATCACCTGGCCTCGCCCTACGGCAAGACAGAGGCGTGGGTGATCGTGGATGCGGTGCCGGACGCGGTCGTGCATCTCGGCTTCGCCCGCGACGTCGAGCCGGACGAGCTGACCGGCTGGGCCAGGACTCAGCAGATTGCGCCGATGCTCGCGGCGACGAATCATGTCCCGGTGCGGCGGGGTGACGCGGTCCTCGTGCCGGCCGGTCTGCCGCACGCCATCGGCCCTGGGATCTTCCTTGTCGAGGTGCAGGAGCCCACCGATTTCTCGGTGCTCCTGGAGCGCGAGGGGTTCCCGGTGTCGGAATCGTCCGCCTACCTGGGCCTTGGCATGGATGAGGCGTTGGCGTGTGTGGATCGGGGAGCGTGGAACGAAGGGCGCCTGGCCGACCTGAGTCGGGCTCGTCGGGATGCTCGGCAGGGCCGGCAGGGCGTGGAGCGTCTCTTCCCGGAGCAAGCCGACGAGTTCTTCGCCGCGGAGAGGCTGCGACCTGATCCAGTCAGCGACCTCGACGAGGGGTTCTCGATCATCGTGATGTTGTCTGGACACGGCTCGCTGCGGTACGCCGAGGGAACACTGCCGATCACGGCGGGCGACACGATGGTGGTGCCGTTCGGGGCAGGCCGCTGCGAGCTGCGCGGCGAGTTGGAGGCGATCCGCTGTCGTCCCGCTCTGCGCGCTTAGCTTGCCGAGATCAGAAGGCGGGTGCGGGACGTCAGATGCGAACGGTCGACGTCAGTGATGGCGTCATCGGTGATGAGCGCGTCGAGCCGGCCGTAGTCGCAAATCGGGACTGGTGCGATCTGCCGCAGCTTTGACGAGTCCGTCAGCAGCACGACCCGTTCGGCGATGTCGATGAATGCTCGCTTCGCCTCGGCGTCGAGGGGGGTGCTGCAGTACGCCCCGTCGCGGCCTAGACCGCTCGCGGCGAGGAAGAACGTGTGGACCCGGAGCCGGCTGATCGCGGCGATGGTGTCTGGTCCGGTGAACGTCTGGGTGGATGGATGGAGCAGACCCCCTAGACCGATGAGGGTCAGGTCGTCCCGCTCGCCGAGTGCTGCCATGGTGGGTAGCGAGTGGGTCACCACCGTGACACCGCTTCCGGCCGGCAGCAGCCGAGCCATCTCCAGCGTGGTGGTGCCGGAGTCGATGCCGATGGTCGCTCCGCCCTCGACGAACCGCAGTGCCTGGCTGGCAATCGCACGCTTCTGTCGCGACTGCACCTCGGAGCGCGTGCCGAAGGGGGAGCCGGGCCTGACGCCGGCCGGCGCCAGCGCCCCGCCGTAGACGAGTTCGACGAGCCCCAGGTCGGCGAGTTTCTGTAGGTCGCGGCGGACGGTGCGTTCGGATACCGCCAACTCGGCGCTCAGCTCGGGCGCCGATACGTAGCCGGCGTTGCGCATCCGACGCAGGATTTCCTCCCGGCGTCTGGGGGCGGAGTCGTAGCGCAGTTTCTGGTCGCCGGTGTGCTGTGGGGCGGTCACAGGTCGACGGTACCGGCCTGGCGACGCAGCCTGTCCGCTGGGCGTCCAAGTCTGGACACAATTTGTCCAACTGTTGACATCCTCTGCTCCCGGCCGCAGAGTGGGTGGGGCCAGCCGATCGAAGGGGGCAGGCGTGCCGGATCTCGCTACCTGGCGGGCCGAGGTCGCAGCCGACCAGCGACCGAAGGTGATCGTCGACGACGACCCGACGGGGACCCAGGCCGTCAGCGATGTGGATGTCATTCTGCGACCCCACCGTGCCGCCTTCGACGATTTCTTCGCCTCGGCACAGCCCGCAACCTTCGTCCTGTCCAACAGCCGGGCGCTCGCCGCGCGGCCCGCAGCCGAACTGGTCGGCGGCATCGCCCGCATGGTCAACGCGGCGGCCCGGGACACCGGGCGTCCCGCGACCCTGATCCTGCGGGGAGACTCGACGCTGCGCGGCCACGTGGTTGCCGAGGTCGAAGCCGTCGCGCCACACACGCCGGTGCTCTTCGTGCCAGCTTTCCTCGACGGTGGACGATTCACCCGGGACGGCATCCACTATCTGCGGACCGCGGCCGGGAACGTCCCGGTGGCCGACACCGAGTTCGCCCGGGACCCCGTCTTCGCCTACCGCAGCGCCAACCTCTGCGACTGGGTGCGCGAGGTCAGCGGCGGGCGTCGACACGCGGTAACCGTGCCGCTGGCACGGCTACGCGGACACGGACCGGAAGCCGTCGCCGAAGCGCTGCTGAGCGCGCGGCCCGACGCGTTCGTCATTCCCGACTGCGTCAGCGAAGCCGACATCCTGGCCATCGCGGCGGGCCTTATCAGAGCACAGAACCGGGGTGCGCGGGTGGTGGTCCGCTGCGCCGCCTCGTTGGCCGCCGCCCTGGCTGGCCTGTCCACGCGGCCGCTCGAACGCATCCAACTGCCGCCGCCCGGTCGCGTCCTGGTCACCTGCGGCTCCTTCACCGCCGCCAGCACCCGGCAGTTGCGGGCCTTGGGTGGGCTGTGGGACCGACGCGTGGAGATACCGGCCAGCGCGCAGCGCGGCGACGACGCCTTGCTGGCCAGCGTCGTACGGGAGCGACTCGAGCAGGACGGCCACGCCCTGCTGGCGAGCGACCGGACACCCAGTCACGCCGAGATCCCCGCCGCGCCGGAGCTGCTCATGGACACACTCGTGGAGACGGTTCGGCGTCTCGCCGCCGAGGTGGACCTGGTCGTGGCGAAGGGTGGCATCACGTCGGCACGGCTGGCCACCGACGCGCTTGGCGCGAACGGCGCGTGGGTCCGGGGACAGATCCTCCCCGGCGTACCGGTGTGGAACCTGCGCACGTTGCAGGGCGCCCCGTCCTACGTGGTCGTACCCGGCAACGTCGGCACCGACAGCACACTGCGGGACATCCTCGACCGAATCTCCACCGACCCCGACCCGCAGCGGTCGTTGCTCGATCAGGGTGCCGGGCGATGACGGCGGGGCAGCCGCTGCTGGCCGGTCTGGATGTGGGCACCACGCACACGAAGGCCGGGGTGTTCCGGGCGGACGGCATGCCGGTGGCACAGCGACACGCCATCACCCCACCCGACGCCGAGGCCATCCCCGACACCGCGCTGCGGCTGCTCGCGGAGTGCGTGGCCGCCGCCGGCGCCCCGCCGCTGGCCCTGGGAGTCGCGAGCATGGCCGAGACCGGCACCTTCGTGGCCGCCGACGGCGCCCCGGTCGGCGAGCTGCTGCACTGGCGGGACCGCCGGGCCCACCGGCAGGCCGACCAGCTGTGCGAGGCCGTCGGGCGTGAGGCCTTTTTCGCCACCACCGGCCTGCACCCCAGCGCGAAGCTGCCCCTGGCCCGGTGGATCTGGCTGCGCCAGCATGAACCAGACCTACTGCGAAGCGGGTACTGCTGGGCGAACACCGCGGACCTGGTCGTGGCTGCCCTCACGGGAACCCTGGCCACCGGCCCGACTCTGGCCGCCCGCACCGGCGCGTTCGACATCACCGCGAAGGCCTACTCGCCAGGGCTGCTCGACCTGGCGGGGCTGCGGCCCGACCAGATGCCCCCGGTCGCCGTCGACCGGGTCGCCGGACACGTCACTTCCTCGGCCGCGGCACGCACCGGGCTGCCGGCCGGGACGCCGGTCGTCGTCGCCGGACACGACCATCTCGCCGCCGCCTGGGCCGCCGGCGTGCGCGCCGTCGGCCAGGTCGCGGATTCCATGGGTACGGCGGAGGCCGTCATCACCCCGGTCGCCGCGCCCCCGCCGCCGTCCGCGCAGCCCACCGGAACCTCGGTCGGCCCCTTCGTGGACGGCCGCTCGTACTGCCTCATCAGCGGCCTGTCCAGCAGTGGCGGCCTGGTCGACTGGCTGCTCGACCGGGTTGCCCCCGTCACGGAGCCCGACCGGCACCGCTGGTTCAGCGACCTCGTCGACCCCTCGAACGGACCGCCCACCGGCATCACCGTGCAGCCGTACCTGCAGGGGCGGGCCAGCCCCGAGCCGGACCCGCACCGGACGCTGTCCTTCCACGGCATCGGACCCGAGCACACCCTCGCCGACATCGGCCGCGCCGTCCTTGAAGGGCTGTGCATGCAGGTGCGCTGGATGCTCGAGAGCCAGATGAGGATCAGCGGGCGCCGTCCCGACACCGTCACGGTCTTCGGCGGCCCCACCGCCAACCCCACCTGGATGTGGATCAAAGCCCAGGTAAGCCCCGTGCCGATCGTGGTGCTGCCCGGGCAGCAGTCCGCAGCCCTCGGCGCCGCCCAGCTCGCCGGGCAGGCGATCGGCGTCGAGGACGTGCCGCCGACGGGACAGCCGCTGGTACTGGATCCGGGGTCGGCGCCCGAGTGGGAAACGACGTACCGGTCGCAGTTCCTCCCGCTGGTGCGGGCCGCCGACGTGGACACCCCCGACAGTAAGGAACAAGCGTGAACGACACACCGCCGCTGACCCTGGACCGGCTCGCCCGGCCCACCGGGACGTTCGCCATGGTCGCCATGGACCAGCGCGAGAGCCTGCGGACGATGCTCACCGAGCAGGGCCACCCCGCCGACGACGGCGCGCTGGCCTCGTTCAAGCTCGACGTCGCCGCCACCCTGGCGCCGCTCGCCTCCGCGTTCCTGATCGACCGGCACTATGCCTACGCCCAGTTGGTCCGCGACCGGGTGCTGCCGGCCGGCTGCGGGCTGATCCTCGCCGTCGACGCGCTGTCCCAACAGCCCGGCGGCCCGGTGGAGGACACCTGGTTGGACGACGACGTCGACCTCGGGCAGGCGCGACGGGACGGCGTGGTGGCGCTGAAACTGCTGGTGATCTGGAAGCGCGACGGTGCCGAGGAACGTCGGGTCGAGCTGGCCCACCGCTTCGTCGAGCTGTGCCGGCAGGCCGGCCCGCTGTCCGTCCTTGAGCCGGTCGCCGTTCCGGCACCAGGGCAGCAGGACTTCGACCTCGAGGCGGGCATCCTCGATGCCGCCGCCGCGCTCGGGCCGCTCGGCCCGAGCCTCTACAAGGCGCAGGTGCCGCGCCGGGGGCGCGGTGACCTCGGCGACCTCGTGGCCGCCTGCGAGAAGCTCGACCGGCAGCTTGCCCGGCCCTGGGTGGTGCTCTCCAACGGGGTGGACGCGGCGGATTTCCCGACTGCGGTCGAAGCGGCATGCCGGGGAGGGGCGTCGGGCATGCTGGCCGGGCGCGCGCTGTGGCGTGACGCCCTTGCCACCGGAGACCCGGCGGCGGCCCTGCGCGCGGAATCCGTGGCCCGGCTGCGGCGGCTCACCGACATCGTCGACCGGTACGGCCGTCCCTGGACCGAGGCGGCGTGATGTACCCGGTCGTCAATCTGGGGCTGCTGTTCACCGAGCTACCGTGGCGGCGACGCTTCGCCGCCGCAGCCGAGACGGGCTTCGACCGGGTGGAGTTCCCGTGGCCCCCGCTGCCGCCGGACGAGGTGGCCGGGCTGGCGCGGGCGGCGGGCGTACAGGTCGCGCTGCTGAACATGGACGCCGGCGACCTCGCCGCCGGCCAGCGCGGCTACACCAACGATCCACGCCGCACCGCACGCTGGCGCGACGACCTGCGACGGGCGGTGGACCTGGCCCGGGACGTCGGCTGCCCGCTGGTGAACGTGCTCGCCGGGCGGCGGTTGCCCGAGCTCGACGAGCGCGACCAGTTGAGCTGCCTGACCGACAACCTGCGCTGGGCGGCGGATCTGGCCGAGGCTGCCGGGCTGAAGCTGGTCGTCGAGCCGATCAACGACCACGACATTCCCGGCTACCTGCTGCCCCGCGTCTCGGACGTGATCGCCTTGCTCGACCAGGTCGGCCGGCCCGTCGTCGAACTGCAGCTGGACGCCTATCATGTCGCCGCCATGGGCGATGACGTGACGAAGACGGTCGCGGCGGCGGCAGGGGTGCTGGGGCACGTACAGATCGCGGATTTCCCCGGCCGGCACGAGCCGGGCACCGGGACTCTGGACGTCGACGCGCTGCTCGCGGCGCTGGGTGCGGCCGGATACGACGGCGGGCTCGCGTTGGAGTACGTGCCCACCCTGCCGTCGGCGGCGAGCCTGCGCGCCGTCGCGGCGCGGTACCCCCGACTGGGGCCGATCCGATGAACCGGGTCTGCCTCCTGCACACCGTCACGGGCCTTCCCGCCGTCTTCGCCGACCTGCTCCGCGCCGAGGTGGGCCCGGTGGACGCGGTCAACATCGTGGACGAAACGCTGCTGCGGGACACCATCGAGCACGGCATGCTGGCGCGCACCCGCCGGCGGGTGGCTGCGTACGCGGCCTTCGCGGAGGAGTCCGGCGCCACCGCGGTGCTGGTCACCTGCTCGTCCATCGGCGAGGCGGCGGAACAGGCCCGCGCCGAGGTAGGCATCCCGATCTACCGGGTCGACGAACCGATGGCCGCCCAGGCCGTCACTGCCGGCGGTCGCATCGGAGTGCTGGCGACGCTCGCCGCCACCCTGCAGCCCACGCGCGACCTGTTGCGGCGCACGGCCGGCGAGCGCGGCGAGCCGTGCAAGATCCGCGAGTCGGTCTGCCCCGGCGCGTTCGACGCGCTGCGCGACGGCGACGCCAGCCGGCACGACGAGATCGTCGCCGCCGAGGTGTGCCGCCTCGCCGCCGAGGTCGACGTGCTCGTCCTCGCCCAGGCCAGCATGGCGCGGGTGGTCGACCGGCTGCCCGCCGAGCAGGTACCGGTGCCGGTGCTCACCTCACCCCGCTCCGGCGTACGGCAGCTGCGCCCCTTCGCTACGGGCTGAGCACTGCGACGGCTGCCCGGTCGGTCCACAGCTCGCCGTTGCGGCAGGCGTGCACCAGGGTCGCCGGCCAGTCCGCCTGCCATCCACGGACGGCCAGCACGCGCGCGACGCTGGCCGCCTTCGCCGGCCCGGTCGCCACCAACCGCACCCGCCGCGACAGCCGGGCGATCGTCGCCGGCCCGACGCTGACCCCCCGTCTCGGTACCTTGTCGAGCGCCCCGAAGTGCGGAAACGTGGCCAGGTTGTCGCGTCGGGTGGTGTCGGCGAGCGCGATCACCCGGGTCCCGTCGGCGATGTCCGAGCCCGGCGGGTTGAAGGCGACGTGCCCGTCGGAAGCGCCGCTGGCCAGCAGAAACAGGTCGACGCCGCCAGCCGCGGCGATGCGCTCGTCGTAGCCCGCGGGGTCGAGCGGGTCGGGCAGCCACACCTGGTCGGCGGGAACCCCGGGACGGCTGCCCACCGCCCGGTTCCAGGGCTCGGCGATCTGCCGGCGACCGAAGCGCTCGCAGCTGTGGAGCACCTCGACCGGCACGCGGCGCGCCGGCCCCGGCGTGTCGTCAAGGTAGTCGTCCATCATCACGATCACGACGTGGGCCAGGTCCATGGGCGCCACGCGCAGCCGGGCGGCCACGGCCAGGTACGTGCTGATCAGGCTGCGCCCACCGGGACAGCCGAGCAGATACCGGCGCCCCTCCCGCGCCGCCTCCGTCATGCCCGTGACGATCTCGACGGCGAGGGCGGCGCCGAGCGCATCGGCGTCCGGGAAGACACGCAGCGCGGTCATGGCGACAGCTCCTCAGGGCAGACCAGCCTGGGGGCCGCGTCGCGGAACCCCGCGCGTACCGCCTCGTCGGCGGAGAACCCCAAATGGTCGAAGCCGAGCAGCGCGGCACCCGCCACGGGCGGCTCGGCAGGAACGGTGACGGTGAAGTCGGTGTCGAGCTGCGGTGCGGCGGCACGGACGGCGGCGAGCAGCCGCTCGTCCGGATCGGCGAACAGCCCCCCGCCCAACACCAGTGTCCAGTCGCGCTGGCTCCCGGGCAGGCGACGGCGGGCGGTGCAGGCGAGTGTGCCGACCTCCACCGCCAGGCTGTCCACCACGGCGGATGCGACGGCGTCCCCGTCGCGCGCGCAGTCCAGGACGGCGGGGGCGAGGATGCCGAGCCGATGCTCCGCGAGCGTCCCGGCGAGCATCCGCTCGGCGACCGCCCGGACGCTGGGCACGGCGAGCTGTTCGCGGATCACCTTCCGCAGCCCGGTGTCCGGGCCCCGCCCGTCCTCGGCGCGTGCCGCCACCCGGACAGCCTCTCTGGCCAGAAAGTCACCGGCGCCGCTGAGGTCGCCGGTCTGCCAGCCCAGGCCGGGGAACTCGTACCGCTCGTCGCCGGCGCGGGCCACGCACTTGAGCCCGGCACCGCAGACGACCACCACCGCAGGCGCTGCGGCGGCGACGCCCAGCCGCAGCAGCGCCCACGCGTCGTTGCCGACCTCGACCGACGTCAGGACCTGCTGCGCGGCTATTGCCTCGCGCCGGGCGTCGACCTGGACGGGCAGGTCGGCGCCGGCCAGGTAGTACGCCCCGTGCGCCCGCGCGAGCGCGTCGGTGGCCAGGCCGGCGTCGCGCGCCGCGATGCCCGCCAGCCGCGTGACGAGGGCGGCCGTGCGCTGTGCGCCGAGGGCGCTGCCGGGACCGCGCACCCAGGACAGCAGCAGTCCGTCGGCGTTCATCAGCGCGACGTCCGTCTTGGAGTTGCCGCCGTCCACCGCCAGGACGAGACGCGGCATCACCGGGCCCAGGGCAGATGCTCGCGATTGCCGGCGATCAGCAGGTCGGTCAGCCGGTCGGCGATGGCGTGCTGGCCGATGAGCGGGTGCGCCAGCAGGGCACGGAACACCCGTTCGCGGCCGCCGTGCACCGCGGCCTCCAGCGCCAGCTGCTCGTACGCGGTGACATGCGCGATGAGGCCGGCGATCAGCGGCTCGACCGGCTCGACCGGCTGGGCGACGGCGCCGTCCGGGGTGATCGTGGCCGCCACCTCGACGACCGCGTCCGGCGGGAGGAACGGCAGCGCCGAGCTGTTGCGGACGTTGAGCACGTGTACCAGGCTGTCGCCTCGGCGCAGCGACGCCATCAGATCCAGCGCCGCCTGCGAGTAGTAGGCGCCGCCGCGCCGGCTGAGCAGGTCGGGTTTGCCGGTCACCTGCTCGTCGGCGTACTGGGCCAGGAGTTGGCTCTCGATCTCCATGACTTCCTGGGCCCGGACGCCGTGCGTCTTCTGCTCGGCGACCACCTCGTCATGCGCGTAGTAGTAGTGCAGGTAATAGGACGGAACGGTGCCGAGGCGCCGGACCAGCTCCGTGGGCAGCCCGGTGGCGCGCGCCACCCGGTCGCCGTGCTCGGCGAGCAGCTGCGGCAGCACGTCGGTCCCGTCGAGAAGGACCCGACGCTCCCAGGTCAGGTGGTTGAGCCCGACGTGGTCGAGGGTGATGCGCCGCGGGGCGACGTCGAGCACCTTGGCGAAGTGCTGCTGGAAGACGACCGCGGCGCTGCACAGCCCGACCACCCGTTCGTGTCCCGCCTCGAGCAGGGCCCGGGTGACGATCCCGACGGGATTAGTGAAGTCGATCAGCCACGCGGTGGGGTTGACCGCCCGAACCTCCTTGGCGACCTGGAGCATCACCGGCACGGTGCGCAGCGCCTTGGCCAGCCCGCCGGCACCCGTGGTCTCCTGTCCCAGGCAGTCGCACTGCAGGGGCAGCGTCTCGTCCTGCAGCCGCGCGGCCTGCCCACCGACGCGCAACTGCACCAGCACGATGTCCGCGCCGTCCGCGGCGGATGCGATGTCGGTGTGCGTGCTGACCGTCGCCAGATGGTCGCCGGCGGCGAGCATCCGCCGGCTCATGGCGGCGAGCACGGCCAGGCGGTCGGCCGAGACGTCCTGCAGGGCGAGTTCGGTGATGTCGAGCTGGCGACGCAGGCGTACCAGCCCGTCCACGATCTCGGGCGTGTAGGTCGATCCGCCGCCGATGATCGTCAGTTTCACGATCTTCCTTCCGACTGGTCGGAGACGTCGATGACCGCGTTGGCGGCGATGACCGCCGCGAAGTAGCGAGCGCTGTCCTTGACGGTGCGTCGCTGGGTCGACCGGTCGACGTGGATGAGGCCGAAGCGTTGGGCGTACCCCTCAGCCCATTCCAGGTTGTCCAGCAGCGACCAGTGCAGGTAGCCGAGCACCTGTGCGCCGTCGTCGATCGCGCGGGACAGTGCGCGCAGGTGCTCGCGCAGGGCGTGCACGCGTCCGGTGTCCCGCACCCGCCCGTCGGAGTCCGGTTGGGCGTTCCACACCCCGCCGTTCTCGGTGATCAGCATCGGCACGTCGTAGTCGCGGTGCAGGCGTACCAGCAGTTCGTGGAACGCCTCTGGGACGCTCTCCCAGCCGCTGTCGGTGACCGGGACGCCCTCCTGCGCGGGCAGCACCCGCCAGGGCAGTTCGTCCTGACTCGCGGTGATCCGCCGGCGGGTGTAGTAGTTCACGCCGATGAGGTCCGGCCGGTTGCCGATGATGTCGAGGTCGCCCGGGCGCACCCAGTCCATCGGCCCGATCAGTCGTTCGAACAGCTCGGCGGTGTCGGCGGGGTAGTGGCCGCGCAGCACCGGGTCGAGGAACCAGCGGTTCGTGTACCCGTCGGAGGCCCACGATGCCGCGACGTCGGCCGGATCGTCGGTGGCGGGGTAGTTGGGGAAGAGGCTCAGCGGGATGCCGACGCGGGCGGTGGGGCGGCGCTCGCGGATGCGGTCCGTCGCCAGGCCGTGCGCCAACAACAGGTGGTGGCCGACAAGGATGGAGGTGCGAAGATCCTTCTCACCGGGGGCGTGCAGGCCGAGCCGGTAGCCCAGGACGGACACCACCCACGGCTCGTTGACCGTGAGCCAGGTGTCGATCCGGTCACCGAGCAGGTCGAGGCAGACGTCCGTGTAGGCGGCGAAGGCCTCGGCGGTCGCGCGGTTGGTCCAGCCGCCGCGCTCCTGCAACCGCTGCGGCAGGTCCCAGTGGTACAGCGTCGGTACCGGCGTGACGCCACGTTCGAGCAGACCGTCGACCATCCGGTCGTAGTGCGCCAACCCAGCCCGGTTCACCGGGCCGGTCCCTCCGGGGATGATGCGCGGCCAGGCCAGCGAGAACCGGTAGGCGTTCATGTTGAGCTGGGCCATCAGGTCGGCGTCCGATGGCCAGTGGTGGTAGTGGTCGCAGGCGTCCGCGCCGGAGTCCATCCCGCGCTCGGCCGTGAACGTGTCCCAGATGGACGGCGCGCGGCCGTCCTCGTCGACGGCGCCCTCGACCTGGTACGCCGAGGTCGCGGCGCCCCACAGAAAGTCGGGTGGGAAGGTACTCGTCACCAGTTCACCTCCGGCAGGCTCAGCGCCGCCTCGCAGCCCAGCAGCAGCACGCCGACGCTCCACGCGTGCGACAAGGTGAGCAGCATGCCCTTGGCCTGGAAGCAGGCGGTCTGGTAGTAGCGTTCGCTGGCCATGCCCCGGTAGGCGTTGAAGTCGCCGTCGGCGCGGGCGATGAACTGCCGGAAGCAGGCCAGGTTCTCCCGGGTGCGGTCGAGGTAGTGCCGGTCGCCGGTGGCGGCGGACAACTCGACCATCTCCGGGAGGCAGATCAGGCCGTACGAGTGCAGGTGCTGGTTGCTGGGGGAGGCCTGGTCGGCGCCGCGGCTGCGGAAGTCGTACTGCGCCAGCAGGGTGTGCCCGTCGAAGCGCACGTCGTAGCTGTAGCGGAAAGTCAACATCCAGTCCGCGGCCCGGCGTGCGAACTCCAACCAGCGCGACTCGCGGGTGGCGCGCCACAGGGCCACATACGCCAGCACCGCCGCGTAGCCGTCCTCCGACGTCGGCGCCAGATCGACGTCCTCGGGGGCGCCGTGCAGGAACTCCTCCTCGACGAAGCGGGCGTAGTAGTCGCCACCGCGCCGCGCGGCCTCCAGGAGGCCCGGGTCGAGGTCGCCCGCCTCGGCAAGCGCGGTGACCCAGGTCAGCCCTGCGGCACCGGCCCAGGACAGCACCCGGCCGTCGTCGGCGTGCAGCAGGCTGCCCAGGTTGCCGTCCGCGCGCTGGTTGCGTACCGCGACGTCGAGGTTGCTCCGCACCGCCGCCCGCCACCCCGGGCGGTCCACGCCGGCGGCCTGCTCGGCGCGGACGGCGCGGTGCAGGAACAAGGTGGCCTCGGCGAGGGTACGGGCGTGCAGGCCACCCCGGACCGGCGTCCAGCTCTGGCCCCAACCCCTCGCCGCGGTCCACTGGCCCCAGAACGTCCCGGCCGGCGCGAGGTTGCCGCAGATGTGGTCGATCACCGCCGCACCGGCCGCGACATGGTCGTCCTGTCCCCGGCGGCGGCCGTGCGCCAGCAGTGCGTGGGCGTACGGGATTCCGCTGATCCACGCGACGTGCATCGCTGCCCGGTCACCCAGGCCCTGGACGTTGTCGTTGAACTCCCGGTCGAACGCCGCCGTCTCCAGCAGCACCGCCGGGTCGGGGCGGAAGTGCCAGCGGTGCAGGCCGTACGCGGCCAGGTCCGCCGCCTCCGTCACGTCGACCCACGGGCGCAGCGGCTCCGTCGCCGACCGGGCGTGCCGCTCCCGCAGCACCGGCACATAGGCGTGCCGGTCAGCGGGCAGCCGGTAGAGGTTCAGCTCCACGACGTGCCGCTCGCCCGGCTGCCAGACGTGCGTCTGCGCCAGCGGCGCAGTGGGTTCCTGACTGCCGACGTAGCTGACCGGCTCCTCACGGTACGGGAAATCGGCGTGCAGCTGTGCGATGTCGCCCTCGTGCGCGAACCCGATCCCGGTCAGGCCCAGCGAGCTGTGCTCGTCGACGGCGAGCGCCAGGCCACCGGACGCTCCCCAGACGAACACCGCGGGCGTGGCGGCCCGGTCGGCACGGAAGCTCCATGCGGGGGAGACGTACCGCCCTGGGTCGGCGGGCTCGTCGACCGTGCGGGCGAAGCGCGGGTAGAGCCGGTGGTTGTCCGCGGGACGGTTGTCGCCGTAGAACAGCCCGGGAATGAGCCAGTACGGATCACCGGCGTCGGCGAGGCTGGCGGACACCCGCAGCCGTGCCTCCACCGGCACCGTGCCCCGGTACGTGGCCGTGATCGTCGCCGACACGCCCCCGGCGGGCGAAGCCGTCGGTGCCCGTCGCAGTTCCACCTCGAACAGGTGCGGGTCGAGGCCGCTGACGTGCAGCGGCGCGTTCGTCAAGGTCGCCGCCATCAGCCGGCCTCGGTGATCAGTTGAGCGGACACGTTCCAGCCGTCGAGCCGTACGCGCCGGTCCTCGGGTGCCACGCCGTCCCACCGGCCGTGCAGGACGCGCTCCTCGCCGGGCAGCAGGTCGATGGCGTTGTCGTCCCAGGTCAGCCAGCCGGGCTCGGCCGCGTGGCGGGCGTCGAGCAGCCGCAGGAACGGGATGGCCGGCCCGGTCTCGTGGCGCAGCCGCAGCGTCCAGGTCGCGCCGGTGGTGTGCAGCCGGGTGGAGATGCCGGCCGGTGGCAGGGCGAGCAGGTCCTGGAAGTCGTGGCCGGCGGTGAGCAGATAGCGGTTCGCCCGCGAGTCGGTTCCGGCGTGCACGGACAGATCCAGCAGGAACGGTTGTGCGCCCAGCTCACCCGCGGGGCACCGGATCTCGCCGAGCGGCTGGGGCCGGCCCTCGACGAATTCGGTCGCCCAGTGCGCCTCGGCGACCTGGCGTCCGCCGAGGCGTATCACCCGGGCGGTGACGCTCCCCGGCCCGGACGCGGTGTCCCACCACGCCCACACGGTCGCGGCGAACTCGTCGCCGGTGACGCGGGGCGCCGGCAGGGCGGCGCACACGTGCAGCGGGCGGTAGGCGCGCCGCACGTAGTGGTAGGCGGCCTTCGGCTCGCCGAAGTAGTCGACGGCGGAGGTGCACCAGCCGTTGGGGAAGGACTCGTTGAGCTGCCAGGGCAGCACCCCGCAGCTCTCCGGCCGGCGCCGGTTGGCCTCGACGGCGTAGCGCAGGCCGTCCGCTTGGAGGAACTGGCTGGCCCGGGAGAGCGCGGCGAGGTCGGTGAGGGCGTCGCCGAACGCCTGCCGCACCAGCGGTTCGTTGTTCCACCACCGGCCGAGGTGGTCCCAGACGGGGTTGCCGGCCGTGGGAAGGGCATGCTCCGGGGCCGGTACGACCGACTCGATCGCCCGGACATTGCTCATGCCCTCCACGCCGAACTCGCTGAGCAGCAGCCCTCGGCCGGAGTCGTAGAGCCGGTAGTGGTCGGACAGGCCCTGGTGCTCCCAGGGTCCGTGCACGTCGTGCTGTTCCGGGCTGGTCCGTACGCTGTCGAGCGTGTTGCCGAACACCGGCCCCGACGGGGAGGTGGGCAGCCACTGCCGGTTGGGGTCGAGGCGTGCGACGACGTCGTGCAGCGCGGCCAGCACGGGGGAGTCCGCGTCGGTCAGCGGTACCCCGTCGGCCCGCTGCAACTCGTTGCCGCCGCACCAGATGGCCAGGCTGGGATGGTTACGGCGGGCGGGAACGATCTGCTCGGCCTCGGCGACCATCCGGGCCACGAAGCTCTCGTCGTCGCTGGGCACGCTGCGCATGCCGGAGCTGGACTGGGCGAACTCCTGCCAGACCAGGATCCCGAACTCGTCGCACAGGTCGTAGAAGAGGGTGCTTTCGATGAGGCCCCCGCCCCACACCCGCAGCATCGTCACCCCGGCGTCGCGGGCGAGCCCGAGCAGGTGGCGCAGTCGGGCCTCGTCGACCGCGCCGTAGAGGGCGTCGGCGGGGACCCAGTTCCAGCCCTTGATGTCGCTGGCCCGGCCGTTGACGGTCAGCCGGTAGGGCAGGGCGGTGGCGGGCGCACCGGCGTCGCGGCTGAACCGTACGTCCCGGAAACCCAGCCGCAGATGGCGGTCGTCGCTGCGCGTTCCGCTGCCGTCGTGCAGCGCCACGCGCAGCGCGTACAGGTGGGCCTCGCCACGGCCGTTGAGCTCCCATTCGAGGGGTGCCTCGACCTGGAGGGTGACCTCGGTGGCTGCGCCGTCCAGTGGCACGGTGCCCTTGGCGACGGTCGCGCCCGCCGGGTCGTGCAGGGTGCACTCCGCGCTCGCGCCGGTGGCCTCGCCGTCCACCGACACGGTCACCGTGACGCGGCCCGCGGCGCCGGTCACCGTGGGTCGCGCCCACACGTCGGCCAGCCGCAGCGGTCCGGTCGTCCGGAGCCGGACCGGCGCCCACAGACCCTGGTGCACGATCCGGGGGCAGAAGTCCCATCCGTAGCCCATTCGCCCCTTGTGGACGTTCACCTCGGCGGTGTAGCCGACCTGTGGTTGGCTCACCGGCGCGGGATCGACGACCACGGCGAGAGTGTGTTCGCCGGGGCCGAGTCGTCCGGTCACCTCGACCGTGCGGGAGACGAACGTGCCCTCGTGCACGGCGATCCGCTCGCCGTCGAGGTAGACCGCGGCGGAGTAGTCGATGCCGTCGAATTCGAGGAACGCACGCTCGGTGGGCGCGAGCCCGGCGGTGCGCAGGCGGGTGCGGTACACCCACGTCCGCTGCGGCACCCACTCCGACAGCAGGCTCTGCGTGCCCACGTAGGGGGAGGGGACCTGGCCGGCGGCGAGCAGATCGGCGAGCACGCTGCCGGGGACCCGGGCGGGGATCCACCGCCGCTCGTCGTCCTGGCTGTCGCGGGCGTGCAGCTGGGCCCGGTGCAGCTGCCAGTCGTCGCCGAGGAAGCCGCGCAGCCGCCAGCCCTCGGTCAAGGCGGTCACGGACGTCATTCCCGCTCACCTTCCGGCTCGTCCGTGGCCACGGCCTCGGCCGCCGTCGGCCGCTCCAACAGGTCAGCCTCGGCGGCGGGCCGGGCGGGATCGCGCGGGACGACCAATGTCTTGATTTCGTGCGGGCCGAACTCGGCGGTGATCGTGCGGCCGAGGAACGGCAGGTCGATGGTGGCGTTCGCCGCCGCACCGGCCGTCTCGTAGCCCCGGACCACGTAGTCGCCGGTCTGCTCCTCGGCCTGCTTGATCACCGTGATCACCACGTTGTCGGCGTCGGAGACGGCGGCGAAGCAGTGCTGCTGGGGCAGTGGACCATCGTGGCACGACTCCAGCAGGGCGACCGGCGCCTGGTCGAGTTCGGCCGCGGCGCGCACGGTCCCGGCGGCCCGCCAGTCACCGGCATGCGGCAGCAGCCGGTAGGTGAACCGCTGCACCCCCTGGTCCATGACCTCGTAGTCGCCGTCGGCGGGCAGGGGCTGCGGGGCGTGCCATGCGTATGCCGGGCTGCGCAGCGCGGTGAGGCCGATCTCGCCCCCGGTCACGTCGACACCGAACTTGGCGTCGTTGAGGACCGACAGGCCAGCCGCACGCCCGCTCAGCGTGCCGGACACGTCCACCCACGAGTGGCTGACCGTCTCGTGCCCGTCGGCGACCCGCTCGACGTGCCCGTAGGGGATCGCGTGGGTCGCGGTGACCTCGGTCAGGTTGGTCGGGAAGCGCAGCTTGAGCATCCGGAGGCGTTCGTGCCAGTCGATGGTGACCCTGACCTCGAGGTGTCGCGCACCCGCGGCCAGCACGAACTCCTCGGTCAGCGTCGAGGCGCCGAAACTGCTGCATACCCGCAGCACCTGCCGGACGGGGCCGGTCTCGATCCGCCGCACCGACACCGGTGTGAAGGCCCCGATCACGTCCCGATAGGAGACGACCCCGTGGCCCCAGGTGTCGGTGGGGTCGTTCAGCACGACCGCATGCCGCGACCGCGCCCCGTCGCCGCTGATCAGCTCCGCGTCCGTGGCCTTGCACACGAGGCTCGACAGCCACCCCGTCGCCGGGTCGACCACCACCCGCAGGTGATCGTTTTCCAGCACCGTGTCGGTCTCCGCAGCCGGCCTGGGGACAGTGATGTGATCGGGATACATCCGGTAGAGCCGGTAGCCGAGCGGGGGCAGCTCCACCGGTACCACGAGCCGCCGGCGACCGCCGGTCACCGTCGTCGAGCGGGCGGACTGTACGGGGATGCGGTTCTGCGCATCGTCCTCGGCCACGATCCCGCCGTTGCCGAGGAAGCTGCCGAACTCGACCTCGACGGTGGTCCGCACCGGCCAGGGGTGCGGGTTGAACACCGCCAGGGGCGTCATCCGCTCCTCGTCGGGGATGTCGATCTGGCGGCTGATGCTCTGGATCGCCTGGTTCTGCAGGCGTGCCGCGATCGCCCGCGCCTCACCGAGCTGGTCGCGCGCGTCGTCGTACGCGCTGGGCAGCGCGGTGCCGGCCGCGGTGTCGTGGAAGTGGTTGAGCAGGACCTGTCGCCAGGCGTGTTCGAACTGGTCGGTCGCGCGGGGCACGCCGGTCGCCGCGCTCGCCACCGCAGCCCACTTCTCGGCGGCTTGCAGCGCGTGCTCGGTGTGCCGGATCAGCTTCTTGATGCCGGAGTGCGCGGAGTAGCAGCCCACTCCGTGCGGCTGGATCTCGCCGGAGAACTCGGGCAGGTCCCGTCCGGTGGCGCGGGCCGCGTCGAAGAATGCCCGGACCGTGGAGAAGAGCATCTGCGGGAACTGGTCGCTGCCGTCCAGTTCCCGGATGCTGTCGATGTTCGCCCGGGTCGGGCCGCCGCCGTGGTTGCCGACGCCGTAGAAGCACATCAGCGGGTCGGTGGTGTGCGGCAGCTGGGCCAGCGCCTTGCCGACGTGTACGCCCAGATGCCCCGCGGGGCTGCAGTACTCGTGCGGGATCCGGTAGGCCAGCACCCGTGACCCGTCGGCTGCCTCCCACCAGAACGTCGGTCCGGGCAGCGCGGTCTCGTGCGGCTGTGGCCGCATGAACACGTAGCTGTCTATACCGGACTTCGCCAGCAACTGGGGAATCGTGGCGTTCTGCCCGAACGGGTCGACGTTGCAACCGACCGACGCCGTCCTCCCGAACTTCTCGGCCAGGTACCGCTGGGAGTACAGCGCGTGCCGGACGAATCCCTCACCGCCGGGAATGTTGCAGTCCGGCTCGACCCACCAACCGCCGACGATCTCGAACCGGCCCGCACGGACCTGCTCCCGCAGCGCCGCGAACAGCTCGGGATCGTGCTCCTCGATCCAGGCCAGGTATCCGACCGAGTCGCAGGTGAAGATGAAGTCCGGATACTCGTCGATCCGTTGCAGGGCGGCGCGGAACGTCGCGCGCGCCTCCTGGTAACCCTCCTGCCACGGCCACAACCACACCGCGTCGATGTGGGCGTTGCCGATCATGTGCAGCTGACCCCGGGTGGCCCGGCCGGCTGGAGGTGCCGACGGGCGGGGGATCGCCGACGGCCGACGGGTGTCGGACTGCGGTTGTGCGCGGAGCATGTGGAAGGAGTCCCTTTCCCGTGGTGCGGTGCGGTCTGGTTAATCGGGGGTGACGGCCCAGCGGTCGATGTGTTCGCTGAGGAGGTGCAGGAGCAGGACGTGCGCCTCCTGAACCCGGGCCGTGCGCTCGGACGCCACCGCGAAGACGTGCTCGGCGTACCGTGCGGCGGGTCCACCGCCGGCTTCCGGCTGCCCGGTGAACAGGACCGTCAGGGCGCCGGCGTCCCGGCCGGCCCGAAGGCCGGCGACGACGTTGGGGGACCGGCCGCTGGTGGTGAAGGCCACCACCACGTCGCCGGTGCGGGCCAGTGCCGAGACCTGCCGGGCGAAGACGTCCTCGAAGGAGTAGTCGTTGCCGATGCAGGTGGTCACGGTCGGGTCGGTGGACAGGGCCACGGCGGGCAACGCCCGCCGCTCACGGCAGTACCGCCCGATGAGCTCACCCACCAGGTGCTGGGCGTCTGCCGCGGACCCGCCGTTGCCGAAGGAGTAGACGGTTCCGCCGTGGCTCAGGCGCTCGCAGAGCTCGTCGCCGAGGATCTCCACGTCGGCCACGAGCTTGCGGACCGATTCGATTACCGTGAGGTGTTCGTCGACGTGGTGAACGAGCGGGGACCGGTCATCGACAGTCACGAGGGTGCTCCCTGCTGGAGGTGGACAAGTGCGGATGCCGCCGCGCCGACGACGCCGACGGTGTCACCGTGCGAGGCCAGCTCCAGCCGGGCGGCGGCGCCGGCTGGTCGCATGGCCTGCGCGAGCGCGGCGCGGCGCACCGGCAGCAGCAGGGCGTTGCCGGCGCGGGTGACACCGCCGCCGAGGACGACGAGCTGCGGTTCGACCACGTTGATCATCACCGCGATGGCGCGCGCCAGCGCGGCCGTGGTCTCGTCCCAGATCTGCCGCGCCAGCCGGTCACCCTGCGCCGCGTGCGTCGACACGGTCTCGGCGGTCACCACGGCGACATCGCGCATGGACGACGCCGGACCGGCGTCGAGTGCCTCGACGGCCCGGCGTGCGATCGAGGTGCCCGAGGCGTACGCCTCGATGCAGCCGCGCTGGCCGCATCCGCAGACGCGCCCGTTCCAGTCGATGATCACGTGCCCGAACTCGCCACCGTTGCCGGCCGCGCCCCGGTGAACCCGGCCGTCGAGGATCAGGCCGCCGCCCACGCCCGTGGACACCGTGAGGTAGAGCATGTGCCGCACACCACGCCAGGGCCCGAAGTGGTACTCGCCCAGTACGGCGGCCGTGCCGTCGTTTTCCAGGAAGGCCGGCCGGTCGTAGGCGTCGGTCACCAGCTCGACGATGGGCACGTCGTCCCAGTACGGCAGCCCGGGCGGGCCCTGCACCCGTCCGGTCACCGGGTCGAGCGGGCCTCCGCAGCCGATGCCGATCGCCGCGATGTCGCCCTGGCTGTGGCCGGACGCCGCCAACGCTTCGTGACCGAGTTTCAGCAGTCGCTCGATGACGATGTCCGGCCCCTCCTCGACCCTCGTGGGTACCCGCACGAAGGAGAGGAGCTTCCCGGTGCGATTCATGACACCTGCCGCGAGCTTGGTGCCACCGATGTCGAGCGCGAGTACGTGATCGCAGAACGGCACGCTGACGTCAGCCCTTCCGACCCTGGGTGGCGATGCCCTCGATGATGTGTCGCTGGGCGACGGCGAAAATGATGATCATGGGAAGGGTGGCGATCAGGCTGGCCGCCATGATGATCTCCCAGTGCTGTTCGCCGCCCTGGCCGAAGGTGTCGATGACCGACTTGAGTCCGCGGGGGATCGTGAACAGGGAGGTGTCCTGCAGGTAGATCAGTGGCCGGAGCAGGTCGTCCCAGCTCGCCTGGATCTCGAACACGAACACGATCGCGAGGGCCGGTCTGGACAGCGGCAGGGCGATGCGCCGGAACAACCCGAGGAAGCCGCAGCCGTCCACCCGGGCGGCCTCGAACAGTTCGCGGGGCAGCGACAGGAAGAACTGGCGCAGCAGGAAGATGTAGAACGCCGAACCGAAGATGTTCTGCGCCCAGAGCGGCACCTGGGTCCCGACGAGGCCGAGTTTGTTCCAGATCAGGTAGACCGGGATCAGGGTGACGGCCTGCGGCAGCATCATCGTCGCGAGCACCAGCCCGAACAACACGTTGCGCCCGGGAAACCGGAAGTACGCGAAGCCGAACGCCACGAGGGCGCTGCTGATCGTCACGGTCGTGGCCGCGGCGATTCCCACCACCACGCTGTTGCTCATCCACGCCAGCACGGGCGCGTAGTCCCAGACATCGGCGAAGTTCGACAGCTGCACGTTGCGGGGGATCAGGGCGCTGCCGAACACCTCGGTGCGCGGCTTGAGCGAAGCGCTGATCAGCCAGACGAAGGGATACGTGAACACGACGCTGGCGAGGGCGAGCACGATCAGATAGGGGGCACGCTTCCAGAACGGCCCCTGATCGCGGCCGCCGGCCTGGGAACGGGCGCCGGCGACGCGATCGTTGCCCAACGGGTCAAGGGCAGCCGGAGCCGCAGCGGTCAGGTGCGGAGGCGAAGCGGTCATCGTCAATCCCTTTCGCCTTCGTAGTAGACGAACCGGCGCGAGACGCGCACCTGCACGGCGGTGATGATCATGATGATCACGAACAGCAGCCAGGCGAGCGCGGAGGCGTATCCCATGTGCAGGAACCGGAAGGCCTGCTGGAACAGATAGATCACATAGAACAGCGCGGCCTCGTTGGAATAGGTGCTGTTCTGCTGCCCGCCGAAGAACATGGTGTAGGCCTCGTTGAACATCTGCAGCGCGGCGATCGTCTGCACGATCAGGGTGAAGAAGAGCGCACCGCTGATCATCGGGATCGTCACCTTGCGGAACTTCGTCCAACTGCCGGCACCGTCCAGCTCGGCGGCCTCGTAGAGGTCCTTCGGCACCTGGCGCAGCGCCGCGAGGTAGATGACCACCGTCCCGCCGACGCTCCACAGCGTGGTGATGACCAGTCCCGGCTTCACCCAGTGGGTGTCCGTCGTCCAGTTGGGGCCGTCGATGCCAAAGAGGCGTAGCGTGCGGTTGAGCAGGCCTTCCTGACCGTTGAGCAGCAGCAGGAACAGCGCGCCCACCGCGACCGTCGGCGTCATCTTGGGCAGGTAGAAGATTGTCCGGAAGAAGCCTGACGCGCGCCCCACCCGGTTGAGCACCATCGCGAGGGCGAGCGCCACGGCCATTGACGCCGGCACGTACATGGCTGCGTACACCAGGGTGTTGCCGAGCGCCTTGGCGACCTTCTGATCCTCCGCCAGTTGGCGGTAGTTCTCCAGCCCCACGTTCTGCGGGGAGTCGATCGCGTTGTAGTCGGTGAACGACAGCACGAAACTGGCGATCATCGGGCCGAGCGTGAACACGAGGAACCCGATGATCCACAGCGAGATGAAACCGTAGGCGGCACGGATCTCCCGCCAGTTTCTGGTGCGGCGCGCGCCACCCGCAGTCATTCTGCGGGTGGCGGCGACCGATGTCGGCGCGGCCATCACTTCGCCGCGCTGAAAGCCTTGCTCGCCTCCGCCTGCGCCTGCTTCATCGCCACGTCGGGCTTCTGCTGGCCGGAGAGGGCCCGGTTGACCGCGTCCTGCCAGGCCGTCTTGATCTCACTGCCGGCCTTGGAACCAACGACGGCGAACGCGTACTCGGTGGACGCGTAGTAGTTCTCGATCGCCTTGTCGAACCCGGTCTGGCCGGGCTTGACGTACTTCGCCTTGATCTGCTGGTCGGCCTCCGGGTTGGCGGTCCAGAGGCCGGTGAACTTGGACTTGTTCTTCTCCACCGTCGCCTGGCGTGCCTCACCGGCCTTCAGCCAGGTCTCCGTGCTGGTCATGGTCTTCATCCAGTTGACCGCCGCAGCCGGGTTCTTGGAGCCCTTCGGCAGGCACCAGGCGCTGCCGCTCTGGAAGCTGACCGGGTTGCCCTGCCGGTCGGTGAACGGCAGCGACTGCAGATCGACCTTCGGCGAGGCCTGGACCAGGACGTTGACCAGCCAGCCCTCCCAGGGGAATGCGCCCGCCTGGTTCTTCACGAACTGGTTGCCCGACCCGAAGAGGTCCCACGTGTCGCGGAAGGCCTTGAACTTCGACCAGCCACCCTGCTCGTTGATCAGGCTCAGCGCGTACGCCAGGGCCTCGATGACCTTCGGGTCCTCGAGGTTCGGCGAGCCGTCGGGGTTCACCAGATCGGCGCCGTTGGCTTTCGCCCACAACGGCAGGAACTCCGGCAGCTTCGGGTCGAACCCGATCCGGGCGATCCGACCGCCGTTGGCCTTGTACAGCTTCACGGTGCTGGCGTGCAGCTTGTCCCAGTCGCTGGTGCTCAGGTCCGGCAGCGTGAGCCCGACCTCCTGTAGCGCCTTGCCGTTCACCAGGATGTTACGGGTGTTGTAGAACTCGGGAATGCCGTAGACCTTCCCGTCGACCGTGACCTCCTTGATCGCGGCCTCACGGTAGCCACTGTTCTTGATCCCGGCGCTGGCCATCTTGTCGTCCAGTGGCTGGATGGCACCCTGAGAGGCGTAGCTGCCGACCAACTCACGGTTGAGGTACACCAGGTCCGGGACGTTGCCGGTGGCGACCGCGGAGAGGAACTGCTGCGGGTCGAAGTCGCCCTCGTTGATGTTGAGTTGAACCTTCGGATAGGCGCTCTTGAACGCGTCGATGCGGGCCTGGCCGACGTCGTCCGGCTTGCCGAAGCCCATTGTCGACAAGGACCCGCTGTCGCCGCCCTTGGTCGCGTCGTTGTTGCTGCTCTTGTTGACCCCGCCGCAGGCACTCACTCCCAGCGCGAGCGCCCCCATCGAACCGGCCAGAAGACCCCGTCGGGTGATCGTCATCGTCACTCCTCACAGACGGCGGATGTCCGGGACCCCTGGGGCGAGAACCGCAGCCCTGATCTGCCGCTTCGGCGCTGCGCCACCCGGGACCAAGAACCAGGACATCGAATGTGGCATCGTTACCACAGTGACCTGGACCATATTTCCGACCCATAGGACTGTCAAGAGTTGTTTGCCGTCGTGTTACCAGCCTGCAACGGCTCCGCTCCCGGGATCAGGGATCAGGGATCAGATGGTGACGGAACCGGCCTGTGTGGATGCCGCGCGAGCGACGGGCACGGATGGCTCACGCGGCGTCGCCGTGGAGCTGCGGATGACAATGGACGGCTCGATGTACCGGACGGTCGCCTCGCCGGACTCGGAACCGGCGATCCGGTCCACGACCAACTGCGCACACGTCCGCCCGAGTTCGTCGGTGTGCTGGTCGACGGTGGTGATCCCGGGCGACACCATCGACATCCACGGGAGGTCGTCGAAGGCCACCAGCGACAGATCTTCCGGCACCCGCAGCCCGCGCAGCCGCAGCGCCTGGAACGCGCCCTCCGCCAGCAGGTTGTTCGCGGCGAACAGGGCGGTGACGTCGGGACGCCGGTCCAGCAGGGCGTCGACGGCCTCGCGTGCCGCGTCGGGCTGGAACCTCGTCGGCACCACGAGGGCAGGATCCATCGGGATGCCCGCGGCGCGCAGCGCTGCGCGGTATCCGGCGAGGCGACCGGCGCCGGAGGTCCAGTCCGTTTCGTCGATGAGCAGCGCGATGGTCCGGTGACCGAGGTCGACCAGGTGACTCGTGATCTCCTGCGCCCCCTGGACGTTGTCGACCAGCACGGCATCCGAGCTCAGTCCGTCCACCAGACGGTCGGCCTGGACCACCGGAACACCGTCGCTCATCAGCATCCGCACCGCGCGGTCGGAGACCGGCGTGACGATCGCCGCCGACACCCGGACCGCCAGGAACGTCCGGGCCCCCTCGACCTCGGCGTCGGCCTCGCCGTCGTTGTTGACCACGATCACGTGGTAGCCCGCCGAGCGCAGTCGCTCCTCGATCCCGGCCGCCAGGTTGGCGTAGAACGGGTTACGGATGTCGGAGATCAGCACGCCCACCGCGCGGCTGGTGCGGCTGCGCAACGACCGGGCGATGCTGTCGGGGACGTAGCGGATCTCCTCGGCGGCCGCGAGCACCCGGGCACGCACCTCCGCAGACACGTAACCGTTGCCGCTGAGGGCCCGTGACGCGGTGGAGGGCGAGATGCCGGCGGCGCGGGCCAGGTCCTGGATCGTGGGGCGGCGCCGGAGCGAGGCGCGAGTTTCCGCGCGCCCCTCGCCGCCACCCTCACGTTTCCCCACCATAAGACTGGAGTCTATGCGGGAACACCAGCCCGTGCAGTCTACGGTAGGCCGCCCACGCGGCCGCGATCGCCGCCCACGTCGCCTCGACGACGGGGCCACGCTCGAGATCCATCTGATCGGCGTAGTACAGCGCCGGCACGCCCAACGTCGGCGCGGCCGCGGCATACGCGACGAGGTCCTCCTGGCCAGGCAGGCACCAGCCGTCGGTGTCCACCGGCATCTCCGGACAGGCCGCCTGTACCACCCGCCCCCGGTAGGTCATCTGCTCCACCACAGCGGAGCCGTTTACCCCGGGCGGTGGTGTCCGCCCCTCCGGGTGGTCGAGGTGCAGTACGTCGTTGAGCCGGATCATGTCCGTCACGTCGAGAAACCCGGGATCGGGTGTGTGCGTGACGATCAGGGAGTCCGGCTTCACCCGCTTCGCAGCCCGGTAGGCGACCGCCAGCAACTCGTGCAACAGGTCGAAACCCCACGAGGGGCCGGCGTGACGAAGCGCCGTGCCGGACGGCGTACGGCCCGTGAAGTCGATTTTGAGTCCGTCCGCGTTGAGCCCGTCCGGGCCCAGCATGTGGGCCACGGCGTCCTCGATGACCGACCGGCCCAGCGGGCTCTCGGGATCGATCGCGACGGGCCTGCCGTCGGGATCGCGGACGCACGCCTCGTCGGGCGCGCCCTCCGGATCCCACGCCTTCCACCAGAGCAGCACCCGCTGCCCCTCGGCGTGGCGGGCCGCGATGAACCCCGCTAGATCCGGCCACTTTCCGGTGTCGGGCCGGCAGCTGGCGTACTCCGCCTGCCACTTGTCGTCCACGACGACCGTGCCCGGTACGACGCCGTTGGCCGCCAGCGTCGTGAGGAGTTCGTCGTACAGCGCCTGCCGGGACAGGTCGGGCGCGGAGGAATCGCCGTCGGTCGCCAGTGCACACTGTGCCCCCCAACCGCAGAAGATCGGTTGGCGCCAGTGGTCGGCGAGTGACCGTGTGGTGGCCGGCGGGGTCAGGCCGCGCGCGACCAGCTCGTCCCGGTAGCGACCCAACCCTTCGTACGGATCGCGGGCGCCGAACAGCAGCAGCACGGTCGGCGTGGTGAAGGCGCCCTCGACCAGGGTGTGTCCCTGGTATTCACAGCGCAGGCTGAACCCGCCCGGCGTGGGGTCGTATCCGAACTCCACGAAGGGACGCCGTTCGGTCGCCAGCCCGACCATCAGCCACGGCCCGGCCGGCAGCTGTCGATCGTCGTCCGCGGGCTGGCGCGACAATCCGAAGCAGGTCGGCGCGGGGGTGAACAACCAACGGCCCACCCCGGGTTCGCCGCCCTCACCATTGACGCTGATCACCGCTGGTTCGACCGCCGGTCGGGCGATCCGCCACGGATGGTCGGGGTTCGGCGAGAAGACCGTCCGGTGCCCCGCGCCGCTGGGCAGCATGCCCTGCGGCAGGCGTGCCCCGCCGAGCAGGTGCACGGTCGTGACGCGGCCGTGGCCGCGGACGGTCGCGCGGAAGGTGATCGCACCCGGGCGGAACTCCGTCACCTGGGTACGACCGGACCAGCGCGAACTGGTGCAGGCGACGGTGACCCGGACGACGCCGTCGTGGAACTCGTGCTCGATCCGCTCCACCTGCACCGTCTCATCGGGTCCGTCGAGCGCGTGCACGGAGGCGAGCAGTCGTAGCCGCCCCCACGAACCGCCGTCCGCTCCGGTCACGTCCGCCAGCAGCCGTCGCCGATCGATCCGGGCCGTGTACTGCGCCGTGCGGATCTCCAGGTGTCCGCTCGTCTCGTCGACCTCGATCTGGGGTGTCATCGCACGTCCACCAGCGCCTCGGCCTGCTGCCCGAAGTCGCGGCCGCCGGCGGTCAGGTTGGCCGCCACGCGCGCCCGCCGCTGCGGCACGCCGGGCGGGGGCAGCACGGTGAACCGCACGCACTCCTCGCCGAGCGCCTCGGCCTCGACCTGGCGGTGCCCGGGCGACACCTGCCACCCGTGCGGCGCCACCAGGTCGACCCGCAAGTCGCTGGGCCGCCGGAACGGATTGCGAACCTCCACCTCCAGTTGCAGTTTCTCACCGCCGGTCACGACCGAGCGGTACGGCAGGATCCGGGCGCCGAACCCCTCTGCACCGAAGTCCACCTCGTCCAGCGGCAGGAGCGCCCGGTGCAGGCGGGCCAGTTCCTCGCCCTTGGCGAGCAGCATGTCCAGGTAGGCGTCGTCGACCAGGCGGGGCTGCCAGTGACCGCTGATCATGAGATCGGGGGACAGCCGCCGGTACAGCAGCGCCGAGTCGATGAAGTCGTCGATGCGGAACCGGTTGCGGTACTGGAAGTTGGGCGTCTCCGTGCGCTGCCCGGTGACCGAGCCGCCGTCCTGCTGGTCCCCGGTGGCCACCACCCGGTTGCCGTCGGCCTCGAACGCAATGGCCACCGCGTACAGCGTGTGGCCCGGCAGCGGATACATGGTCAGCTCGTACTCGTGCCACCGCACGGGGAGGCCGGTGGGTATCACCCGATGCACGGGCAGCGGGTCGTACCACAGGCACGGCAAGTCGTACCGGAGCGGGTCGCGCAGGATCGGGGCAATCAGGTCCGCCGCCCAGATCTGGGTGCCCTCCACCTGGTGCAACAGGTCGAAACCGGCTACATGGTCGTCGTGGTAATGGGTGGGCAGGGCCACCTCGACGCGGTCGATTCCGTACTTGCCCTTCAGCGCGTCCAGGGACGCGAGCCATGGCCGGCGCGACGACCGGTCGCTGCCGGAGGGCAGGCCGGTGACCATGTCAAAGCCGTAGTCGATGAGCAGCGCCACGCCGGAGTCGGAAAGCAGAGCGTAGCTCGTCGCGAAGGACGTGCGGTTGCGCAGCAGGTGAGGGCTGATCTCCTCGTACGGTTGACGCAGCCAGGAGGTCAGGTCCCAGGGCAGATCGCGCCGGAAGTCCACGAGGGCCTGAAGGTGGTGCCTGGTCTCGGCGATCGCCGGTGCGGGCTCGGCGATGGGTCGACCGTGCGACGGCAGCACCAGGTCGGGCTCGCGGTCGGCGAGCAGGTCGAGCGACAGCACGGACGCGGCGGCGCCTTCCAGTCCGCTGTAACTCCACTGCAGCGCCGACACCGACCAGACCTTTCCGGGACCGTGCAGCAGGTCACCGGTGAACGCCATCCGCTTGCCGTCCAGCTCTGCGAGGTAGCTGATCGAGCCCAGGGTATGTCCCGGCGTAGGCAGTGCGGTGAGGGTGATCCCGCCGAACCGGGTGGTCCGGTATTCCGGCACGATGCCATGCACCGGTATGTCGTCCAGCAGTGAGAACCTGTCCTGCCGAAGGTCGTAGTTGTTGTCGAGTGTGCGCATCTGCCAGTGCGCGCTGACGTCGGCGAACAGGTCCTGCTCCGTCGACGGCACCCAGATGCGGATACCGGCGCTGGCGGCCCGCGCCAGGCCCTGCCCCTGGTCACGGTGGTGGTGGGTCATCAGCACATCCGTGATGCGCTCGACACCGTAGTCGGCCAAGTGGTCGAGGACCGTGCCGGACCCGAAGTCGATGGCGACGGCGTCCGTCCCGCTGATGAGGAGGTAGACATTGCAGGTGTCGTGGTGCAAGCGCACGCTGTCCGTGAGGCGCATGTGGCAACGATTCCACACGGGCGAACCTCTGGGAAGTACGCCGAGGTCCAAAGATCATTCGACCTAGCAGCCGGGTCGCGGGCCGACCAACCTGTGCAGGCGGGGCGATCCCGCCGATCCCGCTTCGGCCACGCGCACGTGTTTCTGCCCACCGCGCCGGGGACCGGCGCGCTGACCGCCGACAGCGAACCCAGGTCGGCGCCGTGGTGGACGACGTCGACCGCCGAGTCGCCGCGGAGAACCGAGCGGGCCAGGGCCGGGTTCGGCGGGTATGTCCGGGCGGTGTGACATCCATCGCCCGTCGGAAGGCCCGGGTGAGCCTGAGACGTTGTCCGGCACATGCGGGAGACGGATGTGGTGGTTATCGGGGCCGGACAGGCGGGGCTGTCCAGCGCGTACCACCTGCGCTCCTCCGGTCTTGACTTCGCCGTCCTGGACGGCAACCCGGCGCCCGGCGGGGCCTGGCAGCACCGGTGGCCGACGCTGCGCATGGCGACCGTGCACGGGATCTTCGACCTGCCTGGCATGCGCTTCACGCCTCCGCCGCCGGACGAACCAGCCGCCGACGCGGTGCCGGCCTATTTCGCCGCCTTTGAGCGGGAATTCGGCATCGACGTGCAGCGGCCCGTCGCCGTCACGGCCGTCCGGAACGCCCGCGACGGACGGCTCCTCGTCGAATCCGGCAGCAGCACCTGGACCGCCCGGGCACTGATCAACGCCACTGGCACGTGGACCAGTCCGTTCGTGCCGTACTACCCCGGTCAGGAAACGTTCCACGGGCGGCAGCTGCACACCGCCCACTACCGGGGGCCGGCGGAATTCGCAGGGAAGCGGGTGGTTGTCGTCGGGGGCGGAACGTCGGCCGTGCAGCTCCTGGTCGAGATCGCCGACGTCGCGGCGACGACGACCTGGGTCACCCGCCGGCCGCCGGTGTTCCGGGACGGGCCGTTCACGCCGGACTACGGACGCGAGGTGGTCGCCAAGGTGGAGGCACGGGTACGGGCTGGCCTGCCTCCGGGAAGCATCGCCAGCGCGACCGAGCTGTCGTGGACACCGCAGCTGCTCGAAGCCCGGGAACGCGGTCTCCTCCTACGCCGGCCGATGTTCGACCGGATCGTCCCCGATGGCGTGCGGTGGCGCGACGGCGCGGCAGAGGACGTGGACGTCATCCTCTGGTGCACCGGCTTCCGGCCGGCGCTCGACCACCTGGCCTCGCTGCGGCTGCGGGGGCCCCGCGGCGGCATCGTCGTGGACGGCACGCGGGTCGTCGCCGACCCCCGGATCCACCTGGTCGGCTACGGGCCGTCCGCGAGCACAGTCGGCGCGAACCGCGCTGGGCGGGCAGCGGTCCGCGAGCTGCGCGCGCTTCTCGCGGCGCCCGCCCCGGCCTGACCGCGGGCCTGCGGGCGGGCAGGAACTTCTTCGCTCCGACCGGCACGAGTTCGAGCAACAGGTGATGCAGCCGGCTGATTGCGCCGATCACCAGCGCCGTCTATCCCGCCAGTCCGGTCACCATCGGCCGGCCCGGTCGAAACCTCTAGCGGCGCGCGTCAGGCGGACCGGCATCGACTCTCGGCGCAGTTGGCACGTCGCGAGTCCGTGACGCGCCTTCGTCTTGGAAGGGGAGGGGACCTCATCGAAATGCAGTAGGCGTTCGCTGGCACGGTCTGCTCCGACCCGGACCGTGTTCAGGAAGAAAATCGGGCTGGCCTGACCGGCCGGACGCCGCCGGGCGGTCAGGCGCCGCGGGTCCCGGGCCGCCCGGCGGACCGGCGCGACAGCGAACTGGGCGCGTTGACGCCCGCCCCGTCGGTCACGCTGACGCCGAGCCGCTCGACCAGCTCACCACCGAGCCAGCCGGTGACGCCGGCCAGGATGATGCCCGCGAAGCTGCAGATCAAGGCGAGGGCGTTCGGGTCCCAGTTCTCCTCCGACCGCCGCAGCAGCCAGCTCACCGCGAACAGCAGCAGGACCACCACGTTGCCGAGCCCGTGCGCCGCTCCGACCCGCTTGGCCCGCGTACCGCGGGGGATGGCGCTCCAGTCGATCAGGCCGAACACCGCCGCGACCAGGCCACCGATGATCCCGGCGCCGATGGTGTACGCGGCGGAGATCTGGAAGCCGGTCCGGTCGGTGATCAGATACAGGATGTCGAAGATGACCGAGGTGGCCAGCAGGCCGAGCGGAAACACGATCAGGATGGGGTGGATCGCGTGCCCCATCGACTTGGCGCGACTTTCCATGGCAGTTCTCCCGTCTCCCCCCAGGCGGGGCCGCATCCCCACTCCGGCGGCCGCTACACCTTGCCGTCGGAGCGCCGGCCGAGTCAGTGCCGGCGCTTGGCCGCGAGCGCCTGCAGCCTCGGACGGCGGTCTCGGCCCTGGTGGCGTGGGTGACACGTCCGGCCCGGGTTGGTCGGGGTTGGGGAATTGTCGTAGGGGTGGTGTTGGCTTCGGTTCGTGCCTCGTCGTCGGGATCCCGCGGCCCCGCCGGTTGTGCATCGCACCGCGCGTGTCGCGTTGCGGGTGACGCCCGGGCAGCGGCGGCGGTGTTTCGGGCTGCTGCGCTCGGCCGGTGATGTGTGGGCGTGTGTGTTGGAGGTCAACGGGTGGCGGTGCCGGCGGCGGGACGCGCCGCTGTCCGGCTATCAGGAGTTGTGTCGGGAGCTGTCCGCGTCGGGGCCGGGCACGTTCGGGGAATTGGACTCGACGGGTGCGCGGTCGGTGTTGCGCCGGTTTTCGGATTCGTGGTTCGCGGCGGCGAAACGCCGCAGCGCCGGTGACGTGTCGGCGCGGTTCCCGCGTCGCAGGCGGGGGTTGGTGCCGGTGCGCTGGTATCACCGCACGTTCACGGTCGACGGGCAGCGGGTCCGGATCCCCACCGCCAGAGGCACTGCGCCGTTGTGGGTGCGCCTAGCCAGGGAGGTGCCGTATCCGGCCGAGCAGGTCCGCTCGGTCACCTTGCTGTGTGAGGGCGGCCGCCTGTTCCTCGACGTGACCGCCGAGGTGCCGGTGGCGGTCTACCCGCCGGGTGAGGGACCGGATCCGGCCCGGGTGGCCGGGGTGGATCTCGGGATCATCCACCCCTACGCCGTGGCCGGCCCGGACGGGGAGGGGTTGTTGGTGTCGGGGCGGGCGATCCGCGCCGAACATCGCATGCACCTGGCCGACACGAAAGCCCGCCGCCGTGCCGTGGCCCGTCGGGCCCCCAGGCCTGGTCAGAAGGGGTCGCGGCGGTGGCGGCAGTACCGGCGTCGGGCGCGGCTGGTGGAGGGCCGGCACCGGCGCCGGGTCCGTCAGGCCCAGCATGAAGCCGCCCGCAGCGTCGTCTCGTGGGCGGTGGAGCAGCGGGTGGGTGTGCTGCACGTCGGTGATCCCCGCGGGGTGCTCGACATCGACGCGGGGCGGCGGCACAACTTGCGGTTGCGGCAGTGGCAGATCGCCCGGCTCCTGCAGGTCCTCACCGACAAAGCTGTCCTGGCCGGGATCACCGTACGGCTGGTCGACGAACGGGGCACGTCGTCGACCTGCCCCGCCTGTCGAAGGCGGGTGCCGAAACCCCGCGGCCGGACCTTGTCCTGCCCGCACTGCCGCTTTTCCGGGCACCGCGACCTGGTCGCGGCCGCCAGCATCGCCACCCGTACTCCGGGCGGCGGACCACCGTGGCAGCCGTTGTGCTGCCGGAGGTGGTCACGCACCGTCGAGCCGGCCGGCACCTCCCTGGTGCCGGACGGTCCCGACGTGACCCCCGCCGCCCAGCATGGGCGGCGCGAGGATCAGTTGGCCCGCGGAGGCCCGCCCCACCACCCGGTGGGGAGTCGCTCGCCCCCACGGCGAGGATCCACAACACCCACCGCAAACCCGGTGAACGTTAGTGGACACCGCACTAGATGATCTTTGCCGCGCACATGGATCGGGGGTGGCGTCACGGGTTTCGGCGTGACGGTGAGGTCGGTCATTGAGGTGGTGCCGGCCAGGAGGGCCTCGGTCTCGAACGCGACGGCAGGCGGTTCTGGCTTCGCAGATGGAACCGCTCGTCTCGCTGGGGTTCGGGTTCGCGGACTTTGAATCTGACGTAGCGCCCGCGACGCTGGTGTTCGAACGGGCGTGGGACATCGAGCCGTTGTGGCACGGCGAGGGGTCAGAATTTCGAGTTCTGTCTCGAAGTCGCCGGCTACACCCAGTACTTCCGGCTGCTGCCGTAGCACCTTCGGACCGGACGTAGGGCAGTGGTTGTCGCTCGTCTAGTTGGGCGCTCCACGCTGCCGGCAATGGGTGGGGCCAGGGATGGTTGTGATTCGCGGCAGGCCGCCCTGCGGCACGCCCGACCTGCTCAGCCAAGCGGTCGAGACGGCCGGCGCGACCGGCGTGCGCGTCGAGGTGCCGGGGCTGGCCGACGTGGTGGCGCGCGGCGGCGCGAGCCGGCTGGTGACCGAGGCCCGCCGGCTCGCCACCGCGCTGACCGCTTGACCCGTTGGTCGGCGCGAAGCTCACGATATGGGCGCCCATGCTGAGCATGGGTGCCGCGGAGAATTGGACGTCTACGGGACCTGCCGCCATATCTGCGCACGGCACCGACCGCGCCGGCGATTGGGAAGCACAAGTACCCGCTTTCGGGCTTCGTTGACCTCGACTGCGTGTGCAACAATGTCCCCGATGGTTCAGTCGACTTCACTTCCGACGTACTTGGTTATCGCACTGAGGGAGCACTGATGGCGCGAGGAGTCGTGAAGTGGTTCAATGCAGATAAGGGATTCGGCTTCATCTCCCCCGAGGGCGGAGGGGCGGACGTCTTTGTTCATATTTCCGCGCTCAAGGGCCAAGGACTCGAAGCCCTCGAAGAGGGGCAGATTGTCGAGTTCGAGTTCTCCCAGGATTCTCGCGGCACCTTGGCGGCTGCAGCAGTGGCTGTGGTCGGGCGGGGATCGCAGGGACCTGGAACAGGCCAGCCGGGGATGCCTGGTTCCAATCCCACCGGGCACGTCCCCCCAGTTGGAGGCGTGGGTTCCGGGGCGACTGCCGATGATTCCACTCAGAGCAAGGCCGGCCACCCGGACGGGAAGCGGGCGCGTCAGTCCGCTGCACCATACGAAGTAAGTAGCTTCCATCCGAGCCCCAAAGGACTTGTCGTTCTGGTGGAACCGAGTGTCGACGCTGAACAGCCGCTCCTGGAGAAGGCCGCAGTTGAAGCTTCCATGGCGGTAGCGGCATGGCTGGACACATCCGACCCGGCGATAGCGCGCAAAGTCTTTGACGCGCTGGACGACCTTGTAGAAATACTCGGATACGATCGACCGGAAAATGAGACCGTTCGGCGAGGATCCTTCTGGCGACAGGCAAGCGCATGGATGAGAAAGGCGGTTGGATCCGATGAGGTCAAAGATCGCTTGATCAAAGTTGAGCGTGCGATCGAGTTGCAGCACCTTGATTCCAAGCAGGCTGACGTCGATAGCAAGATAGGTGAGACGGTTGGTCAGCTTATCGCCAGCCTCGACGAGATTCCGCAGGCATGCCTCCGGGCCGGGTCAATTTTGCTCATAAAGTATCAGGACGAGCGTGGGCCCGTCTTGTTGATGAGATCGCTGTCCCAACTGGAAATCCGCGCTCTCGAACGTTATCCCGAGATTCAAATGCGGCCTCGCGAGGCCCTGCAGGCTCTCAGTGCTGCAGTAACATCGCTTGAGCCTACGGCGGCAGAAAATTATCTGCAATGAACTTCGACTACATACAGACTTGGAGCTGGCGTGCCCTTCACATCGGCATGTGCGGACGTCTGAGCCTGCCGGGGCGAGTGCTACGACCTGCCTCGGAAGAAGGTCACCAGCTCGCGCGTCAGGTCGAGCGCGTCAACCTTCCATCCGGCGTTCAGCCATGCGTGTGCTTGATCGCGTGTCCGGTTGAAGGTATTGCCCACCAGGTCCGGTCGGACCGTGCGCTTGCCGGCAAGCGCGCACCGAGAACTTCCTCAAGCCGCTGGAATGACATCCGGATCTCGGCTCGTTCGTGCCGCTTGAGGAAGGCGGTCAGAGGGTCGTACTTCGCCATGACGAAGCTCTCCCGGCTCGTCGACGTGGTTCGCGCTTGCTGCTTAAGGGGGTCACGACGGCGTCGGCTGACTGTAGCCGCCAGCAGCCGAAAGCCCGCGCCCACATCGGCTACTTATTCCCATTAAAGCGGTGTCAGTGAACGAGTTCCGGCACCGGATGGGCCCCGGTTTACAGCCCGAGGCCCATCCAGTCCAGGTAGGCGGCTATCAGTCGAGCGGGATGGCGCCGAAAATGCGTAGCCCGCGTTGGGAATCGATCCGTATCGGTCCTCGGACACAAAGACGCCGCCCACCCGTCGGGTCCGAGCAGCGCCGCTAGCGCGCGGGCTGACCTGCGCTGCCAGCGTCGGGTCGGTCAGATGCCGGGCACGCCGGCCAGTGCGGCTGCCAGCCCGAGCGTTCCAGGGTGCGGGCCGGGCCGTTCATGGCATCGCACCCCCTCGTGAAACCGCGGTCAGAATGTGGCGATCGGGTTGACCGGGCTGCCGGACGTACCGGCGAAGCGGACCGGCGCGACCGCGAGGTGGAAGTCCCACTGGCCGAGCTCGGCAGCCGTTGTCGCGCACACCTCAAGGTCGCAGTTGTCGAGCAGCCACAGACCCATCGCGACAAGGCTCACGGCGTGAACCGGCATCAACACGTCTTCGTACCCCGACGGCTGAACGTCCTGGGGGGTGTCAGCGCCGATGAGCGCGACGTCGCGTTCATGTAGCCACGGCAGGCAGGACGCGTGCCAGCCGGCCCGCGTGAAACCGCTGGCCTCACCGGCCTCGTGCCGGACGCGGCCATAGCCGGTCCGCAGGAGTACCGCATCGCCGGATCGCACCCGTACACCCTGGCGACGCTCGGCCGCCTCGAGATCGTCGGGAAACACACCCTGCCCCGGTTCCAACCACGGCACATCGCGGGCACTCGCAATGTCCAGCAGGACACCACGCGTGATGATCCCGTTCGCCGCCGCCGTGACGGCCGCCCACGCCGATCCCGTTGCGGCGTCGACCAACGAGTGCGACCGCCCGTTGTACATCGTGCCGTCCCAGAAGATGTGGCACGGCGAGTCGACGTGGGTGAGGGTGTTGCCGTGGAACGTGATGCCGAGCCGCTCAGACGAAAAGCCCCAGCGCCGGTCGGCGTGGAAGCCGGGCACCGGCATGTTCTCGGCACCCGGCATGTCGGCGGCGCACGGGCACGTCGTCGTCGACCGCTCCATGTCTTCCGGTACGGCAACCTCCCATGCGCAGGACACGCTCCTGCCGTGGCGCACGGCCCGCGCCGCCGCCAGCCGGACGTCGTCGGTGATGTGGTTCAGAGTTCCGAGCTCGTCTTCGTCGCCCCACCGTCCCCAGTTCGACAGCGTGTTGAAGTACCCGAGCACGTCGTCCTGTGTGGGCATCGGTCGCCCTGCCGTCATCCCAGCATCGACTCCTCCCGTCACGGGGTTCGAGGCACAGCAGGCAGCGTATCCCGCCGCTGGATGAAGACCGCAATGACTGGTCGATCAGGCGACTCGTCCGCACCGCCGGCCGCTACCGGGTCATCAAAAATTCAGGCCGGCAACCACACCATCACCACCACCGACCTACTACCCGACGACCTTCGCACCGCCGGCGCCGCGATCACCCAAGGTGCGCACCAATTTGTGCCAAGTCGGGTGACACCCCCGGCGGCTGGGGCGCGCAGCTCCACAGGTGACCCGAGGGCTTGACAGGCAGAGAGGGGCCCGGCAGCTGAAGCTGCCGGGCCCCTGCGTGTTTCGTGCCTGCCGAGGTCAGCCCACCGTGATGAAGGTGACGTTGGTGGCGCCGGCGTAGGAGATCACACCGAAGTACCGCTTGGCCGGCTCGAGACCCGTCCAGGTCGCGGTCAGCGTCACCGGTACGCCGGCGGTAACCGGGCTGTCACTGACATTCAGGTTGCCCGCGGCGCTGTTCGGCGCCACCCAGTTGCTGAGGGCGTATGAGGTCGTGCCGCCGGGCGTTGTGAACCCGTTGACGTAGACGTCGTACGTGCCCGGAGCCGGTGCCGTCAGTGTCACCCGCTCGTCCGACGAGCCGGAGGCCGACAGGACCACGAGCGTGCCCGCCTTGTAGACGAACAGGTCGAGGTCGGCCGTCTTGTCGTTGGAGACAAGGTCGAACCGGGCCCGCCTTGGTGTCGTTCGGAACCGTCACGTGGTAGACCTTCGTACCGGCACCCACAACCGGGTTGTTGGTGTCGAACGGTCCGGTCGTGACACTGTCGGCGCGGCAGGGACGTCTTCCAATCCTCCGCCCCGTGTGGTGTGCTCCTGACAACGCCATCCGTACCACATTTGTGGAGGAAGACTTTGCGTCCAGCATTATTGGCATCTCTCACCGCCACGGCCGCAGTCACGATGCTCAGCGTCGCCGCTCCGGCCTCGGCGATCAACTCGTACAACGAGCAGCCGGCGCCCGAGCGCACCGAGGTCGGCGCGCTCGTGGTGCAGTCTGATCGCGACAATGACCCCGCTACCCCCGACACCGTCCGGTGGAGCTGTTCGGGCACGATGATCGCTCCGGACGTGTTCCTCACCGCGGCGCACTGCATCGACAACCGGCCCGCTGGCACCAAGTTCTACGTTTCGCTCGCGCAGAACGTCCAGGCCGACATCGACGCCTCGGCCGCCCAGGGCGGCGCGCCGGAGGAGGTCGCGCTGCGGGTCGGCGTCCCGGGCACGGCCTACTTCGACCCGACCTACCCCGGCAACCAGGCGGACGCCCACGACATCGCGGTCGTCAAGTTCAGCTCGGCGCAGGCCGCCGACCTCGCCAGCCGCTGGGCGTTCGTCCCGGCGACCCTGCCCACCGCCGGTCAGCTCTCCGCGCTCGGCGCGCGCGCGCTCGACGCCGCGACGTGGCAGGTCATGGGGTACGGCACCCAGGAAGCGGTGAACGGCCCCGGCGGCCAGACCCACCCCGGCGGCGGCGTGCGCATGAAGGCGACGGTCGACTTCGAGGCCATCAACCCGACCTGGGTTCGCCTCGGCATGAACGAGAGCCGGGACCTCGGAGGCGCCTGCTACGGCGACTCGGGTGGGCCGAACTTCGTCACCCTCGACAACAAGCTCATCCTCGCCGGCACGACCATCACCGGAGACACGCCCTGCTACGCCACCAACGTGGCGTACCGGATGGACACCGCGAGCGCTCGCAGCTTCCTCGCGCCGTTCGTCACCCTGCCGTAACAACGACGTCGACGGCCGGTCGGGTTTCCCGCCGGCTGCCGGCGTTGATCCGCCCATACCGGGCTGCAAGCCGCCGCCATTTCGGGGCTCAAAAGCTTGCCCATGTACCTCCGCGAACAGATCTTGCGCCAGGGTCAGCTCAGGTCACGGAACCGCTGAATGATGATGATGACGAACGCGACGAGCAGCGGCGCGGCGACCATGTCGAGGATCCGCAGGGCCTGCCGTCGCGCCGGCCGCCCGGTGAGCTGCACCACGATCCCGGCGATGAGCGCCAGCATCAGCAGGGTGAGCACGGCCGCCTGGGCGGGTCCGGAGCGGGCCACGTTGAGAGCAATGGCAGTCATTCGGCGCCCACCTCTCGCCACGGATGTTGGCCCAGCCGGTTCCGGACCAGCTCGGTCAGGGAGGCGAGCGACGCGACCGCCGTGAGGGTGGAGAGCCCGAGCAGCGGTGACCATCGGTGCAGATGGATCATTCCCTGTGCGACCAGGACGCCGAGGGCGAGGCTGAGCGCGACGCCGATGACGAACCGGCTGAGGCCGTCCGGTATCCGGATCAGACGCGCGCAGGCCAGTCCCGGCGCCACGGCGATGTAGGCGGGGACACTGACGGCACGCAGGATGCTCGGCCCGTCCGAGACGACGAGGGCGAGGACGCCGCCGCCGGCGAGGAGCGTCACCAGCGCGGGCCACGGCGTGCGCGATGGGGAATCTGCCGGTGAGGAAGAGGCTCGTGGATCGGCATCGACCGCGGACTCGACGATCTCCGTCACCGGTCGCCCCTTTCGCTGTTGCCGAGGACGTAGATCCTCGCCTCGGGATTGGTGTAGACGAGTCGGAACTGTCCTGAGTCGACGACTTCGCGTTCCAGGTCCGGGCCCCACCCCTGCGGCTTGCCGAGGAACGACTCCGCGAAGACGTACTGCCCCTTCGTCATGATCAGGTAGGCGCCCTTCGGGTTGCGCCGCATCTCCTCGTCGATCGCGGTGACCGTCGTCGGCCCGAGGTCCTCGCCGATGGGTCGGTACCGGTACCGTTCGATGCCCTGCGCCCGCCAGGGGACGTTGGAGGTCACCGAGACGAACGAGACGCCCGCCGGGGCGTGCGCGTAGAGCCACTCCACGGCCCGGTGGTCGGCCGGCCGGACCTGCTCGAAGGCCTCGTTCCCGTACCGGGCGACGAAGAACGCGCCGATGAGGACGATGCTCAGCACGCCCGCCGTCAGGGCCGCGAGGGCGTGACGCCGCGCCGGCCACACGGGGACCAGCAGCGCGGCCAGGAGGATCGCCATGAACGGCAGGGCGAAGGCGTAGACCCGAAGGAAGATCTCGCCGCCGTAGCTCTGCATCGCCAGGAGGAGGAACGGCGCCCCGGCGAGCATCAGGAGCCCCAGGTCGCCCTGTCCCCGGCGCATCCGCCGCCACGCGCCGACGGCCGCCAGCACCCAGACCACCACGGTGAGGACGAGTCGGAGCAGCACCACCATCTGGTGCCCCTCGTCGCCCCGCACCCGTTGGACCGCCCCGTGGTTGATGGTGCCGCCGACGTTTCCGACGGAGCCGAACATGTCGTCCAGGTGCCCCGCCCAGTACGTGACGGCGCCGTAGCTGATGTAGGCCATCAGCATGACGGCGAGCAGGACCGGCAGCGTACGGAGCGTGCAGCGGCGGACCAGCACCAACGCGCCGACACAGACCACGATCGCCATCGGGGTGAGCTGGTGGCTCACGGTGCTGGCCGCGAAGAGGGCGAGGACCACCGCGACCAGACCGACCAGCGAGGCCGAACTGGCCCGTTGCGCCACCGGTTCGAGCAGCAGTGGCCTCGGCGGGAGTCGGAGCAGGCGCAGCAGCAGACCGACCGGGCTCCTCGGGGGCCGCGCGCGGTGCCGGCCGCCGTACCAGATCGGGCGGAACCAGCGGAGCAGCACCATCACCAGGATCAGGTAGAACAGGTAGTTCATCGCCTGGGGGCCGAGGTAGTCCTGCCCCACCCAGTTGGCCGGGAAGAACAGCCAGAGGGCGAGCCACGCCGTCCGCGCGTCGGCCGACGTCAGCCGGGCCAGCCGGAACACCACGGCGCCGTAGAGCAGGTTGAACCCCACGGGCGCCCAGGCGAGCAGCGGCATGGCGTCCGGTATTCCGGCCGCCCGCGTCGCCATGGCCGTCAGCGCGAAGAACCCGGGCCAGCTGAATCGGGCGTCCAGCTGCGGCAACGTCTCCCCGGTACGGGCGATGTAGTCGGCGAAGCCGACGTGCAGCCAACCCGAGATGACGCGCGGTAGCGGCTCGATGATCGGCGCGGCGCCGAAGAGCAGGACGACGAGCACCACCACGTGCGCGGCGAGCAGGGTGTCGGCAGCCGGTCGGGTGCGGAAGACGCCGCGGAGGAAGCTCGCGGTCAGCAGGGTGAGAGCCACGTACAGCTCGGGCCGGAGCGCGGTGACCAGCCCGAGCGACCCGATGTCGGCGACGTCCCCCCGCCGCAGGGCCCAGACCCCGAGGGCGAGCGCCGTCGCGGGCGCGGCCCACTGGGCGACGGCGGGCAGGCCGTCCCGTACCCGCTGGCGGGCTGCGGCCGGGGCGGCCAGCAGGGCCGCGTCGCCACTCATGACGAGCCCCGCAGCAGCCGCACCATCGACGGCAGGACGGCGCCCGCCACCACGACCTGTCCGGCGAGGTACGCGACGCCGACCCCGGCGACCCCGATCTCGGCCATCGCGACCAGCGCCAGCGACACGACCAGGGTGCTGGTGGACGCGTGTACGGCGATGATGCGTCCCACCCGGCGTTGCACCCGGCACACCGCGACGAAGACGGTCAGCACCAGCTTGGGCAGCACCGCGACGGCGAAGAGCCGCAGGGTGTCCGAGCCGGTCGAGGCGTAGTCGCTGCCGAAGAGGGTCAGCAGCAGCGGCGCGGACACGCAGAGCAGGACCACCGCTGGTACGAAGAGGAGCAGGCCCCGCCGCAGCATCTGCCGTGCGTACGCCGCGAGCCGCGACTCGTCCGCGGCGGCCTCCACGGTGAGCGAGGTGCCGAAGTGGTAGGCCACCAGCTCCAGGGAGCCGCCGAGCAGCCAGGCCACGTAGAAGATCCCGTTGGCCTCCGCGCCCAGCCGGGCGGTCACGATCAACGGCAGGGCGTTCGTGCCGGCCTGCATGAACAGGTATCCGACGTAGTCCAGCGCCACGAACCGGGCGAGCACCCGACGGTGGGGCAGCGTCGCTTCGGTGCGGCGCGCCCGCAGCCGGGGCAGCAGCCGGCGGAAGACCAGCACGTTGACGGGGATGAGAGTCGCGACGACCGCCAGGTTCCACGAGACGAAGATGCCCAGGCCCGGTACGGCGCCGGCAAACAGCACCAGCAACGCGATCTTGATGGTCCCGAAGGCGGTGTTCTCGACCGGCACCCACACCACCCCGCGCAGGGCGGTGAGCACGCTGTCCTGCAGGGTGAAGACGGACCAGCCGGCGACGCAGAGGGCGAACGTCACCGCGAGCAGGGGAGTGCGGTGCAGGAATTCGAGCCGGTCGGCGACCAGGGGTGCGAGCAGCAGGAACGCACCGCTCAGGACGAGCGCCGCCAGGCAGCTGACCCCGTATGCGTACCCGACCAGCCGGCTGCCCTGCCCGGCGGCGGCCGGCAGGAAACGGGCGAGCGCCCCGTTCAGGTTGAGCTGGGAGAGGTTGCTCAGGAACGACATCGTCGACACCATCGCCGCGCCGATGCCCAACTCGGCCGGTGAGTAGAGGCGGGCGGCGAGAGCCCAGTACGCGATGCCGAGCAGCGAGCTCACCGCCGTGTTGAGCATCAGCGCGTAGACGTTGCCGTTCAGCGGATCGCGCAGGTGCTGGCGCAGCCGTACGCCGATCGGCTCGGCGACGGTGCCGACGCCGGGAGCCGCGCGACCGACCGACGCGTCGGCGGTCCCGGCCCGTTGGGCGCTCACGAGGTCACCCCTCCTCCCCGTCCCTGGTGCGCTCTCCCTGCCGTCACGAGGTCGGCTGGCTCAGCCGCGGACGCGCGCTGTGCACCAGGTGGCGGGCCCGTCGGTACGCGCGCCAACCCCGGGTGCGCAACCGCTCGCCCCGCCAGGCCAGCGGCCAGCCGGTGCCGTCGAGCAGGGCCGCGATCCCGGCGACGCCGGTGTCCCGCTCGATCAGCACCCGGGCGATGGCGAGGACGTCATCGTCCGGATGGCTGAGCGCGTTCTTGACCGCGCAGGCGGAGGAGTAGCCCGCGGCGTGCACCGCGGTCCGCACGGCGGTGCTGTGGTAGCCGTACGGATAGGCAAACGATCGGACCGCCGTCCCCGTTCCGTCCTGAAGCACCTGTCGGCTCCCCGCGATCTCCTGGTGCAATTCGGTCGGGCGGAGACAGTCGAGCGCGCGGTGGCTCCCACTGTGCGACCCGATCTCCACCCCGTACGAGCGCAGCTCCCGGAGCTGGTCCCAGTCCAGCGACGGATCGGCGTCCGGTGGCGGCGCCACACCGACGCGAGTGGCGATGACGTACGCGGTCGCCGCGAGCCCGTGCCGGCGCAGCATCGGCAGCGCGGTCTCGGCGAGGTCGGGGAAGCCGTCGTCGAAGGTGATCAGCACCGGTCGCGGCGGCAGCGGGGCCAGCCCACGCAGCGCGGCCGCGTAGCCGCTCACCGTCATCGGCGTGCGCCCGCGCTCCCGGATCAGCGCCATCTGCTCGTCGAAGTCGCCCGGCGACACCGACCAGCGCAGCGTGCCGTCGCGGCGTACGTCGCCGACGCTGTGGTAGCAGAGGACGGGAATGACAGTCTTCGGTGCACGGGTCACGTGCGGCTCCGTCCGGATCGGGCTGCGGCGGCGGCGTAGTAGGCCGGTCCCAGCGCCAGCCCGCAGAGTTCGAGGGCGGTCAGCGAGGCCGGGTAGCCCTCCTGCTTGCGGCCGTTCTTCTCCGAGCCGGGCCGCAGGGCATAGGCGACGCCGCGGGGCAGCCGCCCCAGCAGCTCACGTCGGGCGGTGGGGTCGGTCGCCAGGCACTTCGTCAGTACGGCGCCGAGGCCGACCCCGTACCGGTACATGGTTCGTCGCAGTGCCCGTAGCTCGCGTCGGTGCGTGTGCCAGACGAGGGCCCCCGGTTCGTAGGTCAGCGCGTGGCCGGCCAGCACCGTACGCAGCAGCACGTCGATGTCCTCCCCGCTGCGCAGCCGCGGATCGAAGCCGCCCAGCTGGCGCAGCGCGTCGGTGCGGAACGCCATGTTGGCGCCGGAGCCGTACGATCCGGGCAGGTACGGGTAGAGCGTCGGCGCTGGCAGGTCGACGCGACGCGCGCCGCCCTCGTAGAGCGTGGCGAACCCGGCCCGTTCGAACCGCCGCCGCTGGCAGCCCTTGCCGTAGCCGCCGTACTGCTCCAGCCAGATCTGCGACGGCGTGTCGAGTTCCCGGGCGAGGACCTGACCGGTCACTCCGGCCACGTCGTCGTCGGTGAAACCGTTGACGAGGCTGCGCAACCAACCCCGGTCGACGATGACGTCGTCGTCGGCGAAGGCCACGATCTCGCCCCGCGCCTCGGTCAGCCCCCGGTTGCGGGCGTGCGCGACGCCGGGCCGCGGCTCGCTGGTGCGGCGGAGCCGGGGATTGCCGGTGGCGCGCTCGGCGACGATCCGCGCGGTGTCGGCGACCTGGGGCGCGTTGTCGACGACGACGATCTCGTAGCGGGGGTAGTCGAGCGCGGCGAGCGAGTCGAGGGTGGCCGCGAAGCGCGGCGTGCGGCCGCAGGTCGGCACGACCACGCTGACGAACGGGGCGGGCCCCACCGCCGATCGGCCGGAAGGACACGACCCGGCGCCGACGGGTGCGGCCGCTCCGGCGAGGCTGACCTCCCCAGCACTGTCGGTCGCGCCGACCGGGCCGGGGCCGAGCCGGTCGAGCGGGGGGAGGCCGTCGTGTCGCAGGTGCTCGTCGATCGCCGCGGAGAGGCGCGCCCGGATCGCGGCGGCGAGCGCCGGCGCGGTCAGTCCGCCGGCCGGCAGCGCGACGTCGACCAGCCCGAGCGGCTGCCCGTGCAGCCGGACCAGGACCTGCGCCCCGCCGTACCGGGTGCCGTCCGGGCCACCCGAGTCCGGCACGTCGGGCATCCCCTCGGCGAGCTCGACGGTGAGCACCCGCGCCGGCACCGGATTCGCCGTGCGCCGGGGGGCGGGCCCGCCGACCGCCTGGGAGGCGCGCAGGGCCTGGGCCGAGACGTAGCCCGCGGCGGTCACGAGCAGCCCGGCGACGATCGCCCCGGACCGCAGCAGCCCGGCGCGGTCGCCGCCGCGGACCTGGCGCAGTCCACGCCGCACCCCTGCCGGGAGGGTGCGGCGGGTGTACGTGCGCTCCGTGGCGAGCCCGGCGTCGCTGCCCACCAGCCGGGCGACGACCGCCTTGGACCGCCCCTCAGAGAAGCAGCGCTGCCGGAAATAACGCCAGGTCGCCCGGTCCACGGTGACCCGGTGCCGGACCCGGGCCGCCGGTTCGTACAGCACCACGCCGTCCGGTTCGAGCTGTCGGATGCGGATGCAGAGCTCCGTCTCCTCGCAGCCGACCGGCGTCCGGCCGACCCGACCGAGCGCCGGGTCGAAGCCGGCGGTGCGGTCCAGGACCGACCGGCGGAAGGACATGTTGCACCCGATCACGTTGCGGACGGGGGCGACCTCCGTGGGCTGCCCGGTGAAGCTGCACCCGACGACCCAGTCGAACTCGGCAGGCAGCCAGCGCGGCCGCTCCTCCTCCCAGGCCGGTACGGCGTGGCCGCCGACCGCCAGCACCCGTTCGTCCCGATAGTGCGGCAGCAGCCGGGCCAGCCAGTCGGGCTCGGCCTCGGCGTCGTCGTCGAGGAAGGCGACGATCTCGCCGCTCGCCTGGGCCAGCCCGGTGTTGCGGGCAGCCGAGAGGCCGCGCGGACCGGTGCTCGGCACGATGGTCAGCTCGGGGAACGTGGCGCGCACCCGCTCCAGCAGCGCCGGGTTATGGTCGACGACCACGACGACCTGTGCCGCCGGTACGTCCTGCGCCAGCACGGAGCGGACCGCCCGGACGATCTGCGGCCACCGCCGTTCGGTGTAGACGCAGATGACGACGGTGACGGTCAGCGCTACCTCGTGCCCGGCCGGCGCCTCGGGATCGAGGACGGAGACCAGCTCAGACGTTGACGAGGACGCGTTCGACGTTGCCGCGGATCCAGCGTGGATCGTCATGGTCACCTTCCGAGTCGATGAAGAGCAGGATGTGGCGCAGCCAGTAGAGGAGCAGGGCCGGTCGTGGCGGGATGCCGTCCAGCCAGGCGGCGGCCTCGCCGGCGGGGACGTCGAGCGTCCGGTCGATGCCGTGCCGCAGCGCGTGCACGACGATCTCGCCGAGTTCCTCGCCGCGGGCCAGCCGGCGGGCGAGGACGTGCAGGTGCAGCAGGTCGTGCAGGGGGAGTTGACGGGCCGCGGCCCGGTCCCAGTCGACGATCCCGGTCACCTGCCCGTCGGGCGAGGTGGCCAGCAGGTTGCCGGGCCAGAAGTCGCCGTGGATCCAGCAGGTGTGCACGGTGCGGCCGACGAGGGCGGCGACCAGCTCCTCCCGCAGCCGCCAGACCGCGTCGAGAAGCCGGTCGCGTTGCGGGTGGGTGCCGGCGAACCCCTCCAGCCGTCGGAGCGGGGCGTCCACCCACTGCACCACCGCGGCCCGGTCGAGCAGGGTCCGCTCCCGGGTGCGCAGGTGGAGGTCGCGGATGACCCGGCTGGCGGAGGCGAGCAGGGCGGTTCGCCGGGTACGCCGCAGCATCATCCCGCTCGCCGGAGCGCCCCGCAGCGCCCCCTCCACGCAGTAGTAACGCCCCTCGGCCGTTCCCTGAGCCGCGCAGTACGGCAGGACCCCACGCAGGCCGGGCAGGCGTGGGTTCGTCCACAGCAGGTCGAGCACCTCGGCCTGGCGCCGCAGCCCCTCGGCGGCCCGGTCGGTCCAGGGCACCTTGACCATGTAGCGGTCGCCGGCTCCGCTACCCCGCACCGTGGCCACGGCGACGGACGTGCTGGTGAAGGCGACGGTCTCGGTGCGCCACCGCGTGTCGTCGGTGCCGGTCGCCCGGGCGACCAGGCGAGGGGCGACGGCGGCGGTCCAGCTCCGTTGCGGCCGGTGCAGCCAGCAGGTGAGCCGATCCCGCAGGACCGGCTGCGCCCACTGCACGGCGCCCCTCACCGGGCCGTCCGCTCGACGTAGTGCCGCCAGATCCGGCCGAGCGCGTCCCCGAGCACCAGTTCCGGAGCCCGGTCGGCGTCCACGCGCTCCAGGTGTGGGATTCGCCGGCGCAGGCGCCGGTACTGCTCGCGTTCCGCCTCGAGGTGCTCGGGGTCGTACTCCCCGGAGCGGCGGTGCATGACCGAGCCCGGGACGTCCAGCAGCAGCACCACGTCCGGTGCCGGGCAGAGCCGGCTCAGCAGCTGGAAGTACGGCCGCTTGAGCCAGACCAGCGGCCCGCGCGGCGGTAGCAGGGCGTCGTAGACGTAGCGGTCGAATACCACCATCCGGCCCAGCGCCCGGTGGCGCAGCGCCGTCAGGTAGCGGCGCCACACGGTGAACGGGCGCAGCAGGATGCGTACCCCCTGCTCGGCGGTGCTGCGCGGTGCCTCGTTCGACGGCCAGAGCCCCATGTAGACGCGGCGTACCGGGAAGTAGAACCTCGACTCGAGACCCTGGGCCAGCGTGGACTTGCCCGAGCCGTCGGGGCCGATCAGGGCGACGCCGACACCCCGTCGGCTCCACGCCTGCAGCGGCCGTTCGATCGAGCGCAGGGCGGCCGAGCCGACGAGACGGCGGGCCGCGCTCGCCGGACGGGCCCGCCACCAGGCGGCGAGCAGTTGCCGACGTACGGCCGGCAGCGCCGCCGGGCGATCGGCCCGCCAGTACGCCAGAAGCATCCGGCCCGCCCGCTCCGGCAACGCCCGGGCGAGTGGACCGTCGAGCGTGGCGTGGCCCTCCAGTTGTCGCAGCCGACGAAGGTGGTGGTCGGCGATGCTGCGCTTGTCGAGCACGCAGTGCAGCAGCAGCGCCCAGAACTCGTCCCCGGGCGCGAGCACCCACACGCCGTCCTGGCGTTCGCGGCGGCCCAGGCACTCGTCGGCCGCCAGGGTGCGCACCTCGAAGTGGCGGCCGTAGGCGAGCTCGGTCACCAGGTCGAGTTCGAGCCACGAGCTGGTGGCCGGGTCGAGGCCGAGGAAAAACCGGTGGGTGCCCCGGCCGTGACTGGTCAGGCGGATCAGGCCGTGGGCCTCGACGACGGCCACGGCCCGTGTGAGATCGGCCGGCGCGACCAGGACGTCCAGGTCTCCGGGGGCGATGAGTGTCGCCGGACCGCCGCGCAGCAGGCACCAGCGCACGTCGGCCCCGTCGAGGCCGGCCAGCACCGCCCGGGCGAGTCCGCGCGCGGCCGTCGCCGGCTCCGCCGGCCCTGGCGGTTCCGGATGGCCCGCCACCATCGTCGTCGCCGGGACGGTCGTCTCGTCGCCTCTCATCGCGTCTCCGAAAGCTGCGCGGTTGCCTCGGTCAGGCGGAGGCACTGGGCCGTCGGTACGGCGGGCGTCGACGGCCCCGGGTCGACGGGGAACGTGAACTCCACGGGTGTGTCGGTCCGCAGGGGGACGTATCGCACCTCGTACGGCCCGAGGCGGAGCGGCCGTCCCTGCATCTCCAGGTCGATCGGCGCGTCCTCGGTGTGCACCAGGAGGACGCCCTGCCGGCCCCGGATCAGGCCGAGCTCCGGCACCGGCCAGGAGACGGGGTCGGGCCCGGCGCGGTCCGCGAGCACCTGCTGCAGCCGGGCGACCGCCTCCGCGTACGGGAGGGGGCGGCCCTCGTCGTGGCGGTTCGTCGAGCTCCACAGCGCCGGCCCGTACTCCTTGCCGGTGTCGCCCTGGGGTTCCCAGATCAACGCCGTCGTGGCCCCCTGGTCGGCCATGTGCAGCAGGGCGGCGACGGCCCGGGCGGTCAGTTTCCGTTGGCCGGCGGCGTCGGCCCGGCCCACGTGGAATTCGCTCCACCAGATCGGCAGGGACGTCCGCTGGCGCAGCCATCGGGTGAGTGCGCCGAAGAGCGCGCTGCTGGTGGTGGTCGCCGTGATCCTGCCCTGGTCGCGGGTCGACAGCCCGGCGTCGACGGCGACGAAGTCCGCGCCGTGCTTGTGCCGGAGCCAGTAGTCCAGCGCGTCGAGACCACGCTGGTCGGCCACGCCGCATGCTCCGGCGAGCTCCGACGGGTGACTGGCGGTCTTCCGGCTCGCCCAGATGTCGATGACGACGTACGGACCGCCGACGGCGATGGCGGGGTCCACCGCCTTGAGTGCGTCGTACACCACGTTGTAGAGGTTGGTGTAGGACTCGTGGTCCCAGCGGTTCCGGGCTTTGTCCCAGAAGCCCTTCATCTCGTTCCAGACCTGGTAGTGCCGTACGTCGGGGTAGCGCCGGGCGACCGCCGCGGCCAGCGCGGCGAAGTCGGCGTAGTGCTGTGGGCGGGGCGCGGCGTGCAGTCGGTTCCAGTCGGTCTGCCCGGGGCGTCCACCCTTCATCCAGTCCGGCGCGCAGCAGAGGGTGATGACCGGGGTGCCCCCGGTCGACCTGATCAGCTCCATCCGCCGGTCCAGCGAGGACCAGTCGAACCTCCCTGGGCTCGGCTCCGGGTTCTCCGTCCCCCAGCCGAAGATGTGCTGGTTCTGGTAGCTGGCCGTCGTGGTCAGAATGGCCTTGGCGGAGGCGATGGCGGGCGGGCTGCCCCAGTGGTCGATCGAGTACCGGGTGTGGGTGACGCCGATGGAGAGCGTGCCCGGGTCGGGGCGGTGGCCCTGTGGCGCGGACCAGTCGTATCCGGCCGCGTCGGAGCCGATCGGGGAGGGTTCGGCGCCGTGGGGAGCATCCGGGGCGGGGCGGCTGAAGATCCCGAGCAGCGTGATCGCGGTCAGGGCCGCGGCGAGGACCAGCCAGCGGGGGACGGCTGGCAGGGGCAGGCCCGACCAGCGAGGCGGTGTAGGGCTCATGTACTACTCCCGTACCGGCCGGAGCGCCAGGATCCGCCGTACCCCGCCGCGGACATGCTGGACCAGCGGGGTGATCGGCATCCGCTCGAAGTGGTAGCTGGCGTAGTCCTGGCTGACGGCGCCGAAGCGGCTCTTGAACAGCGCCAACGAGGAAACCCGTGCCGAGTCGCCCATGTTGTAGGCCGTGCGTCCGGCGTCGACGGCGTCCGCGATCGCCGTCTTGTGCAACAGGTAGTTGGCGTAGACCGGGCCGGCGAGCTTCTCCAGCATCGCGCCGCGCCAGTACATCGCCGTCGTCTCACCGAGGAGCACGACGATCGCGGCGACCGGTCGTCCCTCATGGTATGCGGCGTATATCCGGCACCGGGAGCCCAGCATGGCCGCGACGGTGCGCAGCTTCCGGTGCGGTTCCCGGCGGGCCGCCAACCGACGGGCGAGCGGGACCGGGAGACGGTCCCGCCGCGCCCAGCGGTCGACGGACTCGCTGTAGAGCTGGTGGAAGACGGCGACCAGACGGCCCTCGTCGTCACGCTCCACAACCACGCCGGCCCGCTCCGCCCGGCGGATCCGGTTGCGGGTGTCGCTGCGGAACCGCTTGCGCCAGACCTCGTCGAAGCCGCCGTCGAGGAAGAGCGTCTGCGTCATCCGCTCCTCGCGCAGCACGCTCGCCGGAACCACCGCGTCCCAGGTCCCGGCGGTCGCCGGGTCGGGGCGGACCAGGGTGCTCAGTACGCGCCGCTGCGCCAGGTCGGCGACCACCATCCGGACGTCCTCCGGGCGGAGCTCACCGCCGTCGCAGACCAGCCCGCCCGGTCCCCAACCGACGGGGAGCCCGAAGTCCGTCGCGAGGATCGGACCGAGCCCCGGGCGTCGTACGAGCGGAAGGACGAGGCGCCTTCCGTCGACGGTTTCGTAGAGCCGCGAGACGTCCTCGTAGCCTTCGACCGCGCACACGCAGCGGAGCCAGGTCGGCGTCTGGCTGGGCAGGGCGGTCGGCGCGGAGGCGAGCACCTGCTCCCACGCGTCGACCGGGGCTGGACTCGTCACCCGCAGCGGTCGCGGGTCGCCGGGGGCCGGCCCGAGGCGGGGCTCGAGCCGGGTCCCCGCGCTCACGACGTGCCCAGCCGGAGGTCGGCGTGCCAGTAGCGCTGGGTGGCGTCGTTGCTGGCCATGACCACCATGCCGGTGGCGCTGGTGACGTCCTGCTTGGTGGTCGTCACATTGTTCATGTTGGGCGAGAGGGCGTCCCTGATGACCGGGGTACCGCGGCCGTCGGGAAAGGCGATGGCGTCCATCGGGGAGCTCTTCATGAAGATCGTTCCCGGGTAGCCCGAGTAGGGACAGCCACTGTCCGGCGCGGTCATGAAGACGTACAGCGTCTGATGTTCGGAGTCGAGCAGCAGGACCGGCCGGGTGTGGCAGTCCCTGATCCGCCCGACCGGATAGCTGGACCAGTCGCCGGTCGACGGGTCCCGGGCGAGCAGCATGATCAAGGGCGCTGAGGACGCGGCGCCGGCGTCGTCGAGCCCGGTCTTGATGACCGCGAACACCCGTCCGGAGGCGTCGGCCTGCAGTGCCTTGAGGTTGATGTGGTCGTCGGCGCTGTTCGGACCCTGGATCGCCGTACGCGTGACGTCCCAGCTGGAGCGCGACGTGCCGCCGGTGTGCTCGGCGAAGTACATCGCCGACGCCACCTGGTTGCTCCACATGACGCCGGTGCGGCCGCCGCCGAAGCTCACCACCGCCGAGATGTCGTCGCTGGACAGGTTGGCGGCCGCGGCCACCGGAAGCACGAACGGGACGCCCCAGACCGCGTCCCCGCCCGTCGTGCTGTTCACGTAGACCTTCGAGCCCTGGGTCCAGGTCGCCCACAGCACGCCCGTCGAGTCCTTGTCGATGGTCAGGGTCTCGCTGGAGTAGTTGCTGATCGGCACCGGGAAGCCGGTGTCACGGGTGTAGGTCTTCGTCGCGGCGTCGTAGCTGAAGCGGTAGAGCCGGGCGGGGTTTCCGGACGCCGCGCCGGTCGAGGAGCTGGCCCGCACGTGCGAGGAGACGTAGAGCCTGGTGCCGTCCCACAGCACGTCGGAGCGGGTTTTCGGCCGGTTGTCGACGATGGTCCCGGTGTCGACCCACTGCTCTGTGGAGCGATCCAGCCAAAAGATGTGGTGGGTCTGGCTGCTGGTGTGGAAGAGCACCGCCCACCAGGCGCCGTCGTTCCACCACAGCTTGCTCTCCGGCTTCTCGGCGGTCGCCGCCGAACCGTCGCCCGAGGTGGACGGACCGACAAAGCCGATGTCGCCGGCGGCGGCGCCGGCCGGTGCGGGGAGCCCACCGGGAACGGGTGCGGCACCGAACAGCACCCCGACCAGCAGGGCGAGGGCGAAACTGCCGCCCGTCACCCGGGCACGTGAACGCATCATGAGCTGGTCACCTCACTGAGTGCCGTGCCGGCCGGCTCGGTTGTCAGGGGCTGCCACCGGTGCAGCACCCGGTGGTCGATCGGGTCCACCACCGGTCGAGGGCGCCGTACGACCCGCTCCCGGATCAGGGTCCGGAGCACCCGCTGACCGTCCCGGAAGGTGTGCAGGTTCGAGGTGCCGCAGCGGCGTGGGAGTTCGTTGCTCGGCACTTCGGCGATGCGCAGGTTCGCCTTCAGGGCGTGGACCACGAGTTCGGTCTCGATCTCGAAGCCGTGCGCGGTCAGGGCGAGCGCCGGCAGGCAGTCGCGACGGAACGAGCAGAAGCCGTAGCACAGATCGGTGAAGTGGACGAGGAACAGGCTGTTCGTCAGCCGCACCAGCATCTGGTTTCCCGTCCGGCGCAGCGGGGTCAGGTCGGTCGATCCGCCGCCGGCCAGGAACCGGGAGCCCTTGACGAAGTCGTAGCCGTTCAGGAGCGGGGTGACGAAGCAGTGGATCTCGGCGGGATCCATGCTGCCGTCGGCGTCGATCATCACGATCAGGTCGCCGGTGGCCGCGGCGAACGCCACCCGCGCCGCGTCACCCTTGCCCCGGCAGTTCTGCGTCACCACCACGATGTCCGGCCGGACGGCGCGGGCCACCTCCACCGTACGGTCCGACGAGTGCCCGTCGACGAGGACCACCTCGTCGACGATCGGCGGGATGCGCTCGAGCACCCACCTGATGTTCTTCTCCTCGTTGAGCGTCGGGATGACCACGCTCACGGTCTGTCGCTCGGGACCGACGTTGCCGACCGCGGTGTCGCTCTCCGGGCGTTCCCGCATCCGCAGGATGCTCAGGGGCCGGTCGGCACGGCCCGGCGGTGGTGCCGTGAGTGGCGGCGTGGACAGCAGGCTGGGGACGTGAGGGTCGATGTCCCGGTTCAGTGTCACCGGATCCCCCTTCCCAGGGGACGCCGCGAGACCGTTCGGTGGTGCGAAGTCGGTCTTCCTCGTACCGCCAGCGGTGACATTGGATGTGCCTGCCATCAGCCCCTCTTCCCCCGTGAACCCGCGCATGGTCGAGCGGTTTAGTGCTTAATGTCGGAATTGCCCAGATCCGATCTTCTTGGACCGGGATGGACAGGAGGCAAAGCTAACATCGGGCAATCGCGTACACCTCGGATTTATGTGATGAGCCGGCGGATTGCGGACGGCACTTCGGGCGGATGGTCCCGCCCATGCCCACAGGTCGTCGGCGTGGTGAGCCAGCTCGTACGGGCCGGGCAGGGCGGCGCTCAGCGCGCCCCCGCGCGGGTCCCCCGTGATCAGCGCGGTCGGCTCGCGTTCGCACCGGTCGCGCTCGGCCAGTCGCTCGGCCGGCGCTTCCCCCGGCAGGGAGCGAGTTGGGAGCAACGGGGTGCCCTCAACCGCGCTGAACTGCACCTACGGCACTGAAATGCACCCAACGGCACCCTCGATCAGGTGCGGCTCCGTGTTTTCCCAGCTCAGAGGTGGTTTAGCGTCCCGTTTCGGTCAACTGCACCCAACGGCATTGAGCAGTAACGGCGTGCTCTATATGGCCGGGTGGGAGAGTGTCTGCAGTTAGAGCGACAAGGAACTGGGGGCAATCAGGTCTTGCTGGTGTGTGCAGGTTGGCGAAGAGGTCACCGCGTCTGAATCGCTCGCCCGGACCCGGCGGCCAATGCGGCTCTGACCAGCAACAATGCCGACGTTCAGTGGCCGAGACCGCCCAGAGGGCAGCACTGCCGCCGCTGCGGGCGTTGGCTGCGCTTGTGTTTGACGTCGACGCGCTCGTTGAGGCTCGGCGCGTGCCGGGGCACGGGTGAAACCCACCGGCGCCAGCTTGACTCCGGCGTAGCCGGATATCTTGCCTTCCACTATATTAGGTGGATGAGTTCTCGGGCGATGACAGAGCCAGCCTTCTTCATCCTCACCGCGCTGCTCGACGCTCCGCGCCACGGCTACGGAGTCGTCGCCGAGGTGGCAGAACTGTCGCACGGCCGCGTGCAGCTGAAGATCGGCTCCCTGTACGGGGTCTTGGACCGACTCGTCGGTGATGGCCTGGTCGAACTGGACCGCGAGGAGGCATGGCAAGGACGGTTACGCCGGTACTACCGGTTGACCGAGCGGGGCCGCCATGCCCTCGACGCCGAGGCTCAACGCCTGGCCGCCAACGCACGCCTCGCCTCGACCCGGTTGCGCGAGCGGCGGGACCCGATCGCGGGGACACCGTCGTGAGCCCGCTGGAGGAGCGCTACCGGTTCGTTCTGCGGCTGCTGCCCGCCGCCTACCGCCAGAAATGGGAAGACGACATGGTCGCCGCCTTCCTGGACAGCATGGACACCGGCGATCCCGAGACGACCGCGTACGTCACGGACTACGGCCGGCCGACCCTGTCCGAGGTCGCCAGCATCGTGTCCCTCGCCGTTCGGTTGCGTCTCGGCGGGGCTGACGCGCCACCCCGCTCGTACGCCTGGGGGCAAGCCGTGCGACTGTCGACCCTGATGGCGATGCTGGCCCACGCCGTCATGGTCACCGCCGGCATCGCCGTCACACTGTGGCTCTCCGGGAAGATCGCCTGGTTGCCGGCTCCTGCACTGGAATGGCCACTCAGCCCGCCGTCGAATATCTGGCACACCGCGTGGAATCTCGCCGGCTACGCGTGGTTACCGGCCTACATTGCGCTCGTCCTCGGACACCGGCGCGTGGCCCAAGCGGTCGCCCTGCTCGCCATCGTGCCGCCCGCCATCACCACCGCCGTCGAACAAGCCGCCGGTGACGTACCGCTGTCCCTGTCGCCCTGGGCGATGCGGTTCATCGACGTCGTCCTGCTACTCGCCATGGCGGCCTTTCACCACGGCGCCCCACCGGTGCCGCGCCGCCCCTGGCTCCTCGCGCTGCCGATCGGCATTTTCCTCGTCCCCGTGCCGCTGTTCACCATCCAGGCGACCAGACCGGCGCTGAGGCTGCTGGACTGGCCGGGCCTGTCCTGCGCGGTGGTCACTGTCGCCATGGTGGTCCACCTGGTCGGTCGAGTAACCAATCGTTCATCTCGCACGCTGCCATGGTCACTGGCGCTTACCCTGCTCGCCGTAACCGCGCTCGCCCTGCGAACCGCAACCCTGCCTGACTACAGCAATCAGGCGCAGCGCACAACACTCACCACGATTGCTTCCGTGGAGGTTATCGCCGTCCTAGCGGTAGGCGTACCGCTCGCCGTACTAGCCATCCGAGCACTGCGCCGACTTCCACCGATCCCCGCCGTCGCCCCAAGACCCACAACACCAACGTAGGAACTCACCCAACCTGGGTCAGCGTCCGGCGGGACGGACACCCCAGGAGACCAACCCGTCAGGTCCGGTCAGCCATGTGCCGCACACGGTTCCCACCACCGCGCCGCGACACCCTCACCGGGTCCGCGGGGCAGCCCTCGGTCGCGGCTTCCGCCGCCATGTTCGGGTGGCGCCCAAGCGGTCCACCAGCCGGTAGCGACCGTTGAGCAACTGCCCGGTCTCCATGACCAGTACCGATGCCCAGGCAGACACCGGACATAACAGTCGCCCGCTGTGTCAGTCCGATCCCTCGACCCGACCAGCCGGATCGATCAGCGGCTGGGCAAGGCCCGCGTCCGCGAGGTGCATCGTGTGCCATTCATCACATTGCGGTGGCTGTAGTATTTGAGCCCGAAACAGTTGGGGGTGACGTGACGACGGGTTCGGCGACGGCCCGGCGGCCGGTGAGCTTCAGCACAACGGGGCTCCCGGAGGCCCAGAGGATCGCGTTGTGGGAGGACCACAACGCGCACGCGTTGATCGGCCTGCGGTGTCACACGCTGGGCGACGCGCCGTTCGACGGGACCGAGCTCAACCTTCAGCTCGAGCAGATGCACCTGGCCCGCGTCCGCAGCAACGCGCACGTCGTCGAACGTCCGGCCGAAGTGATCCGCAGGCATCCGGCGGACGCGGTCGCGGTCTACCTGACGCTCGTCGGGGAGGCATTCTTTTACCACAGCGACGGCGTGCTCACCCTGCGACCGGGACAGGTCCTGATCTGCGATGCAGATCGTCCGTTCATGCGCGGCTTCTCGCGTGGCTTGGAGGAACTCGCGATCAAGGTGCCGCGGCCGCTGTTCCGGGAGCTGACCGGGCTCGGCTCGCTGAGCACCCCGCTGGTGCGCGACTCCGCCGGGGGTGATGTACCGGCACGGACGTTCGCGAGGCTGATCGACCGTGCCCTGCGTCCCGGGGGAGGCGAGCCCGTTGACGAACGAATGGCGCTCGAGCTGCTCGCCAGCATGGCAGGCAGTCAGCCGATAAACCTCGGCACGGTGCATCTGGCCAACGCGCGTACGTTCATCGAGGATCACCTGACCGACAGCGGCCTGACTGCTGCCCGCGTCGCGGCCGGGATCGGTATCAGCGAGCGCCATCTGTCCCGGGCGTTCGCCCCCACTGGCACCACTGTTCCGCAGTTCGTGCTGGCGCGGCGGCTGGAACGCGCCCGTGCGCTGCTCGCCTCCTCGCCGCAGTTGCCAGTCGGTGAGGTCGCGGCCCGCTGCGGCTTCGGGTCGGCCACCCACTTCTCGCAGGCATTCCGGGCGCGCTTCGGCATGCGCGCCACGGACCTACGTCGGCAGGCCCGGGCAGGCCGGCTCAGTTAGTTCTCGGATTCCGCCACAGCTTCGCCTTTCCGCCGTGTTACGGCTTCAGCCCTTGCTGCGACGGCGGAGCACCGCCGCACACTGGTCGAGCGAGTGGCCAGGACCACACGCCGAGCAGTGGAGTGGGTGAGCTGATGGCAGAGTTCAGCGACGGGATGGCCGAGACGCCGCTACCCCAGGGATCGATGGTGACGACCGACGTCGTGGTCATCGGCTCGGGCCCGGCCGGGGCAGGAGCTGCCTTGTTCCTGTCCACGCTGGGAATCCCGAACATCATGATCACGAAGTACCGCTGGACGGCCAACACACCGCGGGCGCACATCACCAACCAGCGCGCGATGGAGACCTTCCGGGATCTGGGCATCGAGGATCAGGTGCTCGCCGACGCCACTCCACACGAGCTGATGGGCGACACCGTCTTCTGCACCTCGATCGCCGGCGAGGAGATCGGGCGAATCCTCACCTGGGGTACGCATCCCGCCCGGCAGGCCGACTACCGCCTCGCGTCACCGTGCCTGCCGGTCGACATTCCCCAGACCCACCTGGAACCGATCCTCCTGCGCAACGCCGTGGTGCGGGGTACTCAGGCCCGATTCTCCACGGAGTACTTGGGGCACCGGCAGGACTCCGATGGCGTCAGCGTCGAGGTTCGGGACCGCCTCACCGGCGAGGAATACACCATCCGGGCCAGGTACCTCATCGGTGCCGACGGCGCCCGCTCCAAGGTCGCCGCCGACCTCGACCTTCCGATGGAGGGTGCGATGGACATCGCCGGCTCGATGAACATCACCTTCAAGGCCGACATCTCGGCGTACGTCGGACACCGGCCATCGGTGCTCTACTGGGTGATCCAGCCCGGTTCGAACGTCGGTGGAATCGGGGCCGGACTGGTGCGGATGGTGCGGCCCTGGAACGAGTGGCTCATCGTCTGGGGCTACGACATCAGCCAACCCCCACCGGTCGTCGACGAGGCCGCCGCCATTCAGATCGTGCGCAACCTGCTGGGGCTGCCGGACATCGAGGTGGAGATCACCGGCACGTCGTTGTGGGGCAACAACGAGATGTACGCGACGCATCTGCAGTCGGGGCGGGTGTTCTGCGTCGGGGACGCGATCCATCGTCACCCGCCGAGCAACGGACTGGGGTCGAACACCTCGATCCAGGACTCCTACAACCTCGCCTGGAAGCTGGCAGCCGTCCTCCGTGGGCAGGCCACACCTTCGCTGCTGGAGACCTACTCGGTGGAACGGGCGCCGGTGGCCAGGCAGATCGTTCAGCGCGCGAACAAGTCAAGCCGCGAGTTCGTCCAGTTCTTCGAGGCGCTGGGCCTGCTCGACGCCAAGGACGAGACCGAGATGGCCGCGCGCATCGAGGAGCGCAAAGCCAACACCCCCGAGGGGGCGGCCAAGCGGGCCGCGTTGCTGTCGGCCATGGAGCTGAAGCATTACGAGTTCAACGCCCACGGTGTCGAGCTGGGGCAGTTCTACGAGTCCGACGCCGTGGTCTCCGACTTCACCCGCCGGCCCGAACCGAGCCGGGACCCGGAGCTGTACTACGAGCCGTCCACGGTCCCGGGATCCCGGCTGCCGCACGCCTGGGTGGGCGATGCCCGGCACAAGGTCTCCACGCTCGACCTGGCGCCGATGACCCGGTTCACGGTGCTGACCGGCATCGCCGGGGAGCCGTGGGTGGCGGCTGCCGAGAAGGTCGGCCAGGAGCTCGGCGTGCCGCTCGAGGCCGTGGTGATCGGCCCCGGGCGTCAGGTGACCGACCTGTACTACGACTGGGCGCGAGTGCGGGAGGTCGAGGAGGACGGCGTGCTCCTGGTGCGCCCGGACAAGCACATCGGCTGGCGGTCGATGCGGCTGCCCGCCGATCCGGAGCGGGCGCTGCGCGATGCGATGTCGGCGCTCCTCGGCCGGGATGGTGCGGCGTGAGAGTCAGCTTCACCCACGAGACGCTGCCGCAGCGGGTGGTATTCGCGTCGTACGAGGCGGCGGGTCACGTGGCCGACGAGGTGTCCCGGCTCGGCGCCGCCCGCCCGATGGTGATCGCCGCAGAGGCCGACAGCGCGCTGGCCGACCCGTTGGTGGCCGCCCTGCCGGCCGCGGTGCGCCATGCCGAGGTGGTGATGCACGTGCCCACCGACGTTGCCGAGCGGGCCCGCACGGCCGCCGAGAAACACAACGTCGACGTCCTCGTCAGCATCGGTGGCGGCTCCACCACCGGCTTGGCCAAGGCGGTGGCGCTGACCACCGGGCTGCCCATCGTCGCCGTTCCGACCACGTACGCGGGCTCCGAGGCCACCAACGTCTGGGGGCTGACCGAGGGCGGTCGCAAGACCACCGGGGTCGACGCCCGCGTACTGCCGCGGTCCGTCGTCTACGACGCCAGCCTGATGCTCTCCCTGCCATTGCCGCTGAGCGTGGCCTCCGGATTGAACGCGCTGGCGCACTGTGTCGACTCGATGTGGGCGCCGCGGGTCGACCCGATCGACCAGGCCCTGGCTCTGGAGGGCATCCGCGCCCTTCGCCAGGGACTCCCCGAGGTCGTGCGCGATCCCCAGGGCATCGAGGGGCGCGAGCAGACGCTGTACGGGGCCTATCTGGCCGCAGTGGCGTTCGCCTCGGCCGGCTCCGGGCTGCACCACAAGATCTGCCACGTGCTCGGCGGGATGTACAACCTCCCGCACGCGCAGACCCACGCCGTGGTGCTGCCGTACGTCCTCGCGCTCAACGCACCGTCGGTCCCCGACAGCGAGCAGCGGATGGCGGCGGCCTTCGGTGAGGCGTCCGCCCTGGACGGGTTGCAGCGCCTGCGGGAGCGGGTGGAGGCACCTCGCGCCCTGCGGGACTACGGGTTGCGCGAGAGCGACATCCCGGCCGCCGTCGACGCGGTCCTGGCGGCCGTACCGCCGAACAACCCGGCGCCGGTCACCCGCGACAACCTTGAGCACTTGTTACACCGAGCATGGGACGGAGGGGAGCCGGTATGACCCTGGAGCAGCAGCACCGCGAGTCGCAGCTCGTCGAACGGGTGGTCGCGTCGTTCGACGGCGCGCCGGATCAGCGGGTCAGAGAGCTGATGCAGGCGCTCACCCGGCACCTGCACGCCTTCGTGCGGGAGGTGCGGCTGACCGAACAGGAATGGCAGCGCGCCATCGAGTTCCTCACCGCCACAGGGCACATCACCGACGTTCGGCGTCAGGAGTTCATCCTGCTCTCCGACGTCCTGGGCGCCTCGATGCAGACCATCACCGTCAACAACGAGGCGTACGACAACGCCACTGAGGCGACGGTGTTCGGCCCGTTCTTCGTCGATGGCTCACCGGAGATCGAGCTCGGCGGGGACATCGCGGCCGGAGCGTCCGGGCAGCCGTGCTGGGTCGAGGGCACGGTCACCGACACGGACGGCAAGCCGGTGCCGCACGCCCGGATCGAGGTCTGGGAGGCCGACGAGGACGGCTTCTACGACGTCCAGTACGGCGACGACCGGGTCTCCGCCCGTGGTCACCTGTCCAGCGACGCGGACGGGAGCTACCGCTTCTGGGGGGTTACCCCGACGCCGTACCCGATCCCGCACGACGGCCCGGTCGGTCGGCTGCTGGCCGCCACCGGACGGTCCCCGATGCGGGCCGCACACCTGCATTTCATGATCCAGGGGGAGGGATACCGAACCCTGGTGACGCACATCTTCGTCCGCGGGGATGAGCTGCTGGACCGCGACAGCGTCTTCGGAGTACGGGACTCGCTGGTGATGGATTTCGAGTCCCAGCCGGCCGGTTCCCCCACTCCCGATGGCCGCGACCTGGGAGACCGCGCGTGGTCACGCGTGCGGTTCGACATCGTCCTGGCGCCCGCGGCCGCGGCTCACGAGGAGGCCTGACCCGTGCCCACCGACGTGTACGTGTACGACGCCGTACGCACCCCCTTCGGGAAGTACGGCGGTGCGTTGGCCGGTGTGCGGCCGGACGACCTGGCGGCGCACGTGCTGCGGACGCTGGTCGAGCGGGCGCCCGCGCTGGAACCGGACCGCGTCGACGAGATCGTGCTGGGCAACGCCAACGGCGCCGGGGAGGACAACCGCAACGTCGCCCGCATGGCCGGCCTGCTGGCCGGCCTGCCAACGTCGGTGCCGGCCACGACGGTGAACCGGCTGTGCGGCTCCAGTCTGGACGCCGCCATCGTTGCCTCCCGGCAGATCGCCCTCGGCGAGGCGGACGTGGTGCTGGTCGGGGGCGTGGAGTCAATGAGCCGAGCGCCCTGGGTGCTACCCAAGCCGGAAAAGGCGTACCCGGCCGGGGATGCGGCGCTGGTGTCCACCACCCTGGGCTGGCGGCTCGTGAACCCACGGATGAATCCGGAGTGGACGGTCTCGCTGGGCGAGGCCACCGAGCTGCTCGCGACACGTGAGCAGGTGGGCCGCGAAGCGCAGGACGCCTTCGCACTGCGCTCGCACCGAGCGGCTGCCCGGGCCTGGGAGGAAGGGTTCTACGACGACCTCGTCGTCGGCGTGCCCGGGGTTGACCTCGCCCGCGACGAGTCCATCCGGCCCGACACCAGCCTGACGAAGCTCGCCGCGCTCAAACCGGTGTTCCGCAAGCAGGACGGCACGGTGACCGCCGGGAACTCCTCGCCCCTCAACGACGGCGCGTCCGCGGTGCTGCTGGGTAGCCCGTCCGCCGAGAAGATCGTCGGTCGGTCGCCGCTGGCGCGCATCGCCGGTCGCGGGGCTGCCGCGAACGACCCGCAGTACTTCGGGTTCGCGCCGGTGGAGGCCGCCAACCTGGCGCTCAAGCGCGCCGGCATCGGCTGGGGTGAGGTGGGCGCGGTGGAACTGAACGAGGCGTTCGCCGCCCAGACCGTGGCGTGCATCAACGCCTGGGGCATCGACCCCGACATCGTCAACGCACACGGCGGTGCCATCGCCATCGGCCACCCGTTGGGCGCCTCCGGGACCCGCGTGCTCGGCACGCTCGCCCGCTCGCTGCGGGCTTCGGGCAAGCGGTGGGGAGTCGCCGCGATCTGCATCGGGGTCGGGCAGGCGCTCGCCATGGTCCTCGAGAACCTGGACACCTGACGTGGCCAGCATCCTGGACAACCCGACCGCGGCGGTCGCGGGGATCGCCGACGGCGCCACGGTGATGATCGGCGGATTCGGCACCGCCGGTCAGCCGGTCGAGCTCATCGAGGCGCTCATCGCGTCGGGCGCCACGGATCTGACCGTGGTGAACAACAACGCCGGAAACGGGGACGTGGGCCTGGCGGCGCTGATCCGTGCGGGCCGCGTACGCAAGATCGTTTGCTCTTTTCCCCGCCAGCGGGACTCCTGGCATTTCGACCAGAAGTACCGCGCCGGTGAGATCGAGCTGGAGCTCGTTCCGCAGGGCAACCTTGCCGAGCGCATCCGCGCCGCCGGTGCCGGCATCGGAGCCTTCTACACCCCCACCGGCTACGGGACCTCGCTGGCCGAGGGCAAGGAGGTGCGCGAGATCGACGGAAGGCACTACGTGCTGGAGTACCCGCTGCGAGCGGACTACGCGCTGGTGAAGGCGTACCGGTCCGACGAGCTCGGCAACCTGGTCTACCGCAAGACCGCCCGCAACTTCGGGCCGATCATGGCGGCGGCCGCGACGACGACGATCGTGCAGGTCGAGGACCTGGTGCCGGTCGGTGCGCTCGACCCCGAGGTCATCGTCACGCCGGGCATCTATGTCGACCGCATCGTCCGCGTGCCGGCGCCCGCCCCGGTGCCTGAGTCGATCGGAGCGGGTCAGTGACCGGGGAGAGCCGGCGCGGGCTCGGCAAGGACGAGCTGGCCGCCCGCATCGCGCGCGACATCCCACACAGAGCCTTCGTGAACCTCGGCATCGGGCTCCCGACCCGGATCAGCAACCACCTCTCCCCGGGCAGCGGCATCGTGCTGCACACGGAGAACGGCATGCTGGGCATGGGGCCTGAGGCGCACGGGGATGCGGTCGACCTCGACCTCATCAACGCCGGCAAGGTACCCGTGACCGAACTGCCCGGCGCCTCGTACTTCCACCACGCCGACTCCTTCGCCATGATGCGCGGCGGTCACCTGGACGTCTGCGTGCTCGGCGCCTATCAGGTGTCGGCCCGCGGTGACCTCGCGAACTGGCACACCGGCCGGTCCGACGACATCCCGGCCGTCGGCGGCGCGATGGACCTTGCCATCGGGGCCAAGGAGACGTTCGTGATGATGAATCTGCTGTCGCGGGACGGGGTTCCGAAGCTGGTGCCGGAATGTACCTACCCGCTGACCGGTGTGGGGTGCGTCAGCCGCGTCTACACCGACCTCGCGGTGTTCCTCATCGAGGACGAGGGTGTGGCAGTACGGGAGCTGTTCGACTGCACGTTCGACGAGCTGGTGCGTCTTCTCGAGGTGCCGCTGCTGAATCGGACCCGCGAAGGAGACCGATGACCGGCACCTGACACGCAGGCGTGGACAAAGCCCACCCGAATCCCGGACTGTACGGCGTCGGCATCGCCATCAGGCGCGGGCGTACTGGGCCGGCGGCGCCACGCTCGGCCCGATCATCGCCTTCGCGTACCGAGCCGCCCAGGCGGCGCACCAGGAGCCGCTCAAGCCGCCCGGAAAACCATCGAATCGAAAGGAACCGACCATGGCCCTGACCACCCAGACCATGACCGATGAACAGCGCAAGTCGGTCGCCTTGGAATACCTGAAAGCCTTCGACAACGGTGGTGTGACGTCCACCGGAGGCAGCATCCTGGACCTGTTCGCCGACGACGCCCAGGTGTACTTCCCGAAGTGGGGACTGGCCACCGGAAAGGAACAGATCGGCAGACTGTTCGCCGAGGTGGGTGGCACGATCAAGAAAATCGAGCACCACTACTCGCACTTCAACTGGCTCTTCTCGGGAACCGACACCGTGGTGTGCGAGGGCTCCAGCCACGGCGAGCACCGGGACGGACCGTGGCGTGCAGGGCTTCCCGAGTGGGGCGCCGGACGCTGGTGCGACGTGTTTGAGATCCGGGACTGGAAGATCCAGCGTGTCTTCATCTACCTCGATCCCGACTACGCCGGGCAGGACGCCGCTCGCTACCCCTGGCTACAGCTCGGGTGACCCGAGCCGGCGCGGTGCGAGCTAACGGCGGAATGCGACGCTGACTGGGTACTCGCGGGACAAGTTCCCGCACTGGATCACCATCAGCGGCACCGGCAACACCCGCGAGAAGGTTTCAAGCGCGACGGCATCTCCGTTGTCGTGGACAGCTCCTGCGCGGCCGTGTCCGGGCGCTGGTACAGCCCGTATTACGGGGCGACCTGGTACGCCGCCTCGGATCTCGACATCGACCACGTCGTTCCTCGGCGGAGGGGTGACGGTCCGGGCGAGTGCGTGGACGACCAGTGGGCGGCAGAAATGGTCGTGGGTGGCGCACCTCCGTGCTGGTCATGAGCGCAGGAAGCTCAGCACGCTGCTCCGCCGTCAACTCCCCCCGACTGCCAACCACACCATCGTCACCTGCGGACAACAGCATCACGTGACATCAGGCGCCGCCGACGTGGCGGAGGACGGCCAGGACCCGGCGGTTGTCGCTGTCCGAGGACGGCAATCCGAGTTTCGCGAAGATGTTCACCACGTGCTTCTCCACGACTCCGGAGGTGATGACAAGAGCCGCCGCGATCCCGGCGTTGGATCGTCCCTGGGCCATCAGCGAAAGCACCTCACGCTCCCGGGGGGTCAGCGACGCCACCCCGGCCGTGTCCTGCCCGGCCCGCATCAGGTGGCCGACCACCTCCGGATCCAGTGCGGTGCCACCGGATGCCACCCGGGTCAGCGCGTCGACGAAATCGGCGACGTCGGCGACGCGGTCCTTGAGCAGGTATCCGACACCGGTCGGCCGGTCGGCGAGCAGGCGGGTCGCGTAGCGGGTCTCCACGTACTGGGAGAACACCAGCACACCGACGTCGGGATGGTCGCGTCGGATGTCGATCGCGGCGCGCAGTCCCTCGTCGGTGTGCGTCGGTGGCATCCGGATGTCGATGATGGCTACATTCGGTACGTTGGCGGCAATCGCGGACCGCAACGCATCCGCGTCGGCCACCGCCGCGCACACCTCGAAACCGCGGTCGGTGAGCAGCCGGACCAGCCCTTCGCGCATCATCGCGGCATCCTCCGCGATCACCACCCGCATGTCGTCGCCTCCGTTCACACCTGTGTGGGCAGCTCGATCTCGACCCGGGTCGGACCGCCGGTCGGACTGTGTACGCGCATCCGGCCGTCCACGACGGCGATGCGGCGGTCCAGGCCGGACAGGCCGGGACCGTCCGGGATCGCCCCGCCGATGCCGTCGTCCTTGACGGTCAGCATCAGGCGCTCGCCGGATCGGACGACGCCGAGCCCGATACGGGTCGCCCGGCTGTGTTTGGCCGCGTTCGCGAGCAGCTCGGAGGCGCAGAAGTAAGCGATGGTCTCGATCGCGGGCGCCGGGCGGTCGGGCAGCTCGACGTTCACCGCGACCGGGATGGCGCTGCTCGTCGCGAGCGTCGCCAGCGCATCGCCCAGACCGTTGTCGAGGACCGGCGGGTGGATCCCGCGCACCAGGTCGCGCAGGTCGGCGAGGGCATCCTTCGCTCCGCAGTGGGCGAGCGCGACCAGTTCGCGGGCCTGTGCGAGGTCGGGTGGCGGGCCGTCGACACCGAGCTTCTCGGTCGCCATGCCGAGGTTCATCGCCAGCGTGGCCAGCCGGATCTGCGCGCCGTCGTGCAGGTCCCGTTCCAGCCTGCGCATCATCGCGGCCGCGTCGTCGATCGCGCGGGCCCGGGTGACCTGCAGTTCGCGTACCCGCTCGGCGAGCCGACGCGGACCGAGCAGCAGTCGCATCGCGGCAAGGTCCAGTGTCGTACCGGCCCGCATCAACCACGGTGCGACCAGCAGCATGACGAGGCCGGCCGCGGCGATGAGGAACGTTCCGGCGAACGTCCGCGTACCGATAGTGCCGAACGGCGTCAGCGCCCACACCGGTCCGAGGCGCGTTCCGGGCGGGTGGTTGCGAAACAGCGGCCACCACACCGGGTAGCTGAGGTTGACCAGGCCGAACACGTAGCAGAACGCGCCGTAGCCCTCGGGGATGGCCAGCGGCACCTTGAGCAGGCCGTACCCGACGGCGCGCCAGCCCGGCCCGTCGGAGACCACGGCGCTGATCCGCTTCGAGAGCCGGGGCGGCGGGGCGTCCACCTGCACGTCGAGCAGCCGGTCCGCGAGTGAGCGATGCACGGCTCCCATCGCGCGCCCGGTCGGGGCGGCCAGCCCGACCAGGAGCGCGATGGTGAGCGGAAACAGGACCAGGAACACCGGGGCGACGGCAGGTGCGGGCTGGTTGGACATGGCTCCGGTCGCCCAGAGGATGAGGACGCCCAGGGCCGGCACGATCGCCGGTACGCTCAGGATCGCGGCCGCACTGACCACGCCGACGACGCAGAACACCGCCCGGCGCAGGGCCAGTGTGGTGAACGGAGCGCGCAACGCTGTCATCGGCCCATTGTCGCTGGTCACGCGGCGCGATGGCGGAGCAGCACGCCGCCGCACAGGATCGCTACCGCCGCGTACCCGCACATCAGCAGCGCGCTGATCCAGCTGGAGAACAGCCCGGGTACCGGCGAGGTCACCGCGATCGAGTTGAGCAGCATCAACAGCGGGACGAAGCGGCCGACCTGGATTCCACTCTCGCCGAACAGGCCGGCCACGATCATCGGGACGAACATCAGACCGAACAGCGTGCCGATCGCGGCGCCCGAATGCCGCACGATCGCCCCGATGCCGACCCCGATCAGCGCGGTGACGCCCAGATAGACGCCGGTCAACACGACCGCGCGCAGGATCGCCGGGTCCCCGAGGGATGCGGCCGGGATGGCGGTGCCGCGGATCGCGAGCTGCCCGCTCAGATAGCCGGCGAAGCTCGCGACCAGGCCGACGGTGAGAGCCGCGCCGCCGCACACGGCGACCTTCGCGGCCAGGACGATCCGACGCCGCGGGACGGCGGCGAACGTCGAGCGGATCATCCCGGTGCCGTATTCGCCGGTCACCGTCAGGACGCCGAGCGCTCCGAGGAGCAGCTGGGCCACAATGGCGCCGCCGAGGCTGTTGTTCAGGATCTGGGCGGCGGTGGCGACCGGGGTGTGCGATCGGTATCCGAGTCCCACCCCGGCCCCGGCCGCGGCCATCGAGACCACCGCAGCGATCGCCAGCCACCACGTCGACCGGACGCTGCTCAGCTTGATCCGTTCCATCCGGGCCGCGTGCCGGAATCCGTACCCGTTCATGACGCTCCCACTCCGCGATAGTCGGTGGCCTGCGAGGTGAGCCGGAAGAACGCGTCCTCCAGGCTGTCGTCGCCGGCGGCGAGTTCGGCGACGGTCGTCTCGGCCAGCAGCCGGCCGCGGCCGATGACCACCAGCCGGTCGGCGGTCAGCGCCATCTCGGCGATCAGGTGGCTGGACACGAACACCGTCCGGCCTTCGGCGGCGAGTCCGCGCAGCAGGTCCCGGATCCAGCGGATGCCCTCCGGATCCAGTCCGTTGACCGGCTCGTCGAGCAGGAGGACGCCCGGGTCGCCGAGCAGGGCCACAGCGACGCCGAGCCGCTGGCGCATGCCGAGCGAGTACGTACCGGCACGCCGCGTTGCCGCGTCGGACAGACCGACGATGCGCAGCGCCTGCTCGACCCGGGAACCGGGGATGTCGTTGCTCGCGGCCAGCGCGGTCAGGTGCGCACGGGCGCTGCGGCCGGGATGGAACGCCCCGGCATCGAGGAGCGCGCCGACCGTCTTCAACGGCCAGTTCAGGTCCGGGTACCGGACTCCGCCGATCAGTGCCTCGCCATGGTCCGGGGCATCTAGGCCGAGGATCATCCGCATCGTCGTCGACTTGCCGGATCCGTTCGGGCCGAGGAAGCCGGTCACCACCCCCGGCTGCACCTGGACGCTCAGCCCGTCAACGGCGACCCGGTCGCCGTCGCGCTTCGTCAGCTCACGTAGTTCGATCACACGATCCACGCTAGGCAGCGCCGTCGGCGGTCGGAAGCCGGAAACCATCCGACTCCGCCTGGAGGTTTTCCGCCCCCATCGCGGTCCGGACACTAAGAGGTCCTAACAAAGTCGGACGACGTGTCGGTACGTGATGATGCAGGTGGCGAGGGCGAGGAAGGCTTCGTGGATGTCGTCGCGGCGTTCCCATCGGATGCGTAGCCGTTTCATGCCGTGGTACCAGGTGATGGTGCGCTCGATCACCCACCGGTACACGCCCGGGCCCGAGGCGTGGGGTTGGCTGCGGCGTGCGATGTGTGGGCGGATGCCCTTGGCTCGTACGGCTTTGCGGTCGTGGTCGTGGTCGTAGGCGCGGTCGGCGTACAACTCGTCGGGGCGCCTGCGTGGCCGGCCGCGGTGTCCGTGTGCCGGTGGGATCTTGTCGATCAGCGGGAGTAGTTGGGTGACGTCGTGGCGGTTGCCGCCGGTCGACGCCACAGCGAGGGGGATACCGGCGCCCTCGGTCAGCAGGTGTCGCTTCGAGCCTGGGCGGGCGCGGTCGACCGGGCTCGGCCCGCTTTTGGCACGTCTGGCCGCACGGACGTGCGAGGAGTCGATGACCGCCCTGGGTGAGCCGGGTGGTGTGTTGATCCCGGACGAGACGGGGTTCCTGAAGAAGGGCACCGGGTCGGTCGGGGCAGCGGCAGTACGCCGGCACCGCCGGCAGGGTCCGGTCGATGTCCGACCGTTAGGTGTCGCCGACCGATTGCACGAGCCGGACGTCAGGGCTGTGCCGTCATGCGCTCGAAGTGAGGCGCCTGATCGCTCCGTCTGTCTGGGGAATGTAGGCCAGGTCGCAGCCGGTGGCGGTGGCGGCGTAGTTGACGATGTGGCCCTCGGCGCGATCGCGTGTGATCGATGTGCGGGCGATGACGTGGTACCCGTAGGCGTCCTCGAGGGCGACCAGGTTGCTGGCGACTTCGACAGATGGCGCAGTCAACCGGAAGTGCCCGAGGCCGGCGCCGGTGTCGAGGATCGATCGATAGAGCGCGACCTGCCGGTCGTAGAGGGTGCGGCGGAGCGTGGCGTCGACGCGACGTCGGCGGGCCTGCGGTGCGAACTCGTAGAGCAGGCAGCACAGCTCGTCGTCGGGTCCGGTCGGCAGCCCGGACCGGATCGTGACGAGCAGCCGCTGCCGTGGATCGGTGACTGACTCGATCGCCGCGGTCCGACGGGCGTCGAACCGGTCGATCGCCTCGTTGTACACCTCTTGGAAGAGGTCGCCGATTTCTCGGAAGTAGTAGGTCACGGAGCCTGGCGCCATGCCTGCGGCGTCGGCGACGTCGCGCACGCGCACCGAGGTCAGACCCTGCTCGACGATGGCGCGTCGCGCCGCCTGCACGAGGTGAGCGCGCCGTTCGTCCTGATTTTTCGGTCGGGCCATCGTCCAATCTTTCCGGTCTCGTCCGACATTGCCGCTACGACGAGCTGGCGTCGTAGCTCCCCGTCAGCGTATCTCCTGCAACCAGATTGCCCCTTGACAGCACCGCGGCGGAGTTCTTTGCTGGACCATACGAAGAATAACTGACCCGAGGAGCCGTGGTGAAATCTCGACAGCGTCGTGGCTGCGGGGCAGCGCTGGCAGCGCTGGCCGTGGCCGCAACCGTCGCGTGTTCCAACGCCGACCGTCCCAGTAAGCAGAGCACCGACGTCGAACTGACCAGCATGACCCCCGCTGCCCACGGCGAACTGGAATCGGTCCGTTGGCTGCTGGGATCGGAGCCGTCATCGCTCGATTGGATCTACAGCTACGACTATCCGCCCAATTCGGTCTTGGCCAACGTCTGCGAAAGCCTGCTCCGGATCGACGCGGACTTCGCTGTCCGCCCCAACCTCGCCGAGAAGTTCACCAACCCTGACCCGCTCACCTGGGTTTATACGCTGCGCTCCGACGTCACGTTTCATGACGGAAGCCCCATGACCGCCCAGGACGTGGTCTTCAGCCTCAACCGGCACCGCGACAAAGCGCTCGGCTCCTACTGGTCAACGGCGTTTGCCAAGGTCAAGGACGTCACGGCGAGCGGCCCCCACGAGGTCACGGTGAAGCTGTCCTCGCCCGACGCCTTGTTCAACCAGATGATGGCCGTCGTGCCCGGAGTAGTGGAGAGCAAGTCGTACGTCACAAGCAAGGGCAAGGGCTACGGCAGCCCCGACGGCTCCGTGAATTGCACCGGACCGTACCGGATCGGGGCGTGGACCAAGGGACAGTCGATCACCCTGACCCGCGCCGACAACTACTGGGATCCCGCTCGGAAGGCAAAGGTCAAGAACTTCGAGCTGGTCATCCTCTCCGATCCCACCACCCAGCTGAACGCCCTGACCACCGGCGAGGTGGATGGCGTCTACGCGCCGCCGGTCCAAGGCCGGCAGAAGTTGCTCTCCAGCGGTGTCGGGAACCTCCACTTCGGGCCCACCACGTCGACCATCAATCTGATCGTCAACGACTTCACCGGACCGCTGAAGGATCCCCGGATCCGTCGGGCCCTGTGGCTCGCGCTCGACCGCGAGGGCTACATCAAGGCGGCGCTTGGCGGTCGGGCCGAACCCTCCCGCGCCGTCGCGTCGCGGTTGACCTGGGGTGGTGCACCGGAGGTGTACGAGCGGGCGTGGAACGAGCTGCCTGAAGCCAAGCAGGACGTCGAGGCAGCGAAAAAGCTGGTCGCCGAAGCCGGCGCCCCGGCGAAGCCCATCGTCTTCGCGATCAGCTCCAGTCCGATCTTCGCACCGCTTGCCAACGAGGTACGGGCCGCCGGCGAGCGGATCGGCCTCAAGGTCGAACTCAAGACCATCGCCCCGGACCAGTACGGCGCACTCTTCGGCGGGGCCGAAGCGCGCAAGGGGATCGACCTGTTCTACACCAGCTGGTACGCCGACGTCGCGGACGCGTTGCAGATCTACCAGAACTGGGAGAGCAAGAGCTTCGCCAACTACGGCGGCTACAGCAATCCCGAGTACGACCGGATCTACGCCGAGGCGCTGGCCCAGAGCGACCCGGTCAAGCGCGCTGAGCTGGTCGTGCAGCTCCAGAGGATAACCGTGGACGACATGGTGTGGCTGCCCATCGTCAACGGCCCCAACACCGTCTTCATGAACAAGCGGATCAGCGGTGCCCCGGCGACGAACGCCTACCTGTACTACCCGTGGGCAGCGCAGATCGGGGGCACGGGAGCATGAGCGCGGTGGCCGGCGTCTCCCGGTTCGTTGCGGGTCGGCTGGTCAGCCTCGTGCTGACCCTGCTGGCGACATCGTTCCTGGTTTTCTCAGCGATTCACGTGGCCCCGGGTGACCCCGAGTCATTCCTGCTCCGTGGCCGTGGAGTGTCGCCGGAGGCGCTGGCCGCCGTTCGCACCCAATACCATCTTGACGAGCCGTTACCCGTGCAGTACTGGCGGTGGCTGTCCGGCGTTCTGACTGGTGACTTCGGGCGGTCCCTGCAGTTCCGTCAGGACGTCGGTGGGCTGTTGGCGGCCCGACTCCCCACGACGCTCTGGCTGGTCGGGTACGCGACCGTGCTCATCGTCGTCGCCGGCGTCCTCTTCGGAGCGTTGGCGGCCCTGCGACCAGGCCCTGTCGACACGACAATCATGGTCGGCAGCACGGTGGCTGCCGCAACTCCGTCATTCGTCGCTGTCATCGGCCTCAGCGCCGTCTTCGCCGTGACCCTGGACTTGTTTCCCACCTTCGGAAACGGCGAGGGGTTCGCCGATCGCCTTTGGCACCTGACCCTTCCCGCCGTCGCCCTGGCCTTGTCGACCGTCGGATTGCTCGCCCGGGTCACCCGCTCCGCGATGCTCGCCGAGCTCGGCCGTGAGCACGTCGAGGTCGCCCGTGCCCGCGGCATTCCCCCGGGCACCGTCGTCCGTCGCCACGTGCTGCGCAACGCGCTCGGCCCCATCACGGTGCTCACCGGCCTCATCGTCGCCGGAATGTTCGTGCTCACCGCTATCGTCGAGACCGCCTTTGGGCTTTCCGGCCTCGGCTCGTTGCTGGTGCAGGCCGTCACGGCGAAGGACTTCCCCGTGGTCCAGGCGATCTCGTTGCTCGTCGTCGTGGCGTTCATGGTCATCAACCTGCTGGTGGACCTGGTTCATCCGCTCATCGACCCGCGGATGGGTCGGCACGATTCGAGGGTTCTGCCGTGACCGCCGTCAACACAGCAGCGCCTGAACTCGTCCGGCGGCGCCTCGGCGGGCGGCTGCGCGGTGCCGCCGCGGGCGGCTGGCTCTACCTCGTCGCGGCAGGGCTGCTGGCGATCGTGGTCCTGGTCGCGGTACTCGCCGACGTCGTCGCGCCAGCAGATCCGCTCGCGGTGAGCCTGTCCGACACCCTCGCTCCCGCCGGCCCCGATCACCTGCTCGGCGGCGACCAGTCTGGCCGGGACACCCTGTCCAGGCTGCTCCACGGTGCCCGTAGCAGCCTGCTCGGACCGCTTGCTGTCGTCGTCGCCTCCACGGCTACGGGCATCCTGCTCGGTGTCTGGGCGGCGTGGCGTGGTGGGCTCGTCGACTGGCTCGTTTCCCGGTCCATGGAACTGGTCTTCGCATTTCCCGGACTGCTCCTGGCCATCCTCGCGGTGGCCCTCGTCGGGCCCGGCCTCACCGCGCCCGTCATCGCCATGGCCATCGCGTACACCCCGTACATCGCCCGGCTGGTCCGCGCGGCTGCGAGCCAGGAGGCGGCCAAGCCGTACATCGCCGCCTACCGGGTGCAAGGGTTCTCGGGCCTGGCCGTCAACGCCCGGCACCTCCTGCCGAACATCTTTCCGGTGGTGCTCGCCCAGACGACGCTCAACTTCGGCTACGCGTTGATGGATCTGGCGGCCCTGTCCTACCTCGGGTTCGGAGTGCAACCGCCCTCGCCCGACTGGGGAACCATGATCAAGGAGAATCAGGCGGCGATGCTCGAGGGCGCCTTCCTCCCGTCCGTTGCGCCGGGAGTGTGCATCGTCGTGGTCGTGGTCGCCTTCACGATCGTCGGCGAAGGAATCGCCGACCGGGTCGCCCGCCGGGAGGCAGCGTGAACGTCCTGGAGGTCGACGGCCTGACGGTCGTTCTGCCCGGTGGCTCCCATCGGCCGCTCGTTGACGGGATCGCGTTGCGGATCGGCGCGGGCGAGGTCGTCGGGCTGGTGGGGGAGTCGGGCTCGGGCAAGTCCGTCACTGCTCGCTCGGCACTCGGTTTGTTTCCCGCCCGATCCCGCGTCACGGGCTCGGTCCGCGTAGCCGGCACTGAGGTCGTCGGGCTCGCGGGCGAGGCACTGCGCCGGCTGCGCGCCGAGCAGGCTGCCATGATATTCCAGGACCCGCGGGCGTCGATCAATCCGCTGCGTCGAGTCGGCGACTTCCTGACTGAGGCGGTGCGCACCAACCGTGGCTGGGCGCGGGCCCGTTCGAGGGACCGAGTCGTGGAGCTGCTGGGCGAGGTCGGGATCGCAGACCCCGGGGCGGCCATGCGCAGGTATCCGCATCAGTTCTCGGGGGGAATGCTGCAACGGGTGATGATCGCGGCTGCCCTGGCGGTGGACCCGATGCTGCTACTCGCTGACGAGCCCACCACCGCCCTGGACGTGAGCACCCAGGCGGAGATCGTGGCGATCCTGCTGCGTCTGCAGGCCGAGCGCGGCATGGGAATGCTCTTCGTCACCCACGACCTGGAGCTCGCGGCCAGCATCTGTCATCGCATCGCGGTGATGTACGCCGGTCGAATCGTCGAGGAACAGCCCGCCGACCGGCTCTTCCGCGCTCCGCGGCATCCCTACACCCAGGGATTGCTCGCGGCGACCCCGACATTGCCCAGCGCGACAGGCGGTGCCGTACAGGCGAGCGGCCGGCTGGTGCCGATTTCCGGGCGGCCACTCAGCCTGACCGACACCCCACCCGGCTGCGCGTTCGCGCCGCGTTGCCCCCGCGCCATTGCACTGTGCACCGCCACGGCACCAGACCTGCATTCCTCTGGCGCTGAACGCGTCGCCTGCCACCGTGCAGACGAGTCAGTCGGAGCGGGCGGATGAGTCTGGAAGCGCAGGGACTGTGCAAGCGGTTTGGACCCTTGCTGGCGGTCGACCACGTGTCATTCTCCGTGGCCGACGGCGGCTCGCTCGGACTGGTCGGCGAGTCGGGTTCTGGAAAGACGACGATTGCCCGGATCGTCGCCGGACTGGAACGGGCCGACGGTGGATCCGTCCGTGTCGACGGCACCGACCGGGGTGTTCACGTCCGCGGACGAGCGGCACGCCTGGCTCGCGCGCGACAGGTGCAAATGGTGTTCCAAGACCCATACCTGTCGCTGGATCCCCGCCTGACCACTGTCGAGACGTTGACCGAGGTCATCGCCCTACACGACGGCGGGACACGGGTGGCACGCCGGGAACGGGTCGACGAGCTACTCGACCAGGTGGGACTGGGCGACCGGGAGGCCGCCGCCCTGCCGCGCCAACTGTCCGGCGGTCAACGCCAGCGCGTCGCCATCGCCCGAGCCCTGGCCGCCCGTCCGCGCCTCCTCATCCTGGACGAGGCGGTCGCCGCGCTCGACGTGTCGATCCAGGCCCAGATACTCAACCTGCTGGCTGACATCCGCACGCAGACCGGAATCGGCTACCTTTTCGTCTCTCACGACCTGGCTGTCGTCCGCTACGTCACCGACCACGTCGCCGTGATGTACCGGGGTCGAGTTGTCGAAAGGGGACAAACGGCAGCCGTTCTCGCCGCACCGCGACACCCTTACACCCAACTGCTGCTCGCCTCCGTGCCGCGACCCGGCTGGGACCCTACGGCCGTCGCGCAGGCCCGCCGCGCCCTGCAGGCGAACAACGCATCCGAGGAGCCTTCGTGACCGTCGTCGACCCGCACCTGCAAACCCCGGCCGGCAAGCCACGGGCCCGAGCAATCGGCATTCCCTTCGCCGGCACCACCGGGCCGTGGAACGCCATCACTGACGTGCCGGGCGTCGAGGTCGGCACGCAGACGTTGATCGACGGCCACGGCACGCTCAGGACGGGCTTCGGTCCGGTACGCACCGGCGTTACCGCGATCCTGCCGCGCGGGCGCGCCGGCGTGGGGGACGCGTGCGCGGCCGGTGTGTCCGCGTTCAACGGCAACGGCGAAATGACCGGCACGGCGTGGATCAACGAGACCGGCTCCCTGAGCATGCCCGTGCTGCTGACCAACTCGCACGCCATCGGCGCCTGCCACCGGGGCGTCGTGGACTGGCTGGTCCGTGATCGCTCGGCGCTCACCCAGACCTGGCTGATGCCGGTGGTCGCCGAGACCTACGACGGCTACCTCAACGACATCAACGGCGACCACGTCCGGCCTGCCACCGCCGTCGCCGCTCTGGACGCCGCCGCCTCGGGCTGGATGGAGGAGGGCTCGATCGGCGGTGGTACCGGCATGAACTGCTACGGCTTCAAGGGCGGCACCGGTACCGCCTCACGGATCCTCCCGTTCGGTGGCCACGACTACCGCCTGGGCGTACTCGTGCAGGCCAATTTCGGCGCCCGGTACGAGCTCACCATCGCAGGCGTGCCCGCCGGACGTGCACTGGCCGATGACGACCCGCTCGGCGACCCGACCAGGTGGGCGGCTCCGGCCGGCGCCGGCTCGGTCATCGCGATCGTTGCCACCGACGCCCCGCTGCTGCCGGGCCAATGCGCGGCGCTGGCCCGCCGGGTTCCGCTTGGTCTGGCCCGGACCGGTACGACCGGCTCGCACTTTTCCGGCGACCTCTTCCTCGCCTTTTCCACCGCCAACTCTGGGGCGCTGGCCAGCCGGTACCCGGATCCGAGCCGGGAAGAGCTCGAGGCTCTGCGGTTCGTGCCGTGGGGCTTCATTGACCGGTTCTACGAAGCCACCGTGCAGGCGACGGAGGAAGCCGTCCTCAACGCCATCGTCGCCAACACCGAGATGGTGGGCCGGGACGGTAACCGCACCCCCGGACTGCCCCACGACCGCGTCATCGAGCTGCTCCGGGCTCGCAGATCCTTTGACCGCGAGGCTGCCGCCTGAAGCCAGGTGGAATGAAGCCCGGCCAGGGTCTCTCAGCTGCTCCCTCGACCGGCCGCCTGATAGCCGCGCAGGGATTCAACGCCGGGACGATCGAGGTCGCCGCACGGCTGGCAGAGGGGACCAGACCGGGACCACACGGGAACCAGACGCCGTCAGCCCGAGGCCGAGATCAGGGTATGTGGGCTTCCCGCTGAGATGTGGACACTGCTCCTCGATCGTGCGATCCGCCTCCCGGTCGTGGCGCTGCTGGCCGGGGCCGCCTTGACAATCCTGCCTGTGGTGCTGATATGCCCCCGGTGACCGGTCGCGGACGGGCAGACTCGTAACGACCATCAAGGAGGCCAGATGTATTCAGGAGCCGCGGCGATGGCACTGGTCGCTTCGGTCGCCGTCGCCGGCCTGTATGGCCTGCACCGTCTGGTCGCCCTGGCACCCGACGCCCTCACGGTCCTGCCGTTTCAGTCGGGCTGGCGGCCCGAGGAACACGCACTGTCCCGGTACCACGTCCGGTGGTACCTCGCGACGCTGCTCTTCCTCGCCTTCGACGTGGAAATGCTGTTCATGTACCCGTGGGCGGTCGTGGCCGCTGAGCTGGGGGCCACGGCGATCGTCGAGATGTTCCTGTTCCTCGGTGCAGTCTTCGTCGCGGTGCTGTGGGCGTGGCGGGAGGGGGCCCTGCGGTGGGTCTGAGTGACGCCCTCGCCAAGTATGCGGTCGATCAGGCACACGTCCTTCTGGTGGAACTGCCGGGACACTGGCTGACGCGTGTCGCGGCCGAGCAGCACATCCGCGAGCGAGGTTGGCTGCCCGTGTCCACGCCCGCCAACGCCGACGTTTTGGCAGTCTGTGGCACCTCCGGCCCGGAGATGACCGCGGTAGTCGCCCGACTGTGGGACCAGATGCCCGGGCCACGCGCCCGAGTCGAGATCGACGCCCCGCACCTCGCGGCGGCGTTCGACAGGGCTGAGGCCGAGCTTCTCGATGTGGGCGGGCAACAGGACGACAGTCGCAGCCGAGCCGCCGTGCCGGACGGCGAGCCGCACCGTGACGAGCACCGGGAGGTGCACCACGGCGGCCATCACCGCGGCGGCCACGGCGGCGATGGCAAGGGGGGCGACACCGATCAGGTCGGTCGCGCTCAGCACGCCGGAATGGACCACCACGAGCAGGGCGGCCAGGGCGGGAATGACGACCACGGCGGCATGGACCACAGCGGGATGGGCCACGGCGGCCACGGGGCGCGCGAAGATCAAGACGGTATGGAGCGCCACGAGCACGACCGCCAGGGTGGGATGAGTCACGGCGCGATGGGTCACGGTGGGATGGGCCACGGCGCGATGGGCCACGGCGGGATGGGCCACGGCGGGATGGACCACGGCGCGATGGGCCACGGCGGGATGGACATGGCGCCGGCCGGGATACCGCTCGCGCAGGGAGGCGAGGACCGTGACGGCCTGGAGATGGACGTCCTGCACCTTCGGATGGGCCCGGTGCTGCCGCACTGGCCGGCGGGCCTCGTCCTACGCAGCTCGCTGCAGGGCGACCTTATTGTCGACGCCGAGGTCACCCTGGTCGACGCCCGCCTCCCCTGCGACCAGGGCGACGTCAGCTACCCCGACGTACACCACCGCGCGGCGCGTCGCTGCGACAACGCCGCGGGTCTGCTCGCCCTTGCGGGATGGGACGACGCGGCCAGCCGCGCCCGGCGTCTGCGCGACCGGCTGCTGACCGACCGGGACGCGAGGAAGGCGGCAGAGGGTCTCGCCCGGCTACATCGCCGCATCAAGCGCGCGTGGTTGCTGCGCTGGTCGCTGCGAGGTGTCGGGCTCCTTACCGAGGCCGACCTCGCGCGGCTGGGTCTTCCCGGCCATCTGCGAGGAGACACCTGTGACCGGCTGCTTTGCATGATCGAGCGGGCGACCGCTGACATCGCCGGCCCCGACGGCGGGAGCAGCGGTGCCAGCGACCCCGTGTCGATCGTCAAGGTCTGTGACCTGGTGCGGGGGCTGGACATCGCCACCGCGCGGCTGGTCGTCGCGAGCCTTGACCTCGATCCGCTCCCCGCGGCGAGCGAGGTGGCGCATGCCTGACACGGTCACCACGGTCCCCGCCGGATGGGCACTGGCTGCGGCTGCCATCTTGGGCCTGCTCGCGACCTTCGCCGCTGTGCTCGACGGGGTCTTCACCGCGCGAGCCGCCGGCGCAGGGCCGTCCGGGCTGACCCGACCGTTCGGGGAGTTGGCTCGGCTCATGCGACAGCGGCGCAGGACCACGGTCGCCGCCGACACGCTGCTGTGGCGGATCGGCAGTTCGGGTCTGCTCTTCATGGCGCTGATGATCGTGACGGTGGTGCCGCTGGGGGAGTGGACGCTGTTCGACCTCGACGTCGGGGTGATCTGGTTCAACGCGATGGACGTCCTGGCGTGGGCCTTCGTGTGGCTGACCGGGTGGGGCGCCAATTCCGTGCACTCGCTCGTCGGCGGCTACCGCTTCCTGGCGCACGGGCTGGCATACGAACTGCCGCTGATGTTCGCGCTGGTAGCGCCCGCGGTTGCCGCGTCGAGCCTGAACGTCGGGACGGTCGCGTCCGCGCAGGCGGACCTGTGGTTCGTGGTATGGATGCCTGTCGCATTCCTGGTCTACTGCACCGGAGTCGTCGCGATCGCGGTCTGGGGACCGTTCACACCGGCACTGGGGTCCGACATCGCAGGTGGTGTCACCGCCGAGCTGTCGGGGGCCGACCGGCTGGTGTTCCAGGGCGGACGGTACGCGCTGCTGGCCGCGGGGGCGGCCTTCGCCGTGCCGATGTTCCTCGGCGGCGGGGCCGGCCCGGTGCTGCCCGGCTGGGCGTGGGTGCTGGTGAAGACCGTCGCCCTGCTCGCGGTCTTCGTGTGGCTGCGCCGCCGCCTGCCCGCCTTCCGACCAGACCTGTTCATGGAGGTCGGCTGGCTGGTGCTGCTCCCCGCCGTGCTCGTGCAGGACCTGCTCGTCGCTGTCGTCGCGGCCTGGAGGGCGTGACCCATGATCACTCACATCTCGTTCTGGGCCCTCGCGGTCGTGGCTGTGCTCGCTGGCGCCGCGGTCTTCTATGTCAACTCGATGGCCCGGGCCAGCTACGCCCTCGCGGTGTCGTTCATCGCGGTGGGCGTGCAGGTGCTGCTGCTGCAGCAGAACTACGTCGGGGTCGTGACGATCCTGATGATGGTCATGGAGATGGCCGTGATGGCCGTCTACATGGTCATGTTCATGGGCATGAACCCGGCGCTCATGCCGATGAGCATGGTGCACGGCAAGCGGCACGCCCTCGCTGCTGCCGTCGGTTCCTTCGTGCTCCTGGCCGCCGGGGCGGTGCTCATTCCCTGGCCGGCTCGCCGCGATGCCCCACCCGCTGACCTCACCAAGGCGCTCGGCGAGGAGCTGATGGGGCCGAAGATGCTGGTCATGGCTGTGGTTGGCGCGGTCATGGCGGCCACGATCGTGGCGGGCGTGGTGTTGGCCGCGCACCGCACCCGGTACGACCGGTTCGGTGACGACCTGCGCCACCGGCCGGCGAAGGACCCGCAACCGGGAGGCGTCGGCCGGTGACCCTGCAAACGGTTCTGCTGGTGGCTGCGGCGCTGTTCAGCGTCGGGCTGTACGGGGCGCTGTCCCAGCAGGTCGTGGTGATGGTGATGATGGGCCTGGAGCTGATGCTCAATGGGCTCATCCTGGCCGCGGCCGGATTCTGGTGGTTCCTCGCCCCGGACCCGTCCGGGCAGGTGCTGCTACTCGTGATCATCGTCGCGATGACCGTGGAGATGGCGATGGGGTTCGCCGTGGCCACCCACCTGCATCGGGTACGGCGGGCGGACATGACCGACATGGCCGCGGACCTGTCCGGATGAGTCACCTCGCCCAGGCCTCCCTCTGGCTGCTGGTTATCCTGCCGGCCGCTGTAGGCGGCCTGCTCGCCCTCGCCCGGCGGGCGGACCGGGTCGTCGTACCGGTCTCGCTGGGCGCAGCCGCGCTCACCCTGGCGCTGTCGGCGGTGGCGGCGTTCCAGCGGCCGAGCGTGGCGGTGCCGTTCATGGCCGGCGCCGACTTCGCGCTCACCGTGGACGGCCTGGCCGGCGTGCTCGTGCCCACGGTCGCGGCGGTGACCCCGCTGGTGCTGCTCTTCGCGGCCGGGGAAAGGTACCCGGCGCCGGCCCGGTTCCACGGCTTGATGCTGCTGTTCGCCTCCTCCGCCGCGCTGACCGCGACCGCGGCGACGCTACCCACCCTGCTGTTCGCCTGGGAGATCATGGGGGCGGCCTCGTACGCGCTGATCGGTTTCTGGTGGCGCGACGACGACCGCATGTCGGCCGGTCTGACCGCCTTCGTCACCACCCGTACCGCAGATTTGGGCCTCTACGTCGCCGCGGCCGCCGCGCTCGCCGGCGGCGGGGGCCTGGCCCTCGCCGATCTGCCCGGCGGCAGCATGGGGTGGCGACACGTGGTTGCCGCCGGCATCCTGGTCGCCGCGCTGGGTAAGGCGGCGCAACTGCCGTTTTCGTTCTGGCTGTCGCGGGCGATGGCCGGTCCCAGCCCGGTCAGTGCCCTGCTGCATTCCGCGGCGATGGTGGCCATGGGCGGTTACCTGCTGCTGCGGGTGGAGCCGTTGCTGGTCTCGACCGGCTGGGCGGGAACCGTGACCACCTGGCTGGGTGCCGCGACGGCCCTGCTGCTGGGCGCCGTCGCGGTCGCCCAACGGGACCTCAAGCAGCTGCTGGCGGCCTCCACCGCCGCGCAGCTCGGCTTCGTGGTGATGGCCGCCGGTGCCGGAACGGTCGCCGGCGGCGCCGCCCACCTGGTCGCGCACGCCGCCACCAAGGCGCTGCTGTTCCTCGCCGCCGGGGCCTGGCTGACCACCCTCGGCACCCAGCGGCTCACCGGCCTGTCCGGCGTCGCCCGGCGCTGGCCGCTGGTCGGCTGGTCGGCCACCGTCGGCGCGCTCGCCCTCGCTGGCATCGCGCCGCTGTCGCTCTGGGCGACCAAGGACGCCGTCCTCGCCGCCGCACTGGCGCAGTCCCCCTGGCTCTACGCGGTCGGCCTGGTCGCCTCCGCCCTGTCCGCCGCCTACGCCGGGAAGATCCTGATCGTGATGTGGCGACGGGTGCCCGCCCAGCGGCGGGCCGGCGCCGAGGCCCACGACGAGGAGGAGCAGGGCACCGGCGCCGTGAGCCTGTTCCAGCAGCTGCCCGTGGTCGTGCTCGCGGTGGCCGCCGCCGTACTCGGTGTGCTGGCCCTCCCGCCGGTTCAAGGCCTGCTGGGCCGAGCCGTTGCAACGGGGGAGGCGCCCCGGGCCACTCCGCTCGAACTCGGTGTGTCGGCCGCCATCGCGCTGGTGATCGTCCTGGTCGTGGCCCGCGCGCGGGTCCCCGAGCCCCGGTGGGCGCTGCGCTGGCTCGGATTGGAAAAAGCCGCCGGGTTGTTCGTCGTACACCCCACGCTGCGGCTCGCCGCCGCCCTCGCCCGCTTCGACGACCGGGTTCTGGACCGGGGCGTCGAGCGGGTCGCGGCCGCGACCCTGCGGGTGGCGGACCGGTCCGGCCGCGCCGACGACCGGTGGCTGGACGGTGCCGTGGAGCGGTTCGCCGGCGGGACGCGCCGGCTGGGGCAGCTCGCGCACCGGCCGCAGACGGGCCAGCTGCACCAGTACTACCTGCAGGCCGTCGTGGTGGTCGTGGTCGGCGTCCTCCTACTCGTCGCGTTGAGGTGAGGAGTGCTCAGTCTGATCGTCTTCCTGCCGCTGGCCGCCGCCCTGGCGTTGGTCGCCCTGCCCCGGCTCGGCGACGCGCCGGCGCGGTGGGCCTGGGTGGCGGTGGCGGCCCTCGACCTCGCGCTCGTGAGCGTCGTGTGGGCCGGGTACGAGAAACCGGCTCCCGGGGGACTCGCCTTCGAGGAGCGGGCGGCCTGGATCCCGGGCGTGAACAGCAGTTACCACCTCGGGGTCGACGGATTCTCCCTGCCGCTCGTCGCGATGACCGCGGTGATCTTCCTCGCCTGCGCCGTGTACGCCCTGCGCGAGCGCCACCGGCCCCGCGCCCAGGCCGCGTTGTTCCTGTTCCTGCAGAGCGTCAGCCTCGGCCTGTTCGTGGCCGCCGACCTGATCCTGTTCTTCGTCTTCTTCGACCTGTCCATCGTCGGCATGTACTTCGTGATCGCCGGCTGGGGCCACGGCAACCGCGGCCACTCGGCGATGAAGTTCTTCCTCTACACCTTCCTCGGCTCGCTGGCCCTGCTGGTCGGTTTCATCGGCCTCTACGTCGCCGCCGAACCCCACACCTTCGACATGCCCGCGCTCGCCGCCGCCGCGCCGCTGGCCGGCCGGCCCCTCGCCGGCGGGCTGGTGCTCGCCGCGATCCTGGTCGGCCTGGCCGTGAAGACCCCCACCGTGCCGTTCCACACCTGGCTGCCACCCGCGCACACCGACGCGCCCGCCGTCGGCTCCGCGGTCCTCGCGGGGGTGCTGCTGAAGATGGGCACCTACGGCTTCGTCCGCATCGCCATGCCGATGCTGCCGCAGGCATGGCGAGCCTGGGCGTGGGTCGTCATCGTCGTCGGCGTGGTGTCGGTCATCTACGGCGCCCTGGTCGCGCTGGCCCAGACCAATGTCAAACGCATGATCGCCTACACATCGGTCAACCACATGGGCTACATCGCCCTCGCAGTCGGCGCCGCCGGGCTGGTCGCCGCCGACACCACCCAGGCTCGGACCGTAGCGGTCACCGGGGCGGTCACCCAGATGGTCAGCCACGGCCTGATCACCGGGGCGCTGTTCCTCCTCGTCGGCGTCCTGCACGACCGCGCCGGCACCTATGAGATGGGCGCCTACGGCGGACTCGCCGCGCCCGCACCGGCGTTCGCCACCCTTTTCGCCGTCGGGGCTTTCGCGTCCCTGGGCCTGCCCGCGTTCGCCGGGTTCATCGCCGAGTTCCAGATCTTCACCGGCAGCGTCGCCGTGGCACCGGTCACCGCGATCGCGCTGGTCGGCATCCTGGTGACGGCCGCGCTGTTCCTGCGCGCGGTGCAACGGGTCTTCACCGGCAAAACCCGAGGGAACTCCGTCGGATTCACCGACCTGAGCCCGAGCGAGATCTGGTCGGCCGGGCCCCTGCTGCTGCTCTCCCTCGTCATCGGCATCCTGCCCCGACCGCTGCTCGACGTCATCGAGCCGGCCTCCGCCGCCGTCGTCGGCCTCGTCGGCAGGTGACCGGTGAACGCCGAGATGGGGATGCGCCCCCTGCTCCTGCTGCCCGAGATGCTGCTGTTCGTCGGGGGACTCGGCGCGCTGATCGGCGGCTCGTTCGTTCCTCGGCAACGGCAGTGGCTGATCCGGGTCCTCACCGTGGTGGTCCTCGTCGCCGCCATGGCCGCCGCCGCGGTCCAGCTCGCGGGTCCCGCGCAGCGCGCGTTCGAGGGCACCTACGCCGTCGACACCACCACCGGCGTCGCCCGGATCCTCGTCGCGTTCGGGACGCTGCTCGTCCTCGCCCTCGCCGCCGACGAGATCGCCGCCTCGGCGCGGGAGAGCGAGACCTACGCGCTGCTGCTCTTCGCCACCACCGGGACGGTGGTCCTCGCGGGCGCAGACGACCTGCTCGTCCTCGCCGTGGGGTTCCTGCTCGCCAGCATCCCGCTTTACGGGCTGATCGGTCTGGTGAACACCGCCAATGGCGCGGAAGCCGCGATGAAGACCTACCTGATGGGCGCGCTGTTTGGCATCCTCCTGCTGCTCGGCGTGACCATCCTGTCCGGAGTCACCGGCACCACCACCTACGGGGACCTGACAGACCGACTCACTCAGGCGCCAGCGGTGGCCGTCGCGGCGGCGACCGTCGGCATCGTCGCCGGGCTGATGTTCAAGGCCGGCGGCGTACCGGCTCATTTCTGGGTGCCGGACGCCGCGCAGGGTGCCGGCGGCACGGTGGCGACCTTCCTGACCACGGTGCCCAAGATCGGCGCCCTGATCGCGGTGTACCGGTTCGTCCTGGTGCTTCCCCACACCACGTCGTGGGCGCTGCTGGTGGCGATCTTCGCGGTCGCCAGCATGACCCTGGGTAACCTGGCCGCCTACTGGCAGACCGACCCACGACGCCTGCTCGGCTGGTCGACCGTCAGCCAGGTCGGCTTTCTCCTCGTACCCGTGGTGGCGGCCGGGCGCAGCGACCTCGCGTTGCCGTCGCTGCTGGTGTACCTCGCGGGTTACATGGTGACCAACATCGCCGCTTTCGCGGTCACGGCCGCACTGCCCGAGCACCGGGAGCTCACCGCCTACGGTGGCCTGGCCCGGCGGCGGCCGTGGCTGGCCGCAGCGTTGCTGGTGGCGCTGCTTGGGCTGGTGGGAACCCCACCCACGGCGGTGTTCGTCGGCAAGTTGACCACCGCGACCGCCGCCTGGGACGGCGACTACGCGTGGCTCGCTGTCGTCGTCTTCGTCAACACTGTGCTCAGCCTGTTCTACTACCTGCGCTGGATCGTGCCGGCCTACCGCCACGCCGACGCCGGCATGGTGGCTACGGAGCAGGTCAGCCCTCTACGGTGGTCCGCGCGCACCGCCGTCGTCGCGGCCGCCCTCAGCCTCGCCGCGGGTCTCGCGGCGGGTCCGCTCTGGCAGCTGGCCAGCCAGCAGTAGCAATCCTGTACTCGTTGCCCGGTGCTCAGGTCCGGTAGGCCAGATTGATCATCATGCCCGCCGCGGCGTGGTAGATGTTGTGGCAGTGCGTCATCCATTGGCCCGGGTTGTCGGCCTCGAGGTCGACCGTGACGGTCTGCCGCGGGGTGACGAGGGTGGTGTCCTTACGGGCGCCCCCTCCGGTCACCGCGAAGGTATGCCCGTGCAGATGCATCGGTCGGCCGCTGGGTCAGCCCGGGCACCCGTTGGCCGGCACCCCCGCTGCCAGTGCGCCGACGACGACGATCGCGAGCGCGATGGCGTACAGCGGCAGATGTTGCCGTCTCATCATGTTCCTTCCCGCGGTCCTACCACCGACCCTGCCCGTGCATCCCTGCGGCGGCCACGGAAGGAATGCCCTCACGAGGGGTCAGAGGTCCCTACCTCGGTGGGGTATGGGTAGCGAGACTGGCGGCATGGTCCGGCGTGGCGGAAGTGTCCTGTGCCACCATTGCCAGATACCCCCCGGGGGTATAAGTTGACAGCGGAGGTGGACGGCATGACACACGAACACAACGGCCAGGAGACGGCGACCGCCACGCTGGGCACGGCAGGGCATGCGCACGATCACGGGGTGCCGTCGGTGGCGGGGCGGCATCAGGACCAGGTGCCGGGGCGGCGACCGCCGAACCATCATCCGGGTGAGCACGGCGGGCCGGCGGCGCAGCATGGTCATGCAGCGCACGGCGATCACGGTGGCGGGCACGACAAGCACGCGGGCCACGACCCGGAGATGTTTCGGCGCAAGTTCTGGCTCAGCCTGGCGCTGACGGTGCCGATCGTCGCGACCAGCCACATGGTGATGGACTGGTTCGGCTACTCCCTTGAGTTCCCAGGTATGAGCTGGGTCGGTCCCGTTCTGGGATCGGTGGTCTTCTTCTACGGCGGCTGGCCCTTCCTCGTCGGTGGTCTCCGAGAGGTCCGCGACCGGGCGCCGGGCATGATGCTGCTGATCTCGATGGCGATCGTGGTCGCCTATGTGGCATCGCTGGCGACCAGCCTCGGGGCGTTCGACCTGGACTTCTGGTGGGAGCTGGCCGCACTGGTCACCATCATGCTGCTCGGGCACTGGCAGGAAATGAAGGCGATCGGCCAGGCGCAGGGCGCCCTCGCCGCGCTGGCCGCGCTGCTACCCGACGATGCCGAGCGGGTGGGCGAGGACGGAACGGTACAGCGGGTCCCGGTCGCAGAGCTGCGCGTCGGCGACGTGATGCTGGTGCGCTCCGGTGGCCGCGTGCCGGCCGACGGCCGGATCATCGACGGTGCCGCCGAGCTGGACGAGTCCATGATCACCGGGGAGTCCCGCCCGGTACCGCGTAGCATCGGGGACCGGGTGGTGGCCGGCACGGTGGCCACCGACTCCGCCCTGCGGGTCCAGGTCGACGCCGTCGGTGACGACACCGCGTTGGCGGGCATCGGTCGGCTCGTCGCCCAGGCGCAGGCCAGCAGCGGACGCGCCCAGGTACTTGCCGATCGGTTCGCCGCCCTGCTGTTCTACGTCGCCACCGCCGCCGCGCTGGTCACCTTCCTCTCCTGGTGGGCGCTCGGCGACCTCAACCAGTCCGTGGTCCGCACGGTGACGGTGCTGGTGATCGCCTGCCCCCACGCCCTCGGCCTGGCCATCCCGCTGGTGATCGCCCTGTCCACCGCCGTGTCGGCGAAGGCCGGCATCCTGGTCAAGGACCGGCTGGCGCTGGAGCGGATGCGCACCGTCGATGCGGTGCTGTTCGACAAGACCGGCACCCTGACCAAGGGGGCGCACACCGTCACCGCAACCGCCGCCGCTGGCGGCGTCGGCGAGGACGAGGTGCTGCGCATCGCCGGCGCGGTCGAGGCCGACAGCGAGCATCCCCTGGCACGGGCCCTGGTCACGGTCGCGCGGGAGCGCGGACTTCGGTCAGTTGCCCGCGACTTCCGGTCGCTGACCGGCCGCGGTGTCCAGGCCGTGGTGGACGGCACCACGTACGCCGTCGGCGGCCCGGCGCTGCTCCGCGAGCTCGGCGCCACCGTGCCTGAGAAGCTGGCCGCGACCGCCCAGGGCTGGTCCCGTCGCGGCGCGGCGGTGCTGCACCTGATCCGCCTTGCGCAAGCCGGCGGGGCTGAGGTGGTGGGCGCGTTCGCCCTCGAGGACGAGGTCCGCCCCGAGGCACGTCAGGCCATCGCCGAGCTGCGCGAGCAGGGCGTCAAGAAGATCGTGATGATCACTGGGGACGCCCGGCCGGTCGCCGAGGCGGTCGCCGCGGACCTCGGCTTCCGGCCCGGGGTCGACGAGGTCTTCGCCGAGGTTCTGCCGGCCGACAAGGACCGCGCTGTCGCCGACCTGCAAGCGCGGGGACTCACCGTGGCGATGGTCGGTGACGGCGTCAACGACGCCCCTGCCCTGGCCCGGGCCGACGTGGGTCTGGCCATCGGCGCCGGCACCGACGTGGCGATCGAGTCGGCCGGAGTCATCCTCGCCTCCTCCGACCCGCGGGGTGTCACCGGTGTGATCCGGCTGTCCCGGGCGTCGTACCGGAAGATGATCCAGAACCTGGCCTGGGCCGCCGGCTACAACGTGGTGGCGATCCCACTCGCCGCCGGCGCCCTGGCCTGGGCGGGGATCACGCTCAGCCCGGCCGTCGGCGCGGTGCTGATGTCCGGCTCCACCATCGTGGTGGCGCTCAACGCGCAGCTGCTGCGTCGGGTCCGTCTGACGCCCGACCCGCGGTGACACGCGGACGGCCCGGCCGAGGAAACTCGGCCGGGCCGTCACGGTGCCAGCTCGTCAAGGAAGAAGCGCATCCTGGTGCGCCAGGCCCGGATCACGTGGGTGGCCATGATGCTGCCGTCGGCGAAGTGCCGCACCTATGCGGAGTGGCGGTCGGCGCGCTCGACACCGTGGTGGACCGCCTCGGCCAGCAGATTGGCTCGATGTCGTGCACGCGAAAGTGGGGTCCTTTGCCGGGATTCTCCGCTTCTGCGGTCTGCTTTGCATAGGGTCATGACGCCGATCCGCACACACGGCCGTCGCGGGGCGAGCACCTACGAATGGCGAGCGGCGGGCTATTGCCTGTCAGCCCGCGATCCTTGGCCCGCCGAACGAGGCGCCCCCGGGCCCCCGGACGCCTCCCTATGGGAGGGATCGGATCTGTGACCTGTGACCACCGGCTGGTTCAACCGAGCGGGTGCCTAAAGACAGATATCCCTCAATGGAGGTGGGATGACCACAGCAATGCCGCTGTCGGTGACGGTGGCGGAGCCCGAGAGGCTGAGGGAACTACCGACGCCAGCCCGCCCGCGGGTCGATCCGGCCGACGTCGTGGTGCCCGACGGTTACCACGTCGAGGTGGTGCTGGCCGGCCTGTCGATGCCTTGCGGGATGGGTTTCGCCGACGACGGCACACTGTTCGTGTTGGAGGGCGGCAGCACGTGGCCAACCCGTCCCTACCTGCCCGCCCGGATTCTGCGGCTGGAGCCGGACGGACGCCTCGACGTGGTGGCCGAGGAATCCCTCGGCGGGCCCCGGCACGTCCTCGTCTACGGCGACACTCTCCTGGTGTCATGCAAGGGCGGCCGGCACGCGCGGATCGACCGCGTCAGCCTCAAGAGCGGCAAGCGCGACGTGCTCATCGACGGGCTGCCCAACGGTGGCTGGCACGAGCCCGGCGGGCCGGTGCTCGGCCCGGACGGCCTGATCTACTTCGCGCAAGGCTCGGTGTCGCAGCAGGGCGTGGTGCTACCGCAGGGATTCCAGGTCGACCTCGCGAAACATATGGGTGTGCACGACGTGCCCGGTGAGGATGTGGTGCTGACCGGCAACAACGTGCAGACCTACGATCCGACCGCGCCCTACCCCTACCTTGTGGAGACCGGGCCGTTCAAGCCGTTCGGCAAGCCGGCCCGGCGCGGCGAAGTGGTGAAGGGCCAGCTCAAGTGCAGCTCCGGGTTGTGGCGGGCACAGCCCGACGGCACCGACATGGAGCTCGTGGCCTGGGGTCTGCGCAACCCCTACGGCATGGTCTTCGGTGAAGACGGCGAGTTGTACGTGTCCGACAACGACTTCGAGGAGACGGGGGACCGGGCCGTCCAGGCCGATCCCGACCGCGTCTGGCGCATCGACGCGGCCCGCACCCCACCCGGGTCGATCGACCGGCCGGCCTGGTACGGCTTCCCCGACATCTGCGGTGACGGCCTACCCGTCTGGCACGAATCCCACCGGCCCCGTCGCGGAACGCCCGCCGAACCGCTCCTCCAGGACCCACCGCCGTGGGCCGGTCCCGCGGTGTTCCTCGAAAAGCCGCACTCGGCGTTGACCGGTCTGGATGTCTCACGCAGCGACGCCTTCGGTTACCGCGGGCGGCTGTTCCTCTGCGAGTGGGGCACCCTGGCGCCATTGAACTCCCCGGACAGCCGGGACCTCGAGAACGGATTCCGCGTGGTGGCGGTAGACCCGTCCGACGGCACGGCCGAGGCGTTCATGCGCAACCCCCGACCCGGCCCGGCATCGGCGCTGGGCACCGGTGGCCTGGAACGGCCGGTCGACGCCAAGTTCGCCCCGGATGGCAGCCTCTACGTACTCGACTTCGGGGTCTCCCGCGTCATGGAGTCGACGCACGTGTCCTACGGCCACACCGGCGTGCTGTGGCGCGTGGTACGCGATGGAAGTCGGCCGTGAACCGCACGATGCTGGTGGAAATTGACGCCCCCACCGTCACCGCCTACCTCGACCGCGTCACACCGTGGCTCCGCACGACCCGCACTCTGCAGTCCGCGTACCGGAAGATGCTGGAGGACACCGCCGACGAGGTCGGCGAGCCGCACATCCGCGCCTGGCTGCACGAGATCGCCGACGCCGCGCGGCGGCACGAGGCAGCCGTCGAGGACCTGTACGGCGCGTTCGGCCAGGAATCCAAGAAGAGACCGGGGACAGCGGGCAGCGACACACCCGTGGTCCCGACGGTGCTGGCGACGGCTCGAGAGCTGATCGGCGAGGTGCAGGGCCTGGGGGCGGGCGCGCGCGGCCGGACGTGGCGGCACATGCGGGTTCTGTTGCTCAGCAACCTCGACGCGATCAGCGGGTTCGCCGTGGCTGAACAGCTCGGCCTCACACTGGCTCGGCCCGCCGTGATCGATATCACCTTCCCGATCGTCGCCGAGAAGTCGCGCCACCAACTGCTGATCCGCGAGTGCTACCTGGAGATGGCGGCCAAGGCGATCCTGTACCGGAGTGACGTGTGAGCATGCCGTACCGGTGGGGGTACCCGATGGTTCTCGCCGGGGTGCCGGCGGCGATGCTGACCGTCTTCGCCGCGGTGGAGGTGCTCGACGTACCCCTGCTGACCGATCCGTCCCCGATGCTCGGAACGGCGGGCCCGGCCGCAGCCGCGGCCGGGCTGGCCCTGCTGGTGGCGGATGTGGTGCTGCCCGTCCCCGCGAGCCTGATCATGGTGGCCAACGGAGCGTTGTTCGGCGTGCTTCCCGGCACCCTGCTCTCCATGATGGGCGGGCTCGGGGCCACGCTCACCGCCTTCGGCATCGGCCGGCGCGGCCGCGGCCTGCTGACCCGCATCACCACGCCGGCGCAGCGCGCCCGCGCCGAGGCGTTGCTCGACCGCTACGGGTTGCTCGCCGTTGTTCTCACCCGGCCGGTACCGGTGCTCGCCGAAACCGTCGCCATGCTCGCCGGCACGTCCGACCTCGGCTGGGGTCGCGTCACGCTGGCCGCCGCCGCGGGAGTACTCCCGGCCTCGTTGCTCCTCACGGCCGCTGGCGCCGCCGGACAGCGAGCGGAGCAAAACCTGGTCTTCATCGCCCTGCTCGGCCTTTCGGTGCTCGGCGCCTGGATGCTGCGCGACCGCGGCACAGCTCGGCACCGTCCTGACCCGGTGCAGGGTGAAGACCCATGCCGTGCTCAGCCCTAGTGCGGTGTCCACTAACGTTCACCGAAGGCCAGCGGGAGCGCGAGCAGGAGCAGCACGCCGACGCCGACGAGCCGGCGCACGCAGAGCCGGCCGAAGACCGACGATGCCTCGACAGCCTCGGCGAGGACTTGGCCGGGCTAAGCCCGCAGACCACGAGCAAGGTCTCGAGCACCTGGCCGGAGAGCGGCCATCTCTGCCTCGAGGTGGTCAAGGCAGCAGTGAAGCGACTCAACGCCGACAGGGAATGGGCCCGCCAGACGCGATTCGACCAGGACGGTGAGGTGCGACCACTGCACCTCGCACCCATGCCCTCCTGATGGCCGCGGAAAGCCGGTCCGTACGTACAAGCGATCCATCGTGCGGATGCTCTCGGAGGACGACCTGGGGCGGGGCGGGGGCGGCGGCGCGGGCGAACGCCAGGACGTGATCCAAACTATCCTCCGGGGCATGACTTCGATCTCACCCGATCGGCGCAGCGTCGACTCCGCCCTGGACCCCTCGGCGGAGCAGATCCGGGACATGGGTGGCCGCGCCGTCGAGTGGATCGCCGCCTACCACGACTCGATCCGGGACCTGCCGATCGGCCCGAGAACCTCCGCTGCCGCGCTGAAGGAGCTGCTCGCCGAGCCGCTGCCCGTCGAGGGCCGTGACTTCACCGACCTGCTCACGGTCTTCCGTGAGGTGGTCGTGCCCGGCAGCCGGCACAACGGGCATCCCCGCTTCTTCGGGTACGTCTCGGCGCCGGGCACCGCGGTCGCCGCGGTGGCCGACTTCCTCGCGTCGGCGCTGAACGCGAACCTCACCGCGTGGCGGTCGGCACCGGCTCCCGCCGAGCTGGAGCACGTGGCCATCGACTGGATCAAGGAGGCCCTCGGCTGCGACCCGGGCGCCGGGGGCCTATTCATGAGCGGCGGCTCGATGGCCAACTTCACGGCGCTCGCCGCCGCACGACACCGCCACTGCGGCGACGCGGTCGCCACCCACGGTGCGGCCGCACACCCCGCGCCGCTGCGCGTCTACGCCTCCACCGAGACCCACCACTCGATCCACAAGGCCGCCGCGCTGCTCGGCATCGGGCGGGCGAACGTCCGCGAGATCCCGGTGGACGCCTGCTTCCGGATGGACGTCGACGCCCTCGTCCGCGCCATCGAGGAGGACCGGGTCGCCGGGGCGGAACCGTTCTGTGTGGTGGCGAACGCCGGCACCGTCGTCACCGGCGCGGTCGACCCGCTCGCCGAGATTGCGGCGGTCGCGCGGAGGTACAGGCTGTGGATGCACGTTGACGCGTGCTATGGCGGCTTCGCGCGGCTTGCCCCCTCGGCTCGTCCGCTCTTCGACGGCATGTCGGAGGCTGACTCGATCGCCCTCGACCCGCACAAGTGGCTTTACCTGCCCGCGGACTGCGGCTGCCTCATCTACCGCGACCCCGAGGCGGCGCGGCCCGCCTTCAGCCTGGACGCCGACTACACCCGGGTCATGCAGACCGAGTCGGCCGAGGCCTTCGCCTTCTGGGATTACGGCCCGGACCTGTCCCGGCGATTCCGTGCGCTCAAGGTCTGGATGGCGCTGGCGCACGCTGGTTCGCGAGCTGTCGGCGACGCGGTCGAGGGCAACCTCGACTGTGCCCGTCACCTGGCCGAGCTCGTCGACGCCAGCGCTGACTTCGAGCTGCTCGCCCCGGTCGAACTCTCCATCTTCTGCTTCCGCTACCTGCCGATGAGCGCACGTGCCGGCTCGCGGTCCCAGTCCGACGAGGAGGAACTCGACCGCCTCAACGAACGGATCATGCTGGCGCTGCAGCAGGCCGGCAGCTCGTACCTGTCGAACGCGACCATCAACGGCCGCTTCGCGCTGCGCGGCTGCGTGCTCAACTACCGCACCACCCGCCGCGACATGGAGATCCTGCTCGACGACGTACGCCGCGCTGCCGAGCAGGCGATCGAGGAGACGCGCTGAAGACTCGACCTGGGGTTGCCGGCGGCCGACGGCTGGCTCGATTTCCACTTGCCCCGCGATCGTCGCCATCCGCGTGACGAGTTGTGGCTGCGGCGGTTGGTGGCCATGCGACCGCTCAAGGCATGGAGCGCACAGTCACAGGGTGATCGCGAGGACGTCGGCTCAGCGAGCAGGTGCCACCCGTGTACCTCTATCAGGACCGTCGGCCCGCCGATGTGCGTGACGCCGGACGTCCTTCAGGCGCCGGCCGCGGCCGGCCAGCCGGCGTGCTTCACGGCCCAGGCCAGGACGTAGTCGGCGACCTCCTCCCACCCCTTCTGCGCGGGCAGCAGGTGCGCCATGCCCTCGTATTCCTTGATCTCGGTGATGGTCTTTGACGACTTGTAGTGCTTGGCGTTGGACCGCTGCACGCTCGGCGGCATGAGGTGGTCCTCGCTGCCGGAGACGAACAGCAGCGGCGCCCGGTTGTCGTTGTGGTAGTCGACGTGGATGTCCTGCGGGCCGGGCTGGAAGTTCGCCAGCACGCTGTTCCAGAGGATCCGCCCGGATGCCGGGATGTGGTACCGCTGGTAGAGCGCGAGGGACTCTTCCTCGGTGAGGGTGTTGGCGAACGTGTACTTCCACTGCTTGGGCGTCAGGCCGACGGCCTTGTGCCGGTTCATCGGGTTCTTCAGCACCGGGAACGTCGACTTGATCTGGGACGGCGGGGTGACGAGCACGCCCTCGGTCGCCGCGGAGTTGATCGCCACGCCCGCGGCGCCGAATCCGTGGTCCAGCAGGACCTGCGTGAACGCACCGCCCGCGGAGTGGCCGATGATGATCGGTGGCTCGTCGAGGGCGCCGACCACCGCCTCCAGGTGCGAGATGATCGCCGGGGCCGTCACCTCCTCGATCGGCGTCGGGTCGGCGTTGAGTGCCTCGACCTCCACCTCGAACCCTGGATAGGCGGGCGCGATGACGTGGTAGCCGGCCCGCTGGTAGCGGTCGATCCAGTGTTCCCAGCTGCGCGGGGTCACCCAGAAGCCGTGGACGAGAACGATGGTCTTCATGCGCGGGCGGCCTTTCCGGCGAGGTCGTCGATCTGCTGAGTTGCACCTATTAGACCGAATAGCTCGGCGAGGTGTGACAGGAACGAATCAGGCGGCCTCGGCCTCGGGGCCGTCCCCAGCGCCCGCCACCCCGACGTCCTCGCCGCCCAACGCCGGGAACGAGCCCGCATCCGCAGCGAACGTCAACAACGTTGGCGTTGCGCCATCGCAGGTATCGAACCGCCGCCGCCATTTGCCCAGCGGGTCAACGTCGAACGTTCCTCATCGGTCAGCACCAGCGGCGCGGTGGGACGCCCGGTCCTTGGCATCCCATCGCCTTACACCAACTTATGAGGCGAACTTCCGGCGCGGAACACTAGCCGGACTGTCGCGCCAAGTCGTCGGCGCTGCGCTGTCGCTCTCCGGTGGGCTGCCCGGGGACCCGGGCGAACCGCGTCCAGGCGGAGATCACCTGCACGGCGGCGTGCCACGGGACCGGGTCGGCGACCTCGGAGGGCTCGGCGGGCCGGGTCACCGTCACGCCCCAGTGCCGCAGCCGGTCCAGGCTCTCCAGAAAGGCGGGGTGCCGGGCGAGCGCCGGATCCGGGGCCGGCACGGCGACCACCGGCAGGCCGACGGCGATCGCCTCGTTGAGCAGCCGCAGGCCGAGGTTGTCGTTGAGGCCGTACGCCCACTTGTTCACCAGGTCGAAGCTGGCCGGCACGACGGCGAAGGCGTCGGCCGGCGGCAGGGGATGGAGCGTCTCCGAATGCTCGTCTTCGCGTACCGGATGGTGGGTGAGGTCGGCGAGCTCGTCCCGGTCGATCGAGTCCACCGCGTCCGGGGTGGCGATGAGGTGGACCTCCCAGCTCAGCTCCTGGCAGGCCGTGATGAACGGCCCGAGCTCGACGGCGGGCTCAGCGCGGCAGACGACGAGGTGCAGGACAGGCGATCGTAACTTCCCGGGCATGGCACTCCTATCGACTATGAGATGCTCCGCGCCAGTCGTGGCGAGAGCCGGCTGCACGCCGGGACGTCGATCGTCTGCGGCACCGGCGATCTCGCCGATCGAGCGGCTCCGAATGTCCGTGGGGATCCCGAACCCGAGAGTATCGAGCCGGCTGCGAACGCGAGTCGTTATTCAGTGAACCGGCTGGATGGATCTGGCGCGCTCCGTCCGAGGAGCTGATCGCGCGGTCGGCACGGCGGGCGGCAGAGGGGATTGACATCCGTGGCTGACATCAACGGTGTCGGCCGTCGTCGGACATGTTCGTACGGATCTCGCCGCCGGCCCCCACCCCATCGGACGTCAGCGGACAATGCGAGTCCTGCCGAAAGCGCCTCAGACGGAAGTAGCCGCAGGCGTGAGTGAGATGGTCCAGTCTGGGCTGCTTCCAGGCAGCCGAGGTGCCACGCCAGCGGCATGTTCCTCTTATGAGCGAGGAGTCAGGGACGGCCCTCGCAGACTGGTCGCGGGCGAGCTGGCCGACACATGGGTTCCCGTCCTAGCCGCGGAATGCCTCGGCCATCAGGGCAGCGTTATGGCGCGATGTCATAATCTCGGGCATGCCCGCTGCTCGGACCCCTGGCCGGCCGAGCCTGAGGCAGGTGGCCGCACTGTCCGGGGTGTCGGTCAAGACGGCTTCCCGCGCGCTGAGTGATGAGCCGCGAGTCGCCGCGGAAACCCGGCTGCGGGTGCGGAACGCCGCCGACCAGCTCGGCTACCGACTGAACGGGGTGGCCCGGGAGCTGCGTCGGGGCGCAAACACGTCGACGCTGGTCGGCCTGCTCATCGGCGACCTGGCCAACCCGTTCTACTCCCGCCTGGCCAGTGGCCTCGAACGCGAACTGCGCACGCACGGTCTGCACCTGGTCATCGCGAGTACCGACGAGGACCCGGACTGGGAACGCCGACTCGCCGACGCTCTGCTGGAGCGGCGGGTCCGGGCGTTGGTGATCGCCTCCAGCGCCATCGAGCACGGCTATCTCGAGGCCGAACACCGCCACGGCATCCCCTTCGTGTTCGTGGACCGGCCTCCGGTCAACCTCGCCGCGGACGCGGTCCTGTTAAACAACCACGGTGGTGCCCGGCAGGCCGGCGCGCACCTCATCGCGGCCGGGCACCGGCGGATCGGGGTGGTGGGGGACCTGCCCGGGTTGAGCACCCACCGGGACCGGTTGGCGGGATTCGCCGAGGTGATGGAGGACGCCGGGCTGGCGGACTGGGCCCGGTATCTCGTGGAGAGCGCGCACGACGTGGACGCCGCCGAGCGGGCGGTACACCAGCTGCTGAGCCGCATCCCCGCGCCGACCGCCCTGTTCACCATGAACAACCGGATCACCAGCGGAGCGCTGCGGGCGCTGCGCGGTCACCCGGCACCACCGGCCCTGGTCGGCTTCGACGACCTGGACCTCGGCGAGGTGCTGGGCGTGAGTGTCATCGTGCACGACCCGGAGGAGATGGGACGCCAGGCGGCGCAGCTGCTGCTGGCCCGGATCGACGGGGACCGTGGACCGGCCCGGCAAGTGGTGCTTCCGACCCGGCTGCTCGCCCGTGGCTCGGGTGAACGCCTTCCTGCCGGTCAGCCGGACGTCGGCTGAGCCGTTCGGCTCTTCATTGACACCTGCCTCTTGAAGGGTCTACACAGGAATTCGACAGCGTTCGATGACAACGTTGTCACTGGAGGTTGCCCGCGCACCCAAGGAGGTACCGGACCATGTTCCGACCAGGCCCGTCCCGTCTGCTCGGCCTGCTGGCCGCCGCCGTCACCAGCACGTCCCTGCTCGCCGTCGCCTCACCCGCCGAAGCGGCGCCGCTCAGCCTCACCCAGTACGTCAACCCGTTCATCGGCACCGACGACAGCAACGCCCCCAACCCCGTCCCCGGCGGCGCCGGCGGCAGCACCGTTCCCGGCCCGGTGCAGCCCTTCGGGATGGTGCAGCTCAGTCCGGACACGCCCACCGCCTCGCCGTCCGGTTACCGGTACAGCGACGCCCAGATCGAGGAGTTCAGCCTCACCCACTTCAACGGTGCCGGCTGCGCGAACAACGAGGACCTCGGCATCCTGCCGATGACCGGCGCCATCGGCACGTCGCCCGGCACTGCGTGGACGTCCTACCGCGCCACCCAGACCAAGAGCCAGGAACAGGCCCGCCCCGGCTTCTACCAGGCGGTGCTCAGCAACTACGGCAACACCCGGGTGGAGGCCTCGGCCACCACGCGCACCGCCGCGCTGCGCCTGACCTACCCGGCGACCAGCACCGCCCGGGTCCTGATCAACACCAGCCGCAGCGCCACCGGCAACCGGAACGGCTCGATCACGATCAGCGGCTCCACCGTGACCGGCAGCGTCACTGGAGGAGGCTTCTGCGGCAACTCCAAGACCTACCAGATCTTCTACCGGATGGAATTCGACCGCGCCCCGACCGGCGTCGGCACCTGGCTGGGCGGCACAGTCAACGCCGGCTCCACCACCACCAGCGGCACGAGCTCCGGCGGATACCTGACCTTCGACACGTCCAGCAATCCGGTCGTGCAGGTCAAGGTCGGCATCTCGTTCGTCAGCCAGGCCGGCGCGCAGGCCAACCTCGCCGCCGAGCAGTCCAGCTTCGACTTCGACGCGGTGCGCTCCCGGGCCGACACGGAGTGGAACGCGATCCTCAACCGGGTGCAGGTCACCGGCGGCTCCGCCGCCGATCTGCAGAAGTTCTACACCGCGCTCTATCGCGTCCTCATCAACCCCAACGTGTCCAACGACGTCAACGGGCAGTACCGCGGCTTCGACAACGCCATCCACGCCGCCGGCCACACCGTCTACCAGAATTACTCCGGCTGGGACATCTACCGCTCGTGGGCGGCGCTGATCGCGTTCCTCGCGCCGGCCGAGGCGACCGACATCGCCAAGTCCATGGTCCTCGACGGCCAGCAGGGGGGCCTGCTGCCCAAGTGGTCCCACAACACCAACGAAGCCTTCGTCATGACCGGCGACCCCGGGCCGATCATCGCGGACAGTCTCTACCAGTTCGGCGCCCGCGGCTTCGACACGGCCGCGGCCCTGGCGCTGATGAAGAAGAGCTCCAACGGTGGCACCATGCAGGGCAGCCCGATCCGGGGCCGGCAGAGCGGCTACGTCCAGCGCCAGTACATCGACGGCGACCCCTCCGACTCGCTGGAGTACTCGGCCAGCGACTTCGCCGTCGCCCAGTTCGCCCGCGCCCTGGGCGACACCGCCACGTACGACACCCACATGGCGCGCGCCCAATGGTGGCGCAACGTCTTCAACACCGAGTCGGGCTACATCCACCCGCGCAACGCCGACGGCACCTGGCCGTGGCCCCTCGACCCCGCCAGCCAGTCGAACTACGTCGAGGGCAACGCCTCCCAGTACACCTGGATGGTCCCCTACAACTTCGCCGGCCTGATCAACCTGATGGGCGGGCGGCAGACCGCGCTCCAACGGCTCGACCACCACTTCACCCAGACCAACGGTGGCCAGTCGCAGCCGTACTTCTACATCGGCAACGAGCCGGAGCACGGCGTGCCCTGGGCCTACCACTTCGCGGCCGCGCCGGCCGGCACCAGTGCCGTGGTCCGGCGGGTGATGAACGAGTCGTTCACCACTGGCGCCGGCGGACTGCCCGGCAACGACGACCTCGGCGCCACCTCCGCGTGGTTCGTCTGGTCCGCGCTCGGGATGTACCCGCCGACGCCGGGAGCGGACACCCTGGCCCTGCACGGCCCGCTGTTCCCGTCGATCCTGGTCGATCGGCCGACCGGTGACCTCCAGATCAACGCCGTCAATGCCGGCCAGGGCAACCAGTACGTCCAGAACCTGTCGGTCAACGGCACCCCGACCCAGCGCACCTGGTTGCGGTACGGCGACCTCGCCGGTGGGGCGACGCTGTCGTACACGATGGGCGGCTCGCCGTCGTCGTGGGGCACCAACCCAGCCGATGTGCCGCCGTCGTTCACCGACGGGTTCACCCCGCCGCCCGCCGCTGCCGACCTGGGCACCAACCTGGCCGCCGGCAAACCGGCGACCGGCTCGACCCCGTGCGCCGCGACCGAAGGCCCGGAGAAGGCGTTCGACGGCCGGCTCGGCAGCACCAGCAAATGGTGTTCCCTCGCCACCGGCACCAAGTTCCTCCAGGTCGACCTCGGGACGAACCAGACCCTCCGGTCCTTCGTCGTCAAGCACGCCGGACTCGGTGCCGAGAACACCGGCTGGAACACCGGCGGCTTCACCATCCAGACCAGCACAGACGGCAGCACCTGGACGTCCCGGGCGACGGCGTCCGGCAACCGGTCCAGCCGCACGTACCACCCGATCTCCGCGGCGACGGCCCGCTACGTCCGCCTGAACGTCAGCACCCCGACCAACAACGAAAACACCGCGGCCCGGATCGACGAGTTCGAGGTGTACGGCGGCAGCGGCCCGACCAACCTGGCGCTGAACCGGTCGGCCACCGCCGACTCGCAGTGCGCCAGCACGGAGGGGCCGGAGAAGGCCGTCAACGGCAGCACCACCGGCGGCACCTCCGACAAGTGGTGCTCGCTCGGTGCCACCAAGTTCCTCCGCGTCGACCTGGGCGGTACCCACGCCATCCAGGCGGTCACCGTCCACCATGCCGGCGCCGGTGGCGAGGACCGTGCCTGGAACACCCGGGACTTCGACGTGCAGGTGTCCGCCGACGGCTCCACCTGGACGACCGCCGCGCAGGTGCGGGGCAACACCGCCGACGTCAGCAACCACCCGGTCACGGCCACCGGGAGGTACCTGCGGCTGAACATCCTCACCCCGACGCAGACCACCGATGCGGCGGCCCGCCTCTACGAGGTGGAGGTCTACGGCACCTGACGGACGCCGCCCACCGCCCGGCCAGGGCGGTGGGCCGCCGGCCGCGGGCGGGGGAAGCCCACGCGGTGCGGGTGCGTCTCCATGGGCGACGCCGGTTCCCCGGCGGGGAACCGGCGTCGCGCCATCCTGCTCCGCGAGGCCGGTGAAGCTCCGGCAAGGTCAACGGCCCTGGAGGGCCTTGACGTTGTCGCCGAAGGTCCAGCCCTTCGACCCGTCCCAGTTGATCGACCAGGTCATCAGGCCTTTCAGGGCGCCCTGGTACGTGTTCCAGGCCTGCGCCACCGAGGACGGCGCCAGGTACCCGCCGCCGGCGCCGGACTGCGCGGGCAGGCCGGGGGACCTGCCGGTCGTACGGGACGTGGATGGTGGTGCCCTGCACGACCAGGCCGGCGTTGAGGCAGAGGCAGTTGGTCTGTGCGACGAACCGTTACCTTTCG
>NZ_JAEMUW010000129.1 GCF_016598485.1 Micromonospora coerulea | reverse complement strand
ATGCTCGGCGCGGATCGCCCGCCCCGACACCAACAACCCCTCGCCGTCGGGGCCGGCCACCGCGTAGGGGTGGATGATCCCGAGATCCACCCCGGCCACCCGGGCCCGGATCCGGTTCGTCGCCGGGCGGGTAGACCGCCACCGGCACCTCGGCGGTCACGTCCAGGAACAGCCGGCCACCCTCACACAGCAGCGTGACCGAGCGGACCTGCTCGGCCGGATACGGCACGTCGCGCGCCAACCGGACCCACAACGGC
>NZ_JAEMUW010000128.1 GCF_016598485.1 Micromonospora coerulea | reverse complement strand
CTCGCCGCGGATCGCCCGCCCCGACACCAACAACCCCTCCCCGTCCGGGCCGGCCACCGCGTACGGGTGGATGATCCCGAGATCCACCCCGGCCACCCTGGCCGGGTCCGGTTCGTCACCGGGCGGGTAGACCGCCACCGGCACCTCGGCGGTGACGTCGAGGAACAGGCGGCCGCCCTCACACAGCAAGGTGACCGAGCGGACTTGTTCGGCCGGATACGGCACCGTCGCGCGCCAGGCGCACCCACAACGGCGCAGTGCCTCTG
>NZ_JAEMUW010000127.1 GCF_016598485.1 Micromonospora coerulea | reverse complement strand
CGCGACGGCAGGTTCCCGCCCCGGCAGAATCCCCATCGGGACCTTCCGGTCAGCGTCCGGCGGGACGGACACCCCAGGAGACCAACCCGAAAGGTCCGGTCAGCCAGGTGCCGCACACAGTTCCCACCACCGCTCCGCGACACCCTCACCGGGTCCGCGGGGCAACCCTCGGCCGCGGCTTCCACCGCCACGTGCTCGCCACCCCCGTAACCAACCGGGACGGCAGCGCCAGCCGGATGTCCGGCTTGCCGAGGATCGCACAGGGAACCAGAGACGCT
>NZ_JAEMUW010000126.1 GCF_016598485.1 Micromonospora coerulea | reverse complement strand
TCCAGTCCATATTTGGATGGCATTGGGTTCAGGTGGGGCCGGTGCCGGGATGTGAAGAAGCTCCTGATAGGACATGGATTGACTAGATCCGCATGTCTGACCAGGAGCTTCGGTGACCGATTCTGCCATGGCGTCGGCTCGTGGGGCGCAACGGCACGCAGCGGGTGTGCCGACTGCCCTCGGGCTCGCAGGAAGCCTGCAGGCCGACCGTCTCGCTCGGCAGCCGCCGGACGTCGCTCACGGCCGTCTGGCATTCCTGATATCCGCCGCTTGCCACC
>NZ_JAEMUW010000125.1 GCF_016598485.1 Micromonospora coerulea | reverse complement strand
GGCCACCGCGAACACCTCCACACCAAAGCCGACCACCTGTCCCGGCTGCGTGACGGCCGGCCCACCCACAACCCTGCCGCGGCGGCATTGAATGCGAAGCTTGCCCTCCTGCAGGCCGAACACTCGGCGGTGTGCGCGCGGATCCGGCATCTCAACAAGGCTCTTGCCTGGTCGTCGGCGCGGTGGCTCGTCGACCACGCGACCACCCTCGGCGCCACCGTCATCTACGTCGAGGACCTCGCCACGCTCCAGGGCCGTGGCGGGTCACGCAGCCTCAAT
>NZ_JAEMUW010000124.1 GCF_016598485.1 Micromonospora coerulea | reverse complement strand
CGCCATCCACCCGTTGCTCGGCAGACGCCTCCCATCAGGGCCGACCCCACCGGCAAGCTCCGCAAGGGCAGCATCCGACCAACGCGCGCCGATCACCTCATCGGCCATGCCCCGAACCAGGTCCGCAAGCCACCCGACCCGTTCAGCCAGTACCCGCCCCGTCACGGGCGCCTGCACCCCGGGCACGTCGGGCTTACCGCCGCACACCGCCCGGTACGCCGTGCAGGTCGCGGTCGACGTCAACACGGAGCCAGCCACTACCCCACGCCTTCACCCGCGGCCGCCAGCAGTCGCCGCTT
>NZ_JAEMUW010000123.1 GCF_016598485.1 Micromonospora coerulea | reverse complement strand
GAGCCACGGCCGGCTGACCCTCCAACTCACACAGGTCCGCCGGCAGCCGGCCATGCACGGCGATGTATCCGGTGATCTGTCGGGTGCGGCTGCGGATCGTCGCGCTATCGGTTCCTTCGGGCAGCGCCGCCCGCAATGCTGACCACTCGTCATCGGTACGAGCGGACGGATCGGCCGGCCACGTGGCCAGTAGCGCGGCAACGGTCCCACGACGGTGGCACGCCAGACGCAGAACGCGGGCCGCTTCTTCCTCGGCGATCCGACGAACCCGGTCCGACACCACCACACCCGCCGGCGGCACCGCACCCCAGCCGAGCCGGCGCAC
>NZ_JAEMUW010000122.1 GCF_016598485.1 Micromonospora coerulea | reverse complement strand
CAGCCACGGCCGGCTGACCCTCCAACTCACACACGTCCGCCGGCAGCCGGCCATGCACGGCGATGTACCCGGTGATCTGTCGGGTGCGGCTGCGGATCGTCGCGCCATCGGTTCCATCGGCTAACGCCGCCCGCAACGCTGACCACTCGTCATCGGTACGAGCGGACGGATCAGCCGGCCACGTGGCCAGTAGCGCGGCAACGGTCCCACGACGGTGGCACGCCAGACGCAGAACGCGGGCCGCTTCCTCCTCGGCGACCCGACGAACCCGGTCCGACACCACCACACCCGCCGGCGGCACCGCACCCCAGCCGAGCCGGCGCAA
>NZ_JAEMUW010000121.1 GCF_016598485.1 Micromonospora coerulea | reverse complement strand
GATCGGCCGGCTTCTGCAGGTCCTCACCGACAAGGCCGCCCTCGCCGGGATCACCGTCCGGCTGGTCGACGAACGCGGCACGTCGTCGACCTGCCCCGCCTGCCGACGGCGGGTACCGAAACCCCGCGGCCGGACCTTGTCCTGCCCGCACTGCCGCTTTTTCGGGCACCGCGACCTGGTCGCGGCCGCCAGCATCGCCACCCGTACTCCGGGCGGTGGACCCACCACCCCGACAGCCGTCGTGCTGCCGCAGGTGGTCACGCACCGTCGAGCCGGCCGGCACCTTCCCGGTGCCGGCCGGTCCCGACGTGACCCCCGCCGCCCACCTA
>NZ_JAEMUW010000120.1 GCF_016598485.1 Micromonospora coerulea | reverse complement strand
CAATACACATCGATGGCCTTCGCCGCAGCCTGCCGGGCCGCCGGCATTCGGCAGTCGATGAGCGCGGTCGGTAGCTCCGCCGACAACGCCGCCGCCGAATCATTCAACGCCACCTTCAAACGCGAAACCCTCCAAGGCCGCCGCGCCTTCACCGACGAACGCGAAGCACGGCTCACCGCGTTCCGCTGGCTGCACCGCTACAACACCGTCCGACGCCACTCTCGGCTCGGACAGCAATCCCCGATCACCTACGAGAGGAACGCCCGGCCGGCGCCGGCTACGCTGGCCCCCGCCGCATAAACCCCGTGTCCAGGATCAGGGGTCAAGCCCCC
>NZ_JAEMUW010000011.1 GCF_016598485.1 Micromonospora coerulea | reverse complement strand
GCGGCTGTCCCGCCACCAGCGGGAACGGCGCGCAGCGCCTGTTCGCACGGCGTCTCAGGCTGCCACCATTCAGGGGTTACTTGACGTCGTTTCACGGTGTCTTGTGCCCCATGTGTGCCCCAGAGCGTGGTCAGCCGGGCGGAGGGCTGAAAGCATCCTCGTCGTGATATCTCTACCTCAGCCCGACGACCTCACGTCGCTGGTTCTCCGTACGGACTTCACCGACGACGCTGCGTGGGAAGCCCTGAAGACGGCCTTGCACACCTGGGAGAGCCACGACAGCGCAACCTTCGTTAGCGATCCGAACTACGCGAGCCTGGGCCTCCAAGAGCTGGTCGACGCGGAAAACGCCGCGAGCCACGAGGATAAGCTGATCTACCTCTTCCTCGCCGATGCGACCACGATGACCGACGTCGGACGCCCGCTGCTCGTCGTCGATCTGGCCCACGAGCCCGGCCGCACCTTCCGGGTGCCGCCCCGCTGGTTCGCGGACGTCTCGGCCAACCTCACCATCGCGAATCTGGACTTTGATGAGTTCGCTGACGCCGCCGACAGCTCCGACACGTACCGGGGCCTCGACGGAGACTAAGGCCCTGGTCTGGGCCTTCGCGTAAAGGTGGTAACCGGAATCGAAACTGCACTGTCAGCTTGGGAATCGGATTGAGGCGCGGCCTTCGAGCCTGGTCTCGGCTGGTCATGCAGCACGGGGCCGGCGTGGCTCAGCTCTGAGACAGACCTCGGCTGGCCGGTGTTGTCCGCTGTGTCGGGCACGGATCGGGCACGGCCTCAGGTCGCCGGCGGCAGCCGCACTCGAATGACCCAGCATCGACGGTAGCGAGGCTGGTCGCAGGCCCTCTCACACCGCTGGCGTTAGCCCAACACGCCGGGGATTGCCCTGCGCGGTAGATCACAATCTTGGTCCACTGCCGACTGCTTGTGACGAGTTATCCACAGCGCCTCAGTGGCCTCGTCCACACAAGGCGGTCGAACATATGTACAGCAAAGTCCCTGATAGGAGACAGAATCTCATACGCTCCGTCACCGCCACGCTGAGTTATCCACCGGTCTACACACAGGACCCTCCACAAGATGGAGGGGGCGAGTCTCGCGCGCACGGCAACATCTAGGGAATCGCATGCTTGAGATAGGACTACCCAGCGTGCACACTGCTGGAAGCACGACAACCCGGCAAGGTGCCGGGTCGGGCACCTAACCGGGTCGACGTTGTACTTGGCGGTAGGCGGGCGACGATACCACTGCGCTTTATCCCGCGCGAGCGGGTCGGGGACAGTGGCTTCTTCCGGGGTACCCCGTGCGGAAACCGAAAGGAACAACATGGCGAACAAGGCCATGCGGCCGGCGAGCCCGGCCAAGCCCCTGCGGCCGACCACTCCGGCGAAGCCGGTCATCCGGCCGGTGCCCCAGCCGGTCACCCGGCCGACCTCCAAGCCGGCGGTCCGGCCGACCGGTAAGCCCGTGATCGTCAACCCCGGTACGCCCGCTCCGAAAAGCGGTCAGTACAAGCCCACGAAGGGCGGCCCGGAGGTGACGGTCCCCAAGGGGCATCGGATCCCACCGACCCCTAACGGTGGGCCGTCCAAGTTGGTCGACCCGACCAAGAACAAGTCCGGCAGGTAGCTCGGCCCGGCTTCGGCCGGTCCTGGCTCTGACTCAAAGAAGGCCCGCCCAGCTCCCTGGGTGGGCCTTCCCCTCGCGACGAAACGACCCGCCACCGGTACTCCCAAGCCGGGGCACCAGTTCACCAACTACAGGTAAGGAAGTACGGGCCGGCCTGGTCATCGGGCCGACCACGCCTTGTCACCTGGGCAGACGTCGTCACCAGTCGTCATCGTTGGTCGCTTCCGATCGACCTCCGACGGCCTGGACCGCTGAGGCCTGGTCGAAAGGGAAGTAATGATCAAGTTTCCTGAAGCGGATCTCACGCAGTACCGCAGCAAGGCAGACCGCTTCCACCACGCCGCAGCCGTATGCCGACGAGGACATGAGCAGACAACCACGCTGTCACCCTCAGACTCGTATCCGGATGACACCAAGTGTCCGAGGTGCGGCGCGCGAGTGCTTCTAGGCTGCACCTCCTGTTCTCTCCGCATTCGAGGACAGTTCCACATCGAGCCGTACATGGCCGAGAAGCACGAACTCGACCCCGATTGGGAACGACCGACGTTCTGCGATGGGTGCGGAGCAGCACACCCCTGGGCGACCCGCGAAGAGCGAATTTTTGAGCTAGAGAACATCCTCGATGAGGAGGAGGACATCGACGAGGCCGACAAAGTCTTCCTCCACGATCGGCTCGCAGAACTTCGCGCACTCGATGACCTGGACGAGCGGCGCGAGCGCCACGTCTGGGCTCAGATTAAACAGCGAGGCGGATCATTCTTGACCTCCGCGCCCGTTATGCAGATTGCCCAGAATCTCATCACCGCCAAGGTCAGGCACGATCTCGGGATCTAGTAACCGTTGACTCCTTGCCCCCCAGGCAACCAACACGGCCCTCCGAACTGGCCTGAAGCATCGGCTGAGCTGCTGAGACGATCCGACTTCGTCCCGACGCGTCCACGGGTGTCCGTCGTGATCGTCACCCAGTTTGTCACTCACTGGCTCCGGGCCGCCCCGGTTCTGCTTCACCGAGGTTCCTCACGGTGTGGTTGCATCCTGGCGGCGGTCCTTATGCTGACCCACCACCCCGGTGGGTCACTGGCCGGTTCGCCCGTCGATGCACTCGCGCAGGAGGTCGGCGTGGCCGGCGTGCCGCGCATACTCCTCGATCACGTGGACAAGCACGTCGCGCGTGGCGTGGCTGCCACCGTCGACCGGCACTTCGCGGCCCAGGTCGGCCTCCTCGAGGGCGTCGAGCCATTCGTCGGCCTTGGCGATCCCGGCCTTCCAGGTTGCGAAGGCGTCCTTCACCACCGCTGGGTCGGGGACCGCGCCCCCGAAGTCCCAATCCGGGTCGTCCTCGTGCTCGTAAAGGCGCGGTGCGTCGGTCCGCCCTTGCAGCACGCGCTGGAACCAGTGGTTCTCCATCTGGGCCAGGTGGCGGACCAGGCCGAGCAAGCTCAGGGTGCTGGGCGGTACCGAGCGTCGGCCGAGCTGCTCGGCGTCCAGTCCGTCGCACTTCATCTCTATGGTCAGACGGTAGTTGCCGAGGTACTCCCGGTAGGTCGCCTTTTCGCCGACGGGCTGGCCGAAGGTCCTGGGGTCGTCCTCGGGGGCGGTCCACAGTTTGCTCACGGCGCCACCCAATCGCGGGCGGACCGCACCAGTCAAGCGAGTTGCGGTGCCCCAACTTCGACGGCCGCCAGGAGGAATTCGATCGCCGCTCGCTCATCGGCTAGAAGCGAATGTTGCCGCATCCGCGTCTTCGGCCAGAGGTTCACATTCGGTAGCCAGCGGATCGGGGACCGCGTAACGCCCGCCGCCGCGCCTCTGGCCTTCGGCCGCCGGCGTATCGCTGGCGGAGCTTGACTCCTTCGTCCCGAACGAATGATCGGCGGGCTGTGAGCTGCCCCTGAGCCCCTGCTGAGCTGCTGCGGCAATCCGCCGTCGTCCGCGTCCGTCCGTCGGCGTGCGTACCGATCGTCACTCAGTTGGTCACCCAAGCTGATCGACTCGGCTTGCTACCAGACGCCATCGCTAGGCTGCACGCCATGACCACACGACCCACGGAGAGGTGGGGCCGCGAGGTGCAGGACCAGAAGGGCCGCATCGCCGCAGGAACCCTCGCTGAGGATGACGCCTACGCCCTGCACCTCTGGCCAGAGGCATTCATCGCCGCTGTCGACACCGCTCTTGACGCCTACGAAGCAGACGTACGCTCGTTCTCGTCACCGTCCGATGACGAGGTCTTCGCATCGGTCGAACAGGTCGTCATGGCTCTCAACGCGATCAATGAGGAACACGGCCGGATCGAGACGAGCGAGCGCGACAAGCTGTGCGAGTACATCGACGACGTCCTGACAGACGCGGGCATTGACGTCGAAGGCCTTACCTCCCGACGCGACATCGAGCGGACCGAACTCACTGACGACTGGCGCGACTGGTGAGACATTGACCCAGCCAGCGGAACCTCGCCATCCCGTCGCCGTCGACCCGCCCTTGTGGGAGCGGGCCGCAGTCGGGGCCGCCACGTCAAGACGGCCTTGACGCACGGACGGACGCTGGCGGTCCCGGCGGCGGTCTGCTCGGCTCGCCCCGGGTCGTCGGCGGTGGGATGGCGCTACCGCAACCACCCGCGGACCGCGACCCGCCGACGGAGCCCGGCCATCCTGGAGCCGGAGCGCCCCCGCCGGAGGCGCAGTGGCCGCAACCCCGCGACCGCCGCCAGCTCGCCGACGCGGCCGGCGTGCGCTCCCCTACGCCGCGCGGGCTCGTGGCCGCGCGGCCCGGCCGGCTGCCGGCCCACCACCTCACCGGTCAACGCTCCTGTCGTTCTGCGGCGGCCCTCCGGGCTTCCCGCTGTCCGCGCCCGCCGCCGGGCGTTCTGGCGTGACGGCCGCAGAGCGATAGCGGCAGCGGCGGCGCGCGCCCAGGCGGCGGCGCGTGCGGCCCGTTGCGGGCCGCCTTGAAGACGTACAGAAACTTTGAACAACGACGCCGTTCCGTCAACCATCATGCGAGACCAGGCATCGCCGGCAGCAGGCTGTCGGGCCCCACTTGATGCGTGACACATCGACTCCACATGACGCGTGACGGCTTCCGGCATGATCGGGCGCCGCTGTTACACGGAGTTACTACTTGACCGGGCGGGACTCGACGTCCCGTCAGAGGCACGCGGTCAGCGGCATGTGCACGTTGAAGTGGTCAGGAGCCAATCCAGGTTGGTGTGCCGTTGTGGGTGGTTGTCGCTAGAACCGTGCAGCCCATCTCGTGAGCGGCGGCTGTGATGACGGCGCGGGCCGTGGCAGCGTCGTCCGGTGGGAACGCGATGCGGATCTGGTGGCCGTACGCGGTTTCGTAGGTCAACAGCCAGTCGCGGTCGATGGCCTTGAAGTGGTCCTGTCGTCCGTGGTCGCTGATGGAGTTGCCGCGGTCCGCCGTGGGGGCGAGGGCAGTGCGGAGGATGTGCAGGCGGTCTTCGTACGGGCGGTCGCTGTCGGACAAACGCACGTAGACGTGGTCACGTTCGCGGGCAACGTCGAACCAGGGAATGGCGTGCGTCTTACCGAGGCCCGGGACGCGGCGACGCCCACTCAGGTGACCGTAGAGCAGGTCGACAGCGCCGGTGTCGTACCGCTCGCAGTGATCGCCGAACTCGAAAACAACGACCGGCCATGTGTCCGGAGTTCCCTCGGTCAGCCAGCACAACATCACGCCGTTCCCGGTAACGGCCCATTGGAGCAGGCCGCCGGGCTCTGGATGCAGCGGGTAGGGAAAATCCTCCGGAAACTCGCTGCGTACATCCCGATACCCGTCGAGGAGTTCGCCGGCCTGCCACAGCAGGTCGGCGTATCGCGACGTTGCTGCGGCGAAGGGCGTGGACAGGGTGATGTCATCGAACTGGCCCAGGCCGTAGGTGACGACCAGCGACCGGTAGTCGGTAGGCAGGGTGACGCCAAGCGTTGCCTCCGCTGCTGCCCAGTCCCCACGCGCGGTGAACCGGCGCTGCCGGCGGCGGGACAAGCGGAGCCAAGTCATCGATGGTTGCCACGGATGAGCAGCCTAGCGTCGAAGCGCTTGCCGCCTGGACTCCCGCCTTACCCCATCCGCCCGTTCACAACGGGTAGCTATCGAGTCAGAGCGTCGTGTCACGCATCAAGTGAAGCCACGACGTAACGCATCATGCGGAGTACGACATCGCCGGCAGCACGCACGCCGGCAGCCGGCCGGTTTAGGCCACCTCGACCCCCGCTAACTTCGCTGAGTCCCTATCCTCGCGAGGAGTCCATGAGCGATGAATCCGATTCGGGGGGTCTGGGAGCCGCATGGCTGACGACGGTGTGCAGTACGAGTTCAAGTCCGTGCAGGCTATCCGCGGCATCGAGGCCAGGTCGATCGCGAAGTGGCAGAAGGCTGGTTGGGAGTTCGTCGACCAGAAGCAGGGGACGTTGCGGACAACGTTGAACTTCCGCCGCCCGAAGCCGAAGGTCCCGTGGGTACTCATCGCCGTGGCGGCCGGTGTCGTCCTGCTCGTGGCCGTCGTCGGCGGAGTCGCCAGCGCGCTCCAAGGCGGAGGCGACAAGGACCCCAAGCCGACCAAGTCGCCGAGCGAGGCGACGGTCGTGGCGAGCGGAAAGCCGTCGGAGACGCCGAAGCCCGAAGAATCGGCTTCAGATGCGTCCGAGGCGGACCGGGTCCTGACGGTCGAGAACAGCAAGGATCTGGCGGCGCTCTTGGCGGTGCGGGACTACTGCGACGAGACGATCGGAACGTTCGCGGCCAAGTACGAGGGCAGGACCATCGAGTTCGATGGTTCCATCGCATCGATGCTAAATCACGGCGATTACAAGACTCGCTACGACATCCTCGTCTCTCCCGGTAAGGGCCCAAAATCTGTGGTTGGGCCCGCATTCAAGTTCGAAGACGTCAACGTCCTTGACCTGCATCTCACGGGCGCGAACATCCCGGATTCCGTAGGTACCGGCGACCTTCTCCACGTTGTTGCTCGGGTTGGCGAGTACAACCCGGACCAGTGCTTGTTCTTCCTTGAGCCGGTCGCTACGAAAATTCGGTAGGCGACGTGAGTCGGATCATCACGGACCGGCGTGCATAGTTCTCGATCTCCCACGTCCCCTGCAGCTCGACCCCCGCCACGGACACGAGGACACCCGTGTTCGTCGTGCTGCCCGCGAAGTCCGAGCGCCGGTTCGCGCCGATGGAGGTACGCGGGCGCTGGTGGAACGGGGCAGTGGGCCGCATGGCCCGGCGCGACATCTGGCTGGTCTTCAACGGCCGGCTGTGGCGGGTCCCTGGTCGCCTCCGTGGTGACGCAGGCGAGGAGGTCTCCTACGACTTCCCGGACGAAGCATCGGCCCGGTCGATGGTCGACCGGATGATGAAGACCTCGGCGGGCACCTGGCGTGACCTCACGGAGGCTGTCCGACAGGAGGCCAACCGCCGGCGGACTCACTAGCGGTGCCGGCCGCTGCTGGTAGCGCTCAACGGCAAGCGTCTACCCGGACGTGCACACCGCACCACGACGGCAGGTCGGCTGCCCACACCCGCGGCACACCTACGCCTCCGGTGCTCTTGGACGCCGGGGAGAGTGTCAAGGCTCTGTCGGCTTACCTCGGCCATGCCGACCCCGGCTTCACCCTCCGGATCTACACCCACCTACTGCCCGCCAGCGAGGACCGCACCCGGCGAGCCATCGATAAGGCATTCGGGGAGGAGCCAGCAGCCGGAGACGGCCGGCAAACGGGCAACGGCCTGGAAACGGCATGATCATGGTTCGGTGGCCCCGGAAAGCCTCTACGGTGCAGGTCAGTGGTCATATAGGCATTACTTCCAGCGGAAGTGATGGGCGATCTTCTCTGACCAGCAGAAAGGGCCGCCGTAGCGGCCCTGACCTGCGGTTTTGCCACTCACGATCCCTCAGTGAATCTCACTGTCTCCCGCTCGCATGTGCCCCGGATGTGCCCCACGGAGCACGCTCACCCTGGGTCGATGCCGGCCGCCCGGCAGATCCGGCGCACCTGCTCACGGGTGTAGCCGGACACCTTCACGATCTCTGTCTGCCGCATGCCGCCGCGGGCCGCTTCCACGATCGCCTCGGCGAGCGCCGGGCGGGCCTTGTCGAGCGCGTCCTTGGCCCGGCGGTACGCCTTTGCGGCCTCTTCGAGTCTGGTCACGCGGCGATGGTCGCACACATGACGTTGCCAATCAACGTGGCCTACACGGTTGACGTACGCCTACGCCGTAGGCCACACTCTGTGGCGTAACACCAACCGTCAAGCAAGGGCCCAACAAGGCGGGCCCGGACGCGGAGTAGCACCTCCGGCCGGGCCCTTGATCGCCCCAGGAGGCGACCCGTGAGCATCATCGCATCCGCACCCGTCCCCGCCGCTAGCCGGCTGGTCGACGCCCCCACGCTCAACCTGACCGCCCTCCGCCCCACCGGCTGCCCCAGCTGGTGCAGCGAGGACCACCGCGGCCAGGTCACCGACGTCGACGGGTGGTCGATCGGCGTCGGCCACGAGCGCATCCTCGCCGAGCTGCCCGCGCAGGACCCGGCGTGGATCGACCGGGCCGCCACCGCCACCGTGCTGGTCGAGTCGACCACCGACAGCGGCCAGGTCGTCACCGAGCCGCGCGTGCTCCTGTCGGTCGCTGAGGGCCCGGAGGGGCACTACCCGGGCAGCGAGGACGTGCAGGGCTGGACCGGCACCCCGGGCCAGGCTCGCGCCCTGGCCGCCGCCCTGCTGGCCGCCGCCGAGCTGGTCGACGGCGGTGCCCGATGAGGTGGCTCCTGCTGATCCTCGCCGGCGGCACCGGTACGCCGCTGGCCGTGTTCCTGGTCGCTCGCCTTCTGGTCGAGCGGCACGCCGACACCACCGCCGCGGCGATCCGCCGCGAGCACGCCCGCGCCCAGCTCGCCGAGCGCCCCAAGGAGTTGACCCGGTGAACCTGACCACCGTCACGTCCCGCGCTGCCGCCGCCCTCGTGGCGGCGGTGGCCGGGTTCGCGTCCTACCGGCACATCTACGACGTGGCCACCGACGCCGGTGAGCACCAGGGTGTCGCGGCCGTGCTGCCGCTGGCGATCGACGGGCTGATCCTGGTCGCCACCCTGGCGATGCTCGACGACAAGCGGCAGCAGCGGCGCCCGCGGCTGTCCGCCCGGGTGGCGCTGGTGTTCGGCATCCTCGCCACCCTCGCCGCCAACGTCGCCTCGGCCAACCCGACCGTCACCGCCCGCCTGGTCGCCGCCGTACCCGCCGTGAGCTTCCTCCTGGCGGTGGAGGTGCTCGCCCGGTCCGGGAAGCCGCTGCCGGTCGCGCCGGTCGCCGAGCTGGTCGACGTGACGCCGGAGCAGGTCGAGCCGGTGACGCCACCGCCGGCCGAGCCTGCCGCCAAGCCGCGCGCCAGCCGGCCCCGTCCGCGCTCGCTCACCAGCGCCGAGAAGGTGGCCCGCGCTGCCGCCAAGCTGCCCGCTGGGACGGTGGCTCAGGTCGCCGCCAAAGCGGGCGTGAGTGAGTCCACCGCCCGCCGCTATCTGCCGTCACCAACCGTGCCGGTAGCTGCGGAAACCCGCGTCAACGGCACGTCACTTGTGGAGGTAACCCAGTGAGCGTCATCGCAGTGATCCTCGCGGCCGTCTCGGTCGCCGCCACCCTGACCGGACACACCGTCGCCGCCATCGTCACCGGGCTCGGTGCGGCGGCGGCGGGTGTCGCCTTCCACGTGATCCGCCGCCGCCGCGAGGTGAACCAGTGAGCGCACAGACCGTCCGCGTCGTCGAGCTGGAGAAGCTGCTCCGCCGCCGCAAGAACCTCGGGTGGCGGTTGACCTACCGCTACCTCACCGGTCGTCCGCTCGACGGGCGGACCGGCTACCCGTACCTGCGGGCCGGTGCCGGCCGGTGGGCGGGGTGGCAGCGGCAGGCGTACCGGCTCGGCGTACCCACCGCGTCGGCGCTCGCCGCTGTCTACCCCGACCAGGCGGCCACCACCGCCGGCGGCGTCGCCCTGGTCGCCGCGGTGAAGGGCCGGCAACGGTTCGTGCGGCGCCGCTTCCACCGCGCCTACGTCGCACCGACCCTCGCCGCCGTCGCGCCGCCGCTGGGCTTGCAGACCGGGGTAGAGCTCCACGTCGACCCGTCGCTCGGCAACCTCACCCCGCGGCTGGCGAAGCCGCTCTCGCCGGCGGAAGAGGCCGTGCGTCTCTGGTACGGGGAGCACCTGGAGCCGGTGCTCCGGTGGCTGCCGGAGCACCTGCAGCGCGGCGCATGGGCGCTCCAGCGGAAGGCGAAGCCGGCCACCGACCGCCTCGAGATGTTCCGCCGGCCGGCGCCGGAGTACGGGCCGCGCATCGAACTGGCCATCAACACCCCGTACGTCACCAAAGAGCAGCGGGCCCTTGTGTCGTCCATCATCAGCAGCAAGATCCCCGTCTCGGGCCTGGTCGAGTCGTGGGACCAGGTCGGGCCGCGGGTGGTGGCCCGGTGGACGGTCCGCCGCCGGCCGCCGGCGCAGGTCGGCCACGAGCGCGTCGTCGAGCAGCTGCCCAAGCTCGCCGAGTGGGAGTTCTACCTCGGCGACGGGGTCGGCGGCCAGGCCGTCACGATCAGCTTCCGCGACGACTCCCCGCACATCGCCGTGTCCGCCGGGACGGGCGCCGGGAAGTCGGTGCTGGCCCAGCTGGTCGCCGTGCAGGTGCTCGCCCGCGGCGGCCGGGTCGTCATCCTGGACCGCAAGGGCTCACACCGGTCGCTGCTCGGCCTGCCCGGCGTCGACTACTGCACCCGGCCCGAGCAGATGCACCATGCCCTCATCCGTACTGAGGGCATCGCCGACGAGCGGAACACGCTCGCCCTGCACGAGGCCGAGGATTGGGACCCGGGGCCGCGCACGCTGGTCATCGCCGAAGAGCTGAACGCCACCATCGGGCAGCTGGCGAACTGGTGGGCGGAGAACCGCGACAAGAGCGACCCGAAGCGCTCGCCGGCGATCTCGGCGCTCGCCGATCTGCTCTTCATGGGACGGTCGGCGAAGGTCAACGTCATCGCCATCGCGCAGATGCTCACCGCCCGCGCCATCGGCGGCCCGGAAGCGCGCGAGAACTTCGGGATCAGGTGCCTCGCCCGGTACACCGCGAACAACTGGAAGATGTTGGTTCCCGAGGCGGCAATGCCCCGGGCGTCGCGCACTCTCGGCCGGTGGCAAATCGTCATCGGAGGACAGTCAACTGAGGTGCAGGTCGCGTACCTCAACAAGGCGCAGGTGCGCGCCATCATCACGCCGCGAGTCCCTGATAGCCCGCTGACCAGCGATGTCCCCGGGGACGGGGACATCATGACCCTCCGGGACGCCGTAGACGCCGGTGTGCTGCCCTGGTCGTACGACGCCGCCAAGAAGCGCCTACAGCGGCGCGTGGGGACCATTCCCGAGCCGCGGGGAAAGCGCGGGAATGCCGACCTGTACGCCCGGCAGGATCTCGCCGAATGGGTCGGCTCGGCAAACTGACCAGACACGACGAACGGCCCGCCAGGATCGCGCCTGGCGGGCCGTTCTGCGTCTCAGCGGCGTACGGGACCCCCGTTTGGGAAAAATGTGGGGAGAGGCGGCTCTAAGCAGGTGTAGTGCGGGACGGGCCCCCCATGCGGGGCAGTGCCCCAGGGGGTGAGGGACGTCGCGCCAGGCTGCCCGAGCGGCGCAAGGTCGACATGTCCTCGGTGCGGTCGCCCTTGGCTCTGTTGCACGCCTTGTGGCTGGCAGCGACGTTGCTGCTGTGGCTGCTGCCGCCCGCGCTGATCGGCACGATGTGGTCCACCTCGAAGCTCATCGGGTCCGTGTGCGGCAGGTCGAAGTCGATCGGCTTCCCGCACAGGTGGCATTCCGGCTTGTGGTGCGCGAGGTTCTGGCGGTGCCTCTTCCGGGCACCCGAGTCACGGCGTGGGGTGGTCATTCCGATCTCCCTGTGGCGTGGGGCGCTTTGTGTGCAAGGCACTAAGCAGGGGAAGTGCAGCTTGGGGGCGGCCCGCGGGGACCGCCCCCAGGGGGTCGTCAGGCGACCGCGCGCCGTCCCGTGAGCGCGGCGTTGCGTGCGGCCTCGAACTTGGCGGCGGCCTCCTGGCGCTGCTCGTCGACGCGCTGGCAGCGGGCGGCGAACTCCTCGGGGCTGGCGAGGGCGAGCCGGTGCCCGGCGGCGATCACGGCCTCAGCCTTGGGCCGGTGGCCCAGCTCGCCGAGCTGCTCGGCGGTGAGGTCGGCGAGGATGAGCGGCTTCTTGTCGTGGGGGATGCTGGCCAGCCTGCCGAACTGGGCGACTATCCCCCAGCACTGGGCGACCAGCTCAACGCGGGCGGCGTGCTCGCGGGCGGCGCCCCATGCCGGCATCTGCGCGGGCCGCAGCTGGGCCACGGCACCGTCGGCCAGGTCGAGCTGGTCGCCGATCTGCTCCCGGGCGGTGGTCAGCGCCTTGTCCGCCTCGGCAATGACCGGGGTGAGGGCGTCGAGGATGGTGGGGGCGTGGGTGGTGAGGATGGCCCGGCGCCGCTGTTCGATCTCGTCTCCGAGGATGTTGGGACGCTCGGCGAGCTGCTGGCGGGCCAGCTCGGTGAGGACGGTCGCGTCGGTGGCCGGGTCTTTGTCGGCGATGAGGGCGTCGAGGACGGCGGCGGCGAGGGCGCTGCGGCGGACGGGCTGCGCGCCGCGGCTGGCTGCCTTATCGAGGTCGGCGAAGTCGCCGGTGAGGGCTGCGGGCAGGGTGAGTCCGAGGTTGCGGAAGTGCTGCCGGGTCATGGTCAGCGCGGCGTTGGTGTTCATGAGTGCGCTCATGGTGTGGGTGCTCCTTCGTTGTTGGGGATCGTGATGGGGGTCGGTGTCCGGGTGTCGAGGGCCACCGGGGACGTCATGCAGGTGCCGTACGTGACGATGAGTGCGGCGGCGACGGTCCGCGTCGCTTCGTCGTGTCCGACCGTCCGGGCGTGGCGCTCGATCACGTCGAGCACGGCGTCTTCGCTGCCGGCGGCCACGCACAGTGCGCGGATCAGGTCGACGGCAGCGGCGCGGCGGTCGGCGTCGAACGGGGCGGCGGTCACCACCCCGGCACTCCGGAGTAGTCGAACAGCTCGCGGACCCATTGGCGGGTCGCTTCGTCGCCGGTCGGGTGGGTGCTTGGGCTGCTGCCCTCGCTGGGCACGTAGTTGCTCCTGGGCGGGTCGGTCGGCTCCTGGTTGGGTTCGTCGTGGCCGAACAGCTTGCGGGCGTACTCGCGTTCCGCGCGGTCGTCGTCGGTCATGGCTTGCCTTTCGTGTCGTCCCCGGCCGCGGCTCGTGCCGCGTCTCGTGCGGGGCTTGGTGCGTCGGTGGGTGGTGCCCGTACCCCTCGGGCGGTCCTGTTCGGCCGTCTCCGTGGCTCTCAGCGGGCTGTTGCTGGTCACGCCGCCCCTCCGGGCCGCATCGCTCGGCAGGCGAGGCAGTCGGGGTGCTCGGGCCGGTTGCTGCCCACCCACCAGGAGTGCGGGGTGCTCGGCTCCGAAGGGAGCGAAGGGAGCGAAGGGAGCGAAGAGCGCAGTTCCCTAGGCGGTGCGCTCTTCGGTGCTCCCTTCGTGGTGTCGGGCTCCGAAGGGAGCACGAAGGGAGCGCCGTCCTTACCGTCTGCTCCCTTGCTCCCTTCGCTCCCTTCGCGCTCTTCGGTGGGCTTGAGTCGCCACATCCACCCGGCGTCCATGCCGCCCTTCTCGGAGATCACGCCCGCCTTCCGCTTGGCTCGCTTGAGCGCGTCCTTGCGGAACCCGTCCTTGTCGCCGGCCTTGAACACGTCCACGGCGGACGCCTCGCCGCCCTGGTCGGCGAGGTAGCTGCGGAGCCACTCGGCGGCGTCCTGGCGGTCCTCCTGGTCCTCGGCGTCCCCGCGGTCGCTGAGGATGTCGGTCACCGACCGGTCGGACTCACCGAGCCACACGAGCCGGCCGACGTGCGCCGGCCCGAGCCGGGTCGGGATCTCGACGCCCTCGATCTGGTAGGACAGCGACGGCAGGTCGAGCCGACCAAGGCTGTTCTTCGTCTGGGTCATCACCCGGTCGCCCTCGGGGTCGGCGGCGAAGCCGAACACCGACCGGGGGACGTTCTTGAACGCGCCCGACCCGGTGATGAGCGACGACGGGTCGGTGCCGCCGCCCTTGTTGAAGTGGGCGATGCCGAGCACCACGCAGCGAGCGCGGTCGGCGAGCCGGGCCAGCGGGTCGAGCGCGACCCGCACGTCACGTTCCCGGTGGGTGTCGATGCCGGCCCCGATGGTCGACATGAGCGGGTCGAGCACCAGCAGCGCGGCACCCACGCGGCGCATCTCCCGTTCGAGGAGCGCGTTGTCGACGGGCAGGGACAGCGTGGTGCCGTCCTGCTCGTCCTCGACGACCTCGACCCGGAAGACCTTGGTGAGGTCGGCGCCGGCGGCGATGAGCCGCGGCACCAGGGTGTATTTCCAGGAGTCCTCAACGGCGGCGTAGATGACCGCGTGCGGCTGGCCGTACAGCGAGCCGGGCAGCGTGCCGCGCGTGATCATCGCGGCCAGCCAGATGCCGAAGCTGCTCTTCCCGGTGCCTTCCCGGCCGGCGGCGACGGACAGCGACCCGAGCGGGATGCGTCCGCTGCCGCCGGTGAAGTCGTCTTCGTGCTGCCACGCCCACACGACCGGCTCGGGCTCGATGTCCGCTGCGGCGGTGAGCACCAGGCGCCGGCCGGTGGGCTTGGCCTCGACGGGCACCAGGGCGTCGAGCGGGTGCCCGGCGGCGATGTGGTCGGCGGCGTCCTTGCCCGCGGCGGCCTCGACCAGGTGGAGCTCGGCGGCGTACCCGTCGAGCCGGGCCCGGACGGCGGCGGCCCACTTCTCGCCGGCGGCGTCCCGGTCGACCACCGCGACGACGCGGGCACCCTTGAGCGGGGACACGTCGACCTTGGCGAAGTTGTCGGCACCCTGCGGCGCGGTCGTGGCGACCTCGCCCAGCGACTCGACGGCGTGCACGTCCTTCTCACCCTCGACCAGGTAGACCGTGCGGCCGAACGTGGCCGCCTCCATCACCCTGGGCAGGCGGTACAGCTGGCACTGCTTCTTGTCGCCGGACTGCTTGAACTGCTTGCCGTCGAGCCGGTGCACGGTCCGCGTCGGCTGGCCGGTCGCGTCGGTGTACTGGTAGCGGGCCAGCTCGTTGCCGCGTGGCTCGTCGTACAGGTCGCGCGGGGTCATGTTGAGCGCGGCGAGCACGTCGACCAGCTGGCACCCGGCGTGGCAGTGCACCAGCACGCTGCCCTCAATGGGCCGGACCGACAGGCTCGGGTTCCGGTCCTCATGCGCCGGGCAGCGGGCCTGCCACTGGCCGCCGGACTGGCGGACCAGGCCGGTAGCGTCGCGCAGCGCGTCGATGACACGGTCGATGGCAGGGGTCACCCTCGGCTCCTAGCTTGCTTGCGGCGCTGCACCGGGCCGAGCCGGTACCACAGGCCGGTGACCGGGCACGCCTTGTCGACGCGGTGGCTGAACAGGCGGGATGTCTCGCCGACGCGGTGGGCGTGGGCGGTGCCGCAGCGCGGGCAGGTGAGCACCACGACGAGCCACAGTCGACGACCGCGGCACGGCGGGCCGGCGTAGGCGCGGGCGTGCGGAAGGTCGGACAGCTCAGTTACGCTGCTGGTGGTCTGCTCGACCTGCTCTGCCGCCGCCCCGTTGCCCGCGGGGCGGCTGTGTGTCTGGGTCATCTCAGGCGACTCTCTTCAGGCTGGTCCGCCGCTCACGCCGCCAGGCCAACCGACACGTCCGGCAGACTCGCTGCCCGCGGGCAGCTGCCGACCGGACTAGGTTGTCTCCGGCGAGTGGGTGGCCATTGCGGCAGTGGGTCTGGCGCGACTGGCGAGCGGTCGGCGCTTCGCCACGCAGGATGTTTTCGCGGTTCGTCACCGGCTCCAGGTGGCCTGGCGCCACGCAGCTGCGCACTCGGCACAGGTGGTCGAGGTGAAGACCGTTGGGGATCGGTCCGACCCACATCTCGTAGCCGAACCTGTGAGCCCTCACCATGCGGCCAGCGACCTTGAAGTGGCCGTAGCCGTCGCCCTGGCGGGCGGCGAGCCAGAGCATGCAGCCTTGCTCGTTCGGCGGTGCGACCTTGGACAGGAATCGCTGCTTGACGGTCGCCATCACGCCGCCACCTTCGCCTGCGCGTCGAGCCACTTCTCCACGTCGGCCCACCGGTAACGCAGGTGGCGGCCGACCTTGGACGCTCGGGGGCCGGACCCCTTCCACCGCCACTGGTGAAGGGTCGTCACGGGCACCCCGAGGAATTCGCTCACCTCTTCGGCCGTAGCCAGCTTGCGGCGTTCCTCGCTCACCTTGGGCTCCTATCGCTCAGTCTGGTCGCTGACGACAGGTCTACGCGAGTTATTGCGTGAAGTCAAGGGCGCACGTAGTGTGCGTCTGTGGCCCAACTAGAACCGTGGAACCCGCATCGTGTAGTCGCCGAGCGGATCAAGGAACTCCGGAAATCACGAGGCTGGTCAGCGCAAACGCTGGCCGAAGCCATGACGCGCGTCGGCATCCCATGGGACCGGTCCGTCGTGGCGAAGTTCGAGAACGGGCGCCGTGCAACGGTCAGCCTTGAAGAGGTCTTCGCCCTGGCGTACGTGCTCGACGTCGCCCCGGTGAACCTGATGACGTCGACCGACCTGGGTGCCCCGCCGCACGGCGTCGTCTCGGGTGTCGTGGCGTCGGCGGACGATGTCCGGGAGTGGATCCGGGGCCGCAAGCCCCTGGGCGACCAGGACGTCGACACGTATTTCAGCAAGGTCGCGGGCAACGATTTCGGCTTCATCTACGACGCGCTCAAGCGCGCGAGGGGCCAGGATGGCGAGCGTTGAGAAGCGGGAGGACCGGCCGCGGCCCTGGCTGGTCCGCTGGCGGGACGAGGCCGGCAAGCAGCGCAAGAGGTCGTTCACGCGGAAGGTAGATGCCGACCGGTTCCGCGCCGAGGTCGAGCACAAGCTGAACACGGGCGAGTACATCGACCCGAAGGCGGGCCGGCAGACGTTCCGGGCGTACGCCGAGGCCTGGCGGCTGGCGCAGCCTCACCGGCACAACACGGCGGTGCGGACGCGCTCGCAGCTCACGAAGCACGCCTACCCGGCGTTGGGCGATCGGCCGCTGGCTGCCATCCGGCCCAGCGAGATGCAAGCGTGGGTGACCGGGCTTCAGCTCGCGCCCAGCTCGGTCCGGCCGGTGTTCTCGACAGTGCGCGCCATCTTCGCCGCCGCAGTGCGCGACCGGCTGATCGTGCGGACGCCGGTCGACCGGATCGCGCTGCCTGAGCTGCCGCAGCGCCAGGTGGTGCCGCTGACCGTCGAGCAGGTCGAGGCCATCCTCGCCGCGCTGCCGCCGGCGTACGCCGCGACCGGGATCGTGGCGGCGGGTGCCGGCCCGCGGCAGGGTGAGGTGTTCGGGCTGCGGCCCGAGGACGTCGACCGGGAGGCCCGGACGATCAAGATTGACCGGCAGGTCCAGCCGGGACCGGACGGCACGGTTGAGGAGTGCGCGCTGAAGAACAAGCCGTCGTACCGGACGGTGCCCGCCGGCCAGGTCGTGCTCGCGGCCCTGGCGCCGCATCTCGATGCCACCAAGGATGGACAGTGGCTGTTCCGCACGAAGGATGATCAGCCACTGCACCGGTCGCGGTTCAACGAGTCGATCTGGCGGCCGGCGGTGAAGGCGGCCGGCGTGGAGGGTGCGACGTTCCACGATCTGCGGCACTTCTACGCCTCGGCGTTGATCCGGGCGAGCCTGTCGGTCAAGGTGGTGTCAGCGCGGCTCGGGCACGGCAACGCCGCCGAGACGCTGAATACGTACAGTCACCTTTGGCCCGATGACGAGGACCGGACGAGGCAGGCGATCGACGACGTACTCACGGGCCATGTGCCCCAGGCGCGCCCCAGCGACGGGAAGTGATCTACGGTGCCGCAGCTCACGGCGGGTTTCACATCCGGTGGCGCTATTTCCAGCGGAAGTGGACGAAGAGGCGGCCGAAGTTCTTCGAGTCCTTCTCCACGCGGTGGTAGAGCTGCTTGACGTCCTTCTGGTCCAGGAAGCGCAGCACCCGCTTCTTGAGCTGGCCGGAACCCTTGCCCGGGATGATCTCCACGAGCGTGGCCTTCTTCGCCACCGCCTCGTCCATGATCCCGCGCAGCGCGCGTTCGATGTCCTGGCCCTTGTTGAAGATGTCGTGGAGATCGAGCTTGAGCTTCACCAGCCCATCGTAGGCCCGGCCGCTGGGCGGGCCCGGAGACGGCGAAGGGCAGCCCCCAGGGCTGCCCTGTCCGTTTTCGTGCTGATGGACCCGTCAGCGGCCGAGGCTGACCCGGCTCTCCACCCGGCGCAGCGCCGTCGTGTAGTCGGTGTTGGTCGAGTACATGGCCGCCGCGATGCGCAGGTGCCGCAGGGCGTCGGCGTAGCGATTCATCCGCTCCAGCGTCCGGCCCAGGACGTGGTGCGCGTAGTGGTCGCTCGGGTCCCGGTCGACCAGCTCGCGCAGGTGCTCCTCGGCCCGGTTGAGCTGGGCCGACTGGAAGTACGCCCGGGCGAGCAGCTGGCGCACCGAGGAATTGCCGGGTTCCGCCTCGACGATCGGCTCGAGCAGCCGGGCCGCCCCTGCCGGGTCACCCGTTTCGAAGAACATGGTCGCCCGCCGGTAGTCCGCCAGAAGATCCATTCGACCCACCTCCTCGTGTCGCGCCGCCCTTGTTCCGACGCTGACACAACACGCGCCGTACCGCGAGTGTTCCGGTCACGGAAGTTGCGTCAGGGGGTTGGGTCGTACCGGTCGCCGACGAGGTCCCAGGCCCGGACACCGCCGACGATCCCGGCCGTGTTCGGGACGACCACGACGTCGTCGCCCATCCGGGCCAGTTGTTCCGGACGGATCAGCCGGGAGTTCCCACCGCCCAGGTAGAGCCGGTCCCAGCGGAACACCGGCCGCAGCCCGTCGACCACCTGCCGGATCCGCCGGGACCAGAACGCGTCGCCGAGCCGGCGCCGCTCCGGCTCCCCCACGTACGTGTCGTAGGTGGTGCCCCAGCGCACCGGGGCGTGCGACAGCTCCAGGTGCGGGGCGAGCACCCCGCCGTCGAAAAGTGCGCTGCCCAGCCCGGTGCCGAGGGTCAGCACCAGCTCGCAGCCGGTTCCGGCGACCACGCCCGCCCCGTGCACCTCGGCGTCGTTGAGCACCAGCGCCGGCACGCCGAAGGCCGCCGCGAGGGCGCCGCGCGCGTCGTACCCGGACCACTCGGCGACCAGGTCCGGATCGACCTTGCTGCGCGGCCCGGACCGGGTCACGTAGTGCGGGGTCGCCACCACCACGCCGTGCCTGATCATCCCGGGCATGCCGACGGTCACCCGGTCCGCCGCCGGCAGCCGGCCCCCCAGGTCCAGCAACGTCTCGACGAACAGCGACGGCGGCAACGGGTACGGCGTGACCACCCGCAGCGGACGGGCCCGCATCGTCCCCGCGACGTCCAGGACGGACGCCTTGATCCCCCCGCCCCCGCAGTCGATCGCCAAAGTGCTCACCACGGCAGTGAGTCTCCCTTAGCTCTGTTACCCCCCACCCCCGGGTCACCGAATCCCCGAGTCCTCCCCGTCGACCCAGCGGAAATCGTCGCGACTTGATCTCCGGCGGCGGCGATTCCCGCTGGACCGACGGGGGTGGGGGCGCGGGTAGGCTCGAGCTCCTGATGAGTGCCACGTTGATCGTCAAGGACCTCGCCGCCGGGCATGGTGAACGGCTGCTCTTTTCCGACCTGGATCTGGTCGTCGCGCCCGGGGACGTGGTGGGGCTGGTGGGGGTGAACGGGGCCGGGAAGTCGACGTTGCTGCGTACCCTCTCCGGGCTGCAGCCGGTGGAGCTGGGTGGGGTGACGTTGAGCCCACCCACGGCGAGTGTGGGATACCTGCCGCAGGAGCCGGAGCGGCGGCCCGGCGAGACGGTCCGGGACTTCCTGGCCCGGCGGACCGGGGTCGCGGCGGCCCAGGCCGCGCTCGACGCCGCCACCGAGGCGCTCACCGCGGGCGCGGACGGCGCCGACGACGCGTACGCCGAGACGCTGGAGCGCTGGCTCGGCCTGGGCGGCGCGGACCTGGAGGAACGCGCCGAGCAGGTCGCCGCCGAGCTGGGGCTGACGGTCGACCTGGACCATCCGATGACCGGCCTCTCCGGTGGTCAGGCGGCCCGGGCCGGGCTGGCCTCGCTGCTGCTCAGCCGGTACGACATCTTCCTGCTCGACGAGCCCACCAATGACCTGGACCTGGCCGGCCTGGACCGGCTGGAGCGGTTCGTCACCGGGCTGCGCGCCGGCACCGTGCTGGTCAGCCACGACCGCGAGTTCCTCACTCGGACGGTGACCCGGGTGCTGGAGCTGGACCTCGTCCAGCAGCAGGTCCGGCACTATGGCGGCGGCTACGCGGCGTACCTGGAGGAGCGGGAGGTGGCCCGCCGGCACGCCCGGGCCGGCTACGAGGAGTACGCCGACACCCGGGCGGCGCTCGAGGCGCGGGCCCGCACCCAGCGGGCGTGGATGGAGAAGGGTGTGAAGAACGCCCGCCGCAAGGCCACCGACAACGACAAGATCGGCCGGAAGTTCCGCAGCGAGGCGACCGAGAAGCAGGCGGCGAAGGCCAAGCAGACCGCGCGCCTGATCGAGCGGCTGGACGTGGTCGAGGAGCCGCGCAAGGAGTGGGAGCTGCGGATGGAGATCGCCGCCGCGCCGCGGGCCGGAGCCGTCGTGGCCGCGCTCCGGGGTGCGGTGCTCCGCCGGGGCGGTTTCGCCCTCGGCCCGGTGGACCTCCAGATCGACTGGGCGGACCGGGTGGCGATCACCGGGGCCAACGGCTCGGGCAAGAGCACGCTGCTCGCCGCGCTGCTCGGCCGGCTGCCACTCGACGAGGGGCACGCCGCGCTCGGCCCTGGCGTGGTGGTCGGCGAGGTTGACCAGGCCCGCGGACTCTTCCTCGGCGACCAGCCCCTGCTGGACGCGTTCGGCGCCGCCGTACCGGAGCTGACGCCGGCGGACGTGCGGACGCTGCTGGCGAAGTTCGGCCTGCGTGCGGCGCACGTGCTCCGCCCTGCGGCGACCCTCTCGCCGGGCGAGCGGACCCGGGCGGCGCTGGCCCTGCTTCAGGGGCGTGGGGTGAACCTGCTGGTGCTGGACGAGCCGACCAACCACCTGGACCTGGCGGCGATCGAGCAGTTGGAGTCGGCGTTGGCGACCTATCCCGGCACGCTGCTGCTGGTCACCCACGACCGGCGGATGCTGGACGCGGTGAGCGTCAACCGGCGGCTGCGGGTGGACGCCGGACGGATCGCCGAGGATTGATCCGTGCCGACCCGGCCGCGGCGGGTGAGAATGACGGCATGCTCAAGTGGGAGTACGCGCTGCTGGTCCGCCGTCGTCAGGCCGCCACGACCGACATCGGGTGGGAGGTCGTCTTCATCTGGTACGGCCCGGACGGCTCGATGGTCGACGTCACCCCGTACGGCGACACCGCGCTGGCCCACCTGAACCGGGCCGGCGACCAGGGCTGGGAGCTGGTGGCGATGAGCGAGGACCCGTCGCTCCCAGGGAACAACGAGCTGCACCGCTACCACCTCAAGCGGCCGAAGACGGTGGCCCCGCAGCCCCGACAGCGGATGCGCGCCGGAGGCCGGACGGCCCGCCGGACAATCTCCGGCTGACCCTGCCGCCGCCGGGCCCCGGCGGCGCGGACGGTCCGGCGTGTCGCGTCCCGGAGGGCACGTGCCCGGTGAGCGATATACCGCAGAGTCATAAATATGCCTGAGCGGCATATCGCTCATCGGAGTCACCGCCTCTACGGGGGCGGATGTCTCGGGCGCGACGAGGCGCGGCGGGTGGACGCCGGGCCGGATCTTCACGATCGAGGCATACCGGGCGGGGATGCGGGTAACGGGCGGCCCGGAGGTGGCTCATGGTCGCGATGGCCCAGTCCGCACCCTCGGCCGAGCGGCTGCGGAAGGTCGACGGATTTCTCGCCGAGGCGTGGGCCGATCTGGCCCGGCACGACGAGCGGCTGCGCCCGCTGGCGGTGGAAGTGCGCTTCGACCGGGGCGTCGCGCACCTGAGCGGCGAAGTGGCCGGGCCGGCCGAGCTGCGCCTGGTCCGCGACCTGGTGGGGCGGCTCACCGGCGTGTTCGGGGTGTGGTGCCGGGTGGGCGTCGGCGGGCGCGAACCGGTGGTGGTGGACCTGGGTTGCGGGGCCACCAAGCAGTGGCCGGGCAACCTGGGGCTGGACATCTACCCGGCGCCCGGGGTGAACGCCGTCGCCGACCTCTCCGGCTCGCTGCCGCTGGCCGACGACTCGGTGGACGTGTTCTTCGCGGTGCACATCCTGGAGCACCTGATCGACTTCCTGCCGCTGCTCGACGAGTGCCACCGGGTGCTGCGGCCGGGCGGCGTGCTGCACGTGATGAGCCCGTGGTGGCGGCACGTGAACGCGGTGGCCGACCCGACCCACGTCCGCCTGCTGGACGTGCAGACGTTCAAGGGCATCTGCGGTCAGCGCCCGCCGGGCACGCCGCGCTGGTATCCCCTGCACGTCGGCTGCGACGGCGCCTCCATTTTCGCGGACCTGACCCCGCTCGCCCCCGACGACCCGGCGCCCGATCCGAACCACCTCGCCCGCTTCTTCGACTGACCGATCGCCGGACCGCCCGCCCCCGACGCACCCGGGCAGGGCCGCCGGATCGGCGTTCCGGTCAGGGGCGGCCGGTGGTGCTCTCGCGGGTGGCCAGTCGGTGGGGAGCGGTCAGTTCGCGGGGCGGGGCGTCACGATCGCCGTCGAGGCGGCCGGCGAGCAGCTCCACCGCGAGCCGGGCGATGCGCTCCTTGTCCGGGGCGACGGTGGTGAGGGTGGGGATGGAGAAGCGCCCGTCCTCGATGTCGTCAAAGCCGGCCACCGCGACGTCCTCGGGGACCCGCAGGTCCGCCTCGTGCAGGGCGCGCAGGGCGCCGAGGGCCAGGGTGTCGTTGAAGCAGAAGACCGCGTCGGGGCGGACGCCGGCGGCGAGCAGGTGACGCATGGCGGCGGCGCCGTCCGCGCGGTGCCAGGCCGGCGCGGGGGCGACCAGCTTCTCGTCGTACCCGATGCCGGCCTCGTCCAGGGCGGCGGTGTAGCCGGCCAGCCGGAGCCGGGCGCTGGCCCCCTCCGGGGTGCGCTGCGAGCCGATGGCGGCGATCCGGCGGCGACCGAGCCCGATCAGGTGGGCGGTGATCTCCTGGGCGGCGGCCACGTTGTCGACCACGACGTGGTCGGCGGGACCGTGGTCGACCCGCTCGCCGAGCAGCACCATCGGCATGCCGTCGAGGCCGGCGAGGTCGTCGGCGGTGAGCGCGAGCGGGCTGAAGATCAGGCCGTCGATCATGTGGTCACCGATCCCGCTGGCGACCTTGCGCTCCTGCTCCGGCCCGCCTCCGGTCTGATCGATCAGCACCGTCCAGCCGTGCGCGGCGGCGGCCGTGACGACGTGCCGGGCCAGCTCGGCGAAGTACGGGATGTCCAGCTCGGGGACGGCCAGCGCGATCACTCCGGTCCGGCCCTTGCGCAGGTTGCGGGCGGAGAGGTTGGGCCGGTAGTTCAGCTCGGCGATGGCCTCCTCGACCCGGGCCCGGGTGTCCGGCCGGACGTGCAGGTAGCCGTTGACCACGTTCGAGACGGTCTTCACCGACACGCCGGCCCGCTCGGCGACGTCCTTGAGCCTGTGCCGCACTGAAGTTCCTCCCCGGGATTGCTGGTCCGCACTTTACCGTGTCACGAGCATGTCACGACCTCTTTACAACGTTGCTTACAACGTTGTAGAAACCAGGGACACCGGTGACCGAGGTCACCGGGGAAGAGCACCGAGGAAAGGCGGCATCCCTTGCCCAGCGCACAGCTCACGATCGACCCGGCGTTCGCGATCGGACCGGCCGACCGCCGGCTCTTCGGTTCCTTCGTCGAGCACATGGGGCGCTGCGTCTACGGGGGCATCTACGAGCCGGGCCACCCCGCCGCCGACGCCCGCGGCCTGCGCGGCGACGTGTTGGAGCTGACCCGCGAGCTGGGCGTGTCGGTGGTCCGCTATCCGGGTGGCAACTTCGTCTCCGGCTACCGCTGGGAGGACGGCGTCGGCCCGGTCGGTGACCGGCCGCGCCGGCTCGACCTGGCCTGGAAGACCGTCGAGACAAACGCCTTCGGGCTGGACGAGTTCATGACCTGGGCCGCCGAGGCCGGGGTCGAGCCGATGATGGCGGTCAACCTCGGCACCCGGGGCGTCCAGGAGGCCTGCGACCTCCTCGAATACTCCAACCACGCGGGTGGGACCCAGCTGTCCGACCTGCGCCGCAAGCACGGCGCCGAGGAGCCGTACGGGGTGCGGCTCTGGTGCCTCGGCAACGAGCTGGACGGCCCGTGGCAGGTCGGCCACAAGACCGCCGACGAGTACGGCCGGCTCGCCGCCGAGACCGCGCGGGCGATGAAGATGATCGACCCGTCGATCAGTCTGATCGCCTGCGGCAGCTCCAACCGGCGGATGCCCACCTTCGCCTCCTGGGAGGCGACCGTGCTGGAGCACACCTACGAGCACGTCGACTACATCTCCGCGCACACCTACTACGACCCCTCGGACGGCGACCGGGCCAGCATCCTCGCCTCCGCGGTCGACATGGACAACTTCATCACCGACGTGGTCGCCACCGCCGACCACGTGGCCGCCAAGCAGCGGCACAAGCGCAAGCTGAAGATCTCCTTCGACGAGTGGAACGTCTGGTACGAGTCCCGCCTCAAGGCCGACCTGGACCGGCGCGGCTGGGTCGAGGCGCCGGCGCTGATCGAGGACGACTTCACCGCGGTCGACGCGGTGGTGGTCGGTGACCTGCTGATCACCCTGCTCCGGCACGCCGACCGGGTGGGCGTCGCCTGCCAGGCGCAGCTCGCCAACGTGATCGCCCCGATCCGGACCCGCACCGGCGGCCCGGCCTGGCGGCAGAGCATCTTCCACCCGTTCGCCCTCACCGCCCGGTACGCCCGGGGCACCGTGCTGCGCACCGAGCCGGTCTCCCCGACGTACGAGACGAAGAAGTACGGCGACGTGCCGGTGCTGGACACCGTCGCGGTGCATGACGAGGAGACCGGCACGCTGGCCGTCTTCGCCGTGAACCGGGGCGAGACGGATCTCCCGCTCGACCTCGACCTGCGGGGCCTGCCCGGCCTCCGCCCCGAGCAGCACCTCACCCTCGCCGCCGGGTCCGACCCGGCGGCCACGAACACCGAGGCCGAGCCCGACCGGGTGACGCCACGGGAGCTCACCACCCCCACCTGGAACGGCGGCCGGGGCACCGTCCGGCTGCCCGCCTGCTCCTGGAACCTGCTGCGCTTCGCGCCTCAGCCCTGACCAGGCGATACTTCATCCCGTCCCCCCAAGGAGAACCGCATGATCCAGAACGAGATGAGCCGGCGCCGCCTGCTCGGGCTCGGCGTCGGGCTCGGCGCCGCGGCGACGCTGACCCTGGCCGGCTGCGGCGGCGGCAGCAGCACCGGCGGCTCCCCCGCCGCCGGGAACGGTGGCAAGGACTACACCGGCCCCAAGGTCGACCTGAAGCTGTGGAACGGGTTCACCGGCGGCGACGGCGACATCTTCAAGAAGCTGGTCGAGCAGTTCAACAGCGAGCACCAGAACATCGCCGTGAGCGTGATCACCTACCAGTGGGACGACTACTACACCAAGCTCCCCGGGGCGGTCTCCAGCGGCAGCGGCCCGGACATCGCGGTCATGCACATGGACCAGCTCGCCACCTTCGCCGCCCGTGGCGTGATCAACGAGCTGGACGACGTCGCCAAGACGCTGGAGCTGAGCGAGGCGGACTTCGCCCCCACAGTGTGGAAGGGCGGCCTCTACCACGACAAGCGGTACGGCATCCCGCTCGACATGCACCCGCTCGGCTTCTACTACAACAAGGCCGTGATGCAGAAGGCCGGCCTGGACCCGAACAAGCCGCCGTCCACGAAGGACGAGTACACCGCCGCGCTGGCCGAGCTGAAGAAGTCCGGCGTACAGGGCTTCTGGGTGAGCCCGTTCCAGTTCACCGGCGGAATGACCTTCTACTCGCTGCTGCACCAGTGGGGCGGCACGCTCTTCGACGGGGAGGTCGCGAAGGCCACCTTCAACTCCGACCCGGCCGTCGAGGCCTGCACCTGGCTGGTCGACATGATCAAGCAGGGGTACTCCCCGGCCAACGTCGGCCAGGATGCCGACTACCTCGCCTTCAAGAGCGGGAAGAACGCGTTCAACTGGAACGGCATCTGGCAGATCAACGACCTGAAGAAGAGCCCCAACGTGCAGTGGGGCGTCGCCCCCCTGCCGCAGATCGGCAGCCAGCAGGCCGCCTGGGCCAACTCGCACAACTTCACCATCATCAAGCAGCGCGGCGCGGACACCAACAAGGTCTCCGGGGCGAAGGTCTTCATCAACTGGCTCAGCCAGCACTCGCTGGACTGGGCCAAGGGTGGCCAGGTGCCGGCCCGCAAGGCGGTCCGGGAGAGCGCCGACTTCAAGGCCCTCACCGAGGTGAACGCGCTCGCCCCCGAGCTGGAGTACGCGGCCTTCCCGCCGGCGACCCCGGGTCTGGGCGAGGTGATGGTCACCTTCTACAACTCCTTCAACGAGGCGGCGCTGGGCAAGAAGTCGCCGAAGCAGGCCCTCGACGACGGCGTGGCGAAGGCCAACAAGCAGCTCGAGGACAACCGCAAGAAGTACGGGAGCTGACCCGTCGTGGCGGACGTGATCGAGGTCGGGGCGGCGCGCGAAGGCGCGCCGCCCCCGGCGGGCGGCCGGCCCCGCCGGGGTGGTGCCACCGAGCGGGGGCATCGGGCCACCCCGTACCTCTTCCTCGCGCCGTACCTGGTCCTGTTCGGCGCCTTCGGGCTGGCGCCGATCCTCTTCGGAGTCTGGATCAGCCTGCACCAGTGGGACCTCCAGCTGCCGAACCGGCCGTTCACCGGGCTGGCCAACTACAAGGACCTGTTCTCCAGCGACTCGGCGATCTACGGCGACTGGTGGTCGAGCATCCGGGCCACCGGGCTGTTCACCGTCCTGTCGGTGCCGCTGCTGGTGGTCGTACCGCTGGGGTTGGCACTGCTGCTGAACCGGTCCTTCCCCGGGCGGACGTTCTTCCGGGCGGCGTTCTTCGCCCCGTACGTGCTGGGCGTCGCGGTGATCGGCCTGCTCTGGCGCTTCCTGCTCGACGCGAACCTGGGCCTGGTCAACGGGCTGCTCGGAGCGGTCGGGCTGCCGGCGGACACCCCGTGGGTGACCGACGTGCCGTGGGCCTGGGTGTCGCTGGTCGGGGTGACGGTCTGGTGGACCTGCGGCTTCAACGCGGTGATCTACCTGGCCGGCCTCCAGGACATCCCGGCCGAGCTGTACGAGGCGGCGCGGATGGACGGCGCGAACGGCTGGGCTCGCTTCCGGCACGTCACGCTCCCCGGGCTGCGCCCGGTGCTGCTCTTCGTGCTGACCACCACGATCCTCGCCTCGGCGAACGTCTTCGGGCAGTCGTTCCTGATCACCCAGGGCGCGCCGGGCGAGCAGACCCGGACGGTCGTCTGGCGGATCGTGGACGAGGGGCTGCGCGACTACGACGCGGGCCGGGCGGCCGCGATGAGCGTGCTCTTCGCGCTGATGCTGGCGGTGGTCAGCATCGTCAACTTCCGGCTGTTCCGGTACCGGGAAGACTGAGGGGGCGACGATGACGAGTCTGCGTCGGGGCGTGCGCTACGCCGTCCTGCTGCTGATCACCGCGGTCTTCGTGACCCCGCTGGTCTGGATGCTGCTCACCTCGCTGAAGACGTACGACAACGCCCAGCAGGACCCGCCGAGCTGGTTGCCGAACCCGTTCTCCACCTACGGGTACGACCAGATCGTCAACAACACGGCGAACCCGGTGCTGCGCTGGTTCGGCAACAGCCTGCTGGCGGCCAGCCTGCACACGCTGCTGGTGCTGGTCACCGCGTCGATGGCCGCGTACGCCCTGGCCCGGCTGCGGTTCCGCGGCCGGAAGCTGAGCTTCGCGCTGATCGTGGGCACGCTCTTCCTGCCGCCCACCTCGCTGATCATTCCGAACTTCGTGATCGCCGAGCGGCTGGGCTGGATCGACACGCTGACCGTGGTGGTGGTGCCGGGGGCGGCGAGCGCGTTCGGGGTGTTCTTCCTGCGGCAGTTCTTCCTCTCCATTCCGCAGGAGCTGGAGGAGGCCGCGGTGCTGGACGGCGCGAACCACTGGCAGATCTTCTTCCAGGTGCTGCTGCCGCTGTCGAAGCCGGCCCTGGCCACCCTGGCGGTGCTGTCGTTCCTGACCAACTGGAACGACTTCCTCTGGCCGGTCTACGTGCTGTTCAGCCCGGAACGGCTGACCCTGCCGGCGGGTCTGGGCCTGCTCCAGGGCGCCTACGTGACCGACTATCCGGTGATCATGGCCGGGGCGGTGCTGGCCAGCGTGCCGGTACTGATCCTCTTCGTGCTGGCGCAGCGCCACATCATCCAGGGCGTGTCGCGCAGCGGCCTGAAGGGATGATCGGCGGGACCCGGCGACGCGGCGCGGCGGCCCTGGCCGCCGCGCTGCTCGTCGCCGGTTGTGGCAGCCCCGACCAGACCCCTTCGACCACGCGGAGCGATCCGAACATGTTCACCAACCCGGTCGTCCGGACCGACGCCCCCGATCCGCAGGCGATCCGGGTGGCCGACACCTGGTACCTGTTCCACACCAACAGCGGCGGCCGGAACGTCCCGGTGCTCACCTCCCCCGACCTGGTCGAGTGGAGCGACGCCGGGGACGCCCTGCCGGAACTGCCGGGCTGGGCGGACGCCGGGAAGACCTGGGCACCGGAGGCGATCCAGCTCGCCCCCGACCGGTTCCTGCTCTACTACACGGTCGCCGACCGGGCCTCCGGCCGGCAGTGCGTCGGCCGGGCGGTCGCGGAAGCGCCGCTGGGTCCGTACCGGGACGACTCGACCGCCGCGCTGATCTGCCAGGCGGAGCTGGGCGGGTCGATCGACGCCAGCCCGTACCGGGACGCCGACGGCAGCCTGTGGCTGCTGTGGAAGAACGACGGCAACGCGATCGGCGTGGACACCTGGCTCTGGGCGCAGCGGCTCAGCGACGACGGGCTGCGCCTGCTCGGCGAGCCGACGAAGCTGCTGAAGCAGACCGAGCCGTGGGAGGGCACCCTGATCGAGGGGCCGTTCTTCCACCGCCACGACGGGAAGCTGTACCTCTTCTTCGCCGCCAACGCCTACGACAAGGACACGTACGCCGAGGGCTACGCGGTCTGCGACAGCCCCACCGGCCCGTGCGTGAAGGCCGTGGAGAACCCGATCCTGAGGACCAACGGGGTCGCCTCCGGCCCCGGCCACGCCTCGATCGTGGCAAAGGACGGCCGCACCTGGCTGCTCTACCACGCCTGGCCGCCCGGTCAGGAGGGCAGCACCGACCCCGGCCGCCAGGTCTGGCTCGACGAGCTCACCTGGCCCGACGGCAAGCCCACCGTCAAGGGCCCGACGAGCACTCCCCAACCCCGCCCCTGACTCCGGCCCCCGCACTTTCCCGGTTCGCCACCGCCTCGAAGCCGGTGTACGCGAAGAACACCACGGCCGAGGCGGTGAGCACCCCCGCCAGCTGTCCAAATGGTCACGGATCGCCCTGTGGGGCGGGTCACCCTCGCACGTTCGGTCCGACCTGGGACGTCGATCCGCCCGGAGGTCTTGCGTCACTCGGAGATTGGTGAAAGTTTCCTACCAGCGACAGATGCTATGCGGCGAATCTTGCCGGATGCGCCCACCGTCCGTCGTCGACCGACACCTGCCCCGGGACCCAACGAAGGGACCGCACCAGATGAAGGCAACTCGGCTCGGAGCCGCCGGGCTGGCCGTGGCGCTGCTCGGCGCGCTCGTCGCCGGCACGCCCGCGAGCGCGGCGGAGAGCGACCCGACCACCACCACCACGACCACCTGCACCACCGACCCGGCCACGCCGAAGCGTCAGTTCCGCGCGATGTGGATCGCGTCGGTGACGAACATCGACTGGCCCAGCAAGGCCTCGCAGACCGCCCCCGACCAGATCGCCAAGCAGAAGGCGGAGTACCTGGGCTGGCTCGACCTGGCCCAGAAGCTCAACCACAACGCCGTCGTGGTGCAGGTGCGCCCGACCGCCGACGCCTTCTGGCCGTCGGCGTACGAGCCCTGGTCGGAGTACCTGACCGGGGTGCGCGGCCAGAACCCGGGCTGGGACCCGCTGGCCTTCCTGGTCGAGGAGTCGCACCGGCGGAACCTGGAGTTCCACGCCTGGTTCAACCCGTACCGCGTCTCCATGCCGGCCCCCGGCGGGGCCGGCGCGGACCTCGCCAAGCTCGCGCCGGACCACCCGGCCCGGCAGCACCCGGACTGGGTCTTCGCGTACCCGCCGGCCGGGGTCGCCGGCAGCCGGCTCTACTACAACCCCGGCATCCCCGAGGTCCGCGAGTTCGTCCAGACCGCGATGATGGACGCGGTCAACCGGTACGACATCGACGGCGTGCACTTCGACGACTACTTCTACCCCTACCCGAGCGGCACCTGGCAGGTGCCGGACGACGGGACGTTCGCGGCCTACAACCGGGGCTTCACCGACAAGGCCGACTGGCGGCGGGACAACATCAACCTGCTGATCCAGGAGATGAACGGCAAGATCAAGACGGCGAAGCCGTGGGTGAAGTTCGGCGTCAGCCCGTTCGGCATCTGGCGGAACAGGTCCGCCGACCCGGCCGGCTCCGACACCACCGGCTCGCAGTCGTACGACATCATCTCCGCCGACACCCGCAAGTGGGTGCGGGAGGAGTGGATCGACTACGTGGTGCCGCAGCTCTACTGGTACATCGGCCAGTACCCGGCCGCCGACTACGCGCGGCTGGTGCCGTGGTGGGCGGAGACCGTGCGCGGTACCCGGGTGCAGCTCTACATCGGCCAGGCCGACTACAAGAGCGGCGAGCCGGCGTACGGGCCGTACTGGCAGAACCCGCGCGAGCTGTCGGACCACCTGACGCTGAACCGGTCGTACCCGGAGGTGCTCGGCAACGTGCACTTCTCCGCCGTGCAGGTGAGGGCGAACCGACTCGGCGCGACCGACATCTACGCCGCCGAGCACTACTCCCGCCCGGCGCTGGTGCCGGCCATGGCGCAGCTGCCGGCGCAGCCGCTGCTCGCCCCGGTGATCACCGGCGCCGAGCGGCAGGCCGACGGGGTCCACCTCACCTGGCGGCAGCCGGCGGACGGCGCCGGCCCGCTCGGCACCGCCACCTCGTACGCGATCTACCGGTTCGACGGGACCGGCATCGCCGACGGCTGCGACTTCGCCGACGCCGCGCACCTCGTCGCCACCGTGCGGGGCGGCGAGGGCGACGTCCAGTCCTGGGTGGACCCGGACGCGACCGCGGGCCAGCGCTTCACGTACTACGTGACCGCGCTGGACCGGGTCTGGAACGAGGGGCCGGCCAGCCCGCCGCGCTTCCTGCACTGATCAAGGGGGCGGCCCCGGCCGCCGCCGGACCGGGACGCCCGGGGCTCGCGACGAGCCCCGGGCGTTTCGCCGTTCTCCTGCCCGCCTCGGCTTGCGCAGCCGCAATCCCCGCCGTCGAGGTCGGCGACCGGGCGCCGTCGACCGGATGGCGGCGAACACGGCATTGGTCTGTTTCGGCGGATGTCACCAACAGTTCCCGCGCCGCATCGCCCGGCGTTCCGTAATTGATCGACACTGATCGACATCCGGTGACCCGCCGGTGACCCGCCGTACCGCACACCCTGCGGAGGTATCCGTGTCCAGACGCCTCGCCACCGCCCTCGCCACCGGCACGCTCGCGCTGCTCACGGCGCTGGGCGTGGCCTCCCCCGCGTCCGCCGCCGTGAGCACCGAGCAGAAGCTCAGCGTGCTCTACAGCTGGACCCAGACCAGCGCCACCAGCTACAACGCCTGGAACGCCGGCCGGCTCAACAAGGCCGCCTGGTCGGAGTACGCCTTCGACTGGTCGACCGACTACTGCTCCTCCAGCCCGGACAACCCGCTCGGCTTCAACTTCAGCCTCTCGTGCTACCGGCACGACTTCGGCTACCGCAACTACAAGGCGATGGGCCAGTTCTCCGCCAACAAGTCCCGCCTGGACAGCGCCTTCTACGCGGACCTGAAGCGGGTCTGCGCGACGTACAACTACGTGGTCCGGCCGGCCTGTTACAGCCTGGCCTGGACGTACTACGAGGCGGTCAACGTCTTCGGCTCGGTCGCCGCCGTCCGCCAGTCCGACATCGACCGCGCCGCCCGGATGAAGGCCGAGGCCGAACACCGCGCCGCCCTCCGCTGACCCACCCCAACCCCACCCCCGCGCCCACCCATGTTGAGCAGGAGGTCTGCGTCCGGATCGGACCCGTTCCAGGACGCAGACCTCTTGCTCAACGCGGTGGGTAGGTCAGGCGGGGTGGGGGCGGGTGGCGGGGGTCTGGTCGGCGGTCTGGTCGGGGCGGCGGGGAGCCGGGGTGCCGGCCACGCCGAATCGGGGGGAGTCCACGGCCAGGTCGGGGTGCTCGACGCCGAGCGCGAGGGCCGCCGCCTCCTCCAGGGCCAGCTCGGCGCCCTCGCCGTACGCGGCGTCGAAGGCGCCGTCGCCGAGCACCCGGCGCAGCTCCGCCTGCCGGTCCAGCCAGTACTGGCCGTAGAGGCCCGGGGTCGCCCGCAGGTCCGCCCGGGTGGCCTGGGCCGCCCCGAAGAGCCGGGCCGCGGTCACCGGATCGCCGCCCAGCGCGCAGCGCACCGCGATCGCGTTCACCGTGTCGCAGGCCCGCCCGAGATAGCCGTGGCTCATCCGGGAGCGGAGCGCCACCAGCAGATGCTCGTGCGCCGCGACCAGGTCCCCCCGGGCCAGCGCCACCATGCCGAGCAGCATGTCCACCGAGCGGCGGCCCCGCTCGGCCGGCCGGGCCGCCTCCACCGGGCGGGCCGCGCCCAGCAGCTCGGCGGCCTCGTCCAGCGCGCCCCGCCGCCACAGCAACTCGGCCAGGTTGTAGATGGCCAGCAACGCGTCGGAGACCACGTCCTGCTCGTGCGCCCACTCGATCACTTCGCGGCAGACCCGCTCGGCCTCCGCGAACTGTCCCATGTCGATCAGCGGGGCGGCCCGGCCGGCCAGCACCCGGGCGAGCAGGCCGAGATCACCTGCCTGCCGGGCGGCAGCCTCCGCCCGCTGCGAGTAGCGCAGTTCCTCGGCGAACTCACCGTCCGCGCCGGCGTGCAGCGAGTGCATGTGGTACGCCGCCGCGAGCTCCGCCTCCGGGATCACCTCGCCGGTCTCGGCGATCCGGCCGTAGAGCCGGAACAGCCAGAGCCGCCCCTCCCGGGCCAGCCCCCGCTCCCGCCACCACTGGTCCAGCCCGCCGGCCAACCAGAGCCCCGAGCGGGGGCTGCCACCGGTGGCACACCAGCGCAGCGCGGCCCGGAGTTCCCCGGCCAGCGGGTCCAGCGCGTAGAGGGAGAGGGTGACCGGCCGGCCGTCCGGGCCCAGGCGCGCCCGTTGCAGGGCGTGCCGCGACCAGGCGACGTGCCGGTCCCGGGCGGTCTGCTCCTCGCCGGCCTCCACCAGCCGGCGGGCCGCGTACGCCCGGATCGGGTCCAGCATCCGGTAGGTGCTGCCCGAGGCGTGCGGCTCGGCCAGCACCATCGACTTGTCCACCAGCACCGAGAGCGGGTCGAGCGGGTCGTCGTCGAGCAGCCACTGGACCGACGGCAGGTCCACCGGGCCGGCGAAGACCGCCAGCCAGCGCAGCAGCCGGGCCGACCGGGCGCCGAGCGTCCGGTACGACCAGGTGACCGTGGCCTGCAGCGTCAGGTGCCGCTCGATCGCCGACCGCTGCACGGCCCGGGTCGCCGGGGTGGGCGGACTGATCCCCGCCGCGGCGGCCACCAGGTCGACGGTGTCCTGCTGGTTGCCGGTCCAGCCGGCCTCGACCGGCGGCGGGTCGGGCACCTTCCGGCCGGCGTCCAGGGTGCCCAACATGTCGTCGAGGCGCTCGGCGAGCTGACCGACCGAGAGCACCCGCAGCCGGGCGGCGGCCAGCTCGATGGCGAGCGGCAACCCGTCCAACCGCCGTACCACCCGACGCAGGTCGGCCTGCTCGGCCGGGTCCGGCGGCCGGCCGCCCCGGGCCGCCACCGTCCGGTCCAGCAGCAGCGCCACCGCGTCGCTCTCCGCGCCGGCCGGCCGCGGGTCCACCGACAGCGGCGGGATCCGCCACACCACCTCGCCGGGCACGCCGAACGACTCCCGGCTGGTGGCGAGCACCCGCACGCCCCGCCCGCCGGCCAGCAGCCGGGAGATCACCTCGGCCGAGGCGGCCGGCTGGGCGTCGCAGGTGTCCAGCACCACCAGCATCCGGCGGGCCGCCGCGTACTCGACCAGGGTGTCCACCATCGGGCGGCCCGGCTCCGGGCGGAGCCCGAGCACGGCGGCGATCTCGAACGCGACCAGGCCGGGGTCGGTCACCGCGGCGATGTCGACGAACCACACGCCGTCCGGGTAGGACTCGACGATGCCGCAGGCCAGCTCGACCGCCAGTCGCGTCTTGCCCGCACCGCCCGCGCCCAGCACGGTCACCAGCCGGTACCGCTCGACCAGCCCGCTCAGCTCGGCCCGCTCCAGCTCCCGGCCGACGAACGAGGTGACCTGGGTGGGCAGGTTGTGCGCCACCGCGTCGGCGGTACGCGGCCGCGGGAACTGCCGTTCCAGCCCCGGCGCCAACAGCTGGAACAGCCGTTCCCGGTCGTCGAAGCCGCGCAGCCGGTGCAGCCCGAGGTCCAGCAGGGACGCCCCGTCCGGCAGCGGGTCGGCGCGCCGGGCGGTGGCCGCCGAGCACAGCACCTGTCCGCCGTGCGCGGCGGCGGCCACCCGGGCGGCCCTATGCACCTCGGGGCTGGCGTACTCGCCGTCGCGGGGCTCCGCGTACCCGGTGTGCAGGCCCATCCGCACCCGGGGCGCGGCCTCCGGGGTGGGCCAGTCATGGGTGGCCAGGGCGCGCTGCGCGGTCAGGCAGGCGGTGAGCGCCGCGGCCGCGTCCGCGAAGGCGAGGAAGAACGAGTCACCTTCGGTCAGCAGTTCCGCCCCGTCGGTGCCGGCCAGCGTGTGGCGCAGCAGCCGGCGGTGTTCCCGCAGCACCGGGCGGTAGCCCGGACCGAGCAGCTGGGCCAGCCGGGTCGACCCCTCGATGTCGGTGAACACGAAGGTCACCCATCCGCTCGGGAGGTGGATCCGTGGCGACATGCGTGGAACCTCCGCCCCTGACGTCGGCTTCATGCTGCCCTATGGTCACGCCGTCACGCATCGTGAGAACGGTTGGCCACATTCCGACCCAAGGTGCCACCGCAGCTCCTCGCCGGCAAGCTCCGGGTGGGCCGTCGGGGCGCGAACGGACCCGGATCAGCAGCCGCAACCGCCGCCGCAGCAACCGCCACCGGTCGGCGCGGACCCGCCACCGGCCGGGCCGGCGCCGCCCCGCCCGGTCACCGCCACGGCCGACAGGAGCCGCACCGTGTCGGCGTGGCCCGCTGGGCAGGACGCCGGCTCGGCGACCTGGGCCATCGGCCGGTTGACCTCGAAGGTGTCGCCGCAGGCGCGGCAGCGGAACTCGTACCTGGGCATGCCACCAGGGTACGACCGGGCCTGACGCCCCGGCGGACATGGGTGATACTCGACGGGTGGTGGACGGCGAGGACAGATCGACGGTTCGGCCCCTGCGACCGGCCGCACCGCCCGGCGACCTCGGAAGAGCGGAGTCCACATCGGTCCCCCGCCCCCGACGCCCCTGGCTGAGGTCCGCCCGGCCCGTCCCGGCGGAGCCACCACCGGCCCAGGTCACCGCGCCGGCCACCACCGGTCCAGAGGCCGAGCCGGGTCCGAAGGCCGACGCCACGTCGAGGGCCGAGCCGGCCCCACACACCGAGCCGGGCCCGGAGGGCGCCGCCACGTCGAGGGCCGAGCCGGCCCCACACACCGAGCCGGGCCCGGAGGGCGCCGCCACGTCGAAGGCCGAGCCGGCCCAGCCGCGCAGGCTGGCCGCCAGCGCCACCCGGGCCACCCGGGCCTGGTCCCGCCGCCCCAGCGGCCGGGTCACCCTGCCCGGGCTGTTCCTGCTGCTGCTGGTCGCGGCCACCGCCGCGGCCGGCGCGCTGCTGGTGCCGAAGGCGGCGCCCGCGCCCGAGCCGGTGGCCGTGGACGCCACGGCGACGACGTCCGTCAACGGCGTACCGGAGGGGGGCGCCCTGCCGGGGGTGACCGGCACGGTCGTACCCCCGGGTCTGCCCAGCACCCCCCTGCCGGCCGGGACGCCGACGCCCGGCGGCACGCAGCCCACCGGGCCGGTCGCCGGTCCCGCGCCGACCGGCCGGCCGGCGGACGCGCTGGCCGCCTGGGCTCAGCAGATGAGCGCGCGCACCGCCATCCCGCCGGTCGCCATGCAGGCGTACGGCTACGCCGAGCTGGTACTGGCCGAGACGCACCGCAGCTGCCAGCTCAGCTGGACGACCCTCGCCGCGATCGGGTACGTCGAGTCCCGGCACGGGTCGGCCAACGGCGCCACCCTCTCCTCGACCGGCCGGGCCGAGCCGGAGATCCTCGGTGATCCGCTGGACGGGCAGGGTGGCCGGTCCCGGATCCTCGACACCGACCGGGGGCAGCTCGACCGGGACACCGTCTACGACCGGGCCCTCGGTCCGATGCAGTTCATCCCCAGCACCTGGCAGGAGATCGGCGCGGACGCGGACAACGACGGCCGCCGGGACCCGCACGACATCGACGACGCCGCCCTCGCCGCGGGCAACTACCTCTGCAAGGGCGGCCGGAACATGACCATCCCGGGGGACTGGTGGGGGGCGGTCCTCTCCTACAACGACGTCCGCCGGTACGCCCAGGACGTCTTCGACCGGGCGAACGAGTACGGACGGCTCAGCCGTACGTAAGGTGATCGTCCGCGTACATTGGAGAACTAGGCCCTTCCCCCGGGCAGCCGTTGACGGCAAGCTAGACGGGTGATGGTGCGCGAGTGGGACCCCAGGAACGCGTCGTCCGTCGAGATCGCGTCGCTGCTGGACACGCTGAACGCGGTCCTGGCGGCCGACCTCCCGCAGGATCCGCCCTGGCAGGAGAGTTCCATGCGCGAATACCTGGCCGAGGTGATGCCCGGCGAGCGGCGGATCTCCTGGGTCGCCCAGGACGGGCCGGCCGCGGACGGGACCCCGGGGCCGATCCTCGGGCACGTCCACGTGCTGCTCCTCGGCGGGATCGGCGTGCTGGAGGTGCTGGTGCACCCGTCGATCCGGCGCACCGGCCTCGGCCGCGACCTGGTCAAGCTGGCCGCCCGCCGGGTCTGGGACGAGGGCTTCCAGTCGATCGGCGTGGAGGTCGTCGGCGACACCCCGGCGGTGGCCTTCTACGAGTCCCTCGGGTTCACCCGGGAGTACGTCGAGACCCGCAGCGTGCTCGACCTGGGCGCGGTGGACTGGCCGGCGCTGACCGAGATGGCCACCGGCGTCAGCGCGGGTTACCACCTGGAGTTCTGCCCGGGCGGCCCGCCGGACGATCTGATCGAGGCGTACGCGCGGACCAAGGCCGAGGTGCGCGATCTCGACGACGGTGAGCTGCGCCCCAGCTCGTACGACCCGCAGCGGCTGCGGGACAGCCTGGACACGCTGCACCGGCGGGGCATGAAGCCGTACATCGTGCTCGCCCTGCACGAGCAGACCGGCGAGGTGGCCGGCCTGACCGAGGTGGTGGTGCCGGCGCAGCACCCGACCCGGGCCGACCAGTACGACACCATCGTCGTGCAGGACCACCGGGGCTACGGCATCGACCGGGCGATCAAGGCCCGGATGCTGCTGGAGCTGCGCTCGGCGGAGCCGGAGCTGGCCGAGGTGCAGACCTGGAACGCGCAGGCCAACGAGGCGATGCTGAAGGTGAACGCCGAGCTGGGCTACCGGCCCGACCGGGACTGGTGCGAGTACGGCGTGGACGTCGGCGAGCTGGTGCACCGTCTCGACGCCCATCGCTGACGGATATTCATCAACCGGCCCTGCGGGGGATGGACGGCGGACAGGAACGCGCCTTAACGTGCGTTAGTCCCGTCCACCCATCGTGGAGGCTTCATGCGCCCGCGCCGCACATTCGCCGCGCTCGCGACCGCCGCCGCCGTCACCGCCACGGCCATCGGCGTCGCACCCCCCGCGGCCAGCGCCGCGTCCAGCGACCTGTTCATCTCCGAGTACGTCGAGGGCTCGTCCAACAACAAGGCGATCGAGCTCTACAACGGCACCGGCGCCCCGGTCGACCTGGCCGCCGCCAGCTACCAGCTCCAGCTCTTCTTCAACGGCGCCACCACCTCGACCAACGTCGCGTTGAGCGGCACCGTCGCCGCCGGTGACGTCTTCGTCTTCGCCGCTTCCTCGGCCGCGCCGGCGATCCTCGCCCAGGCCGACCAGACGTACGGCTCGTCGCTGTACAACGGCGACGACGCGATCGTGCTGCGCAAGGGCGGCACGGTGGTCGACTCGCTCGGCCAGGTCGGTGTCGACCCGGGCACCGAGTGGGGCACCGGGCTCACCAGCACCGCCGACAACACCCTGCGCCGGCTTCCCGCGGTGACCGCCGGCGACACCGACCCGTCGGACGCCTTCGACCCGGCCGCCCAGTGGGCCGGCTTCGCCACCGACACCTTCGACGGCCTGGGCAGCCACTCCGTCGACGGCGGCGGCCCGGTCGACGCGCCGGCCGCGCTGAATTGCGGCGGCACGCTGACCGTCGAGGCCGGCGCCACCGCCACCCGCGAGGTGACCGCCACCGACGCCGACGACACGATCACCGACCTCGCGGTCACCGGCGTCAACCCGGCGCCGGCGAGCGGCTCGGTCAGCCGTACCGCGTTCACCCCGGCCGGCTCGGCCGGCGGCACCGCCACCGCCACGCTCACCGCCTCCGGCCTGCCGGCCGGCTCGTACGCGGTCACCGTGACCTCGACCGACGCCGACGGCACGACCGCGACCTGCACGCTCACCGTGCAGGCCACCACGGTGCTGTCGGTGGGCGAGGTGCAGGGCCGCACCGGCGACGACTCCAGCGGCCGTACCGACCGCTCGCCGCTCGCCCCGGCCAGCGGCAACGGCACCAGCTCCACCCTGTACGACGTGCGCGGCGTGATCACCCAGAAGTCGCTCACCCGCACCTCCGCCGGCGCCGACCAGTACGGCTTCTACCTGCAGAGCCGCACGGGCACCGAGGACGGCGACCCGCTCAGCTCCGACGGCATCTTCGTCTTCACCGGCTCCTTCACCACCCTGATCGGCGGTTACCCGCCGACCGTCGGCGACGAGGTGGTGCTGCGCGGCCGGGTGTCGGAGTTCTTCAACCAGACCCAGCTCTCCAGCGCCTCGCTGGTGCGCAAGCTCGACTCCGGCCTGGACGTGGACACCGTCGTGCGGATCGACGACGCGACGCCGCCGGCCGACGCCACCGGCGCGGACCTGTTCTGGGAGCGGCACGAGGGCGCCCGGATGCGGGTCCGCTCGGGCAGTGGGGTCGCCGCCCCGCGGCACATCTTCGCCTCCACCGCCGACTCCGAGATCTACGTGCTGGACCGCGAGGACCCGATCATGAAGCGGACCGACCCGTACGCCCGCCGGGTGTTCCGGGACGCGCACCCGCTGGACGACATCCCGGGCACGCTCTTCGACAACGGCAACAACCAGCGCGTCCTGCTGGGCGCGGGCGGGGTGAAGGCCACCGCCGGTGACTCCACCGCGCTGCTGCCGGAGGCCCGCACCTACGACACGCTCACCGAGGACGCCTACGGCGCCATCTCGTACGCGTTCAGCAAGTACAGCGTCCAGCCGGAGCAGCTGACCCTCACCGGTGGCGCCGACCCGGCGGCGAACAACCCGCCGCAGCCGGCGGACCGGAACACCGAGGTCGCGGTCGCCACCTACAACCTGGAGAACCTGTACGACTACCGGGACGACCCGTTCGACGGCTGCGACTTCGCCGGCAACCCGGGCTGCACCGGGGTCACCCCGCCGTTCGACTACGTGCCGGCCAGCGAGGCGGCGTACACCGCGCGGCTGGCTGTGCAGGCCCGGCAGATCGTCAACGCCCTGCACAGCCCCGACCTGCTGCTGGTGCAGGAGGCCGAGGACCAGGACATCTGCACGGTCGCCGACGGCAAGCTGGCCTGCGGGGACACCAACGACGCCGACGGCGCCCCGGACACCATCCAGGAGCTGGCGCTGACCATCGCGGCCAACGGCGGCCCGGCCTACGCCGCCGCGTACGACCGGACGGGCGCGGACGCCCGGGGCATCACCTCGGCGTTCCTCTACCGCACCGACCGGCTGACGCTGGCCGAGGCGACCGGCACCGACCCGCTGCTGGGCTCCGCCCCGACTGTGGAGTACCGCTCGGCGGGGTTGCCGGCCAACGCCGACGTGCAGAACCCGAAGGCGCTCAACGCGGTGCTGCCGGCCGACGTGGACCGGTCCACCGGCGTGGACGGCGTGAACGTCTACACCCGGGCCCCGCAGCTCGGGAAGTTCACCGTGGCGGCGGCGCCCGGCTCGACGGAGCACTACACGCTCTGGGCGCTGAGCAACCACTTCTCGTCCGGCCCGGACACTCGGGTCGGACAGCGGCGGGAGCAGGCCGCGTACGGCGCCGCGCTGGTCAAGGCCGTCGAGGCGAGCGACCCGGACGCCCGGGTCATCCACGGCGGCGACCTGAACGTCTTCCCGCGTCCCGACGACCCGATCGCCAGCGCGGCGAACCCGACCCCGTCGGACCAGCTCGGCCCGCTCTACCAGGCCGGCATGCACAACCTCTGGGACGACCTGGTCGCGGACGTGCCGGCGGCGGCGTACTCGTACACCTTCAGCGGGCAGACGCAGACGCTGGACAACCTCTTCGTCAACGACAAGCTCCACGGCGACCTGGTGCAGATCCGCTCGGCCCACATCAACGCCGACTACCCGACGGACGCCGCGGAGCTCGGCGACCGGGGTGCCAGCGACCACGACCCGCAGGTGGCCCGGTTCCGTTCCCGGGCGTCGCTGACGGTGGCGGACGCCGCGGTGGCCGAGGGGAACAAGGGCGACGCCGCCCTGACCTTCACGGTCACGCTGTCCCGGCCGCTCTCCGAGCCGGCCCTGATCTGCGCCACCACCTACGGCACCACCGCCCAGCCCGGTACGGACTACGACCCGTACACCGGCTGCCGGACCCTGGCCGCCGGCCAGACGTCCATCGTCTTCCCGGTGACCGTCCGCGGTGACCGGAAGGTCGAGGCGGACGAGCAGCTGAAGCTCTTCGTCACCGGCGTGCCGGGGCTCCGGGTCGCCGATGCGGTGGCGGTCGGCACCATCACCAACGACGACTGACGGCTCCGCCCCGAAGCGGCCCGTCGTCCAGCTCACCGGCTGGACGACGGGCCGTTTCCATCCGTCCACCGCGGGGGCGGGCACCACCGTCGCGGGCGGGGGTCATCGGTCGCGCGGGCTCCGGAAACCGGGGGGTGAACGGATGGAACACCCGGCCGGGGCCGCGCGTGTACCTGACATGGGAAACCACCCGGCAGCGCCGGCCAGCGCCAAGGAAGAGCTGACGCCGGACCGCGCGGATCCCGCCGGTGCCGCCACGGCGCTGCCGTTCGAGCAGTTCTACCGGGAGCACGTGGACCGGATCCACCGCGCGCTCGCGCTGGCCGTCGGCGATGCCACGGTGGCCCGGGAGGCCGCCGACGAGGCGATGGCCCGGGCGTACGCGCGCTGGGACCGGGTGCGGAAGCTCGACAACCCGGCGGGCTGGGTGTTCCGGGTCGGGCTCAACTGGGCGACCTCCTGGTGGCGGAAGGTACGGCGGGAACGGCCGCCGGCCGACGACTGGCAGGCGTCGGTGGCGGCGCCCGACCCGGCCGGCCTGGCCGCCCGGTCGGCCCTGGACCGACTGCCCGTCGGCCAGCGCACGGTGATCGTCTGCCGGGTCCTGCTGGACCTCTCCACGGCGGAGACCGCCGCCGTGCTGAACCTGACCGAGGGCACGGTCCGCAGCCGGCTCTCCCGTGGCCTGGCCGGCCTGCGGACGGCGCTGGACGAGAAGGAGTGACCGTGGACGTCGTACCGGATGACCTGGCCGACCTGGTGCACCGCGCCGCGCGCACCACCGCACCGCACGCCGGGGACCTCGCGAACGTGCGCCGGCGAGCCCGCGTCCGGCGTCGCCGGCGGGCCGTGGCCACCGCGGGCGGGCTGGCCGTCCTGGTGGCGGTGACCGCGGGTGCCGTTCCGCTGCTGGCCGGGAACCACGGCGCCCGGCCGGCTCCACCGCCCGCGCCGGCGTCGGCCAGCCCGACCACCGCACCGCCGCCGGCCCGGCCGGTGGAACCGGCGCAACGCCTGATGGTCGCGGTGAACCCGAACACCTGGCGGCTCGACGCCGGCAAGGGGCCGACGGTCGGCCTGCGCGGCGGGGTCGCCGACGAGGTGCTGCCGGACGGGTCGGTGCGGCGGCACCGGGTGCCGAAGGACTTCACCCTCGGCGCGGCGCTGCCCGACGGACGGCTGGTCGGGCTGGTGTACACCGACCTGATGCCCGGGGTCCGGCGCACCGACGGCCCGAACGTCGAAGGGCTCTCAATCAAGCTGGTGGTGCTGGGCGCGGACGACGCCGTGCAGGTCGGCCGGGAGATCCGGATCAAGGGCCGGAGCGTCGAGCTGCTCGGCGCCGACCAGCGGTACGCCTACCTCGCTCGCGACGAGGGCATCGTGGCGCACGAGCTGACCACCGGCCGGGAACGGATCGTGCTCCGGTCGTCGACCGCGGGTGTCGACCTGCTGGCCGCCAGCCAGACCGTGGTGGGCACCGACCGCCTCGCCGAGCAGCGGACCGACTTCCGGTGTCGCACCGACGTGCGTCGGCTCACGGACGGCAGGCGGATCGCCTCGCTGACGGTCAACGGCAACTGCCAGAACGACCTGCGGCTCTCCCCGGACGGCCGGTTGATCGCCGTCGCGTACGTCGACCGCGGCCGGGGGCAGCGGGTCGCCGTGTTCGACATCGCCGCCAGGTCGCTCGTGGTCGACCGGTTGATCGGCACGACACGCCCGGCCCCGACCCCCGGTGGCATCCAGGGGTTGGCCTGGGCCGACGACACCACGGTCCGGGTGGCCTGGGCCGAGCCGCCGGCGGGCGCGCGTCGGGTCTACGACGTGGCGGAGGTGGTGACGGTGGTGACGGTCAGCGCTCAGTAGCGCTGGCGGAGCAGCTGGGCGGCCTCGACCGCCCAGTAGGTGAGGATGATCTGCGCGCCGGCCCGGCGGATCGAGGTGAGCGTCTCCAGCATCACCCGCTCCCGGTCGATCCAGCCGTTCGCGGCGGCCGCCTCCACCATCGCATACTCACCGGAGACCTGGTAGGCGGCGACCGGGACGTCCACCGCGGCCCGGACCGCGGCCACCACGTCGAGGTAGGGCAGGGCCGGCTTGACCATCACCAGGTCGGCGCCCTCGGCCACGTCCAGCGCGACCTCGCGCAGGGACTCGCGCAGGTTCGCCGGGTCCTGCTGGTAGGTGCGCCGGTCGCCCTCCAGGGTCGACTCCACCGCGTCCCGGAACGGGCCGTAGAAGGCCGAGGCGTACTTCACCGCGTACGCCAGCACGGCCACGTCCTGGTGGCCCGCGGCGTCCAGGGCCCGGCGGACCACGCCGACCTGGCCGTCCATCATCCCGGACGGCCCGACCACGCCGACCCCGGCGTTCGCCTGGGCCACCGCCATTTTGGCGTACGCCTCCAGCGTGGCGTCGTTGTCGACGCCACCGTCCGGGGTGAGCAGCCCGCAGTGCCCGTGCGAGGTGAACTCGTCCAGGCAGAGGTCGCTCATCACCACCGTGGCGTCGCCGACCTCGGCCACCACGTCGCGGATGGCGACGTTGAGGATGCCGTTCGGGTCGATGCCGCCGGAGCCGACGGCGTCCCGCTCGGCCGGCACCCCGAACAGCATGATCCCGCCCACACCGGCCTGTACCGCCTCGACGGCGGCCTTGCGCAGCGAGTCCCGGGAGTGCTGGAGCACGCCCGGGAGCGACGCGATGGCCCGCGGCTCGGTCAGCCCCTCCTTGACGAACATCGGCACGACCAGCTCGGCCGGGTCGACGCGGGTCTCGGCGACCAGCCGCCGCACGGCCGCGTTACGGCGCAGCCGGCGGGGCCGGATCTCGGGGTACGGCATGGGGGCCTCCCTCGCTGACTAGCGGAACCTCAGGGCGGTCGGCCCCTGCACCTTCGAACCGCGGCGCTGCTTCGCCGGCATCGCGGCGAGCTTCTCGCGCAGCTCGACGGCGTAGGCGGCGAGCGCCTCCACCAGGTCGGGCACCGAGGCGTGCTGAGGCTGCACGTCGACCCGCAGGCCGAACTCCGTGGCGGTCTCCGCCGTCTTGGGCCCGATTACGGCAACAACGGTACGCGCGTGCGGCTTCCCGGCGATGCCGACCAGGTTCCGGACGGTGGACGACGAGGTGAAGAGCACCGCGTCGAACCCGCCCGACTTGATCGCGTCGCGGATCTCGGCGGGCGGCGGGGCGGCCCGGACGGTCCGGTAGGCGGTCACGTCGTCGACCTCCCAGCCGCGCTCGGTGAGCCCGGCGGCGAGCGTCTCGGTGGCGATGTCGGCGCGCGGCAGCAGCACCCGGCCCACCGGGTCGAGGATCTCGTCGTGCGGGGAGAACTCGGCCAGCAGCCCCTCGGAGGACTGCTCCCCGGACGGGACCAGCTCCGGCTGGATGCCGAAGGCGCGGACCGCGTCGGCGGTCGCCTCGCCGATGCAGGCGATCTTGACGCCGCCGAAGTGCCGGGCGTCCAGGCCGTGCTCGGCGAACTTCTCCCAGACCGCGCGGACCGCGTTCACCGAGGTGAAGATCACCCAGGCGTACCGGCCGTCGACCAGGCCCTTGACCGCCCGCTCCATCTGGGCGGGGGTACGCGGCGGCTCGACCGCGATGGTCGGCACCTCGCACGGGATCGCCCCGTACGCGCGCAGCCGGGCGCTCATCGCGCCGGCCTGCTCCTTGGTCCGGGGGACGAGCACCTTCCAGCCGTACAGCGGCCGGTTCTCCCACCAGCTCAGCTTGTCCCGCTGGCCGACGCCCGCGCCGACGGTGAGCACCACCCGGCCGGTGAAGCCGAGCGCCGCCGCGACGAAGGAGTCGACGGTCGACGTGGTGGTGTACTGCGTCTCGCCGGTGCCGTCGCCGGTCACCCCGACGCCGGTCGTCCCGTCCACCCCGGCGGCCAGCAGGCCGTCCCGGATGGCGGCCAGGTCACCCGCGTCCACGGCCAGCGCCAGCGAGCCGCGGCCGACGGCTGCGGCCAGCGCGTCGAAGTCCAGCGTGCTGACGTCCTCGACGTCGGCGGCGGTCCGTACGCCCGGCAGCGGCACGCCGGCGTAGGTGGCCACCCCCTCGGCCTGGCCGACGCCCGGGACCACCTCGAAGTGCGCGGCGGTACGCGCCACCGCCTGCACCTCCTTGACCACCGAGTCGTGGCCGAACGGGTCACCGGCGACCAGGTGCACCGCGTTCAGCCCGGAGCGGGCCGCGGAGATCAGCACCTTCGCCACATCACCCGGCACGCCCTCGGCGGGGCTGAACTGGGCGTCGGACTTGGCCTGCGCGCGGACGACGTCGAGCAGCGACTCGGGGACTCCCCGGTCGTACACCACCTGGTCGGCGTCGACCAGGGCGTCGTGCGCCCGGCGGGTCAGCAGGCCCGGGTCGCCGGGGCCGGCCCCGACGAACGCGATGCGACCTACGGGCTTACGGGTGCGGGTCATTCAGTGCTCCCAAATTGCTGGGTCCCCGGGCCGGCGTGTCCTTCTTGGCCGAGGATCGAGTCGGCGCCGAGTTCGAGGAGCTCGGCGGCGAGTGCCTTGCCGATCTCCGCCGCGTCGGCGGGCGTTCCGGTGCGGGACAGCCGGAGGTCACGGGTACCGTCCGGGCTGATCACCGCCCCGCGCAGGTAGATCTCCTCACCGGCGTCACCCTCGGCGAGTTCGCCGTAGGCGGCGACGGGTGCGCTGCACCCGGCCTCCAGGGTGGCCAGCAGTGCCCGTTCCGCGGTGACCGCGGCACGGGACGGTGCGTGGTCGAGCACCGCGAGCAGCTCGACCAGGTCGGGGTCGTCGATCCGGCACTCCACGGCCAGCGCGCCCTGGGCGGGCGCGGGCAGCATCAGCATCGGGTCGAGCGTCTCGGTGATCACGTCGGTCCGGCCGAGCCGGGCCAGCCCGGCCCGGGCCAGCACGACCGCGTCGAGGTCGGCGTCCGGGCCGAGCACCCGGCGCAGCCGGGTGTCCACGTTGCCCCGGATCGGGGTGACCTCCAGCTGCATGCCGAGCGCGTGCAGCTGGGCGATCCGGCGCAGCGCGCCCGTGCCCACCACCGCGCCGGTCGGCAGCTCGGCGAGCGTCCGGCCGCCCTTGGCGACCAGCGCGTCGCGCGGGTCCTGCCGGGGCGGTACCGCCGCGATGTGCAGCCCGGGGGCCGCCGCCGTCGGCAGGTCCTTGTACGAGTGGACGGCGAAGTCGATGGTGCGGGCGGCAAGCGCGTCCCGCAGGGCGGAGACGAAGACACCGACGCCGAGCCGGTGCACCGGGGCCGAGGAGCGGTCCCCGGCGGTCACCACCTCGACCAGCTCGACCGGGCGGCCGGTGGCCGCGGTCAGGGCCTCGGCAATCTGGCTGGACTGGGCCATCGCCAGGGCGCTGCCCCGGGTGCCGAGGCGCAGGGGGGCGGTCATCGCACACCTCCGGTGGGCGGGACGTCGACGGCGTCGAAGGACGGCCGCCCGGCGGCGTCGCTCTCCACCACGTCGGGAACGTTGTCGACCGGCGACGTCTGCGGCACCTCCAGGTCGAACAGCTCGCGCAGCAGCGCCGCGTACTGGTCGCCGCCCGGCTCGGCGGCGAGCTGGCGGACCCGTACGGTCGGCTGGTGCAGCAGCCGCTGCACCACCCGGTGCACGGTGCGGGCCACCTCGGCGCGCTGGTCGTCGCTGAAGTCGGGGCGGCGCTGGGCGAGCCGGCGCAGCTCGGTGGTCACCACGTCGTCGGCACGTCCGCGCAGCGCGGCCACGGTGGGTGCCACGTCGGCGCCACGCAGCCAGGACAGGAACGCCTCGACCTCGCCGGTGACGATCCGGGTCACCTCGGCCGCGTCGGCGGCGGCCGGCCCGTCGGCGAGGATGGCGGCCATCCGGTCGATGTCGATCACCTCGACGCCGGTCAGCCCTGCCACGCCCTCCTCGACGTCACGCGGAACGGCGAGGTCGAGCAGCACCAGCGGGCCCCGGTCGGCGCCCCGGCGGGCCATGGCCCGGGTCACCACGTCCCGGCTGAGGACCGGTTCGGTGGCCGCCGTGGCGGCCACTACGACGTCCACCGTGGAGAGCGCGTCGACCAGCTCGGCCATCGGGACCGCGTTCGCGCCGTACGACTCGGCCAGCCGGACGGCCCGGTCGGCGCCACGGTTGGTCACGGTCAGCGGCCCGGCGCCCAGCCGGGACAGCGTCGCGACGCCCAGCGAACCCATCGCGCCGGCGCCGACCACCATGGCGGGCCGGCCGACCAGGTCGCCGTCGAGGAGGCCGGCCGCCAGGTCCAGGGCGGCGGTCACCACGCTCTGACCGGCCCGGTCGATGTTGGTCTCGGCGTGCGCGCGCTTGCCCACCCGCAGCGCCTGCTGCATCAGCTCGTGCAGCAGCCGGCCGGCGGAGTCGGCGCCGGCGGCCCAGTGGTACGCGTCGCGGAGCTGGCCGAGGATCTGCGCCTCGCCGACCACCATCGAGTCCAGCCCGGCGGCGACCCGGAAGACGTGGTCGACGGCGGCGGCGTCGTAGTGCACGTAGAGGTGGTTGGCCAGGGCCGCCGGCGGGGAGCCGGCGTGCTCGGCGAGGACCGCGCAGATGTCGCCCAGGCCGCCGTGGAAGCCGGAGACGGCCGCGTAGACCTCCACCCGGTTGCAGGTGGAGACGAGCACGGCCTCGGCGACGTACGGCTGGGCGACCAGGCGGTCCAGGGTGCGGGTGAGGTCAGCGGGGGCGACCGCCAGCTGCTCCAGCGTGGCGACCGGAGCGGTGCGGTAGGACGCGCCGACGACGAGCAGTTTCACGTGCCGATCGCCTCCTGGGTGTCGGTGGCCGCGAGCCCGCCCGGCAGGGCGGTGAGGGCGGACCCGGCCGTGCCGGGGAGCGCGGTCAGCGACGCCTTGCGGTGCTCGTGGAAGGACAGGATCTGCAGCTCGATCGCGAGGTCGACCTTGCGCACGTCGACCCCCTCCGGAACCGAGAGTACGCACGGCGCGAAGTTGAGGATGCTCGTCACGCCGACGGCGACGAGCTGGTCGGCGACCGCCTGGGCGGCCCGCGCCGGGGTGGCGATCACGCCGATCGAGATCAGCTGCTCGGCGGCGACCCGGGACAGCTCGTCGACATGCCGGACGACCAGGCCGTTGATCTCCTCGCCGACCCGGGCCGGGTCCGCGTCGAAGAGCGCGGCGATCCGGAAGCCCCGGGTGGCGAAGCCGTCGTACCCGGCCAGAGCGTGACCGAGATTACCCACGCCGACCAGGGCGACCGAGCGGCACTGGGTGAGCCCGAGCACGGACTCGATCTGCTCGATCAGCAGCGCCACGTCGTACCCGACGCCCCGGGTGCCGTACGAGCCGAGGTGGGAGAGGTCCTTGCGCAGCTTCGCCGAGTTCACCCCGGCGGCGTTGGCCAGGCCCTCGCTGGACACCGTCTCGTGGCCGGAGTCGGCGAGATTGTGCAGCGCGCGGAGGTATTCCGGGAGCCGTGCGACGGTCGCCTCGGGCAGATCCGGGAGCGTTGGTACGGCACCGGCGCGGCCGGGCGCGCCTGGGTGACGATGCTGACTCATGAGACTCCGTGCGGTGCGATCCTCGACCAGCGTCGGTGACCGGTCGTTTCGGGACTCCCGCTGGCGACCGATATTGCCGGCTGTGCTAGCAGGGCGCGTCGGAACTACAGAGTAGGCGCTTGTGAAGACGTGCACAAATCGCGATCTTGCTGGCCCGCGACGCGCCTCCACCTGCCCCTCCATTCCACAAGATCGATCTGACGCACTCCGTCGGCGCCGCTTGGCGATTATTGCTCAATCCCGACTTCTCTGACCAATCGCACGCGCCCAGTCGCGCTGTGTCACCGTCGATCTGGGTCGAGACTCACTCCGCCACCCGGCCCGGTCGGCCCGCCCCGGTAGGGGAAACCCCACCCCGGAGAGGCGGGCGCACGGGATGGGAGCAGCCGGCCGCCGCCCATAGCCTCATGGCATGACCGCCATTCCCGTAACCGCCGCACCAACGCCGGCACCCGCCCGCCGCGTCGCCCGCCAGCTCCTGCGCGACTCCGGGTACGTGCTGCTCGGCCTGCCGCTGGCCATCGCCGGCTTCGTGGTCGTGGTGGCGGGGATCTCACTCAGCGCCGGCCTGCTCGTGACCACCGTCGGCCTGCCGGTCCTCGCCGGCACCCTCTACGCGGCCCGCGGGCTGGCCGACATCGAGCGGCTGCGCCTGCCCGCCGTGCTGCCCCAGCCCCGGGTACGCCCCGAGTACCTGGTCCCCGAGCCGGGCGCGAAGCTCTGGCGGCGGGTCTTCACCCCGATGCGCGACGCGCAGTCCTGGCTCGACCTGGCGCACAGCCTGCTCAAGCTGCTGGTGGCGGTGCCGACCTTCGTACTGCTGCTCGTCTGGTGGGCGCTCGCCGTCGCCGGCACGCTCTACGGCGCGTACGACCGGGCGATCCCGCACGGCCCGGACGACCAGGACCTCAGCCAACTCCTCGGGATGGGCGACGGGGCCGGGGCGCGGATCGCGCTGAATACCGCAATCGGCGTGTTCTGCCTGTTCACCCTGCCGCTGCTGGCCCGGGCGTGCGCCCTGCTCCAGGCCGGCCTGGCCCGCTTCCTGCTGACCGGGGTGGCCGAGATGCGCAACCGGATCAGCACGCTGGAGGAGCAGAAGCGCGCCGCCGCCTCGGCCGAGGCGTCCGCCCTGCGCCGGCTGGAACGCGACATCCACGACGGCCCGCAACAGCGCCTGGTCCGGCTCGCCATGGACCTGAGCCGGGCCCGCCAGCAGCTCGCCGCCGACCCGGAGGCGGCCCGCCGGACCCTGGACGAGGCGGTCACCCAGACCCGGGAGACCCTGGACGAGCTGCGGGCCCTGTCCCGCGGGATCGCACCGCCGATCCTGGTCGACCGGGGCCTGCCCAGCGCCCTGGCCGCGCTCGCCGCCCGCGCCCTGGTCCCGGTCGAGCTGGTGATCGAACCCGACCTGGGCACGCCGGGCGGACGGCTCGACCCGGCGGTGGAGAACACGGCGTACTTCGCGGTAGCGGAGGCGCTGACCAACGTCGCCAAGCACAGCCAGGCCACCTCCTGCCAGGTCGAGGTGACCCGCCGGGTCGGCCGGCTGGAGATCGCCGTCCGCGACGACGGGGTGGGCGGTGCCCACCTGGCCAAGGGGCACGGACTGGCCGGCATCGCCGACCGGGTGCGCGCCATCGGCGGCACGCTCGACGTGGTCAGCCCGGCCGGCGGCCCCACCCGGATCCACGCCGAGCTGCCCCGATGAGCCGGCCGGCGACCGCCCCGGATGGCCGGGCTGATCGGGGCAGCGCGGCGGGGCCGAGCGTCCCGGTGGCGTCGGCGTGGTAGACACCGGAGCCATGCGGGTGGTGATCGCGGACGACGCCGTACTGCTCCGGGAGGGGCTGGTCCGGCTGCTGACCGAGTCGGGGCACGAGGTGCTGGCCGCCGTCGGTGACGGCGACGCGCTGGTCGAGGCGGTGGTCCGGCACCGGCCGGACGTGTCGGTGGTGGACGTGCGGATGCCGCCCTCGCACACCGACGAGGGGCTGCGGGCGGCGGTGGAGGCCCGCCGCCTGGTGCCGCGTACGCCGGTCCTGGTGCTCTCCCAGTATGTCGAGGTGTCGTACGCCGACGACCTGCTGGCGACCACCGGCGGCGTCGGCGGTGGCGGGATCGGCTACCTGCTCAAGGACCGGGTGGCCGCGATCGAGGAGTTCCTGGACGCGCTGAACCGGGTGGCCGCCGGCGGCACGGTGCTGGACCCGGAGGTGGTCGGTCAGCTGCTGGTCCGACGTCGCCGCGACGACCCGCTGCGGGACCTCACCCCCCGCGAGCGCGAGGTTCTCGCGCTGATGGCCGAGGGCCGCTCCAACACCGCGATCGCGAAGGCCCTGGTGGTCAGCGACGGCGCCGTCGAGAAGCACGTCCGCAACATCTTCACGAAACTCGACCTCCCCCCTGACGCCACCCACCACCACCGCCGGGTTCTCGCCGTCCTCGCCCACCTCCGCGCCTGACCCCGCCCAGCCAGGCGTCGATCACGAAGTTGTTGGCACGACACGCCGGCGTCGAGGGCGACAACTTCCTGATCGACCAGGTGTCAGCGGCCCTCAGGGGAGGGTGTGGGCGAGGTTGACCGCGCTGGTGAGGGTGTCGGCGGTGGGGTGGCCGGAGGCGCGGAGGCGGGCCGGGTCGGAGATGCCGCCGGTGTAGAGGACGCAGCGGGCGCCGACGGAGATCGCCGCGTCGGCGTCGTCGAGCGAGTCGCCGATCAGCACCACCTCACCGCCGGCCAGGCCCAGCTCGGCCAGGTGCTTCGCCAGCCACTCCGCCTTGGAGCCACCGCCGACCGCCGACCGCAGCCCGTCCACCCGGGTGAAGTGCGGGGTGAGGCCGTAGGTGTGCACGGTCGGCACCAGTTCGTCGTGGAACCACATGGACAGCAGCGACTGACTGCCCGGCCAGGCCGCGATCGCGGCGGTCGCGTCGGCGGCCAGCGCGCAACTCGTCAGCCCCGCCCGGTACGCTTCGTGGAAGATCCGGTCGAGCCGGCCGTACGCCTCGTCGTCCATCGCCCGGCCCAGCATCTCGGCGTAGTAGTCGGCGACCGGCCGGCGGAACCGCACCCGGTGCTCGTCGGCGGTGATCGCCGGCCCGCCCGCGCTGGCGAAGGCGACGTTCGTGGCCCGGACCACCAGGTCCAGGTCGTCGAGGAGGGTGCCGTTCCAGTCCCACACCAGGTGGTGCCGCGCAGGGGTCATCGCAGCACCATAATCGAGCCCGCCAACAGGATCAGAGCTGCGGGGTGGTCAGGTCCCGCAGCAGCCGCTCCTCCTCGACCCGCCAGTAGCCGTGCTCCTTGCCGTCGAGCAGCACCACCGGCAGCCGGTCGCCGTACTCGCGTTCCAGCTCCACGTCGCCGGTCACGTCCTTCTCCAGCCACCGGTCGCCGGTGACCGCCACCACCCGGTCCAGCGCCGCCTTCGCGTCCTCACAGAGGTGGCAGTCGGGCCGGGTGATCAGGGTGAGCCGGGCGTCAGTGGACATCGGGTACCTCCGTGCGGATCTCGGTCGGCGGGGCCGGGGACGGCACCGGGGGCGCCGACGGGCGGAGCTGGGTCTTGCGTACCTTGCCGATCGCCGAGTACGGCAGCGTGTCGACGAACTCGACGGCGGTCGGGCACTTGAACCGGGCGAGGTTACGCGCGCAGTGGGCGAGCAGGTCCGCCTCCGTCGCCCCGGAGCCGGGTGCCCGCACCACGTACGCCCGGACAGTCTCCCCGGTCCGCGGATGCGGCACCCCAAGGACCGCCGACTCGGCCACCCCGGGGTGCGCGTCCAGCACCAGCTCCACCTCGTGCGGGTAGACGTTGAAGCCGTTCACCAGGATCAGCTCGCCCAGCCGGTCGACCAGGAAGAGGTCGCCGTCGGCGTCGGCGTACGCGACGTCGCCGGTGGCCCACCAGCCGTCGGGGTCCGGGCCGCCCCGACCGTCTGGCCAGTAGCCGGCGAAGAGGTTCGCGCCCCGGACCACGATCTCACCCGGGTCGGTGCCCGGGCCGTCGTCGGAGAGGTCGGGCCCGTCCGGGTCGTCCTCGGGCGCGGCGACGCCGTCCCGCCACAGGTCGGCCCCGTCCGCGCCGACCAGGCGCAGCTCGACGCCGGGCAGCGGCCGGCCGATCGAGCCCGGCTTCGGCGCCCCGCCGACCAGGGTCGAGGTGAGCACCGGGGCGGTCTCGGTCAGGCCGTACCCGACATGCAACGGGCGACCGGCGACCTCGGCGAACCGCGCCGCGGTCGCGGGCGGCAGCGGCGCCGCGCCGCAGACCGCCACCCGGACCGACGCCGTCGCCGCCGCCAGGACGTCGCCGCCCGCCTCGGCCCAGCTGAGGAACATCGACGGTACGCCGACCAGCACGCTGACCCGGTGCCGGGCGATCTCGTCGAGCCCCCCGGTCGGGCCGAGCTCGTCGACGAGCACCCCGGTGGCGCCGTGGTGCACGACCGCCCCCAGCCCCGAGTTCAACCCGTACGCGTGAAAGAGCGGCAGCGCGAGCAGCACGGTGTCGTCGGGCCCGACCACCGGCGGGGTGATCCGCCCGACCTGCTCGTGGTTGGCGGCCAGCGCGCGGTGCGACAGCATCGCGCCCTTGGGGCGGCCCTCCGTGCCGGAGGTGTAGAGCAGCACCGCCAGCTCCTCGCCGCCCCGCCGGGGGAAGGCGACCGGCGCGCCGCCGTCGGTGACCGGCGGGGCGGTGTGCACGGCGGTCAGCGCGGGCAGCTCGGCGGCGAGGCCGGCGACCCGGTCGCGGACCTCGGCGGCGCAGATCAGCACGGCGGCGCCGGAGTCGGCGAGCACGTGCCGCAGCTCCCGGGCGGTGAGGCCGGGATTCATCGGCACCGCGACCAGCCCGGCGCGCAGCACCGCGAGGTAGCTGACCACGAAGTCCGGGCAGTTGCCGAACGACACGGCCACCCGGGGCGGCAGCCGGTCGCCGGCCGTCCCGCCCGGCGCCGAGGCGGCCAGCGCCCGGGCCGTTGCGGTCACCGCGGCGTCCAGTTCGGACCAGGTCAGGGTGCGGTCCCGCCAGTGCAGCGCGGGGCGGTCGCCGTGGGCGAGGGCCGCCCGGCGGAGCCGGTCGGCGAGGTTCGGCGCGGTGCTGTCGGCTGCGTCCTGCACGGTGGCTGAGTCTGGCACAGCGACGCCCGGGCGACCATGCCCCCGCGCGCGGACGGCAGGGACGGCCGGCGCGGTCCCGTCAACAGGACCCGGAGGCGAAGGCCTCAGCCCGGCCCGGCGGACCCGTCGGAGCGGCCGGGAAGGGGTGCCGCGACACGCCGAAGGACGGCCGGAAATCGCTCCGACCAGGACTTTCCACTCCAGACCAGCTGGCGCCGGCAAAGTCAACCGCACACGACGGACAACCGGTCCGCCATCCGTGCGACAGGGAGGGAAATACTTCCGCCCTGTGTAACGGACTTGCCACGCGCGGGTGACGTTGGCCCCTATCATCACTCGGGTCGGCTCACCCCATTTGCCGTGAGTCGACACCCCTCAGCCCGAGGAGGCCCCCGTGCCTGTGAGCGCATTGGACCAGCACCTCAAGGGGACCTGCCGCCCGTCGGCACGTCCCGGAACGGCCCTGCCCGACCGGGGCGCCCCCGGTCCCGTCGCGACGCCGCGGCGGCCGGCGCGGCCGTGCTCCGCCGGGATCAGGGAGGCCCGGTGACCACCTTCGGTTACGCCGAGCGGCCGCTCGGTCTCACCAGCCCGACCCCGAGGACGCCGGTCAACGAACGCCTGGAACCGCAGCCGCGCGGTGCGGCGGAGGGCACGTGGAGCCTCGCCGTCCGCGGCGACGGCGCCCGCCGGGTCCGCAACCGCGCGCACCACAACGAGGCGCCCGCCCGCCCCGCCCTCCCGGGCGGCAACGCCAGCCGGGTCGGCTCCCCGGCCCGGCCCACCATGCCGGCGCAGGGCCGCCGGGCCGCGGAGACGCCGGCGCCCACCGACCCGTCGGCCGGCGAGACGGCCATCCTGCCGGCGGTGCCGGCCGCCGACACGGCGGTGCTGCCCGCGGTGCCCGCCGCGCCGGTCACCGCCACCGGCTTCCCGAGCCGCCCCGACCCGTCGGACCCGGCCACCGAGGTCTGGACGCTGGTCGAGCGGGCCCAGGCCGGCGAGGCCGAGGCCTTCGGCCTCATCTACGACCGGTACGTCGACACCGTCTTCCGGTTCGTCTACTTCCGCGTCGGCAACCGCCAGCTGGCCGAGGACCTGACCTCCGACACCTTCCTCCGGGCGCTCAAGCGGATCGGGAGCTTCACCTGGCAGGGCCGCGACCTCGGCGCCTGGCTGGTCACCATCGCCCGCAACCTGGTCGCCGACCACTTCAAGTCCGGCCGCTACCGCCTGGAGGTCACCACCGGCGACGTTCTCGACGCCGACCGGGAGGACCGCGGGCCGGAGGGCAGCCCGGAAGCGGCGGTTGTCGAGCACATCACCAACGTCGCCCTGCTCACCGCGGTCAAGCAGCTCAACCCGGAGCAGCAGGAGTGCATCGTGCTCCGCTTCCTCCAGGGCTTCTCCGTCGCCGAGACGGCCCGCGCCATGGGCAAGAACGAGGGCGCGATCAAGGCGCTGCAGTACCGGGCGGTCCGGGCCCTGGCCCGGCTGCTGCCCGACGGCTTCCAGCCCTGACAGACCCGGTCGGCGCCGGCCCGCCCCCGCACCCGCGGGCGGGCGAGCGGCGTCCGCTCGTCCGTGACGACGATCACTCTTCGTGATTTCGCCTCCGCCGGCCCCGTAACCGCCACCCGGCGCGGACCGTTTCTCCGGGTGCGACCAGTGGTTGTTCCGGCGTCTCCCGGGCCACCCGGTCCGGCGGGCACGGTCGAGCAACCTGGTCGGCCGTCGGCGTCAGGCTGCCACCGGTCGCTGGTGCCGAATACGGCCGCACGGGCCGTGACCAGCGAGAGGAGGTGCCTGCGGTGGACAGCGACCTCTTCTCCCGTCGGCGCGCCGAGCGCTTCGCACAGCTCCTCGACGAGGCCAATGGTGGCCGACGTCACCACGTGCGCTCCCGGGTCGACGACGAACTCGCCACGCTCGTCGCGGTCAGCCAGCGGCTCACCGCCGACCGGCCGGACGTCCAGGTCGACCAGGACTTCCGCTCCGGACTGCGGGCGATGCTGGTGGCCACCGCCGAGCGGGAGGGCATCGGCGCCCCGGCGGCGGCGAAGTCCGAGACCGCGGGGGCGGGCGCCAGCACCCGGGCTTCGCTCCTGCCGGCGGTCACCGCCCGGCGGGCCCGCGCCCGGGGCGCGATCCTGGTCGGCATCGCCGCGGGTGCCGTCGCGCTTTCCGGCATCTCCGCCGCCAGCGAGAACGCGGTGCCCGGCGACGCGCTGTACGGCATGAAGCGCTCCACCGAACGCGCCCAGCTCGCCCTGGCCAGCTCGGACATCAGTCGCGGCCAGCTCTTCCTCGACTTCGCCCGGACCCGGCTCGACGAGGCCGCCAGCGTCCACGGCGACCGGATCGGCTTCGGCGCGGTCCTCGACGACATGGACGCCGACACCCGCCAGGGCGTACGCCTGCTCACCACCGTCGCGGCGCAGCGCGCCGACCCGGGCGGCCTGGACGCGGTCAACGTCTTCGTCACCGGCCAGCGCCGGGCGGTCAGCGGACTGCTCGAGCGGACCGATCAGGTCGAGCGGGACCGCACCCGGCGCTCGCTGGCGCTGCTCGACGCCGCGCGCGATCGCGCCGACGCGCTGCGCGCCGCGATCGCGTGCGGGTTGCCGACGCCCGCCGCCAGCGACGCGCTCGGTCCCGCCCCGGGCACCTGCCCCGCCGAGCGCTGACCCGCGGCCGGCGCGACAGCCGACCACGCCACAGTTCTCCACTCGTACGACCGGCCGTCACCGGCGTCCGGATACGCTCGCCCTGGAGCACGCGTCGCGGTCGTCGAGCGGAGGGAGGTCGCGTGGCCCGCACCCGGAAGGTCACGGTCAGCACCGACGTCCACGGTCACACCGCCGGCTGGTCGGAGACCGAGCAGGCCCCGCCGGTCACGCCCGATCCCACCGCGGCGGCCTTCTTCGACGTGGACAACACGATGATGCAGGGCGCGTCGATCTACTGGTTCGCCCGCGGACTGGCCGCCCGGAAGTACTTCACCACCGGGGACCTGGCCCGGTTCGCCTGGCAGCAGGCGAAGTTCCGGCTCCTCGCCACCGAGCACGCCGGCGACATGTCGCAGGCCAAGGAGGCCGCGCTGGCCTTCATCAACGGCTGGCGGGTGGAGGACGTCGAGCGCCTCGCCGACGAGATCTTCGACGAGCTGATGGCCCCGAGGATCTGGACGGGCACCCGCAAACTGGCGCAGCGCCACCTCGACCGAGGTGAGCGGGTGTGGCTGGTCAGCGCCGCCCCGGTGGAGATCGGCCGGGTGATCGCCGCCCGGCTGGGCCTGACCGGGGCGATCGGGACGGTCGCCCAGGTGGTCGACGGGGCGTACACCGGTCGGCTGGTCGGCGACCTGATGCACGGGCCGGCCAAGGCCGAGGCGGTGACCCAGCTCGCCGCGGTGGAGGGGCTGGACCTGACCCGCTGCGCCGCCTACAGCGACTCCGCCAACGACCTGCCGATGCTCTCCACGGTGGGGCATCCGGTGGCGATCAACCCGGACGCCGCCCTGCTCCGGCAGGCCCGCGAGCGCGGCTGGGACGTCCGGGACTTCCGCACCGGCCGCCGGGCGGTCAAGATCGCCGTACCGTCGACCGCCGCCGCCGGCCTGGTCGCCGGGGCGGTCAGCGCCGGTCTGGCCCTGCACCGCCGCCGCCGTACCCCCTGAGGCCGGTCAGGGGCCGAACGGGTCGGGGCGGCGTTCGAGCAGCTTGTGCAGGGTCTGTTGAATGGTCTCCCGCACCTGGTCGGCGAGGTTGAACACGACCAGCGGGTCGTCGGCCGAGTCGGTCAGGTGCGCGGTGGGGATCGGCGGGCAGAACTCGATGAGCCACTTGCTGGGCAGCGGCACCATGCCCAGCGGCCCGAGCCACGGGAACGTCGGCGTCACCGGGAAGTACGGCAGCTTGAGCAGCCGGGCGAGCGGCTTGAGGTCGGCGAGCATCGGATAGATCTCCTCGCCGCCGACGATGGCCACCGGCACGATCGGGGTGCCGGTGCGCAGCGCCGCGGAGACGAACCCGCCCCGCCCGAACCGCTGGAGCTTGTAGCGGTCGGAGTAGAGCTTGCCGATGCCCTTGAAGCCCTCCGGGAAGACGCCGACCAACTCGCCGTTGCCGAGCAGCCGCTCGGCGTCCGGGTTGCAGGCCACCGTCCCGCCGGTCTTCCGGGCGATCTCGGAGACCACCGGCATCCGGAAGACCAGGTCGGCGCCGAGCAGCCGCAGGTAGCGGCGGCCCGGATGCCGGTCGTGCAGCGCGGTGGAGAGGATCAGCGCGTCCAGCGCCACCGTGCCGGAGTGGTTGCCGACCACCAGGGCGGGCCCGTCGGTCGGCACGTTCTCCAGGCCACCGACCTCGGTCCGGAACCAGTCCCGGTACAGCAGCCGGACCAGCGGGTGGAACACGGCGTCGGTCAGATCCGGGTCGAAGCCGAACTCGTCCACCTCGTAGTCGCCGGAGAGCCGCCGCCGCAGGAAGGCCAGCCCGCCCGCGACCCGGCGGTCCCAGTGGTCGCGCCGGTCCGCCACCGCCGGTCCGGGCGGTGCCACCACGCCGCCCTCGGCCGAGGTCACGGGGCCCGGGACGTGCGACCCGCCCGCGTCGGACCGGGCCACCGGCTCGTCCGTCGCCGCGGAGTCCGGCTCCCCGTCGACCACGCCGCCGTTCGTCCCGGCCACCGGCTCGTCCGTCGCCGCGGTGTCCGGCTCGTCCGTCGCGGCCTGGTCCGTGGCATGGGGGCGGCCGGCCGCCGTCGGGCGCCGGTGCCCGTTGCGCCGCGCCGGCTCCGCGCCCGGCCCGGCCACGGTCAGCGGTACGTCGTACCGGCCCTCGCGGCGCTCGTCCTTGCCGCTCACGAGCGCTCCCGCACGGCCGACCGGACCTGCCGGATGCCCTCCAGCACCAGCCGCTCGGCCGCGGCGAGCTGATCCCGAGTCACCACCACGCCACCATGGTGGGCGCGGATGAAGTCGTCGAACGCGGCGGCGGTGGAGCGCGGCTGGAAGCCGTACTCCCGCTCGAGCCTGGTCGTGTCCACCACCCGACCGTGCACGAAGAGGTCGACCTGGTCCAAACCGTAGCGGCCGAAACCCAGGTTGCGGGCGATCGCGGCGGCGCCGGAGAGGCCGGGTTCGAGCACCGGCATCGCGACCCGGCCGGCCCGGCGGATCGCCTGGGAGAGGGAGAGCACGCCCGGGCCGGCGACGTTGTACGTCCCCGGGTGGTCCTCGACGATCGACCGGTGCAGCACCTCGAGCGCGTCGTCGAAATGGACGAACTGCAGCCGCGGGTCACGGCCGAACACGGTGGGCACCACCGGCTGGGAGAAGTAGCGGGTCAGCGTGGTGTCCGCGGTGGAGCCGATGAACGGCGCGAAGCGCAGCACGGTGTCGATCACGTCGGGGCGGCGCCGGCGGAACCCGCGGACGTACCCCTCGATGTCGAGGATGTCGCGGCCGAAACCGCCGCGCGGCACCTCGCGCGGCTCGGTCTCCTCGGTGAACACGGCCGGGTCGCGGAACGACGCGCCGTACGCGGCGGTCGACGAGCGGACCACGAGCTTGCGCAACCGGGGCGCCCGCTGGCAGGCGGCGAGCAGCTGCATGGTGCCGATGACGTTCTGTTCCTTCATCGCCGCCCGCCCGCCGTGCTGCGGGTCGGGGGCGCTGACCAGGGCGAGGTGCACCACGGCGTCGACCTCGAGGTCGGCCAGCAGGCCGCCGAGCGAGTCGAGGTCGAGGCGGATCCGTTCGACCCGGTCGAGCAGGTCGGTGAACTCGGGGCCGGGAGTGGCCGGGTCGACGCCGATGACCCGTTCGATCCGGGGGTCGGCGGCGAGTCGGGCGGCGACGTGGGCGCCGAGGTAGCGGCCGACCCCGGTCACGACGACGACCCCCGGAGCACCTGGGGTGCCACCGGGGGTCATGTCGTGCGCCTTGTCTGGCAGGCGGGATCGAGCCGGGACGTCCGCGGCCTGATCACCTGAGCCTCCGAGAGTCGACAGTTGGCAAGTGGTGCCGGATGCCGGGCCATGGCCCGGCCCCGGTCACTTGCCGAGACGGCGACGCTGGACGCGGGTCTTGCGCAGCAGCTTGCGGTGCTTCTTCTTAGCCATGCGCTTGCGGCGCTTCTTGACCACCGAGCCCATACGACAGCCTTTCGATACAACGTGCGGGGCGGACCGGGAGACACCACCGCGGGTGGCGTCGTGACCGCTTGCGGACAACGGACCGGACCAGCGTGGTGGGCAGGGCGCACCAGAGTGAGGTCACGGTCGGGTCCAGGGTAGCCGGAGTGCGTCAGCAGGACCAACGCGCCCCCGTCGATGCCCGTTACGTCGCACTCGCCGGAGCGCTCGACGGTGGGTCAGGCGGTTTCCTGAAACGCGCCCCGGAGGTATTCGTGCACCGCGTGCTCGGGCACCCGGAAGGACCGGCCCACCCGTACCGCGGTCAGCTCGCCGCTGTGCACGAGACGGTAGACCGTCATCTTGGAGACCCGCATGACCGCCGCCACCTCGGCAACGGTCAGGAACCTGACATCCGACAGTCGGCCGTCGGACTGCGACCCGGCCATGGCTCACCGACCCATTCCCGTGCCCGGCGCGTGCCACCGGACGGGAGCTCCCGCCAGGACGGGCAACGCGCGTGTTACCAGTACGGTAGCGGGGCGGCTGTGACCGGCGCGATCCCTTCCTGCAACTGATCGTGGAAGGGGCGCCGTGGATCCCCTGTTCAGCTGGCACTTTGCGACTCGGTGCGTACCCCGTCCCGTTGCCGGGGACGGCACCGGTGGACGGTCATTCGGCGCGCAGCGCCACCACTGGATCGAGGCGGCCGGCCCGCTGGGCCGGCACCACCCCGAAGACGATGCCGACCGCCGCCGAGACCCCGAAGGCCAGCGCCAGCGACCACCAGGTGATCGCGGCCGGGATCGGCGAGACCGCGTCGACCAGCAGCGCCGTACCCACCCCGAGCGCCATCCCGGTCAACCCGCCGATCGAGGTGAGCAGCACCGCCTCCAGCAGGAACTGCACGCCGATGTCCCGGGGGCGGGCACCGACCGCCTTGCGCAGGCCGATCTCCCGGGTCCGCTCCCGGACCGAGACCAGCATGATGTTGGAGACGCCGACCCCGCCGACCAGCAGCGAGATGCCGGCGATGGCGGCCAGCACGCCGGTGAGCACGCCGAGAATGTCCCCGAGCACGCCGAGGATCTGCTGCTGGGTGACCGCGCTGAACTCGGTGTCCGGATGCCGCCGGGTCAGCTCGGCGACGATCCGGTCGCCCAGCTCGCCGATCCGCTCCCGGTCCGGCGCCTTCACCGCGATGCCGTCGACCCGCTGGGTGCCCCAGAGCCGCTGCGCCGCGGTCACCGGCACGTGCACCTCGTCGTCCCGGTCCACCCCGAGGCTCTGTCCCAGCGACGTGAACACGCCGATCACCCGGAACCGCACCCCGGCCAGCGCGACCTGCTGGCCGAGCGGATCCCGGTCGGGGAAGAGCGCCCGGGCGACCCCGGCGCCGAGCACCGCCACCCGCCGGCTGGTGTCCACGTCGGCCCCGGTCAGGTAGCGGCCCCGGGCGAGCGAGCGGGTGAAGACGGTGGGCGTGGTCTCCAGCACCCCTTGGACGGTGGTGAAGTCCGACCGGTTGCCGGCCCGCGCGGTGGCCCCGGAGGCGACGGTGACCGCCACCCGGCCCGGGTCGCCGACCACCCGGGAGACCGCGTCGACGTCATTCAGGGTCAGCGGCGAGACCACCGGGGCGGTGCCCACCTCGATCTTGCCGGGCACCACCAGGAGCAGGTTCGAGCCGAGCCCCTCGACCTGCTGCTCGACCTTCTGCTTCGTACCGGTGCCGATGGCGACCAGGATGACCACCGAGGCGACCCCGATGATCACGCCGAGCATGGTCAGCGCGCTGCGCAGCCGGTTGGCCCGCAGCGCGTCCAGCGCCACCCGCCAGGCCTCGGCCATCCTCACCGGGCGTCCTCCCGCGGAAGGCGCCCGGTGGCTCCGGTGGCGCCACCGGAGCCACCGGACGGGTGCCCCGGTCCGCTTCCGGACGCGGACCGGGGCTCCGCGCTGGGAGCGGCGTCCAGTGTCTCAGGTCCGTCGCCGCCGTCCGACGCCGGTCGATCATGAACCGTGTCGGAGCGGATCAGGCCGTCTCGGACGGCGATCCGCCGGCCGGCCCGGGCGGCCACCTCGTGGTCGTGGGTGACCATCACCAGGGCCACCCCGGACTCGGCGTTCAACTGTTCCAGCAGCTCCAGCACCGCCTCGCCGGTGGCGGTGTCCAGGTTGCCGGTCGGCTCGTCGGCGAGCAGCACCGCCGGGTCGGTGACCAGCGCCCGGGCGATCGCGACCCGCTGCTGCTCGCCGCCGGAGAGCTGGTTGGGCCGGTGGTGCAGCCGGTGCCCCAGCCCCACCCGGCCGAGCACCGCCGCCGCCCGCTCCCGCCGCTGCCGCGCGCCGATCCCCCGGTAGACCAGGGGCAGCGCCACGTTGTCCACCGCCGACGTCCGCGGCAGCAGGTGGAACGCCTGGAAGACGAAGCCGATGGTCTCGTTCCGCAGCGTCGCCAGCTCCGGGGCGGAGAGGCTGCCCACGTCCCGGCCGCCGATCACCAGCCGGCCGCCGGTCGGCTGGTCCAGCCCGCCGAGCAGGTGCATCAGGGTGGACTTGCCGGAGCCGGACGGACCGACCACCGCGACGTAGTCGCCGGGCGCGATGGTCAGCGACACCCCGCGCAGCGCCGGCACCGAGACCCCGTCCAGCTGGTACGTCCGGGACACGTCGACCGCCTCGATCGCGGGCACCCCGGGCGGCGTCACCGAGCCGGTCTTCGGGGCTCGCAGGACGGGTTCGCTCCGCCCACTCACCGGAGTTCCTGGCCGTCGCGGACCTGGTCCGCGCCCCGGACCACCACCTGGTCACCGGCCTGCACACCGCTGACGATCTGCACCAGGTCCTGCCCCTGCACGCCCACGGTGACCGGCACCTGGTCCGCCTTGCCGTCCCGCAGCACCCAGACCGCGTCCCGCCCGTCGGCGGAGAAGACCGCCGAGGCGGGCACGGCGACGGCGTCGGCCGCCTCGCGGACCCGGAGGTGGACCACGGCGTTCATGCCGGGGCGGGGCGGCGGGGCAGCCTCCCCCTCGCCGAGGCGACCCGTGCCCAGGGCCAGCCGCACCCGGTAGGTGACCCCACCCCGGGCGGAGGTGGTGGGCAGCACGTCGACCGAGCGGACCTTCGCGTCGTACGTCGCGCCGGTCACCGCGTCCAGCTCGACCGAGGCGGCCACCCCGGACCGGACCAGGAGCACGTCCGTCTCGTCGACCTCGGCGAGCAGGCCCAGCGCGCCGATGTCGACCACGGTGAGCACCGGGGTCCCGGCGGTGACCCGCCCACCGGCCGGCACGGCGTCGTCCACGCCGGGCGGCGGACCGCCCTGGGCGGGGGCGAACGCTGACGGGTCCAGCCCCGGCGCGCCGCCCGCGCCGAGCAACCCGGCCAGGTCGGCCGACCCGCTCGCGGACCGGGTGCCGCCGGGCTGCACCACCCCGTCGACCGGCGCGCGCAGGGTGAGCGCGTCGACGGTCGCCTTCGCCAGGTCGTACGCCTGCTGCGCCTGGAGCCGCTGAACGCTGGAGAGCGCGCCGACCGCGGAGTTCAGCCCGGCCACGCCGCGCTGCACCGCGTTGACCACCCGGTCGGCGGCGCGCGCGGCCGACTCGTACTGCCGCTGCGCGGACTCCACCTGGAGCAGCAGCGCGGACCGCAGCTGCTGGTCGCCGATCTTCCCGGCGGCGATTCGGGCCGCGTCGAACGCCTCGGCGGCGGCCTTGTCCGTGCCGCGCCGGCTGCCGCCCAGGTCGCCGACGCCGACGCCCCGGCCCGCCCGCTTCGCGGCGCGCAGCGCCTCGCGGGCCTGCCGGAGCCGGTCCTGGGCGGACGGTGAGCTGATGACGGCGAGCACCTGCCCCCGGCGCACCCGCTGTCCGGGCTGGACGCGCAGGCTGGCGAGGGTGCCGTCGGCGGGCGCGGTGAGGGTCGCGGCGGCCCGGGCGGTCACCGTGGCCGGGGCGTCGATCACCTCGGTGACGGCGGACCGGCCGACCTGGGCCAGCGCGACGGAAGACTTCTCGTCGCCGCACGACGCGGCGGTGGTGCCGGTCAGGGCGACGACGGCGAGGAGGGCGGTGAGCAGGCGGGGCCGCGTGGCGATCGGGGGCCGCGGCGAGTGGGTGCGGGCCACCCGGCCCATGCTACGACCCGCCGACGATCGTCGACCTGCCAGCCGCCGGTCAGCCGGCGACGGCCCGGACGTATCCGACGCAGTCGCCGTGCAGGGTGGACCACTGCTCGCCGAAGGCATGGTCGGACGCCTCCTCGGCGTACCGGCGGGTCAGGTCGGCACGGGCCGCCGGGTCGGCAACGGCGAGGAAGCCGGCCCGGTCGCCGCCGAGCAGCGCGGCGGCCTGGCGGTCCAGCTGGCCGGTCATCCGCACGCCAAGGCGCCGGGCGGCCGCCGTGGCCGGATCATCGGCACGGCCGGCCGTCCGGCCCGCCCCGCCCCCGAGCACGCCGGCCAGCAGCAGACCCGGCACGCCGCAGGTCAGGACCACCAGCACGAGCGCGAGCGCCACCCACGGCGACCAGCGCCGCCGCGACCGATTCCCGGCTGCCTGGGCCCGGTCGCCGGCCGCCGGACCCGTAAGGTCGCTCGCCGTCGCCGTCGCCGTCGCCGTCGCCGGCCGCCGGACCGTCGGGGCGCTCGCCGTCGACGACCGGAGCGTCGGGCTGCCCGTCGCCGTCAGTCACCGGCGAAGGGTACGACCAATCGGGCGACCCGGCCAGAGCCGCCGCGCGGGCGGAAGGCTCGGCCTGGATACGTGGCGCCGGGACAGATTGTGGTGCTGGCTCCTTTGGAGCTGATGTCGTAGACGAATCAGCAGCGACACGGACCGACCCACCGGCAACCCGGTCCGGAGCCACCGACAAGTGCGGCCGGAGTGGCCATCAACCGTAATCCGTGCCTGGGCTGACGGCGGTGGCGGCGGTGGCGGTAGCGGTAGCGGTGGCAGTGATTCGTTTACGACATCAGCTCCATAGCGAGCACCGGCACCACCCCACCTGAGCCGGGGCGACGGACCGTCAGGGACCACGCACCGGCTGCCACCCGAGCCGCAGCCACGGACCCGTCACGAGCCACCGCGCCAGCGTGCCCGGTGCTGCACGGCCCGTGGTCAGGTCAGGCCGGGTTGGCTAGGAGCCGGAGCAGGGCGTTGTTCACCGCCCAGAGCACGACCAGCACGGTCCCGGCCAGCGGTCGGCCGGCGAACGCGAGCAGCAGCCCACCGGCGCCGAAGCAGGCGGCCTGGACGGCGTACTTCGCGGGCGCGGGGAGCTGGACGGCCGCCCGGGGCGAGCAGAAGACGCCCCACACCACGGCGATCAGCAGGGGCGCACCGATCCCGGCGAGCAGGCGTACCGGCAGGCCGGCGTCGAGGTGGAAGCCCCACCAGCCGGCGGCGGCGAGGAGGGCCAGTTCCAGCAGGAAGGCGAGCGTCAGCAGGACGGCCTTCATCGCGGACTCCCCGCGTCGGGCCAGTCCCGGAAGGCGATGTCCAGGGCGGCCACCAGTTGCTCGTAGGACCGGTCGACGCCGCGTGGCATACCGAACCCGCCCGCCGCCTCCAAGGTCACGAAGCCGTGCACGGCGCTGCGGAAGGTCCGGGCCGCGTCGACCGCGTCGTCGCCGGTCAGGCCGTACCCGCGAAGGATGGCGTAGATGGCGTCGAGGGCCTGGCGGCCGGCGGCGACGTGCTCCGGGTCGTCCGGGGCAGGCACCTGCTGAGCCGCCGGGTACCGGCCGGGGTGCCGGCGGGCGTAGTCCCGCCAGGCGGCGGCTACCGCGCGCAGCGCGTCGCGGCCCGCACGGCCGGCGGCGGCCGCGGTCATCTCGTCGGCCAGTTCGGCGATGGCGAGCGCGCCCAGCTTCTGGTTCAGCGCGTCCGCGCCCCGGACGTGCTTGTAAAGGCTGGGCAGGGCGACGCCGAGGCGACTGGCCACGGCGGCGAGGGTGAGTCGCTCCAGGCCGACCTCGTCGGCGATCCGCGCCGCCTCCCGGACCACGGTCTGCGGGGTCAGGCCGGCCCTAGGCACGGAAGGTCACCGCCAGGAACTCCGTGAGCTGGGCGGCGGTCTCCGTCGGCCGGTCCGCGTGCGGGTAGTGGCCGGAATTCTCGATCATGCGGGCCTCGGCGGTGGCGAAGAGCCGCCGGGCGGCGCGCGCCTCCCCGCCCGGGTCCTTGAAGTCCGGGTCCCTGGTGCCCATCAGCACCAGGACCGGCTGCCGTACCTCGCCGGCGCGGGCCGTCCAGTGCGGCTCGACCGGTGCCACCACGCCGCGCACCGCGTCCATCCGGCCGCGCAGCCCGGCCACCATCTGCTTGCGGTACGCGGCGTCGTCGGCCGGCCGGTCGCCGGGGAAGAGCGTCTTGTGGAACATGCCGAACAGCCGGGGACTGCGCAGCACCACCGCCTGGAGCGCCTTCATCAGCGGGTTGGGGTCGGGCGGGGCGACGAACGGACTGACCTGCACGATCCCGTTGACCAGGTCGGGGGCGTCGGCGGCGGCGAAGACGACGGCCGCCGCGCTCGACGAGCTGCCGACCAGGGTGGCCGGGCCGCCGAGCGCGCGGACCACCGCGAGCAGGTCGGCACCGACCTCCGCGGGGGCGTACGACGCCCGGTGCGGGCTGGAGTCGCCGTGCCCCCGCACGTCCACCGAGGCCACCCGGTAGCCGGCGGTCACCAGCAGCGGGACGAGGTGGCGGAACGCCCGCCGGTTCTCGCCCATGCCGTGCGAGAGGACGACCAGCGGCCCCTCCCCGTGCACCTCGTACGCGATGGTCCCGCCGTCCCGTTCCACCCGGCTAATCGTCATAGCCGCAAGGCTAATCTCATTAGCTTTCTTCGTCAAGCAGAGATCATCGGCGGGGACGAGCTCACGGCCTGGTCGAACGGCTGAGTCACTTCTTCGAGATCAGGGCGCGGCCGAAGAACATCATGTTGGCCGGGCGCTCGGCGAGCCGGCGCATCAGGTAGCCGTACCACTGGTCGCCGTAGGGGACGTAGGTGCGCACGGTGTAGCCCTCGCCGACGAGCCGGGCCTGCTCCTCGGGTCGGATGCCGTACAACATCTGGAACTCGAACCGGTCCGGGCCGCGGTCGAACCAGCGGGCCCGGTCCTCCCCGATCGCGATCAGCCGCGGGTCGTGGGTGGCCAGCATCGGGTACCCGTCGCCGGACATCAGGACGTTCAGACAGCGCACGTACGACTTGTCCACCTCGCGGGCGGACTGGTAGGCCACCGACTCCGGCTCCTTGTACGCGCCCTTGCACAGCCGCACCCGCGAACCGGCGCCAGCCAGCTCCCGGCAGTCGGACTCGGTCCGCCGCAGGTACGCCTGGAGCACCGCCCCGGTCGACGGGTAGTCCTTGCGCAGCCTGCCCAGGACGTCCAGGGTGGAGTCGGTGGTGGTGTGGTCCTCCATGTCCAGGGTGACCGTGGTGCCCGCGGCGTCGGCCGCCGCGCAGATCGCCCGGGCGTTGTCGTAGGCGAGCTGCTCGTCGAACTTCTGGCCGAGCGCGGAGAGCTTCACGCTCACCTCGGCGGCGGGGGTGAGCCCGGCGGCCGAGAGCAGCCGCAGCAGCTTGAGATATTCGTCCCGGGTGGCGTTGGCCTGCTCGGGGGTGACGGTGTCCTCACCGAGGTTGTCGAGGGTGACCGCGAGGCCGTCGGCGACGAGTTCGCGGGTCGCGCGCAACGCGTCGTCGGTGCCGGCGCCGGCGACGAACCGACGGACGACGTCCCGGGTGAACGGGGCCGTCGCGACGAGCCGCTCGACCTGGGATGACCGGGAGGCGGCGAGGATGATGGAACGGAGCATGAGCCGAGCGTAACGCCCGCGCGCGGGCCCGCGCTGGGGGCGGCGGCCAACGTCACGCAGCGTTCCGGCGACGCCTGCCGCACTACATCGACGCGCCGCATGGCCCGTGAGTCGTCTACCGTTGGGGTCGTGAACTTCGACGCGTACGCCCGGACCGGCGTTGACCTCGTCAACGCCCGCCTGGACGACCTCGACGACCTGCGGGCCCTCTTCCCCGACGACAGCGCCTGGATGCGCGACGAGGTGGCGGAGCGGGACCTGGCGATCTTCCGGCGGGCGCAGAAGCGCCTGCGTGACGTCTTCGAATTCGGCACCTCGGGCCGGGACGGCCAGGCGGTCACCGAGCTGAACGCGCTGCTGGAGGCGTTCCCGGTGCAGCCGCGCATCTCCGGCCACGACTCCAGCGACTGGCACATGCACGTGACCAGCCGGGGCGCCTCGGTCAGCCAGGAGTACCTGGCCGGCGCGGTCTGGGGCCTGTCGGTCTGGCTGTGTGAATACGGCAGCGCCCGGTTCGGCGTCTGCGCCGACGAGCGCTGCGGCAACGTCTACCTGGACACCTCGTCGAACTGCTGCCGGCGGTTCTGCTCGGAGCGCTGTGCCACCCGCTCGCACGTGGCCGCGCACCGGGCCCGCAAGCGCGCCGCCATCGGTGACCAGCTCACCGTCCCGGCCCAGGCCGAGTCCCTCACCCCGGTCAGCTGACCGGGCGCTCCCACCCCGGTCAGGCGTCGACCGGGGAGGGGGCGGTGAGGTTGGCGCGGGCGAACTCCAGCGCCTCGCGCAGGTCGGCCTCGCGGACGGCGCGGCTCTTCGCGCCCCGGGTGGTCACCTCGACCGCGACCGACCCGGTGAAGCCGCGCCCGGAGAGCGAGCGGAGCAGCTCGGCGCAGGGCTGGCTGCCCCGGCCCGGCACCAGGTGCTCGTCGCGCCCCTCGCCGGTGCCGTCGCCGAGGTGGACGTGGGCCAGGCCGGCGCCCATCCGGTCCGCCATCTTCAGCGCGTCGGTGTGCGAGGCGGCGCAGTGCGACAGGTCCAGGGTGTACGCGGCGTAGCCGGTGTCGGTCGGATCCCAGCCGGGGACGTACGGGACGAACTGCCGGCCGGCCATCCGGACCGGGTACATGTTCTCCACCGCGAACCGCAGCCCGCCGAACTGGCCGGCGATCTTGTCCAGGCCGTCGGTGAAGTTCCGCGCGTAGTCCCGCTGCCAGGTGAACGGTGGGTGCACCACGACGGTGGGCGCCTCCAGGGTCTCGGCCAGCTCCGCGGCCTTGCGCAGCCGCTCCCACGGGTCGGGGCTCCACACCCGCTGGGTGACCAGCAGGCAGGGGGCGTGCACCGACAGCACCGGGACGCCGTAGTGGTCGGCGAGCCCGCGCAGGGCGCCCGGGTCCTGGCTGACGACGTCGGTCCAGACCATCACCTCGACGCCGTCGTAGCCGAGCGCCGCGGCGAGCTGGAACGCCGCCGCGGTCCGCTCAGGGAAGACCGAGGAACTGGAGAGAAGCACCGGGACGCGGGAAGTCACACCCACGAGAGTAGCCGGCCCGGGCTGTAAGCATCGGGACGAGCATCCGCAAAGCGCCCAGACCGTCCGGCCGGGGTCACATCGGTTCGAGCTGATCCAGCCGGCGGAGGATGACTCCCTCGCGCAGCGCCCAGGGGCAGATGTCCAGCGCGTCGACGTCGAGCCGGCGCATCACCGCCTCGGCCACCACCGCCCCGGCGAGCAGCTGGTGGGCCCGGCCGGCGCTCACCCCCTCCAGCTCGGGGAGCTGCGCGGGCGGGATGTGCCGGATGAAGCCCAGCACCTGCCGCAGCCCGGTGCGGGTCAGGCTGCGCCGGGCCCAGAGCCCCGCGCCGGAGGGGGCGGCACCGGCCAGCCGGGCCAGCATCCGGAACGTCTTGGAGGTGGCGACCGGGCGCTCCCAGCCCACCGCCGCCAGCTTCTCCACCGCCGGGTCGAGCAGCCCGTCGACGTACTCCCGCAGCTCCTCGACGGCCTCGGCGGGCGGCGCTACGGCGCCCGCCGGGTCGACCCGCAGCCGTTCCCGGCTCAACCGGCCGGCGCCCAGCGGCAGCGAGATCGCCACGTCCGGGTCCTCGTCGATGCCGGCCGCCAGCTCCAGCGAGCCGCCGCCGATGTCGAGGGCCAGCAACCGGCCGGCCGACCAACCGAACCAGCGCCGCACCGCGAGGAAGGTCATCCGCGCCTCGTCCGCGCCGGAGAGGACCTCCAGCCGTACACCGGTCTCCTCCCGGACCCGGGCCAGCACCTCCGCCGCGTTGGTGGCGTCCCGGACGGCGGAGGTGGCGAAGGCGAGCAGGTCGTCGGCCTCCAGCCCGGCCGCCGCCGCGCGGGCCATGCCGACGGCCTTGACCAACCCGTCCGCGCCCGCGTCGGTGAGTGCGCCGTCCGGGCCGAACTGCTCGGCGAGCCGGAGCACCACCTTCTCGGAGTGCGCCGGCCAGGGGTGCGCCCCGTGGTGGGCGTCGACCACCAGCAGGTGCACCGTGTTCGAACCGACGTCGAGGACACCCAGTCGCATGCTGATGACCCTAGGCCCAACACGATTCCCCGGCTCGCCAGCCGACCCGGGGCTCCGCGCGTACCCTGGTCCGGGTGACAGGCCGGATCGAGCTGCAGGTACTCGTGGACGACCCCGACGACCCGCGCAGCCGGGAGGTGGGCCTCGACTTCCCCCGGGAGTGGATCGAGTTCACCGACCCGGCGGACGAGACGCACCTGGTCAGGGCCGACCTGACCTGGCTGCTGTCCCGCTGGACGTGCATCTTCGGCAGGGGCTGCCACGGCATCGTCGCCGGCCGGGCCGCCGACGGCTGCTGCTCGCACGGCGCCTTCTTCACCGACTCGGACGACGAGAAGCGGGTCCGCACCGCGGTCAAGCGGCTCGCCCCGTCGACCTGGCAGCACTTCCGCCGGGGCTTCAAGAACTGGACGGCGGACGACACCATCGACGGGAAGAACCCGGCCCGGCGCACCGCCACCCGGGACGTCGACGCCCCGTGCGTCTTCCTCAACGACGCCGACTTCCCGGGCGGGGGCGGCTGCGCGCTGCACGCCCAGGCGCTGCGCGACGGCGTGCACCCGCTGGAGTACAAGCCGGACGTCTGCTGGCAACTGCCGATCCGCCGCGACCAGGACTGGCACAAGCGGACCGACAACACCAAGGTGCTGATCTCCACGCTGTCCGAGTTCGACCGGCGGGGCTGGGGCGCGGGCGGGCACGACCTGGACTGGTGGTGCACCTCCTCCACCGACGCGCACGTCGGCGCCGAACCGATGTACGTCTCCTATGGCCCGGAGTTGACCGCGCTGATCGGCGCGCCCGCGTACGCCAAGCTGGCCGAGCTGTGCACGGCCCGGCTGCGGCAGGGCCAGGTCGCCCCGCACCCGGCCAGCGCGGGCTGACGCTACGGCCGTCCCCCGGGCGGCAGGACCACGACGCCGTCGTCGTCGCTGTGCACCTCGGCGCCCGGCGCGAAGACGCACTCGCCGAACGACACCGGCACGTCCCGCTCACCGGCGCCGGTCTTGGCGCTCTTGCGGGGGTTCGTGCCGAGCGCCTTGATGCCGATCGGCAGGGTACGCAGGGCGGCGACGTCGCGTACCGCACCGTTGATGACCACGCCGGCCCAGCCGTTCTCCGCGGCCGTGCCGGCGATGAGGTCACCCATCAGGGCGGTGTGCAGGGAGCCGCCACCGTCCACCACCAGCACCCGGCCCTCCCCCGGCTCGGAGACGACCGCCTTCACCAGGGCGTTGTCCTGGAAGCAGCGCACGGTGACGGCCGGCCCGGCGAAGGCGTGGGCACCGCCGAACTGGCGCAGCTGGGTGTCGCACGAGCCGAGGAGCTCGCCGTACCGGTCGTAGAGGTCGGCGGTCGGGATCAGCATGCGGCTCTCCTCTCTCAGTCGGCTTCGGGGGCCTTCACCGCGAGGACCGGGCAGCGCACCCGGAGCAGGATCTCCTGCGCGGTCGAGCCCATGATCAGCTTGCCCACCGGAGTCCGGTGCCGGATGCCGATCACCACCAGCGACACGTCCTCCGCCTCGACGATCTCGACGATCTCCTCGGCGGCGTCCCGGCCTCGGATCAGCTGCCGGACGGTGTGCGGCACCCCGGCGGCGGTCAGCTCCCGGACCACCCGGTTCAGGTCGGGCTCCTGGGCGAGGCGCGGGTCGACGTACGCGTCGCCGCGCGAGGTGTTCACTACCAGCACCGGCTCGTCGCGGAACCTGGCCTGCTCGACGGCGGCCGCCAGGGCCGCCTCGCCGAGCAGCGAGGGCACGTACCCCACCAGCACGGTCATCCCGTCACCAACCTTCCTCGCAGCGGACGGACCACGAACCGGCCGAGCAGCGGCCAGAGGAGCACCACCAGGATCGCGGCGTAGATCAGCCAGGACACCCAGCCGCCGACCAGGCCGTGCAGCTCACCGCCGGAGAGCTGCAACGCCCGCCGGCCCTGGAGTTCGGCGCGCGGGCCGAGGATCACCCCGACGATCAGCGGCAGGATCGGCAGCCCGAAGCGCCGCATGCCGAAGCCGAGCAGGCCGAGGGTGAGCAGCAGGAACAGGTCGAACGGCGAGGCGTTGACCGCGTACGCCCCCATCGAGGCGAAGAAGAGGATCCCGGCGTAGAGGTACGGGCGCGGGATCCGCAGCAGGCGCGCCCAGGCGGGGGCGAGCGGCAGGTTGAGCACCAGCAGCATCAGGTTGCCCACGAAGAGGCTGGCGATCAGCGTCCAGACCAGGCCGGACTCCCGCTGGAAGAGCAGCGGGCCGGGCTGGATGCCGTACTGCTGGAAGGCGGCCAGCATCACCGCGGCGGTGGCGTTGGTGGGCAGGCCGATCGCCAGCATCGGCACCAGCGTGCCGGCGGCCGAGGCGTTGTTCGCGGCCTCCGGGCCGGCGACCCCCTCGATCGCGCCCCGGCCGAACTCCTCCGGGTGCTTGGTGAGCTTCTTCTCCGTGGCGTACGACAGGAAGGTCGGGATCTCCGCCCCGCCCGCCGGCAGCGCGCCGAACGGGAACCCGTACGCGGTGCCGCGCAGCCAGGGCTTCCAGGACCGCTTCCAGTCCTGCTTCCCCATCCAGGGCCGGCCCACCGGGATCACCTCGGCGGCCCGCCGACGCAGGTGCGCGGCGATCCAGAGCGCCTCGCCGACGGCGAAGATGCCTACCGCCACCACGACCACGTCGATGCCGTCGGCGAGCTGCGGTATCCCGAGGGTGAGCCGTTGCTGACCGGTCTGGTCCACCCCGATCACGCCGATGACGAGGCCGAGCAGCAGCGACGCGAAGCCGCGGACCCGGGACGCGCCGAGCACCGCGGTGACCGCCACGAACGACAGCAGCATCAGCGCGAAGTAGTCCGGGGCACCGAGGCTGATCGCGAACGACACCACCGGCGGGGTGACCACCACCAGCAGCAGGGTCGCGATGGTGCCGGCGACGAACGAGCCGATCGCGGCGGTGGCGAGGGCCTGGGCGGCCCGGCCGGCCTTCGCCATCTTGTTGCCCTCGATCGCGGTCACCACCGAGGACGACTCACCCGGGGTGTTGAGCAGGATCGAGGTGGTCGAGCCGCCGTACATGCCGCCGTAGAAGATGCCGGCGAACATGATGAACGCCTGGGTGGGCTCCATCCCGTACGTCACCGGCAGCAGCAGCGCCACCGTCATCGCCGGCCCGATGCCGGGCAGCACCCCGACGGCGGTGCCGATGGTCACGCCGAGCAGGGCGATCAGCAGGTTCATCGGGGTCACCACGTTGGCGAACCCGTCCAGCAGGTTGGCGAGGTTGTCCATCAGAGGATTCCTTGCAGGACGCCGGCGGGCAGGTTGACGCCGAGCCCGATGGCGAACGTGTAGAAGGTGATCAGCGACAGGGCGACGGCGATCAGCAGGTTGCGCACGTAGTGCCGGTTGCCCAGCGCGAACGCCGAGCCCCAGAAGAGCAGCGTGCCGCTGATCACCCAGCCGAGCCGGTCGATGAGCACGGCGTTGACCAGGAACGCGCCGATCAGCAGCAGGACGGTCCGCCAGTCGATCGGCGTGGTCAGGTCGACGTCCTCACCGGCCTCCGGCTCACCGGCGCCGCCGCAGGCCACGTCCACCGCGTAGATCGCCGCGACGATCAGCAGCAGCACGCCGAGCAGGATCGGCACCGGCCTGGGGCCGATCGGGTCGGCGCTGTTCACCGCGTGCCCGATCCGCGTGGTGGCGTCGAGGATCACCAGGCCGCCGACCAGGGCGAGGAACGCGCAGACGCCGTACTGCGCCCGGTCCGGCCTGGGCGCCGGACCGTCGTCCACCGCCGGCTCACCGACCGTCGGCGGCACGTCGGCCGTCGCCGGCCGCGTCACCTCCGGCAGGTCCGCCGTACGCTGCGCGCCCGGCTGTTCCGGGATCGGCGGTACGGATGTCTCCACGGCCGGGGGCCGGGGCGGCTGCTCGCCGCCCCGGTCCGGTCGGGTGGTCATGCCGCTCATGCCAACCCGAGCTGCTTGAGCACGTCGGCCACGGCCTTGTCCTGCTCGGTCAGGAAGGTGCCGAACTCGTCGCCGGTGATGAAGGCGTCGGTCCAGCCGCGCTTTGTCAGCTCGGCCTTCCACTGCTCGGACTCGTGCATCTTCGTCAGCGCGTCGATCCAGACCTTCTTGTCGGCGTCGCTGATGCCGGGCGGCGCGACGATGCCCCGCCAGTTGGTGAAGACCAGGTCGATGCCGGACGACTTCAGCGTCGGCACGTCCTTCAGGGCCTCGATCGGCGCCTCGCTGGTCACCGCGAGGACCCGGATCTGGCCGGCCTCGACCTGGTCGAGGAACTCGCCGAAGCCGCTGGCGCCGAAGGCCACCTTGCCGCCGAGCACAGCCGGCAGCAGCTCGCCGCCGCCGTCGTACGACACGAAGTTGACCTGCTTGGGGTCGATGCCGACGGTCTTCGCGAGCTGCATCGGCAGCAGGTGGTCCGGGCCGCCCGGCGACGAGCCGCCGCCGACCGCGATCCCCTTGGGGTTGGCCTTCCAGGCCGCCACCAGGTCGTTGATGGTCTTGTACGGGGAGTCCTTCGGCACCACGATGGCGCCGGCCTCCTCGATCAGCTTCGCCAGTGGGGTGGTCTGGGTCAGCGTGGCCGACGACTTGGAGGTGTAGGAGGCACCCACCACGCCCAGCCCCATCTGCATGGCGAGCTTGCCGTTGCCCTTCTCGTTCACGGTGCGCTGGAGGCCTACCGTGCCGCCCGCGCCGGGCAGGTTGAAGACCTGCACGCCGGTGGCGATCTTGGCGTCCTCCATCACCTTGGCGGCGGTGCGGGCGGTGGTGTCGTATCCGCCGCCGGGGGTGTTCGGCACCATGAGCCGCAGGCCGCTGACCGGCTTGCCGTCGCTGCCGGAGCCGGCCTCGTCCTTCCCGGCCGTGGCACCGCACGCGCCCAGGGCGAGCGCCGTGGCGGCGGCCAGGCCCATGACCAGCACGTTCCTTCTAGTTGCCATCTTGTTTCTCTTCCGTTTCGAATGAGTCCAGCGGCAAGATGGTGACCTCTACGCAGGCGGCTTGTCTGCGTTGTGTCACCAGCGGAAGTTGAGGTCTTTGTGGTCGCGATCACGTCCCGCCGCCGAACCCTGGCCGGGCAGCTGCTGGTCCTCCAGCTCGCGATCATCGTCGTGGTGCTGGTGGCCGTGGCCGCCGTCTCGCTGGCCCAGTCCGAGGCCACCTTCAACCGGGTGGAGGGGCGTCGGGTCGCCGCCCTCGGCGAGGAGCTCGCCGGCAGCCCGCTGCTGCGCGACCAGCTCAACCGGCCGGCGCCCGCCGAGGCGATCGCCCCGCTGCTGCAGACCACGCTGACCCGGTCCGGGGTGACCTCGGTGACCGTGGCGGACGCCCGGGGCCGGGTGGTCAGCTCGACCGACCCGACGCTGGTCGGCAGCCCGGTGGTGCTCGGTGACCCCAGCGTGGCGCAGGGTCGGGCCTGGTTCGGCGAGCTGGAGGCCGCCGGGTCGCGCGAGCTGGTGGCCCAGGTGCCGGTGCTCGGCGGCGACCCGAAGAAGAACCTGGGGCGGCACCTGGGCGTGGTGGTGGTCGGCGAGAAGTCGCCGACCTGGTCGGAACGGCTGGTCGGGGCCTCGTCGTACCTCCTGACCTATCTCGGTATCGCGAGCCTGCTCGGGGTGGTGGGGTCCTGGCTGCTGGCCCGCCGCATCAAGCGGCAGACCCTGGGCCTGGAGCCGCGGGAGATCGCCGGGCTGGCCGAGCACCGGGAGGCGCTGCTGCACGGCATCGCCGAGGGGGTGATCGCGCTCGACCCGCAGCAGCGGATCACCCTGGTCAACGAGGTCGGCCGGCGGCTGCTCGACCTACCCGAGCACTGCCTCGGCCGCAGCCTGTCCGAGCTGCGGATCTCCGGCCGGCTGCGGGACGTGCTGGCCGGCGCCGGCACCGGCCCCGAGGCCCGCGACCAGGTCGTGGTCCGGCGCGGCCGGGTGCTGGTGATGAACCGGATGACGGTGAGCAAGGACGGTCGCCGGCTCGGGTCGGTCACCACCCTGCGGGACCGCACCGAGCTGGCCCGGCTGGAGCGGGAGATCGGCTCGTTCCGGAGCACCGCCGAGCTGCTCCGGGCGCAGACCCACGAGTTCGCCAACCAGTTGCACACCATCTCCGGGCTGATCCAGATCGGCGAGCACGACGAGGTCGTCCGGTACGTCGACGCGCTCAGCCGGCACCGGGCCTCACTCGACCTCACGGTCACCAGCCGGATCCACGACACGGCGGTGGCGGCGCTGCTGATGGCGAAGTCGGCGGTGGCCGCCGAGCGCCGGGTGGAGCTGCGGATCTCCGAGCGGACCGGGCTCGATCGGCTGGCGCCGGAGGTCTCCGCCGACGTCGCGACGGTGCTCGGCAACCTGGTCGACAACGCGGTCGAGGCGGTCGCCGGCGGCCGGGAGGCGGGCGCGGGCGGCCCGTCGGAGCGGCCCGCGTGGGTGGAGGTGGAGCTGCGGCAGGACGCCTCGTCGGTGGAGATCGTCGTCCGGGACTCCGGTCCCGGGGTGGCCCCCGAGCTGGCCCAGGAGGTCTTCACCCACGGCTTCACCACCAAGGCGGCCCAGGGCGGCGAGCGCGGCATCGGCTTGGCGCTCACCCGGCTGGTCTGCAACCGTCGCGGCGGTGAGATCGCGGTGACGAACACCGCGGAGGGGGCGATGTTCACCGCCCGCATGTCGGTGTCCCGCGCGATGGAGGAGGCAGCATGATCGACGTACTCGTCGTCGACGACGACTTCATGGTGGCCCGGATCCACTGCGGGTTCGTCGAGCGGATCGAGGGTTTCCGGGTGGTGGGCACGGCCAGCACCGGCGAGCAGGCGGTGGTGGCGGTCGACGAACTCCGCCCCGACCTGGTGCTGCTCGACCTCTACCTGCCGGACATGTTCGGCCTGGACGTGGTGACCCGGCTGCGCGCCGCCCGGCACGACTGCGACGTCCTGGTGATCAGCGCCGCCCGGGAGGCCGAGGCGGTCCGCCGGGCGGTCCGCTACGGCGCGGTCAACTACCTGCTCAAGCCGTTCGGCTTCGACGAGCTGCGGACCCGGCTGGAGCAGTACGCGGCCCGGCGCAACGCGCCGCGCGCCACGGTGGTCAGCGACCAGGCCGACGTCGACCGGGTGCTCTCCCGCAGCGGCTCGGTCGCCACCCCGGCCCTGCCCCGCGGGCTGAGCACGCAGACCGCCGAGCTGGTCGAACGGGCGCTCCGCGAGCACACCGGCACCCTCTCGGCCGCCGAGTGCGCCAACCAGGTGGGTATCTCCCGGGTCAGCGCCCGCCGCTACCTGGAGCATTTCTCGGGCACCGGCCGGGCCGAGGTGACGCTGCGCTACGGCGCGGCCGGCCGGCCGGAACGCCGCTACTGCTGGGTGGGCTGACCCCGACGGAAAGGCCCGCGCCGTCCGTGCGGGCCCCTTTCCGGTACGTCGGTCACGGCTCGAACTTGTAGCCCAGGCCGCGGACGGTGACGATGTGGCGCGGCGCCGACGGCTCCGGCTCGACCTTGGAGCGCAGCCGCTTGACGTGCACGTCCAGGGTCTTGGTGTCGCCCACGTAGTCGGCGCCCCAGACCCGGTCGATCAACTGCCCCCGGGTGAGCACCCGGCCGGCGTTGCGCAGCAGCAGCTCCAGCAGCTCGAACTCCTTCAGCGGCAGCTGGACGGCGGCACCGTCGACGGTCACCACGTGGCGCTCGATGTCCATCCGGACCGGGCCCGCCGCGAGCGTCGGCGCGCCGGACTCGGCCACCTCCGCGCTCTGCCGGCGCAGCACCGCCCGGATGCGGGCCACCAGCTCCCGCGGCGAGTACGGCTTGGTCACGTAGTCGTCGGCCCCGATCTCCAGGCCGACCACCTTGTCGATCTCGCTGTCCCGGGCGGTGACCATGATGATCGGCACGTGCGAACGCTGCCGGAGCTGCCGGCAGACCTCGGTGCCCGACATTTCCGGCAACATCAGGTCGAGCAGCACGATGTCGGCGCCGGTCCGGTCGAACTCGGTGAGAGCGGAGGGGCCCGTCGCGGCGACGGAGACCTCGAAGCCCTCCTTGCGGAGCATGTAGGACAGGGCGTCGGAGAACGATTCCTCGTCCTCGACCACCAGTACGCGGCTCAACGGGTGTTTCCTTTCCTGTGGTCAGACCTGCCGGAGCTCGGCCGGGCCGGCCTCGATCTCAGCGGAGGAGAGTGTCGCCTCCAGGTCGTCCGGGGGGCTGGCGGGCAGCCGGAGGGTGAACGTCGACCCCCCACCAAGAGTGCTCGACACATCCACCCGACCGCCATGGTTGCTGGCGATGTGCTTGACGATGGCCAGGCCGAGGCCGGTGCCACCGGTCGACCGGGACCGGGCCTGGTCCGCCCGGTAGAAGCGTTCGAAGATCCGGTCCACCTCGTTCGGGGCGATGCCGATGCCCTGGTCGGCGACCGCGATCTCGACGTGCTCGTCCGTCCTCCGGGCGGTGATCCGGACCGTGGTGTCCTCGCCCGAGTAGTTGATGGCGTTCTCGACCAGGTTCGCCACCGCGGTGGCGAGCTGGCTGTCGCTGCCGTACGCGGTCAGGCCACGGGTGCCGTCGACCACGACGTCCACGCGGCGGGCGGTGGCCGCGGTGCGGGTCCGGTCGATCACCTCGGCGATCACCCAGTCCAGCGCGACCGGCTCGAGGGGCGGCTGCGGCTCGGCGCCCTGAAGCCGGGTCAGCTCCAGCAGCTCCTGCACCAGCCGGCCGAGCCGCGTCGACTCGTGCTGGATCCGTTCGGCGAACCGGCGGGCGGCGACCAGGTCCTCGGAGAGGTCGGGCGCGCCGTCGCCGGCCGGCTCGGTGGCGTCCACCAGCGCCTCGGCGAGCAGTTGCAGCGCGCCGATCGGGGTCTTCAGCTCGTGGCTGACGTTGGCCACGAAGTCCCGGCGCACCCGGGCCAGCCGGTGCGACTCGGTGACGTCGGCCGCCTCGATCGAGATGTACCCGGCGCCGAGCCCCATCGCGCGCAGGTGCACGCCGAGCGGGTTGTCCCCGGCGTTGTCCCGGCCGCGCGGCAGGTCCAGCTCGATCTCCCGCCGTACGCCGGTGCGCCGGACCTGCCCGGCGAGGGTACGGATCAGCGGATGGGCGGCGATCGAGCCGGGCGTGGCGCCGGTGCGGAGCAGGCCCATCGCCCGGGCCGCCGGGTTCACCAGGACCGGCACGTCGTCGGGGTCGAGGACCACGACGCCGGCCCGGAGCGAATCGATCGTCTTGCGGCCGAGCCCGGAGAGCCCGCCCTGCTGGTCGTCGAGAATTGCCGGCCTCCCTGCATTCGGGCGGGAGGCGGCGCTCCCGGACAGGCGCGAGCGGCGCCACCAGTGCCGGACGGGCCGGGACAGCAGCACCCCGGTGACCAGCCCGGTCACCAGAGCCAGGGCCACCACGGCCGCCACCGCCCACTCCACCTGGCGATCGTAGGGTCATTGTTAACCTGGCTATCGCCCAGAACGGGACGAACCACTCTCACTTCCGGGAAAGTTCACCCGCGAGCCCCGCGTCGTTCACCCGCGTTCACCTCGGGTCCGCTCCCCGCGCCTACGGTGGGTCGCGCACCTGCTCAAGGCCGTACGCCGGCACCGGACATCCGGGCCGAGCCCGGCCACCGACCCCAGGAAGTGACGATGCGCGACGAATTCCGGGCCGACCTGCAGATTGTCAGCCAACTTCTGGTGGACATGGCGGAGGGAGTCCGCGCCGCGATGCGTCAGGCCACCCGCGGCCTGCTCACCGCCGACCGTGAGGCGGCGGAGACCGTGATCGCGCGGGACGCCGAGATCGACGAGCTGTACCGGCACGTCGAGGAGCGGGTCTGCGACCTGCTCGCCCGGCAGGCGCCGGTCGCCTCCGACCTCCGGGCCATGATCACCGCCCTGCACGTCGCCGCCGACCTGGAGCGGATGGGTGACCTGGCCGACCACGTGGCCAAGACCGCGCTGCGCCGGCACCCCTCGCCGGCGGTGCCGGCCGAGCTGCGACCGGTCTTCACCGACATGGCGGCCATCGCGGACCGGATGGCCGAGAAGATCGGCTCGGTGCTGGCCAAGCCCGACGCCGACCTCGCCGCCGAACTGGACCGCGACGACGACGCCATGGACGACCTGCACAAGAGCCTGTTCGGCGTGCTGCTCAGCGACGAGTGGCCGTACGGGGTGGAGACGGCGATCGACGCCACGCTGCTGGGCCGCTTCTACGAGCGCTTCGCGGACCATGCGGTGAACGCCGGCGAGCACGTGGTCTACCTGATCACCGGCGAGAACCCGCCCGCCGCGAGCTGACCCGGAAACGACGAAGGCCCCCGGTCACCCCGGGGCCTTCGTCGTTCGCTCAGCGGCCCTGGTTGGCGACCGCGGCGGCGGCCTCCTTGGCGGCGGCCGGGTCGAGGTACGTCCCGCCCAGCGTCATCGGGCGCAGCTGCGGGTCGAGGTCGTAGCGCAGCGGGATCCCGGTCGGGATGTTGAGCTTGGCGATGGCCTCATCGGAGATCTGGTCGAGGTGCTTGACCAGAGCGCGCAGCGAGTTGCCGTGCGCGGCCACCAGCACCGTCCGGCCGGCCAGGATGTCCGGCACGATCGAGTCGTACCAGTACGGCAGCATCCGCTCCACGACGTCCTTGAGGCACTCGGTGCGCGGCATCAGCTCGGTCGGCAGCAGCGCGTAGCGCGGGTCGCCGACCTGCGACCACTCGTTGTTGTCGTCGATCGGCGGCGGCGGCGTGTCGTACGACCGGCGCCAGAGCATGAACTGCTCCTCGCCGTACTCGTCCAGGGTCTGCTTCTTGTTCTTGCCCTGCAGGGCGCCGTAGTGCCGCTCGTTGAGCCGCCACGACCGGCGCACCGCGATCCAGTGCCGGTCGGCGGCGTCGAGCGCCAGCTCGGCGGTGCGGATCGCGCGCCGCAGCACGCTGGTGTGCACCACGTCGGGCAGCAGGCTGTGCTCGCGCATCAGCTCGCCGCCGCGGCGCGCCTCCGCCTCCCCCTTCGCGGTCAGGTCGACGTCGACCCAGCCGGTGAAGAGGTTCTTCGCGTTCCAGTCGCTCTCGCCGTGCCGCAGCAGGACCAGCGTCCCGACGGTGGGCCCCTCGCTCGCAGTCATGCCGATCATCCTGCCGTACGTCGCGAACGGACACGCGGCGACCGGTCGTGACGACCACCACGTGGAAAAGCTGGTGACCGGCGTTCCGGGGCGGCACTAGGTTGTAAGGCGCAGGCTATATATCGGTCATTACCAAAGCGGGGGCGACGCGGTGCGGACGGTACGGGGCTGGTTCCGGGACACGACGGGTGGACTGCCGAGGTCCTTCTGGTACCTCTGGACCGGCACGCTGATCAACCGGCTCGGCTCCTTCGTCCTGGTCTTCCTCGCCATCTACCTCACCCAGGAGCGCGGCTTCTCGGCCTCGCAGGCCGGCCTGGTGCTCGGCGCATGGGGCGTCGGCGGCGCGGTCGGCACCACCGTCGGCGGCACCCTCGCCGACCGGTGGGGACGCCGGCCGACCCTGCTCACCGCGCACCTCGGCGCGGCCACCATGATGCTGGCGCTCGGGCTGGCCCGGCCGCTGTGGGCGGTGGCCCTGGGCGCGCTGCTGCTCGGCACGTTCGCCGAGGCGGCCCGCCCGGCGTTCGGCGCCATGATGATCGACGTGGTGCCGGAGAAGGACCGGCTGCGGGCCTTCTCGCTGAACTACTGGGCGATCAACCTGGGGTTCGCCTGCGCCGCCGTGCTCGCCGGAATGGCCGCCCAGGCCGGCTATCTGCTGCTCTTCGTGGTCGACGCGGCCACCACGCTGATCACCGCACTGATCATCTTCACCCGGGTGAAGGAGACCCGCACCGTCTCAGCGACCCCCGTCGCCAAGGGCGACGCCGCGCCCGCGGGCGCGCTCCGGACCATCCTCACCGACCGGGTCTACCTGGGCTTCGTCGCGCTGAACCTGTTCGCCGCGCTGGTCTTCCTCCAGCACATCTCGATGCTGCCGATCGCCATGGGCGACTCCGGCCTCAGCCCGGCCACCTACGGGTCGGTGATCGCGCTCAACGGGGTGCTGATCGTGATCGGGCAGCTCTTCGTACCCCGGCTGATCAAGGGACGCAGCCGGTCGCACGTGCTGGCGCTGGCCTCGCTGGTGATGGGCGTGGGCTTCGGCCTGACCGCGTTCGCCGGCACGGCCTGGTTCTACGGGGTCACGGTGCTGATCTGGACCCTCGGCGAGATGCTCAACTCGCCGTCCAACTCCACCCTGATCGCCGAGCTCTCCCCCGCCGCGCTCCGCGGCCGCTACCAGGGCGTCTTCTCGCTCTCCTGGCAGATCGCCGGGGCGGCCGCCCCGATCCTCGGCGGCCTGGTGCGGGAGCACGTCGGCAACGGCGCGCTGTGGTTCGGCTGCGCCGCGATCGGCGCGGTGATGGCGGTGGCACACCTGGTCTCGGGTCCGGCCCGGGAGCGGCGCGCCGCCCAGCTGCGGATCCCCGCGACGCCCCTCCGGCCGGTCACCGTGGTCCAGCCCCCGGTCCCCGAGGCGGCCGAGGCCGCCGCGACCGCGCAGGCCGAGCCGGTCCGCGCCGCCTCCTGAGGTACGCCCCGCCGAAGCGGAGATCCATCGGCACGTCCTGACGGAGCTGATGTCGTAAACGAGTCACGACTCGGGCGGCGGCGTGATTCATTGCCGACATCAGCTCCAAAGGCGGCCCCCGAGCACCTTTCGCCGGGTGACGAGGGCCACCCTGGCGCCGTCAAAGCCGCCTCCCTACGGTCGGGGGGTAGCAGTTAACAAACCTTCATGGAGGACGGGTGCGCGGCCTGCGGCGCTGGTGGGACGACACGGCCGGGGGGCTCCCCGCCACGTTCTGGTACCTCTGGTCCGGCCTCCTGGTCAACCGGGCCGGCGCCTTCGCGATGCTCTTCCTCTCGCTCTACCTGACCGCGGCGCGCGGCGCCTCCGAGTCGCTGGCGGGCGCGGTGGTCGGCGCGTACGGGGCGGGCGGGGCGGTCGGCACGCTGCTCGGCGGGGTGCTGGCCGACCGGTGGGGCCGGCGGGCCACTTTGCTCGCCGCGCATCTCGGCGCCGCCGGGCTGATGATCGCGCTGGCCTTCAGCCGGCAACTGGCGGTGATCGCGCTGCTCGCCGGCCTGGTCGGGGTGCTGCACTCGATGCCGAGCCCCGCCTTCGTCGCGGCGATCGTCGACGTGGTGCCCGAGGAGCGCCGCTCGCGCGCGTTCAACCTCCAGTTCTGGGCGTTCAACCTGGGCATGGCGGTCGCCTCGCTGCTGGCCGGGGTGCTCGCCGAGGCGAGCTTCCTCGCCCTGTTCCTGGTGGACGCCGCCACCACCCTGGCCGCCGCCGCGGTCATCGCCTGGAAGGTCCCCGAGACGCTCGCCCGGCGCCGCGCCGAGGCCGAGGATCCGCCCGCTACGGCGGGCCGCACGACCGGCCCCGAGCCGCGGCGCCCGCGGCTCGGGGCGGCCCGGGCGGGGCGGGGCGGGGAGCGGCGGCCGGGGCTGCACACCGCGCTGACCGACCGGGTCTTCCTGGTCTTCGTCGGGCTGACCTTCGTGCTCGCCGTGCTCACCATGCAGACGTCGACCATCATGCCGCTGGCGATGCGCGCGGACGGCCTGAGCCCGTCGGCGTACGGCGCGGTGGTGGCGCTCGGCGGCGTGCTGATCGTGCTCGGGCAGCTCTTCGTGCCCCGGCTGATCGAGCCGTACCGGAAAGCGACCGTGCTGTCGGTCTCCACCGGGCTGATGGCGCTCGGCTTCGCCGCGTTGGCCTTCGCCCACGACCTGCCGTTCTACCTGGGCGCGGCGGTGGTCTGGACGGTCGGCTCGATGCTCGCCGCGCCGCCGAACGCGCAGATCAACGCGGACCTCGCCCCGCCGGAGCTGCGGGCCCGCTACCAGTCGGTCTTCTACCTGACCTTCCCGGCGGCGTCGTTCGTGGCGCCCGCGCTGGGCGGCGTGAGCCTTCAGCATCTAGGCGAGCGGCACTGGCTGATCGTGGGCGGGCTGGGCGTGGTCGCGGCGGTCGGCCACCTGCTCGCCGGCCCGCCCCGGGAACGGCGGGTGGCCGCCCAGCGGGCCGCTCGCGCCGATCCGGCGGAGAGCGTCACCGCGGGCCGGTGAGCCGCGGCCGGGCGGCGGTGGGCGGAGGGGCCGGGCCGATCCGGCCCGGAAATGGCGCTGGGCGCCCACCTCGACCCCCGTCGTGGTGGACGCCCGCACCGTACGCCCGGCGGCGGCGGGCGACACTCACCCCCGTAAGCGTCGCCCGCTCGCGCCGCCGGTTCCACAGGTGGCACCGTCCCCCAACGGCGTGATCCACCTGTCCCTCGCGTCTCGCTTGCGCGGATCTGATCGATCCGCCGCTCCCCCGAACGATTCCAAGCGTGACGCGGTGCAATAAAGTTAGTTCGCCCGGATTCTGGATTCAACTCAGATCACTGTCTCGCCGGTCACAGCATCCGTGTCGGAAATCCGGCTGCCTGGGCTCCGGGCCTCCCTTGGCCAACAGCGGGTTCCCGCCGGCCATTCCCGTAAACCTCAGGCGTCCTCCCGATCGGGTGATTCCGTCCGGAAGAAGTTGCTCTGCCGACCGTCACGGAGCTGCTCCTGGTAGATCAGGTTGAGCCGCCGCAGGTCGAAGGTCCGGAACCAGTCGTCCCAACTAATCTCCTGGATCCGGCTGCTCTCCCGATAGCCCGGGATGTTGAACGTCAGCACGCCCGGCCGGCCCTCCCGCTCCGTACCGGCAATGGTGGCCGGCTTGGCGTTGCGGGCCCCCGCCCAGCGCTGGATCACCTCGTGGTTGGCCGTCACCAGGCTCCGACCGGGACGTTCGGGACGATCGTCCAGCGAGGTGATCTGCTGGGACGAGCGCACCGAACGGGCCGCCGACCGGCCGGTCCGGACCGGCGTGACCGCCTTCCCGGCCGCGGCGCCGCCAGCGCCGGCGGGCGCCGCCCTCGCACCCGTACCGGGCGCCGCCTTCGCGGCCGGACCCCGGCCTCGCGCCGGTGCCGCCTTCTTCGCGGCCGCCGTCTTCCGGGCCGGCGCAGCCTTCTTCGCCGCCGCCGCCTTCCGGGCCGGCGCAGCCTTCCGGGCCGGCGCAGCCTTCCGGGCCGGCGCAGCCTTCTTCGCCGCCGCCGCCTTGCGGGCCGGCGCAGCCTTCTTCGCCGCCGCCTTCCGGGCCGGCGCAGCCTTCGCCCGCGCGCCCGCGGCCTTCGCGGGGGGTGCGGCCTTGGCGGCCTTCCTGGCCGGGGCCTTCTTGGCGGCCTTCTTCGTGGCGGCGGCCCGCCCCGCCGGCCCGGTGGCCTTGCGTGCCGCGCCGCCGCCCCGGCCCTCCGATCGCAGGGTCCGGGCCAGGGTCTGCACCAGCTCCGGCTTGCGCAGGGCGGAGATCCCCGACACGCCGCGCCGACGGAGCTGGCCGCGGATGTCGTCGACCTTCATCCGGGAGATCTCGGATTCGGAGATACCCGGGGTACCCGGGGTCTGATTACCGGCTTGCCGTTTGGTCTTCGTCGCAGTCGTGCCGCGACCTGAGCTGTTGCGCTGAGCCATGGGACACGCTCCTCGACAGTCCGTCCTCGGCCCGCGGTGGGTCCCATTACCGCACCGCGCGGTGCGGCATACCCCTCAGGCGAGGTCCGAACCTCCGGCGGCGGAGGTGGTGCTGTCGGCCGACGCCAGTCCGCCGCCCGACGGCTCGAAGAGGTGGGCGAACGCGGCCAGGTTGGCGGTCGACTCGCCCCGCTTGACCCGCCACTCCCACTCCCGGCGGATCGCCGTGCCGAAGCCGATCTCCAGCATGCTGTCGAACGACTCGTCGGCGTAGGTCAGCACGGCGCCGAGCAGCCGGTCCAGCTCGTCCTCGTCGACCCCGGCCAGGTTGACCCGGCCGGTGAGGTAGACGTCGCCGCCCGTGTCGATGGAGAAGGAGACCCCGTACATCCGGGCGTTGCGCTGCAACAGCCAGGCCCACAGCTCCTCGCGGCGCTCGTCCGGCTGGCGCATCACGAACGCCTCGACCCGCAACGCGTGCTCGCCCACGATCAGGTTGCAGATCGTCTTGAGCTTGTGCGTGCCCGGCAGGGTCACCGCGTACGACCCCTCGCCGGTCGACTCCCAGTCCAGCTCCCGCTCGGCGCAGACGGACTCGATCAGGGCGGCGACGTCGCTCCTACGGCTCATCCGACCCACTTTACGGCCGCGCCGGCCCGGCCACCGGACGGCCGACGGGTCACCAGGAGCAGGTGAGCGCGGCGTCGCCGGCCAGCCGGTCGGCGAGCCGGCCGCGGTGCTCGGCCATCGCCTCGCCGTAGACCGTCAGCAGGCCGGAGACCGTCCGGTGCCAGGAGAAGTGCCGCGCGTGCCGCTCGGCGCCCCGGGACAGCGTGGCCCGGCGCAGCCGGTCCGGCAGCAGCTTGGCGAGCGTGGCGGCCCAGTCGACCGGATCATGGCCGTCGATGAGGACGCCGCTGACGCCGTCCTCGACGGCGGTCACCAGGCCACCCACCGCGGCGGCCAGCACCGGGGTGCCGCACGCCTGCGCCTCCAACGCCACCAGCCCGAACGACTCGTTGTACGAGGGCACGGCAACCAGGTCGGCGGCCCGGTAGAGGGCGGGCAGGTCCTCGCCGGTCTGCGGCGGCAGGAAGCGCACCCGGTCGGCGACGCCGAGCGAGGCGGCCAGCTCGATCAGGGCGGTGGGCCGGTCCAGGCCGCTGCCGCTGGGGCCACCGCAGATCACCACGGTCAGCTCGTCGGCGATCGCCGGATCCCGGTCGCGCAGCGCGGCCACGGCCCGGATCAGCACGTCGGGCGCCTTCAGCGGCTGGATCCGACCGACGAAGGCCACCAGGTACCCCGCGGTGGGCAGCCCCAGCCGACGGCGGGCGGCGAGCCGGGCGGCGTCCCGGTCGCCGACGGCCGGGCGGAACCGGTCCAGGTCGACGCCGGGCTCGACCACGGCCACCCGGGCCGGGTCGGCGTCGTACCGGTCGAGCAGGTCGCGGGCCTCGACCCGGGTGTTGGCGACCAGCCGGTCGGCCTCCGCGACCACCTGCTCCTCGCCGATGACCCGGGCCTTCGGCTCGGGCCGGTCACCGGCGGCGAGCTGGGCGTTCTTCACCTTGGCCAGGGTGTGCGCGGTGTGCACCAGCGGCACCCCCCAGCGCTCCTTGGCCAGCCAGCCGACCTGACCGGAGAGCCAGTAGTGCGAGTGGATCAGGTCGTAGTGGCCCGGCGGCCGGGCGGCCTCGGCACGGAGCACGCCGGCGGTGAAGGCGCAGAGCTGGCCGGGCAGCTCCTCCTTGGTGAGCCCTTCGAGCGGGCCGGAGGTGATGTGCCGGACGTGCACCCCGGGCGCCATCTCGACCACCGGAGGCAGGTCGCCGGAGGTGGCGCGGGTGAAGATCTCCACTTCGACGTCGGCCTCAGCCAGCCGTCGGGCGACCTCCAGGATGTAGACGTTCATACCCCCCGCGTCGCCCGTGCCGGGCTGGTGCAGGGGGGAGGTGTGCACGGAGAGGGTGGCGATGCGGCGGGGCCGAGGCCACGGCAGAGCACCTCGCTGACGACCGACACCGGTGTGCAATTCCGCCACGTCCGCTCCCTCTGCCACGGTTGATGCCGTCCCGCACGACCGGCGCTTCTCGGTCAACCTCCACGCCGGATGTCATCTTCCCCACCGGGCATCGGAAATGCGTGTCGCCGGGTCCCCGGCGTGACGGACCTCATCACCGCGGGGCATCCGGGCCGGGGGCAGAATGACCGGATGACCTCAGTCGCGATCGTCACCGGGGCGTCCAGCGGGATCGGCGCGGCCACCGCCCGCCGGCTGGCCGCCGAGGGCTTCCACGTGCTCGCCGCCGCCCGGCGTACCGACCGGCTGGCCGACCTGGTCGCCGAGATCGAGCGGGCCGGTGGCGCCGCGACCGCGGTGGCCTGCGACGTCACCTCCGACGAGTCGGTGGCCGGGCTGGCCGCGGCCGCCGCCGCGGCGCCCGGGCCGGTCACCCTGCTGGTCAACAACGCCGGCGGGGCCCGCGGCCTCGACCCGGTGGAGTCCGGCTCGATCGGCGACTGGCAGTGGATGTACGACGTGAACGTGCTCGGCACGCTCCGGGTCACCCAGGCGCTGCTGCCCGCGCTGGCGGCGTCCGGCGCCGGCACCATCGTGATCGTCAGCTCCACCGCCGGCTTCACCGTCTACGAGGGTGGGGGCGGCTACGCCGCCGCGAAGCACGCGCAGACCGCGGTCGCCGGCACGCTGCGGCTGGAGCTCAACGGCCGCCCGGTGCGGGTCATCGAGATCGACCCGGGGATGGTTAAGACCGACGAGTTCGGCCTGGTCCGCTTCGACGGCGACGCGGACAAGGCCGCCGCCGTCTACGCCGGGGTGGCCGAGCCGCTGGTCGCCGAGGACGTGGCGGACTGCATCGCCTGGTGCGCGACCCGGCCCCACCACGTCAATGTGGACCGGCTCGTGGTGCGCCCGCTGGCCCAGGCCGCCCAGCACAAGGTGCACCGGACAGCCTGATGCGCCGCCCGCTCGGCGTGGTCACCCGGGGAACGACGAATCCCAACCGGCTCCGGCGGGTGGACAACTGGATCGTCGAGACCTGCGGCGACGTGCTGCGCGCGGCGGCCGACCCCCTGGTGGTCGACCTCGGCTACGGCGCCACCCCGGTCACCGCCGTGGAACTGCGCGCCCGGCTCGCCGCCGGGGTCCGCGCCGACGTCCGGGTGGTCGGGCTGGAGATCGATCCGGTACGCGTCGCCGCCGCCCAGCCGGCCGCAGAGCCGCCCGGGCTGACCTTCGCCCGGGGCGGTTTCGAGCTCGCCGGGCTCCGCCCCGTCCTGGTCCGCGCGTTCAACGTGCTGCGCCAGTACGACGAGAGCGAGGTCCCCGCCGCCTGGCGTACGGTCACCGACCGGCTGGCCGCGGGCGGCCTGCTGGTCGAGGGGACCTGCGACGAGCTGGGCCGCCTCGCCGCCTGGGTGCTGCTCGACGCGACCGGCCCCCGCGCCCTGACCCTGGCGGCGAAGCTGACCACCCTGGGGACCCCGGCGGAGCTCGCCGAGCGGCTGCCCAAGGCGCTCATCCACCGCAACGTCCCGGGCGAGCCGATCCACGACCTGATCCGCGCCCTCGACGACGCCTGGCAGACCGCCGCCCGCTACGCCCCCTTCGGCCCCCGCCACCGCTGGGTCGAGACGGTCCGCGCCGTCCACGCCCAGGGCTGGCCCATCCAGTACCACCCCCGCCACTGGCGGCACGGCCACCTCACCGTCCCCTGGCCCGCCATCGCCCATCGCTGACCCCCCGGCGGGGTCAGATCACGCAGTTGATGAGGACGGGCTCGGGGTGGAGGGTCACGCCGAAGCGGTCGTGGACGCCGTCTCGGATCTCGCGGGCCAGGGCGACCAGGGCGGCGGCGGTGGCGGTGCCGCTGTGGTTGGTGAGGGCGAGGGTGTGCTTGGTGGAGATGGCGACGCCCTCGGGGCCGGGGTGGCCCTTGGCGAAGCCGGCCTTGTCGATCAGCCAGGCGGCGCTGACCTTGACCACGTCCCCGGCGCCCGGCCAGGAGGGCGGCTCGCCCAGGTCGGCGGCGCGCTCCCGGAGCAGCTCGTACGCCTCCCGCTCCAGCACCGGGTTGGTGAAGAACGAGCCCACCGACCAGGTGTCCGGGTCGGCGGCGTCGAGCACCATGCCCTTGCCGGCGCGCAGCCGCAGCACGGTGGCCCGGGCGTCGGCCAGCGGCACCCGGCCGCCCACCTCGACGTCGAGCGCGCGGGCCAGCTCGGCGTAGCGCACCGGCGTGGAGTGCGGCGAGCGGGTCAGCCGGAAGTCGACCGAGAGCACCACCCAGCGGTCGCTGTACTTGAAGATGCTGCCCCGGTACGCGAAACCGCAGTCCGCCGCGGCGATCCGGCCGACGCTGCCGGCGGTGCGGTCGTACACCTGGACGCCGGTGATGGTCTCGGCGACCTCCTGGCCGTATGCGCCGACGTTCTGGATCGGGGTGGCGCCGGCCGAACCGGGGATGCCCGACAGGCACTCCAGCCCGGACCAGCCGTTGGCCACGGTGGCGGCGACCAGGTCGTCCCAGGGCTCGCCGGCCTCGACGCGTACGGTGACCGTGTCGGCGTCCTCCGCGACCACCCGGAACCCCCGGGAGCGGACCAGGACGACGGTGCCCGGGAAGCCCTGATCGCCGATCACCACGTTGCTGCCGCCGGCCAGGACAAGGACGGGCTCGTCCCGCCCCTGCGCCTCCTGCACCTTTTGTACGATCTGCTCGGCGCTGGTGGCGGTCTCCAACCGTCTCGCGGCTCCACCGAGGCGGAGGGTGGTGTATCTGGCCAGGGTGGCTGGGTCGGTCGGGTCGGCCCCGGTCGTCGGTTCGGCGTAGACGTCTGACACGCCTTTCACCCTAGGCTGAGGGGGTAGCCGCGGCGCCCACTGGTGGCCCGGTCACCCCCGGGAGGATTGCGATGAGCAGACTGCACGGCACCAAGGACTTCTGGATCGGCGCGCTGCGGACCGATGGACCCGCCTTCGCCGCCGCCGTCGCCGAGGCGCCGCCGGAGACACCGGTGCTCTCCTGTCCTGGCTGGACGGTCGCCGATCTGGGTCGTCACCTCGCCGGCGTCTACATCTGGGCCCGTACGGTGGTGACCGCGGGGACCGCGACCCGGCCGGAGCGTCCGGTGGTGGAACCGCCGGCGGGGCTGTCCCCGGCACAGTGGTACCGGCAGGAGTACGACCAGCTCATGACCCTCTTCGACGGGTTGGACCCGGAGGCTCCGGCGTGGAACTTCGCGCCCCAGCCGAAGAGGGCCGGCTTCTGGCCGCGGCGGATGGCGCACGAGACGGCGGTGCACCGCTGGGACGCCCAACTCGCCGTCGCCGCCGGGGAGCCGATCGAGGCGAAGCTGGCCGCGGACGGGGTGAGCGAGGTGCTGGACACCTGGCTGCCGGCGGGCCGCCGGAAGTCGTCGGGGCAGTGGCACGGCGTGGTGCAGCTCAGCGCCACCGACGCCGCCCAGGAGTGGTACGTCCGGCTGCGCGGCGAGGGGATGGCCCTGCTGGACACCGCCACCATCTTCGACCACGACGACCACCACGCCCGGGCCCAGGTCACCGGCACCGCCAGTGACCTGCTGCTCGCGCTGATGGGCCGCGTCAGTTTCGACAACCTCGGGGTGGGCGGCGACCGCGGCCTGCTGGGCGGTCTCCGGGTGGGCTGACCGCACCGGCCCCCATGACGCCACGCGAAGAGTGGCCTTCCCGTCGGAGGGCCGCTCTTCGCCGTTTCCGGTTCAGCGACGAGGCTCGTCAGCGCTCTTCACAACGCCCTGAGAGCGCTCTCTTGACAGCCGGCGGGGAAGGCACCACCCTTTCGTGAGAGCGCTCTCTCAGGCAGCGGAACCACTCCACCACCCGTACGACCTAGAGGGGTCAGATAAGAGATGGCTACCTTCACGCGCCGCCACCTGGCGGCGGTGGCCCTCGTCGCCACCACCGCACTGCTCGGCACCGCCGCCTGCGGCGGCGGCGACGACGAGCCCGCCGCCGACGGGCCGGTCACCCTGACCGTCGACGTCTTCGGCCAGTTCGGCTACGACGAGCTGTACAAGGAGTACATGGCCAGCCACCCCAACGTGAAGATCGTTGAGCGGGGCACCGGCAGCAACCTGGACGAGTACTCGCCCAAGCTGACCCAGTGGCTGGCGGCGGGCAAGGGCGCCGGCGACATCGTCGCCATCGAGGAGGGCCTGCTGGTCGAGTACAAGGCCAACCCGCAGAACTTCGTCAACCTGCTGGACCACGGTGCGGCCGACCTGAAGGGCAACTTCCTCGACTGGAAGTGGAACCAGGGGCTCACCGCCGACGGCAAGCAACTGATCGGCCTCGGCACCGACGTCGGCGGCATGGCCATGTGCTACCGCAAGGACCTCTTCGCCAAGGCCGGCCTGCCGACCGACCGGGACGCGGTCTCCAAGCTCTGGCCCACCTGGTCGGACTACATCAAGGTCGGCGAGCAGTTCAAGGCGAAGAACACCGGCGCCTCGTTCCTCGACGCGGCCACCAACACCTTCAACACGATCCTGCTCCAGACCGCCGGCAACGCCCAGGGCTACAGCTACTACGACACCAGCAACAACCTGGTCGTCGACAGCAACCCGGCGGTGAAGCAGGCGTACGACACCACGATGGACATCATCGACTCCGGCCTCTCCGGCAAGTACGGCTCCTGGTCGGAGGAGTGGGTGTCGGCGTTCAAGCAGTCCAAGTTCGCCACCATCGCCTGCCCGGCCTGGATGACCGGCGTCATCGAGGGCAATGCCGGCCCCGGCGCAAAGGGCAGGTGGGACATCGCCCAGGTGCCCGGCAACGGCGGCAACTGGGGTGGTTCCTTCCTCGCCGTGCCGAAGCAGAGCAAGCACCAGGCCGAGGCGATCGAGCTGGCCAAGTTCCTGACCAGCGCCAAGGGCCAGATCGGCGCCTTCAAGTCCAAGGGCACACTGCCGTCCTCGCCGCAGGCCCTGGAAGACCCGGCGATCGTCGACTCGAAGAACCCGTACTTCTCCGACGCCCCGGTCGGCAAGATCTTCGCCGCCGGCGCCAAGAGCCTGAAGCCGGTGTACATGGGCCCGAAGAACCAGGCCGTCCGCACCGAGGTCGAGAACGCCGTCCGCACCGCAGAGCTGGGGCAGCGCACCCCCGCACAGGCCTGGACCGACGCGGTGAACAACGCCAAGAAGGCCGCCGCCAAGTAGCCCGAGCGACCCCACCGCCCGTCGATCCAGGGCGACCGGTCGTGACCGGAGATCATCCGGCCGCGATCCGTCCTGGATCGACGGGGTGGGGAGCGGAAGAGGAGTCCACGGCATGGCCGTCCAGCTCGATGCCCGGCCGCCGGTCGTACCGGCGGCGCGGCACGCACGACAGAGCCGGGGGCACCGGCTCAGCCGGTTCGACACCCGGTACTCGCCCTACCTCTACATCGCCCCGTTCTTCCTGCTCTTCGGAGTGTTCGGGATCTACCCGCTGGTCTACACCGGCTGGGTCTCGCTGCACGACTGGGACCTGCTCGGCGCCGAGCACACCTTCATCGGGTTCGACAACTACACCCAGCTGATGGGCGACCCCGACTTCTGGCACTCGGTGGTCAACACCCTCGGCATCTTCGTCATCTCCACCGTGCCCCAGCTGCTCCTCGCGCTCTGGCTGGCCAACCTGCTCAACCGCCAGCTCCGGGCGCGGACCACCTGGCGGATGACGGTACTGATCCCCAACGTCACCTCGACCGCCGCGGTGGCGATCGTCTTCGCCGTGCTCTTCGGCCGCGAATTCGGCATGATCAACTGGCTGCTGGACCACGTCGGCGTCGACGCGATCGACTGGAAGGCGAACCGGGTCGCCTCCTGGGTGGCCATCTCCACCATGGTCGACTGGCGGTGGACCGGCTACAACGCGCTGATCTTCCTGGCCGCCATGCAGGCCATCCCGCGGGACCTGTACGAATCCGCCTCGATCGACGGTGCGGGCCGATCGCGGCAGTTCTGGTCGATCACCGTCCCGCTGCTCAAGCCGACGATCATCTTCGCGGTCATCATCTCCACCATCGGCGGCCTCCAGCTCTTCACCGAGCCCCGCCTGTTCAACTCGGGCACCAACGCGATCCGCGGCGGGCCGCTGCGCGAGTCACAGACGGTGACCATGTACATGTTCGAGAACGCCTTCGCGCCGCACTACAACTTCGGCTACGGCTCGGCCGTCGCCTGGCTGCTCTTCGCGCTCATCGCGGTGGTCGCGGCCATCAACGTGCTGATCCTCCGCCGGCTCGGCGGCGTCCGGAAGGAGGACGACTGATGCCCCGGATCTGGTCGGCCGGCCGGCTCACCTACCTGGCGCTGACCCTCACGGCCATCCTGTCGGTCTTCCCGATCTACTGGATGTTCGTGGTGGCCAGCCGGACCAGCGACGCGATGGGGCAGGTGCCGCCGCCGGTCACCCCGGGCGGCAACCTCGGCGCCAACATCGCCCGACTGTTCGCCAACACCGACGCGTACTTCCTGACCGGTCTGATCAACTCGGCGATCGTGGCCTTCACGGTGACCGTCTCGGTGGTCTTCTTCTCCACCCTGGCCGGGTTCGCCTTCGCCAAGCTGCGGTTCCGCGGGCGCAACGCGCTGCTGCTGGTCATCGTCGCCACCATGATGGTGCCGACCCAGCTCGGCGTCATCCCGCTGTACCTGCTGATGACCAAGCTGAACTGGAACGACCGGCTGCCGGCCGTCATCGTGCCGGCCCTGGTCACCGGGTTCGGGGTCTTCATGATGCGCCAGTACGCCGGCCAGGCCGTCAGCACCGAGCTGATCGAGGCCGCCCGGGTGGACGGCTGCAACACCGCGCGGATCTACTGGAACGTGGTGCTGCCCGCGCTGCGCCCGGCCGCCGCCGTGCTCGGCCTGCTCACCTTCATGACCACCTGGAACGACTTCCTGTGGCCGTACGCGGTGCTCAACGATCCGGAGAACCCCACCGTGCAGCTCTCGCTACGGGCCCTCTCCGACGGCTACTACCAGGACATGTCGCAGGTGTTCACCGGGACGGCGATCGCCACCCTGCCCCTGTTGCTGGTCTTCGTCGTGTTCGGCCGCCAGATCATCGGCGGCATCATGGAAGGTGCGGTCAAGGCGTGAGCGCGAGGAGCGAGCTCCGGTTCCCCGAGAACTTCGTCTGGGGGGCGGCCACCGCGGCGTACCAGATCGAGGGCGCGGTCCGCGAGGACGGTCGCGGCCCGTCCATCTGGGACACCTTCAGCCGTACGCCCGGGAAGGTGTTCCAGGGGCACACCGGCGACGTCGCCTGCGACCACTACCACCGGTACGCCGACGACGTGGCGATGATGGCGGAGCTGGGGCTGCAGACCTACCGCTTCTCGATCGCCTGGCCCCGGATCCAGCCGGACGGCAGCGGGCCGATCAACCCCCGCGGCCTCGACTTCTACGACCGGCTGGTGGACACGCTGCTGGGCCGGGGCATCGACCCGTTCGTCACGCTTTACCACTGGGACCTGCCTCAGGCGCTCCAGGACCGGGGCGGCTGGGCCTGCCGGCAGACCGCCGAGCACTTCGCCGACTACGCGGTCGCGGTGCACGCCCGGCTCGGTGACCGGGTGCGCACCTGGACCACGCTCAACGAGCCGTGGTGCTCGGCCTACCTCGGGTACGGCAACGGGGTGCACGCCCCCGGCGAACGCGACGCCGGGGCTGCCTTCGCCGCCGTACACCATCTGCTGCTCGGCCACGGGCTGGCCAGCCGGGCGTTGCGGGCCGCCGGCGTGGCAACCCTCGGTCTCACGCTCAACCCGGCGGACGTGCAGCCGGCGGACGCCGCCAGCGCGGCGGACGTCGCCGCGGTCCGGCTGGTCGACGGCCTGCACAACCGGATCTTCCTCGACCCGCTGACCGGCGCCGGCTACCCGGCCGACGTGCTGGAGCACGTCGCCCGGCACGTCGACCCGGCGTTCATCCGGGACGGGGACGAGAAGGTGATCGCCGCGCCGATCGACCTGCTCGGCGTCAACTACTACTCGCCCACCTACGTCGCCGGGCGCGCGGGCGGGGCCGGCGGGAGCGCCTACCCGGGCACCGACGGGGTGGTGGAGTTCCTGCCGCCGGTCGGTCCGCTGACCGAGATGGGGTGGATGATCGAGCCGGCGGGGCTGACCCGGCTGCTGGAGCGGATCGGCGCCGACTACCCGGGGCTGCCGTTGATGATCACCGAGAACGGTGGGGCATTCCCGGACAAGGCCGGCGCGGGGGACCCGGACGGAACCGGTTGGGTGGCCGACACCGACCGGGTGGCGTACCTCGACGGACATCTGCGGGCCGTACACGAGGCCATCGCCCGAGGCGTGGACGTGCGCGGTTATCTCGTATGGTCGTTGCTGGACAACTTCGAATGGGCCGAGGGCTACCGGAAGCGCTTCGGGATCGTCCACGTCGACTACCTGACCCAGCGGCGCACACCGAAGGAGAGCGCCCGCTGGTACCAGGAGGTGATTGCCCGGAACGGGCTCTGACGAGATGGTGGTAACGGGGATGACGACGGCACAGCGACCGACCCTGGAGGCGGTTGCCCGGCGGGCAGGGGTGTCCCGGGCGACCGTGTCCCGGGTGGTCAACGGCTCCACCACCGTCGCGGAGTCGATCCAGCAGGCGGTCCGCCGGGCGGTCGAGGAACTCGGCTACGTGCCGAACCTGGCCGCCCGCAGCCTGGTCACCCAGCGGACCGACTCCGTCGCCCTGGTCATGCCCGAGGAGGCGACCCGCGTCTTCTCGGACGACCAGGTCTTCCCGGGCATCATCCGAGGCGTCAGTCAGGAACTCGAAGCGGCCGACAAACAACTCGTGCTGATGCTGGCCGGCTCGCCGGCCGGGCACCAGCGGGTCGAGCGCTACACCACCGGGCGGCACGTGGACGGGGTACTCTTCGCCTCACTGCACGGCGAGGACCCGCTACCGGGCGTCCTGTCCCGGCTGGGCATCCCGGTGGTCTGCGCCGGCCGGCCGCTCGACGGCGCCCAGGTGCCGTACGTCGACGTGGACAACGTCGGCGGCGTCACCCGGGCGGTGCGGCACCTGATCACGAACGGTCGCCGACGCATCGCCACCATCGCCGGCCCGCAGGACATGGTCGCCGGGATCGAGCGGCTGACCGGCTACCGGGAGGCCGTGGCCGAGGCCGGGCTGCCCGCTTGGGAGGCGTACGGCGACTTCACCCGGGAGTCCGGGGCGACCGCGATGCGGGACCTGCTCGCCGCGCACCCCGACCTGGACGCGGTCTTCGCCGCCTCCGACCTGATGGCGCACGCCGCCCTGCGGACCCTCCGCGAGGCGGGGCGGCGGGTGCCGACGGACGTGGCGATGATCGGGTTCGACGACATCGAGACCGCGGCCTACACCGACCCGCCGCTGACCACCGTGCGGTGGGACATCGTCGAGCTCGGGCGGGGGATGACCCGCCAGTTGCTGCGGATGACGGCCGGCGAGGACGTCGAGCAGGAGCTGATCCTGCCGACGAACCTCGTCGTCCGCGACTCGGCCTGATCCGGCGGAGCGGCCCGGTCCGCCCGGCCCCGCCGATAACCCGTCGCGGCCGGGTGCGGCCGGCGCTAGGGTCGCCCGGTGACCGGCCCCGTGCACCTGATCCACGCCCCCGAACTCTCCGACGTCGCCGAGTACGCCTACGCCGCGGCGGTCAGCCCGCCGGCCCGGCTGGTCTTCACCGCCGGCGCCTGCCCGCTGGACGCCGAGGGCCGCACCGTCGCGCCCGGCGACCCCACCGCCCAGGCCCGCCAGGCGATGGCCAACCTGACCACCGCCCTGGCCGCAGCCGGGGCCGGGCTCGCCGACGTCGTCAAGACCACGGTGTTCGTGGCCAGCAGCGACCGCGCCGACCTGGTGGCGGTCTGGCAGGTGGTCCGGGACGCGTTCGGCGACCAGGACCCGCCGAGCACGCTGCTCGGGGTGACCGTGCTGGGCTACCCGGACCAACTCGTCGAGGTCGAGGCGGTCGCCGCCGTCCGCGAGGTGGGCTGAGATGCTGATCCGTACCGCCCACCCCGACGACGCGCCCGCCGTCGTGGCGCTGCGCGCGCTGGTCTACCCGTACCTGGTGCGCGGGGTCGAGTCGACCCGCCGGATGATCGCCGAGCCACCGCCCGGCGAGGAGTGGACCGCGTTCGTGGCCGAGGTCGACGGCCGGGTGGCCGGCTGGGTGTCGGCCTACCGCAACGGCAACACGTCGGAGGGGACTTCGGAGACGTCTCCCTGCTGCACGTCCACCCGGAGCAGCGCGGCCGGGGCATCGGCGCGGCGCTGCTGGGCGAGGCGCTCGGCCACCTCCGTCCGCTGGGAGTCCGCCGGGTGCGGACCTGGGCGCTGACCGAGTCGCTGCCGTTCGCCCGCCGGCACGGCTTCACGCCGAGCCGGGAGCTGCGCTACTCGGCGCTCGACCTGCGGGCGACGCCGCCGCTGCCGGACACCCCGGACGGGGTACGGCTGCCGCCGCTGGCCGGGCTCGATCCGCGCCGGATGCACACCCTGCACGTCGGGGCCTCGAGCGACGAGCCGGGCGACGCACCCACCGACGCGCTCAGCTACGCGAGCTGGCGCTACGAGGTCTGGGACAACCTCGGGCTGGACCGGGCGGCCAGCACGGCCGTCGAGGTCGATGGGGAGCTGGTCGCCTTCAGCCTGGTCAAGCGGGACGGCGACCGGATGTGGTCGGACATGACGGCCACCCTGCCGGCGTTCCGGGGCCGGGGGCTGGCCCGGCTGGCCAAGCTCGCCGCGCTGCACCGCGCCCGCGCCGCCGGGGTCGCCGTCGCCTACACCTCGAACGACGAGGCGAACGTGCCGATGCTGGCGGTCAACGAGCGGCTCGGCTACCGGCCGGTGGCCGCCCAGTGGTCCTGCCTCGCCGAGCTGAGCTGACCTGACCGGGCTACCGCCCGCGTCGGCGGTGGCGTGATCCGCCGGGGGCGCCGGCTCAGCCGGCGGCGGCGATCCGCTCGGCGGTGGCGTACGTGTCGGCGCTGAAGAGCACCAGGCGGACCTCGGTGACGTGCGCCGGGGTGGCCGCGCGGAGCACGGTCAGCGCCTGGCGAACGGCGTCGTCGACCGGCCAGCCGTAGACGCCGGCGGAGATCAGCGCGAAGGCGACCGTGGCCGCGCCCAGCTCGTCGGCGACCGCCAGGCTGTTGGCGTAGCAGTCGCGCAGCAGCGCCGACCGGTCCTCGGTGGCGGAGAAGACCGGGCCGACGGTGTGGATCACCCAGCGGGCGGGCAGGTCACCGGCGGTGGTGGCGACCGCCTGGCCGGTGGGCAGGCCCCGGCCGTACCGGGAGGCGCGCAGCGCCCGGGTCTCGGCCAGGATCGCCGGCCCGCCCTTGCGGTGGATCGCCCCGTCCACTCCCCCGCCGCCGAGCAGCGAGGAGTTGGCCGCGTTCACGATCGCGTCGACCCGCTGGGCGGTGATGTCCCCCGCCACCAGGGTGATCTCCATGTCAGCGCTCCTCGATGGACTGGCCGAGCGACCGGCGGGCGAGCAGGGTGGCCCCGGCCACGGCGGCGGGCATGAGCAGCACCGCGCCGAGCGGGATCAGGAAGCAGACGAAGACCGCCACGCCGAAGCCCAGTGCGGTGGGCCGGTCGGCCCGCAGCAGCGAACGACGGTCCGGCAGCCGCATGCCGCGCCGGTAGAAGGGCGCGCCGACCAGCTCCAGGGCGAGGAACCAGCCACCCACCGCGGCCCCGATCACCGGCACGACGGTCTGCCCCACCACCGGGATGAAGCCGGCCGCGAAGAGCGGCACGCCCACCAGCGCGGTGATCGCCACCAGCCGGAGCGAGTCGGCGATGCTGCGCCGCAGCGACTTCCAGACCGGCACGTCGACGGCGCCGGGGGTGCCGCCGTACCGCTCCTCGACCCGCTCGGAGATCTTCTCGTAGAACGGGTCGCCGATGGCGAGGGTGACCGCGGTGAAGGTGAGTACGCCGAGCAGCCCGCCCAGCCCGAGGAAGGCCAGCCCGGCGATCACCCGGACCAGGCCGCGCGGGGTCGCCGACCAGTCGTCGGCGAACGGGGTGACCAGCGCCGCCAGGTCGTCCACGAAGTAGACCAGGGTGGCGAGGGCGGCGAGGAAGAGCGCGCCCGAGATCAGCGCCGGGACGATGCCGAGCAGCATCAGCCCGGGACTGCGGACGTAGAGGCCGAGGCCGCGCAGCAGCAGCCCGGCGCCGGCGAAAAACCGGCCGACGGCACCGGTGACCGGGGCGGCGAGGCGGGGTGCGTTCACGACCGCAGAGCCTAACGGTCCCCCGCATTCCCGTCCCGGAACGCGACCCGGGCAGGATGGGCGGGTGCGCGCCTCCCGGCTGATCTCGCTGGTCCTGCTGCTGCAGTCGCGGGAGACGATGACCGCGGCCGAGCTGGCGCGGGAGCTGGAGGTCTCCGAGCGGACCGTGTACCGGGACGTGCTGGCGCTCTCCGCCGCCGGGGTGCCGGTCTACGCCGATCGTGGCCGGGCGGGTGGCTATCGGCTGCTCGGCGGCTACCGGACCCGGCTCACCGGGCTCACCCGGGACGAGGCGGAGGCGTTCTTCCTGGCCGGGCTGCCCGGCCCGGCCGGGGAGATGGGGCTCGCCGACGCGGTGGCCGCCGCCGAGCTGAAGGTGCTGGCCGCGCTGCCGCCGAGCCTGCGGGACGCGCCCGCCCGGACCGGCCAGCGCTTCCACCTGGACGTGCCGCGGTGGTTCCGGGAGACGGAGCCGCCGCCGTGGCTGGCCGAGCTGGCCCGGGCGGTGTGGCGGGACCGGGTGGTCCAGCTGCGCTACCGGCGCGGCGACCGCGAGGTCAGCCGCACCGTGCAGCCGTACGGGCTGGTGCTCAAGAGCGCGGTCTGGTACCTGGTCGGCCGGGTCGGCGACGGGCACCGGACGTACCGGGTGGACCGGGTGGTCGGCGTCGAGGTGCGCGAGGAGAGCTTCGCCCGGGACGCGGGCTTCGACCTGGGCGCGTACTGGCGGGAGCGGGCCGAGGCGTTCCTGCGGGGCATGCTGGGGGCCGAGGTCCGCGTCCGGCTGAGCCCCGCCGGCCTGCGGGCGTTGCGGCACGTCGCCGAGGCCCCCTTCGCGTACGACGCGGCGGTGGCCGCCGCGGGCGAACCCGACGGGCAGGGCTGGGTGGTGACCCGGTTGCCCGTCGAGTCCGTGCGGGTGGCGTACGACGTGCTGCTGGGCCTGGGCCCGGAGGTGGAGGTGCTCGACCCACCGGAGTTGCGGGCCCGCTTCGCCGAGGCGGCCCGCCGGTCGGCCGCGCGGTACGCCGACCCGCCGGCGATCTCGGCCGCACCGAACGCCGCCCCGCCGGACGGGCCGGACGCCGGTCAGCGGTAGCCGGTGTCGTCGGCGGGCTTTCCGGCGGCCACCACCTCGTCGTAGTAGCGCGCCCAGTGCGGGCGGGTGCCGTCGAGGTCGGTGAAGCCGTACACCTGGGCCAGCCCGCCACTGTCGACGGACTTGCCGTTCCAGCGGGCCCGGTCCGGGTCGGCGGCGAGGGCGGCCACCGCGCGCCCGACGAAGGCCGGCGTCTCCGACATGACGAAGTGCGGATCCTTCGCCGCGCCGTCGCGCCAGGTGGCCTCGGTGACCCCGAAGTGCTCCAGCATCGCCTCGGAGCGCAGCCAGCCGGGGGTGAGCGCCACCGCCGTGCACCCGTGCGGCGCCAGCTCGTGCGCCTGGGTGAAGCCGAGCCGGTTCACCGACACCTTGGCCAGGTCGTAGAAGACCGACAGCCGGTACGTGACGTCGTTGTACTCCTTGGTGCCGTCGCCGACCTCGACGACCAGCCCGCCCGGACGGCGGATCAGCAGCGGGAGGGCGAAGTGGCTGGTGATGATGTGGGTGTCCACGGCCAGCCGCAGCGTGCGGAAGCCGGCGTCGAGGGGTTGCTCCCAGACCGGCTTCTCCCAGGTGATCAGCGGGTCGGCCCCCCAGATGTCGTTGACCAGCACGTCGAGGCGGCCCTGCTCGGCGTCGATCCGGGCCACCAGGTCGCGGACCTGATCGGCGACCAGGTGGTCGACGCGTACCCCGATGCCGGTGCCGCCGGCGACGGTGACCAGCTCGGCGGTCTCCTCGATGGTTTCCGGCCGGTCCATCTCGGAACGCCCGGCGCGGCTGCTGCGGCCGGTCGCGTAGACGGTCGCCCCGGCCGCCCCGAGCTGGATGGCGATCTGCCGGCCGGCGCCCCGGGTGGCCCCGGCGACCAGCGCGACCTTCCCCTGCAACGGTGTCGTCATGCCGTCGATGGTGGCAGGGATACCTGACAGCCGAAGTCCGGTTTTGCGAAGCGGGTGTGCCGGGTCATGCTCTCCGGATGCACCTGCTGCTCTCCGGGATCGTCGGCTCGGTCGCGTACGGGCTCGCCCGGCCGGGCTCGGATGTGGACCGGATCGGGGTCTTCGCCGCGCCGACGGTCGCCTTTCACGGCCTGCACCCGCCGCGCGGGTCGGTGGTCACCACCGACCCGGACGTCACCCTGCACGAGGCCGGGAAGTACTGCGCTTTGGCGCTGAGCGGCAACCCCACGGCGACCGAGCTGATGTGGCTGCCCGACGACTGCTACGAGACCCGGACGGAGTTCGGCGACCGGCTGGTCGCGATCCGGTCGGCGTTCCTCAGCGCCCCGCGGGTCCGCGCCGCCTACCTCGGTTACGCCACCCAGCAGTTCCGCAAGCTCACCACCCGGGACTCCTCTGCGGGCGGGCGGCGGCGGTCGGCCAAGCACGCGCGACACCTGGCCCGGCTGCTGCACCAGGGGCGACGGCTCTACGCCACCGGCGTGCTGGAGATCCGCCTCGCCGATCCGGAGTGGTTCCGGGCCTTCGGCGAGCGGGTCGCCGGTGGCGCGCTGGCCGAGGCGGAGGCGCTGGTCGCGGCGGCCGAACGGGACTTCGACCGGATCCGCACCCCGCTGCCGGAGCGGCCGGACGAGGCGACCGCGGAGCGGTGGCTGCTCGACGTCCGCGCGGCCCACCTGCCCCGCTGACCGGTCACCGCACGTCGAACTCGGGGAACGCATCGACCTGGTGTGAGCCCGGGTCCCCCGCACCGGTCCACGGTGCCGGGGACACCGCCCGATCCGTGCTCAGTCCGCCAGGCGCACCCGCACCCGGCGGTTGGCGCGGCCCTTGCTCTCCACCTTGACCACCTGGACCTTGCCGATCTGGGCGGTCGACGCGACGTGCGTACCGCCGTCGGCCTGCACGTCCAGACCCGCGATGTCGACGATCCGGACCTCCTGCTCCTCCGGCGGGATCAGGTTGGACTGGGTGCGGATGATGTCCGGCAGGGCCAGCGCCTCGGCCCGGGGCAGCACCCGGACGGCGACCGACCGGTCGGCGGCCACCTCGGCGTTGACCAGCTCCTCGATCCGGCTCTTGAAGTCCGGCGGCACCTCGGGGAGGTTGAAGTCCATCCGGGCCTCCCCCGGTTCCATGTTGCCGCCCGTCACGAGCGCGCCGAAGTCGCGGAACACCACCCCGCAGAGCACGTGCAGCCCGGAGTGGGTGCGCATCAGCATCGTCCGGCGGTCGTCCTCCACCGCCCCGGTCACCGTCGTCCCGGCCGGCGGCACCGGGTCGCCCTCCGCCGGGATCAGCCACAGGTCGTCGCCCTTGCGGGTGCCCACGATCCGGGTCTGCACACCCTGCCAGAGCAGCACCCCGTGATCCGGCGGCTGGCCACCCCCGCCCGGGTAGAACGCCGACCGGTCCAGCACGATGCCCTGCTCGGGGTCGGCCGCCAGCACCGTGCACTCCCACTCGCGCAGGGTCGGGTCGGCGAGGTCGAGGCGGTGGGTACGGCCGTGATGTGTGACGCCCATGACAGGCGAGGTTACCCGTTGAGGAACGCCGAGATCCGCTCCCGCAGGTCGGCGCGTTCCGACCAGAGCACGCCGGGACGGTCGTACACGTGCAGGGTGGCGTGCGGCAGCGCCGCGGCCAGCTCCTCGGCGACCTGCACCGGGTGCAGGTCGTCGCCGGCACAGCCGATCACCAGCGCCGGCGCGGTGACCCGGGCGAGCGCGGAGGCGTCGCGCAGCGGCGCCTGCTCCGGCAGGCTGGCCAACCCGGGGGCGAGGCCGTCCCGGAGCAGCTGGTCCAGCCGCTGCCGCAGGTACGCCCAGCCGGCGGGGGTGTTACGCACGGCCGGTGGCAGCTCCATCGACACGACATCGGCGAGGGCGGAGGCGTCCCCGCTCTCCACCGCGTCGAGCAGGTCGCTCAGCCGGGTGCGGGCGGCCTCGCCGCGCGGCTGGTCCAGCACGGCGGGCAGGAAGAAGACCAGCTTGTCGAAGCGTTCAGGGCTCTCCACCAGCAGTCGGCAGAGCGCGCCGGCGCCGAGGCTGGCGCCGAAGGCCCGGGTGGCACCGCCCAGGTCGGCGATCGCCCGCAGGTCGCGGGCCAGGTCCAGATAGCTCCACGGACCGGGCGGCGAGTCGGAGCGGCCGTGCCCCCGGAACTGGAAGAAGATCCGGCGGCCGGTGACCGCGCTGCCGAACGGGCGGGTGGTGGCGATGCCGTTGCCGAGCCCGTGCGCGAACACCGTCACCGGGTCACCGACGCCGGTGACCAGCCGCTCCAGCCGGACGCCGTGCGGGGTGGTGACCAGCTCGGTCTCCGGCTCCGGCAGGGCCGGACGACCGGTGCGGGGCGCCCCCGGGCCCGGTCCCCAGGTGCGTGGGCCGCCGTCCGGGGGCGGAGGCCAGCGGAAACCTCTCACCAGAAGCCTTTGCCGTCATGCAGGTCGCGTAGCCCCGGCCGGACGTCGAGCAGGTAGATCAGGCCGGCCGCGATGCCGGCCAACGCGAAGATGCTGAGCACGCTGAACCCGAAGAACGGGAGCGTGAGCACCAGGCAGACGGCGAGGATGGCGATCCAGCCGCCCTTGGGCAGGGTGCCGATCGCCGGGAACGCGTCGGAGCGCTGGGTGATGGCGTGCACCAGAGCGACCCCCTCGACGACCAGGGCGAAGACGAGCAGGATCAGCTCGATCACAGTGGTGACTTCGAACGCGAAGATCGGCGTGGCGTAGGCCATGTCGGCAAGCTTATGCCGACGACCCCGGATACGTCCCACAGGACGCTTCCGGGGTCGTCGGTCCAGGGTCGACTACTCGGCGGCCGGACGGGTCCGCTTGGTGGCCTTCGGCAGCTTCGCCGACGGGGTGGCGGCCGGCTTGGCGGTCGCGGCCTTGGTGGTGGTGGCCTTGGTGGCCCGGGTCCGCGGGGCCTTGGCGGCGGCCGGCTTGGCCTCGACGACCTCGGCCACGTCGGCCGGGGTCGGAACGTCGACCGGGGCAGCGGCCGGGGCCGGGGGGACCTCGGACTTCACGGTGGTGTCGGCCTCGGTGGCCTCGATGTCGGCGTTCACCGTGTCGGCGGCCTCCAGCACGCCGGCACCGACGACCCGCTCGCCGCGGGCGACCAGCTCGGCGTACGCGGCCAGGGCGCGGACCTGCGCGGCGTGCGCACCGGCCAGGGCGCGCTCCTGGGCGGCCTCGGCCGCAGCCAGCACGGCGGCGGCGTTGCGGGTCGCGGCCTCGCGGAGCTTGTCCAGGTCGAGCTCGGTCGGGACGGCCTTCTCGCGCAGCCCGGTGAGGTTGGCGGTCTTCAGCGTCTCGGTGGCCTTCTGGCGCAGCTCGAAGCCGGTGACGACGGCCTTGCCACCCAGGTCGGCGACGACCTTGTTGCCGAGGTCGGTGACCACGGTGGGGAGCTTGCGCAGCTGCTGCAGGGCCAGCTCGCCGGCGCCGGCGGCGGCGTAGAGCGGCGCGGGGATGCGGTTGGTCTTCGGCTGGGTCATGACTTCTCCTCCTCGGCCGCACCGGCGGCCTTCGGTGCGGTCTTCTTCTGGGGGGCGGTGCTGGGCGGGGCGGGGGCGGGCCCCGCCTCGGTGACGGCGACCGACTCGAGGACGGCCTCGGTCGGGGTGCCGTCCGGCGTCGTGGGGCCGGTCGCGGCCGGCGTGGCGGTGGCCGGGGCCTCCGGGGCCTCGGCGGGCCGGGTGGTCGGCGGCGTGGTCGGCTCGGTGCCGCCGGTCGCGGCAGCGGTCGCCTCGGCGAGCCGCGCGTTCTCCCGGCGGAACGTCTCGTAGATCTGGGTGAGGGACTGCTTCTGCGCCATGGTCAGCTCAGGGTCGACGGCGATCGCGGCGAGCACCCCCTGACCCTCCTTGTCGTCGAGCAGCCCGGCCCGCAGGTACATCGCCGGGGTGGAGACGCGCAGGGCGCTGGCCAGTTGCTGCAGCACCTCGGCGCTCGGCTTGCGCAGGCCGCGCTCGATCTGGCTGAGGTACGGGTTGCTGACGCCGGCCTGCTCGGCGAGCTGCCGCAGCGAGATCTTCGCGTTGCGGCGCAGATCGCGAATGAACCCGCCGACGTCGGGAAGATCCTTGCTCGTGGCCATGACCCGACGCTATCTGGCACTGCTAGCTCCTGCAAGCAAAACGCTAACCAGAGTTAGCAAGGTCTCAGATCGACTGTTGCGCGTCCGGTGTCCGGTACGTACCGTCCTGACGTGACCAAGATCGAAGTGAACGGTGCCCTGCTCGCGTACGACGAGGTCGGCACCGGTACGCCGGTGCTGCTGCTGCACGCCGGCATCGCCGACCGGCGGATGTGGCGGGAGCAGTTCCCCGCGCTCGCCGCCCGGCACCGGGTCATCGCGCCGGACCTGCGTGGCTACGGCGACTCGGAACTGCCACCGGCCCCCTTCGCCCACCACGACGACGTGGTCGGCCTGCTCGACGCGCTCGGCATCGACCGGGCTGCCCTGGTGGGCTGCTCGTTCGGCGGCAAGGTCGCGGTGGACGCGGCGCTGGCCCACCCGGGGCGGATCTCGGCGCTGGCCCTGTTCGACGCGCCGCTCTCCGGCAACGAATGGTCGGAGGAGACCGAGCAGCTCTGGGAAAGCCTGGTCGGCGACGTGGACCCGGCGGACTTCGACGCGACCGCCGCCGGCGAGGTGCGCTTCTGGGTGGTCGGCCCGGGCCGCCGCCCGGAGGACGTGGACCCGGAGCTCGTCCGGTTCGCCGAGGAGATGGACCGGCGGGCGCTCGCCGCCGAGCTGGCGCTGAGCGCGATCGAGGTCGGCGAGCTCGACCCGCCGGCGATCGAGCGGCTCGGCGAGCTGCGGATGCCGGTGCTGGTCGGCGCCGGGGCCGCGGACGTAGCGGACCTCAGCCGGCTCGCCGACCGGATCGCCGCCGAGGCGCCCGGCGGGGTACGCCTGCCCGACGTCCCGGACGCGGCTCACCTGCTGCCCCTGGAGCGCCCCGGACCGGTCAACGCCGCCCTGCTCGACTTCCTGCCCTGAGCTGGCCCGCCACGCCGGTCGGACCGCCACCCGCCGGGCCCTGCCGGCGGGTTGACCCGGCGCCGGGCCCTGCCGGCGGGTGGACCCGGCGCCGGGCACTGCCAGCGGACCGCCCGACGACGGCGACGATCGAGGGGCAGCGGGCGTGTCGCGTCGGCGAGGCGACATGACCGACGAGCGATATACCTGAGAGGCATATTCATACCTCTGCGTCATACGGCTCGCTGACCTACCGGTCGAGGGCGGCGGCGACCAGCCGTGGCCGGCCACGCGCAGCGTCACCCGCGGCGGGTCGAGGACGGGAGCGGTTACCAGACCGCGCGGACCGCGCCCACCGGAAGGCCGCCGCCGAGCAGCGGCACCTCGGCGTACTCGGTCAGCACGGGAGCCGCCACGCCGAGCCGGCGCAGCGCCGAGACCAGCACGGGCATCCGGGCGCGGGCCGCGCCGTCGTCGATCTTGAGGGCGACCGCGCCGACCCCGGGGACGGCCGCCGCGATGACGCCCTCGGCGCCGACCTTGGCCAGCAGCCCGGGTACGCCCCGCATCAACCGGGTGTCGTCGGCCTGGGTGCCGCCCACCAGTTCCGGGTACGCCCGCATCGCGTTGGCCACGGTCCGCTCGACCGTGCCCGGCTCCGCCGCGACCAGCCGCAGGTACGCCCGGGCCAGCCCGGTCAACGAGACGGCGAGCACCGGCGCGCCGCAGCCGTCGACCCCGACCGCCGCCGCCTCCTCGCCGGTGAACTCCTCGATCGCGGCGGTCAGCCGGCGCTGCAGCGGGTGCTCCGGCCGCCAGTACCCGTCCAGCGGCCAGCCGGCCGCGACACAGGTCGACAGCATCCCGGTGTGCTTGCCGGAACAGTTCATCTGGATCCGCGTCGGCCCGCCGCCGGCGCGCAGCACGGCCTCCCGGGCCGCCTCGCCCACCGGCAGGTCGGGCGGGCAGTGCAGCGCCGACTCGTCGAGCCCGGCGCGGCGGAGCAGGGCGGCGACCCGTTCCAGGTGGAACTGCTCGCCGGCGTGGCTGGCCGAGACCAGCGCCACGTCGGCCGGGTCGGTCAGCGGCAGGCCGGCGCGGAGCATCCCGATCGCCTGCATCGGCTTGCTGGACGAGCGCGGAAAGACCGGCGAGCCGACGTCCCCGGCGCCGGCCACCGTCGCGCCGGCCGCGTCCAGCACCACCACCGAGCCGCGGTGCAGCCCCTCCACGAAACCGGAGCGGACCACCTCGACGAGCGGCACGCCACCCTCGTACGTCTTTGCCACGAGGTGGACGGTACCGACGGGCCCGGCCGACCCGACACCGGGGTGACCAGCGACGTCGGCCCCGGGCGTACAGGAGTGCGGGGCGGGGGTGGGCTTACAGGCCGAGCAGCTGCCGGGCCTCGGCCGTGGTCAGCGGCGGACGCTGGGCGAGCTGGGCGAAGCCGACCGCCCGGGCGACCAGTTGCATGTTCGACTCGACCGGCCGGCCCTTGGCGTACGTGACGGTGTCCTCCATGCCGACCCGCAGGTGACCGCCGGCCGACAGCGAGGCCAGCAGCACCGGGATCGTGCTGCGGCCGATGCCGGTGGCCGAGAAGGTGGTGCCCGCCGGCAGGTCGCGGAGCATCTGCTGGGCGGCGACCAGCGTCGCCGTGGTGCCCGGCATGCCGCCGGGCACGCCCATCACGAAGTCGACGTGCACGTGCCCGCCGTGCGGCAGACCGTACTTGCCGAGCAGGCGCTGCAGGGCGGTCAGGTGACCGAGGTCGAAGATCTCGTACTCCGGCACGATGCCCTTCTCCTGCATCCGGGTGTGCAGGCCGACGATGAACTCCCAGCGGTTGAGGAAGACGTCGTCACCGAAGTTGACCGTGCCCATCGTGCAGGAGGCCATGTCCGGCCCGGCGTCCAGCACCGCCAGCCGGTCGGCCTCCGGGTCGGTCACCGCGCCGCCCGAGGAGAGCTGCACGATCAGGTCGGTGCTGTCCCGCAGCGCGGACACCGTCTCCCGCAGCCGCCCCTGGTCGAGGGTGGGCTTCGCCGCGTCGTCCCGGATGTGGACGTGGATGACGGCGGCGCCGAGCGCCTCGCACTCCTTGGCGGTCAGCAGCAGCTCGTCGAGGGTCACCGGCAGCGCCGGCACCTCCGCCTTGGCCGACTCCGCACCGGTGGGGGCAACCGTGATCAACGTCCCTGTCGTCATGCCGGCGATCCTAACCGTCCCGCTCGCCTCCGGTCGACGGCCGGAGCGCGTCGCGACGGAAGAATCATGCGTGCCGGCCCGCAGAAGAGGAAAACTTCCCGCGTTACGGGCGTCAGCAAGGCACCCTTACGCCGGGTCGATGGCGGCGGCCGTCTCCCCCACCAGCAGCCGGGCGTCGTCGGGGACGTTGCGCTTGATCACGGCGAGGGCGACCTGGCCCAGCTCGTAGTGGTGCACGGCGGTGCCGACGAAGCCGACCGCCCGGCCGTCCAGGGTGACCGGCGTACCGGCGGTCGGCGGCTGGTCGGTTGTCACCCCGTCCAGGTGCAGCAGGACGAGGCGACGCGGCGGCTTGCCCATGTTGTGCACCCGGGCCACCGTCTCCTGGCCCCGGTAGCAGCCCTTTTCCAGGTGCACCGCCGGGGCGATCAGCCCCACCTCGGCGGGGATGGTCCGGTGGTCGGTGTCCACCCCGGCCCGGGGCTGCCGGGCGGCCACCCGCACCGCCTCGTACGCCCACAGCCCCGCCACCGGCACCCCGGCGCCGCGCAGCTCGTCCACCACCTGGGTCATCGCGTCCCGGGGCAGCAGCAGGTCCACGCCGAGCGCCACCCGCCGGGCCCACCCGCCGATCGCCAGGGGCTGCACGTCGTACACGATGGTCGGCCGCGGGGGAAGCTCGCCGGAACGGAACTTCGGACCCGGCACCGCGACCAGGTCGGGCTCGGCGAGGCTGCCGGCGACGCCGAGCGCGCCGAGCGCGCCGACCGCCTCCGGCCCGACCAGCGAGAGCAGCGCGTGGTCGGCGGTGGCGTCCCGCGGGTCGACCTTGCTGAAGAACCGCATCCGCTCCAGGTATGACAGGAGGCCGGCGGTGGCACCCGGCTCGGTGTCCAGCCAGGTGGTCTCGCCGTCCTCGGCGACCATCGCGTGCTGCTCGACGTGCCCGTGCGGAGAGAGCACCAGCAGCTCGGTGCCCTGGCCGGCGGCCAGCGTGGCGAGGTGCTGGCTGGTCAGCGTGTGCAGCCAGCCGATCCGCTCCTCGCCGGGCACCGCGATGACGCCCCGGTGCGACCGGTCGACCAGACCCACGGCGGTGGTGAGGGTGCGCTGCTCGCGCATCGGGTCGCCGTAGTGGGCGGCGACGCCCCGCACCCCGGCCGCCCGGTGGGCCGGCTCGGGCTGGTCCCGGGTCTCCTCGTCGATCGCCTCGGCGGCCACCGCTCCCGCGATGTCGATCATTTCCGTTCCCCGTCCTCGCAGTGGCCGCAGACGCCGAAGAGCGCCACGTGCCCGATGTCGACCTGGAATCCACGCTGAGCGGCCAACTGGTCGGCGAGCGGGCGGAGCAGCTCCGGATCGATCTCGTCGATCGCGCCGCACTCCCGGCAGACCAGGTGGACGTGCTGGTGCTCGCCGGCCGCGTGATAGGTCGGCGAACCGTGCGAAAGGTGGGTGTGGGTCACCAGCCCGAGCCGTTCCAGCAGCTCGAGGGTGCGGTAGATGGTGGTGATGTTGACCCCGGCGGCCACTTCCCGGACCGCGGTGTGCACCTGCTCCGGCGTGGCGTGCCCCAGTTCCAGCACCGCCTGCAGAACCAGCTGCCGCTGGGCCGTCAGGCGCAGCCCGCGGGAGCGGAGCAGTTCCGCCAGGGAGGATTCGGACACCGTCCGATCATAGTTCGGCCGCCGCGCCGGACCGGGCGCCGCGGGCGTACGCCACTACGCTCGGCGGCCATGGTGGCATCACGGATGGCCGTGCTCGGGCGGGGCGTCGTACCGGCCGGGGAGCCGGTGCTGCGTGGCGACGACCGCGGCGCGCTGCACGGCGACGGGCTCTTCGAGACGCTGCACCTGCGCGGCGGGCGGCCGTGGCTGCTCGACGCCCACCTGGCCCGGCTGCGCGCCGGCGCGGCGGCCGTCGAGCTGCCGCTGCCACCCGACGGCGTCCTGGTCGAGCTGCTGGACGCGGTCCGGGCGGGCTGGCCGGCCGAGGTGGAGGGGGCGCTGCGGCTGGTCTGCACCCGGGGGCCGGAGGGCGGTCCGCCGACCGTCTACGCCACCCTGGGCGAGGTGCCGGCGGAGGCCAGGCGCGCCCGGCGGTCCGGGGTGACGGTGGCCACCCTCCCCCTGGGCGTGGCCGCCGCGACCCGCCCCGCCCTGGACTGGCTGCCGGCCGGGATCAAGTCCACCTCGTACGGGGTGAGCACCGCGGCCCGCCGCTGGGCGGCCCGCAACGGCGTGGACGACGTACTCTGGCTCTCCACCGATGGCTACGTGCTGGAGGGGCCGACCGCGAACGTGGTCTGGCTGGCCGACCGCACCCTGTGCGCGGTGCCCGCCGCGACCACCGGCATCCTGCCCGGCGTCACCGCCCGCTGGCTGCTCGACCACGCCGGGGAGCTGGGCCTGAGGGCTGCCGAACGGATGGCCACCCCGACGGACCTGCGCGGATCCGCGGGCGTCTGGCTCACCTCGTCCCTGCGCGGCCTGACCGAGATCCGCACCCTGGACGAGACCCCCCTGCCCCGCTCCCCCCACACCGAGGCCCTCCGCACCCTCCTCGCCTTCCCCTAGCCCGCGTTGATCCGGCGGGTCAGCCGGCCACGCGGATGAGGCGGGCGGAGAGGTGGGGGCTGAGGGGGTGGCCCAGGGCGGCCATCTCCTGGGCGTAGAGCAGGGCGCCCTCGACGATGCCGAAGAGGCGGGCACCGGCGGTGACCTCCTTGGCCGTCGCCGTCCGGATCACCGCGTCGGTGGCGAACTCGATCTGGGTGCCCTTGCGCTTGCCGATGTGCAGCTCCATCACCCCGGTGGGCACGGTCATCAGGGCTTCCAGCTCGTCAGTGACCCGGTCGCCGTCCATCACCGGACGCCACCAGCCGACCTCGCGACCGGCCGGGCGCACCGGACGGCTCTGCTCGTCGAGGATCCACGCCCGGGACTCGTAGAACAGGAACGGCCGGCCGTCGTGGCTGATCCGGATCTCCTGCGCGAAGTCGAAGTCCTCGATGGTCGGGAAGCCACCGCGGCCCCGGCCGCGCCACACGCCGATGTACGGCAGCAGACCGTCCAGGCTGGGGTGCAGCTTCGGGCCGACGCGCAGGTCGTGGCTCTCCTCGAACGGGTACGGATCGACCGGCGGCGCGTTCAGCCACGGCGGCTGCAGCGGGTTCTCCTCCGACGGGTTCGCGCTCACCCGGCCACCTTCGTTCGCGACTGCGGGGCTCGCAAACCCGGCTCACTCCTCGCGCTCACCATTTACCTCTCGAAATCCTCACAGCCAGATAGACCAGGCCGCCCGCGAGCGCGCCCAGGCCGGCGACCAGCAGGCTGACGAACCCGATCTCGGTAACCATCCGGGCCATCCTATGCTGGCGCCATGGCCCGCACTCTCGTCGTCAAGGCCACCGCCGGCGCGGACGCTCCGGAGCGGTGTGCCCAGGCATTCACGGTCGCCGCCACGGCGGCGGCCGCCGGGGTCGACGTCTCGCTCTGGCTGACCGGCGAGTCCACCTGGTTCGCGCTGCCCGGGCGGGCGCAGGAGTTCGACCTGCCGCACTCGGCGCCGCTGGCCGAGCTGCTGCACGTGATCCTGACCACCGGGAAGGTCACCGCCTGCACCCAGTGCGCCGCCCGCCGGGACATCGGCCCCGGCGACGTGCTCCCCGGCGTACGCATCGCCGGGGCGGCGGTCTTCGTGGAGGAGGCGATGACCGAGGGCGCGCAGGCGCTGGTCTACTGACGCCAGCTCGACCCGGCGCATGTCCGTTCCGGGTGGAGTGACGATACTGACCCGACATGTCCGCCCGCTGCCTACGATTCGGGTGTGGGCGAGGCGATCGAGCAGTTCTTCGCGTCACTGCCGGCGCGGGCCCCGGCGGTGCTGCGCGGCCCGACCACCGGAGCCATCCAGCTCGACCTGACCACCGGCAACCGGACCGACCACTGGCTGGTCGAGATGCGACCGGGGGCGGTCCGGGTCACCCACGGACGCGGCCCGGCGGACGCGATCTGGAACAGCAGCGCCGACCTGTTCGAGCGGCTGGTCACCGGCCGGGCGGCGGCCATGGCCGCGGTGCTGCGCAACGAGAGCACCTACAGCGGCAGCGTGGTCCTCTTCCTCGACTTCCGCCGCTTCTTCCCGGATCCGCCGGGCACCCGGGACCCCCGCGACACCGCGCGTGAGCGGCTCGGACGGTCGGGATGAGGGAGCGGGTCAGCATCCTCGACGGCAACACCTTCCTGGTCTGCGACCGCCGGGGGGACATCGAGCCGTCCTTCGACTTTCCCACCGGGCTCTTCTCCTTCGACACCCGCTTCATCTCCACCTGGCTGCTGACCCTGAACGGGGAGCGGCTGCACGCCCTCTCCATCGACGACGCGCAGTCGTACCGGACCCGGTTCTTCCTGGTCCCCGGCGAGCCGACGCACTACCTGGACGCCAAGGTCTCGGTGATCCGCAGCCGTTCGGTCGGTGGCAGCTTCGACGAGGAGTTGACCGTGCTCAACCACTCGGGTCAGGAGGTCGAGTTCACCCTCCGGCTCGACATCGGCGCCGACTTCGCCGACCTGTTCGAGATCAAGCACAAGCGGCACAAGAAGGGGCGGACCACACCGTCGGTGGCCGGGGGTGAGCTGCGGCTCGCGTACCGCCGCGAGAAGTTCCACCGCGAGGTGGTGGTCAACACGAGCACGCCGGGCAACATCGACGAGTCCGGCATCACCTACCGGATCCGGGTCGGGCCGCACGGCGAGTGGACCACCCAGCTGCACATCGCGACCGTGATCTACGGGGCCCGGGGCGAGGACATCCGGGCCACCCTGCCGCTGGGCGGTCACCGTTCGGCCGCGGCGATCCACGCCGAGCAGGACGAGCTGATCGCGCGGGCGCCGAAGCTCGGCTGCGACTGCGCACCCCTGGCCGGGGCGTACCGGCGGAGCCTGAACGACCTGGCCGCGCTCCGGTACGAGTCGATCGCGCTCGGCGTCCGGCTGCTCGCCGCCGGCCTGCCCTGGTTCATGACCCTCTTCGGGCGGGACAGCATCTTCACCTCGCTCCAGGTGCTGCCCTTCCTGCCGGAGCTGGTCCCCCCCACCATCCTGATGCTCGCCGCCCTGCAGGGCAGCCGGCTCGACGACTTCCGGGACGAGGAACCGGGCAAGATCCTGCACGAGCTCCGGTACGGCGAGACCGCCGGCTTCGAGGAGCAGCCGCACTCCCCGTACTTCGGGTCGGCCGACTCCACCGCGCTCCTCGTGATCCTGCTCGACGAGTACGAGCGGTGGACCGGGGACGGCGACCTGGTCCGGCGGCTGGAGTACCAGACCCGGGCCGCGCTGGACTGGATCGACACGTACGGCGACCTGCTCGGCACCGGCTACGTCTGGTACCGGACCCGCAATCCGGAAACCGGCCTGCAGAACCAGTGCTGGAAGGACTCCTGGGACGCCGTCTCGTACACCGACGGCCGCCTGCCGGAGTTCCCCCGGGCCACCTGCGAGCTCCAGGGCTACGCCTACGACGCCAAGCTGCGCGGTGCCCGGTTGGCCCGCACGTTCTGGAACGACCCCGCGTACGCCGACCGGCTGGAACGGGAGGCGGCGGCGCTCAAGGAGCGGTTCAACCGGGACTTCTGGATCCCGGAGCGGGAGTACTACGCGCTGGCCCTGGACCCGGACGGCCGGCACGTGGACGCCCTCTCCTCCAACATCGGGCACCTGTTGTGGAGCGGCATCGTCGACGAGTCCCGGGCCGCCGCGGTGGTCGGCCACCTGCTCGGGCCGCGGCTCTTCTCCGGCTGGGGGGTGCGCACCCTCGGCGACGACCAGGGGCGGTACAACCCGATCGGCTACCACGTCGGCACGGTGTGGCCGTTCGACAACTCGATCATCGCGTGGGGCCTGTGGCGGTACGGCTTCCGCGAGGAGGCCGGCCGGATCTGCGAGTCGATGCTCAGCGCGTCCCGGTTCTTCGGGGGGCGGCTGCCGGAGGCGTTCGCCGGCTACGACCGGGACCTCACCGACTACCCGGTGCAGTACCCGACCGCGTGCAGCCCGCAGGCCTGGTCCGCCGGGACCCCGCTGCTGCTGCTCCGGGTGATGCTGGGCCTCGACCCGCAGGGCGAGCACCTGATCATCGACCCTGCCGTTCCCGAGGGGATGGGCCGGGTCGAGCTGCTCGACATTCCCGGGCGCTGGGGGCGGGTGGACGCGCTCGGTCGGAGCCGCACCCCGCGCGACCACGCCCGCGGCCACTGACCGGGGTCACCGGATCGCCCGGGCACGTGGGCGCCGGAGCCGACCGGGCGCGAGCGGTGGGCGCGAGCGGTGGGCGCGAGCGGTGGGCGCGAGCGGCCCGATTCAGCCGGCGCAGCCGGTGGAGGCGGCGAGGCGCAGCCGCTCGCCGGTGACGTCCGCGACGACGACGGCCGGGCCGCGCCGGTAGGCGTACACCTCGGGGGTGTCGAGCAGGGCGGCGCCGGCGGCCAGCGGCTTCAGTCCGGCGAGCGGGGCCGGCGCGGCGCCGGCGGTGGCCCAGCGGGTCCGCGCGTTGCCGCCGCCGGGGCACGGCGCGGCGAGTGATCCGGCCCCGGCCTCGGCGGTCCGCCCGAGGGCGCGCAGGGCCTCGTCCAGAGCGGGTTCGCCGGGGGGACCCGGCAGCAGGTCGGCGAAGTCCGTGTCGGCCGGGCGGCAGCCGGTCTCGGCGGCGAACCGGACCCGACCCGGGCTCGCCACCCACCCCTGCACCAGCACGAACTCCCCGGCGTCGGCGCGCAGCCGCGGGCCCGAGGAGGAGCTGCGCACGCCGGCCCGCCAGTCGCCTGGAAGGCGGGCAGCCACCCTGTCCAGCAGCGCCCGCTCACCACCCTCGGGCAGCACGACGTCCACTCCGCGACGGTACGCGGCCCCGTCGGCCATCGGAGTCACCCGGCAGCCCCGGTCGAGCCGCGGCTCGGTCAGCACCCACGCCGCCTCGCCGGTCGCGGCGACGAGCTGTCCGACCGCCCGGTCCGTCACCCGGGCGGCCGCGGACAATGGGCGCTGCTCCCGCACCGTCGGCGGGTCGTGCCGGACCGACCACCAGGTCAGGCCGGCCAGCAGCACCGCCCAGGCCACCGTGGCGGCCAGCAGCCAGCGCGGCCGGCCCCGCTCCGGCGCCGGCTGCGGGGGACCACTCGGCGGGGCCCACCCCGCCTGGACAGCACCGCTCACCGCCCCATCGTGTCACGCACCCGCCCCTTACCCACCGGCAAGGGGCTCATGATCCGTTGCCCGTCAACGGGCCGACGCGCCGCGGAGCCCGGCGGAACGTCAGACGCTCCTGGCGGCCGCGCGGGACCCGGAGCGGGCCGCGGCCCACCGCCCCGGGGGGGGACGGCGGGCCGCGGCGCCGGTCAGAGCGTGGGTCAGGCGGCCACCGTGACGGTGACCTCGTTGATCCCGCGGGCGGCGGTGACGGCGGTGTCGCCGTTGCCGTGCCGGGAGAGCGCCCGCAGGGTCCAGTTGCCCGGCGCCGCGAAGAAGCGGAACTGGCCGGCCGGGGAGGTGACCACCTCGGCGGTGAACTCGCCGGTGGAGTCGAGCAGCCGGACGTACGCGCCCGGCACGACCTCGCCGGACTCGGCGGTGACCAGACCGGTGATGACGGTTTCCTTCTCCAGGTCCAGGCTGGCCGGCAGCGGGGCGGCCTGGTCCGGAGCGGCGCAACCCGCAGCGGTGGGAGCAGTCATGACTCAGGCCTCCCCAGGTTCGTCGCCGAGCGCGACCGGCACGCCGACCAGCGAGCCGTACTCGGTCCAGGAACCGTCGTAGTTCTTTACGTTGGCGTGGCCGAGCAACTCCTGGAGCACGAACCAGGTGTGCGAGGAGCGCTCGCCGATCCGGCAGTACGCGATGGTCTCCTTGCTGTCGTCCAGGCCGGCGGCGGCGTAGATCTTCCGCAGCTCGTCGTCGGACTTGAAGGTGCCGTCCTCGTTGGCCGCCTTGGACCACGGCACGCTGATCGCGGTCGGCACGTGGCCGGCGCGCTGCGCCTGCTCCTGCGGCAGGTGGGCGGGGGCGAGCAGCCGGCCGGCGTACTCGTCGGGGCTGCGCACGTCGACCAGGTTCTTGGTACCGATCGCGTCGATCACCTCGTCCCGGAAGGCGCGGATCGAGGTGTCCGGCTCCTGCGCGACGTACTGCGTCGCCGGGCGCTCGACCTTGTCGGTGACCAGCGGGCGGGCGTCCAGCTCCCACTTCTTGCGGCCGCCGTCGAGCAGCTTGACGTCCCGGTGGCCGTAGAGCTTGAAGTACCAGTACGCGTACGCGGCGAACCAGTTGTTGTTGCCGCCGTACAGGACGACGGTGTCGTCTCCGGCGATGCCACGCTCGGAGAGCAGCGCCTCGAACTGGGCCTTGTTGACGAAGTCCCGGCGGACCGGGTCCTGGAGGTCGGTGCGCCAGTCGAGCTTGATGGCGCCGGCGATGTGGCCGGTGTCGTAGGCCGAGGTGTCCTCATCGACCTCGACGAAGACGACGCCCGGGCCGTCGATGTTCTTCTCGGCCCATTCGGCCGAGACGAGTGCGGTGTCGCGACTCATCAGATCACTCCCTGTGAGGATGGATGGTGAGCCAGCGCGCGGAGATCGAAGTCGCTGATTGTCGCACCACGCGCGGGACCCAGAGCTAGGAACGGGATCACGGGTTCGTGCGACGGCGCCGCTGCCGGGCGATCAAGGGAGCACCGGAGGGTACGCGGACCCTGCGTGCCGGTGGCCGCTAGGCGGCCGAGGACAGCCCCGCCGTCAGATGACGGGGCGACACAGGCAGGTGGCCACGCGGCACAGGTCGACCGCGCGCCGTTTGGTGAGGAGCGTCCCCATGGGCAGGGAGCCTACCAGCCGGCCCTCCGAGCACCACCGGACCGACCAGCATCCGGGACGCCGATCCCGGCCGGAGGACACCGACGGCCCGACCGGTGGGTCGGGCCGTGCGGGGGCGTACCGGTGGTGGTCAGCCGGCCGAGTTGATCGGGACGTTGCGCGCGTCGGCCGTCACCGTCAGCCCCTCCGGGCGCGGCTCGACCTTGCGGACGTTGAGCTGGAACGGCAGCTCCGGGAGGGGAACGTCGACCGAGATGCCCTTGGCGTAGTTGGCCAGCAGCGTCCGGGCCAGCGGCACGTTCGGCAGCCCCTGGGCGTCGAGGTCGTTGAAGCGCAGCGCCACCTTGCCGTCGTTGACGGCCACGTCGGCGGTGCCGACCACGGTGAGCTTGACGCCGAGGATGTCCACCGGAGCGGTGACGGCCAGCTTGCCGCCCTGCTCCCCGAGCGTGAGGCCGGGCCGGTCGAGCAGCTTGGCCAGGCTGTCGTAGGCGATGGTGCCGCGACCGTCGACGCTCTCGGCGACCACGTCGCCCTGACCGGAACGGAGGGTGTCCAGCGACGCCTTGACGTTGTGGGCGTCCACATCGAGCCGCGGCACGCTGACGGTGTCGCCGCGCACCGGGCCCTGCACGTCGGTGAGCACGATCGAGATGTGCTCGTACTTCCCGGCCAGCACCTGGGTCAGGAATGGGAAGCCGCCGACCTCGACCTGCGGCGCCGCGGACTGCGCGTCCTGCTTGGCGACCTCCTGCTTCACCTGGTCGGCGATGGCCCGCTCGGCCACGCCGGCGGCGACCCGGTCGGCGACCACCAGCAGCCCGGCCAGGACCAGTAGCAGGACGACGAACCCGATCAGCACCTTGCGACCGCGCCGCCGGGGCCGTTCCTCGTACGCCGCCTCGGCCTGTGCCACGCCGCCTCCTGTGTTCGCTGTCGGTCGCCGCAGTGCGGCGCACCGGTAGTACCCGATGGCTGGATCGCTCAATCGCCGGCTCAGAGGAAGAGCACGCACATGGCGTACGCGGCGGGCGCGGCCAGCGCGAACCCGCCGAGCGGGCCCTGCATGTGCCGGGCCACCCACATCGTCGGCGGCTCGCCGGCCATCAGCCGGCCCGCCTCCGCGTACCCCACGGCGAGGTCGGCCAGCACGGCGGTCGCGGCGGTGACCAGGCCGATCACGGCGGCGCTGGTCGGGGTGAACCCGACCAGGTAGCTGCCCAGGACCGCGCTGACCAGGGTGCCGATCATGGCGCCGCCGACCACGCCGGCCGCGCCCCGGGGCACCTGGGGGGCGAGCCGGGGCCACGGCGCCACCGCGTCGGTCAGCCGGGCCACGAAGAGGGCGGCCCCGGTGGCGGTCAGGCAGACGGTGATGGCCTGGGTGCCGGCCGGGATCCGGCTGAGCACGATGAGGGTCCCGAAGGCCACCACGCCGACCACGATGAGCAGGGTGCCGCCGAGCGAGTCGGTCACCCGTACCCGGTCGACCCGGCGGACGAGCTGGCCGAGCACGCCGAGGACGAAGCCGCCGACCGCCACGTACCCGAGGGGGGCCAGGCCGGCGATCTCCGACTGCACGGCGGCGGCGTCGGCCGCCGCGGCGACGCCGGCGCTGAGCAGGGCGACCAGCAGCAGCGCCGGCGGCCGCATGGCCATCGTCCAGGCGAGCACGAAGAGCAGTTGGACGCCGAAGATGATGAACGCGAACGGCAGCCGGTGCCCCGGCCCGGCCGTCTGCGCGCCGAGCACCAGGCCGACGCCGAGCAGCGCGGCGAACCCGGCCACGGTGAGCGCGAGCGGCCGGCGTACCTCGACCGGCTCCACCTCGTCCTCGACGGCGTCGTCGGCCGGCTCGTCGTCGGGCCGCCGGGCCGGGCCGCTCTTGCGCAGCCGGCGGGGCCCGCCCCGCTCGCGCCGCTCCCCGGCGTCGTCGGCGGCCGGGCCGGTGCGCGGGCCCGGCGGGTAGCCGCGGGAGGGGTCGGCCGGTCCCGGGCGGGCGGCGCCGGCCCAGGAGTCGCGGCCCGTCTCGGGCGAGCTGGAGGGAAACACGCCCCGATCGTGCCAGACCGGGCCGCCCCGGCGGAGGTCACGGTTTCAGCAACGTTAAAACCTGGGCCGCGATCAGGGGCAGATCAGACAAAGGGGAAAGGGCACGGAGGTGCAGGGCGGGCCATCGGTTACGCTCAAGCCGTTACCCGCCCGTCAGCGACGCCGGGACCCACGCAAGTTCTCAGCGCCACCCCGGTCGGGCGTGCCGCTGGTCGCGCGCGGTCGAAGGACCGCCGGGACGGAGGTGATCGTGTGGAGCTCCTGCTGCTGGTGACCGCGCGTGCAGGTGAGCCATCGGCGGTGCTGCCGGCACTCGACCTGCTGCCGCACTCGGTCCGGACCGCGCCACGCGACGTCCGCACGCTGGTCAGTGGCCCCAGTCCGGACGCCGTCCTGGTGGACGCCCGCTCCGAGCTGAGCGAGGCCCGGGCCACCTGCCGGATGCTGCACGCCACCGGGCTCGGCGTGCCGCTCGTCGCGGTCGTCACGGAGGCCGGCCTGATCGCGCTGAACGCCGACTGGGGCGTGGACGACGTGATCCTGGCCGGCGCGGGCCCCGCCGAGGTGGAAGCCCGCCTGCGGCTCGCGGTGGGCCGGCTGAGCAACGCCACGGCGGGTGCCGGCGGTTCGATCCGGGCCGGCGAGCTGACCATCGACCCGGACACCTACGCGGCGAAGCTCAAGGGCCGTCCGCTCGACCTCACCTACAAGGAGTTCGAGCTGCTGAAGTTCCTGGCCCAGCACCCGGGCCGGGTGTTCACCCGGGACCAGCTGCTCCGCGAGGTCTGGGGCTACGACTACTTCGGCGGCACCCGGACGGTCGACGTGCACGTCCGGCGGCTGCGGGCCAAGCTCGGCTCGGAGTACGAGTCGATGATCGGCACGGTCCGCCAGGTCGGGTACAAGTTCGTCGTGCCGCCGTCGCGTTCGCTGCCCGAGTCGGAGCCGGCCCCGCTGCCGGTCTGACCTCGGCTCCACCACTGCTCACCCCTTAGGGGCATATTTCCTATATGCCCGTTTTTGCCTGCCTGGTCGATCTTATTCTGACTGCCGGGTTACGGACAAAAGGGGGCGACGGTGCGTGCGGTGACCACGGGGGCGACGACAGGTCCGTGCCGGGATCCGAACGGTCGGGGCCTCTGATGCCGAGCCGGACACTGCGGGCCACCGGCATCGTGACCCTGGTCGCGGCCGCGCTGCTCGGCTCGGCGTACGCCCTGGGCCGCAGCCTCGTCCCCGACCAGCCGGGGCACGACACCGGCGTGCCGGCGAGCGTGCACAGCCCGCACTACGCCGATCAGCCGCCGGCCCCGGTCGGCTCCCCCGCGACGACCGGGGCGCCCGCGTCGCCGATGGAGCACGGGCAGGACCCCGCCGACGACGACCAGGGACCCTTCGGCAGCCTGGTCTCCACCGGCACAACCCGGGTCGCGCTCACCTTCGATGACGGGCCGGACCCGCAGTACACGCCCCAGGTACTCGCGCTGCTGCGGGAGTACGGCGTCAAGGCGACCTTCTGCGTGGTCGGCGAGAACTCGGCGGCCCACCCGGAGCTGATCCAGGCGATCGTGGCCGAGGGCCACACCCTGTGCAACCACTCCTGGGACCACGACATCACCCTCGGCAAGCGTCCCCGGGACACCATCCGGGCCGACCTGCTCCGCACCAACGCGGCGATCCGGGCCGCGGTGCCGGACGCGCGGATCGAGTACTTCCGGCAGCCCGGCGGGGCGTGGACGTACCCGGTGGTGGCGGCCTGCGAGGAGCTGGGGATGGCGCCGCTGCACTGGACGGTCGACCCGTCGGACTGGCAGGCGCCCGGCGCGTTGAGGATCACCGCAACGGTGATGACCGAGACCGCACCCGGCGCGATCGTGCTCCTGCACGACGCGGGCGGCGACCGCGCCGGCACCGTCGAGGCGCTGCAACGCCTCCTGCCGGAGCTGATGGTCCGGTTCCAGCTGGAGGCGCTGCCCAACGGCACGACGTGACGCGCGTCGCGGCCCGCGCTCGTCGCGTCCCGGGTGAGTGGCCCGGCGGGGGCCGCTACGGTGACGGGATGAGCAGCACCGAGCCGACCGCCGACCGTGTCGCCCGCGCCGACCGGCTGGCGCCGGTCGAGGTCGCCGAGGTGCTGGCGCTGGCCCGCACGGCCGGGGACGCCGACGGCGCAGACCCGCTCGACGAGCACGTGCTGCTGCGGCTGCGCGAGCCGGAGGCGCCCGCGGTGCACCTGACCGCCCGGGCCACCGACGGGACCCTCACCGGGTACGCCCACCTGGACACCACCAACCCGGCCACCGGGATCGGGGTGGAGCTGGCGGTGCACCCGACCTTCCGGCGGCGCGGCACCGGCCGGGCGCTGGCCCGGGGGGTGCTGGCCGCGGCGGCCGGCCCGCTGCGGGCGTGGGCGCACGGCGACCACCCGTCCGCCGCCGCACTCGCCGTGGACCTGGGCTTCACCCGCGCCCGGGTGCTCTGGCAGCTGCGCAGGCCGCTCACCACCGCGCTGCCCGAGGTGCGCCTGCCGGACGGGGTCGAGCTGCGGGCCTTCCAGCCGGGCACCGACGACGACGCCTGGCTGACGCTGAACAACCAGGCCTTCGCCGCCCACCCCGAACAGGGCCGGTGGACCGAGGCCGACCTGCGGGTACGCCTCGCCGAGCCGTGGTTCGATCCGGCCGGCTTCCTGCTCGCCGTGCAGTCCGCCACCGGCCGGCTGCTCGGCTTCCACTGGACCAAGGTGCACGAGCGCCCGGGGTCGGCCCGGATCGGGGAGGTCTACGTGATCGGGGTGGACCCCGCCGTGCACGGGGGCGGCCTCGGCAAGGCGCTGACCACCGCCGGGCTGGCGTACCTACGGGACCGGCGGGGCCTGGACCGGGTGATGCTCTACGTGGACGAGTCGAACGCGGGCGCGGTGCGGCTCTACGAGCGGCTCGGTTTCGCCCGCTGGTCGGCCCACGTCAACTACCACCTGGGCTGACCCCGCCCGGGCGGCCCCGGTGGTCGCCGGGGGCCCGAAGATCCGTCACGGCGGTGTCACACGGTGGACTCGACGGGATAACGAGTGCCCGGATAAAAGACGCTATTAGCGATAGCGGGCCGCGAGTTCACGAAACGGACAACCCCCACTCAGCTCCCGGTCACCGCGCCGCGCGGACCTGTTCATCTCTCGTTCACTTCCGACCGGCGAACCGTCCACCTGGCACTTCTAACTTCAAGTCAGCCGGTCAGCGCCGGCACCCGGCTCCGTCCGGGCGACCTGACCAAAGACGTGAAGGGAACCCCCCAGGTGAAGCTCCAGCGGCACGGCGCCATTGCCTGCCTCGCTCTTACCGCGGTGCTCGGTCTCAGCGCTTGCGGTTCGGACAACAACGAGCCGACCGGCACGTCCGCCTCCGGCTCGGCCGCCGCGGTCGACTGCGGCAAGGGCACGCTGAACGCGCAGGGCTCCTCCGCCCAGAAGAACGCCATGGCCGAGTGGATCAAGGCCTACCAGCAGGAGTGCGCCGGCACCACGATCAACTACGAGCCCACCGGCTCCGGCGCGGGCATCCAGGCCTTCATCGCCGGCACCGCCGACTTCGCCGGCTCGGACTCCGCCCTCAAGCCGGAGGAGCAGCCGCAGGCCGACGCCAAGTGCGCCGGCGGTCAGGCGCTCAACCTGCCGATGGTGATCGGCCCGGTGGCGGTCGTCTACAACGTGAGCGGGGTGGACAACCTCCAGCTCAAGCCGGCCACCCTGGCGAAGATCTTCGCCGGCAAGGTGACCAAGTGGGACGATGCGGCCATCAAGGCCGACAACCCGGACGCCAAGCTGCCGGCCACCGCGATCCAGGCGGTGCACCGCTCCGACGAGTCGGGCACCACCGACAACTTCACCAAGTACCTCACCAAGACCGCCGAGGCGGACTGGACCTTCGGCAACGCCAAGGCGTGGAAGGCCCCGGGTGGCGTGGGCGCCGCCAAGTCCGACGGCGTGGCCAGCAAGGTCAAGGGCACCGACGGCACGATCAGCTACGTCGAGTGGTCGTACGCCGAGAACGGCGGCCTGAAGAAGGCCAAGGTGCAGAACGGCGCCGGCGAGTGGGCCGAGCTGACCGCCGAGTCGGCCGGCAAGACCATCGCCGGGGCCAAGTTCGAGGGCCAGGGCGACGACCTGAAGATGTCGATCGACTACAACACCAAGGCGGCCGGGGCCTACCCGATCGTCCTGGCGACCTACGAGATCGTCTGCAGCAAGGGCCTGGCGGCCGACAAGCTGCCGCTGGTCAAGGGCCTGCTGAGCCACGCCGCCAGCGCCGAGGGTCAGGCCGACCTGGTCGAGCTGGGCTACGCCCCGCTGCCGGACTCGGTCCGCACCAAGGTCGAGGCCGCGGTCAAGAACCTCTCCTGACCGTCGAAGAGCAACACCACCTCCTCAATTCGAAGCGAGCGAGCAGATGGGTGAAACCCCTCACCGCTCGGCACACGCCGGCACCGGCGGGACCCGCGTGACCTCCGGTCACGACTGGCCCGCCGGTGCCTCGGCGCGGTTTGCCGAGACCTCAGGCAATCCTCGTACCCCGACCGGGAACGGGCTGGGCGGCGGCGGTGGCCTGCCCCGGGCCCGCGCCTTCGGCGCGGAACGGGCCTTCCGCGGCCTCACCGTGGCCGCCGGCGCCGCCGTGCTGGTCATCATCGCGGCGATCGCGGTCTTCCTGATCGCCAAGGCCGTGCCGGCCCTTCAGGCGAACACCGAGGACTTCTGGACCTTCGAGGGCTGGTTCCCGAACGACAACCCGCCCAAGTTCGGCATCGGCGCGCTCGCCTTCGGCACCGTGCTCACCGCGCTGCTGGCGCTGCTCGTCGCGGTGCCGGTGGCGCTGGGCATCGCCCTCTACCTCACCCACTACGCCCCGCGCCGGATCGGCACCGGCCTCGGCTTCGTGATCGATCTGCTGGCCGCCGTGCCCAGCGTGGTCTTCGGCCTCTGGGGCCGGGACTACCTCGTCGGGCCGGTCACGGACCTGTCCACCTGGCTGAACCGGTACTTCGGCTGGATCCCGATCTTCGGCGACGGCCCGTACGGGAACTCGATCCTGCTCGGGTCCCTGGTGCTGGCGATCATGGTGCTGCCGATCATCACCTCGCTCTCCCGCGAGGTGTTCCTGCAGACCCCGACCGCCAACGAGGAGGCCGCCCTCGCGCTGGGCGCCACCCGCTGGGAGATGCTGCGCACCGCCGTGCTGCCGTACGGGCGGCCCGGCATCATCGCCGCGGTGATGCTCGGCCTGGGCCGCGCGCTCGGCGAGACCATCGCGCTGGCGCTGACCCTCGGGTCCACCTACGCCATCTCGTTCAACGTCCTGACCAGCGGCGGCAACACCATCGCCGCCAACATCGCGAACCGGTTCGCCGAGGCGAACGACACCGGCCGGGGCGCGCTGATCGCCTCCGGCCTGGTGCTCTTCGCGATCACGCTGATCGTCAACATCACCGCCCGGGCGATCATCTACCGCCGTCGCGAGTTCACGGAGTCGGCCGCATGAGCAGCCTCGTCACCAGTCACCGCACCCGGCCGCCGGCCCAGCCGGCCACGCTGCGGGCCAAGCGGCTGCCGCGGTACGCCGCACCCGTCATCGCCGTCGCGGCCCTGCTGGTCGCCGCCGGGGTCGTCTACGGCCTCGGCATCGGCGGCCCCGTCCTGGTGGTGGTCCTCGGCGCGCTCCTCTACCTGGCCGGGCTCTTCACCGCCGCGAACGCGGTCGAGGGGCGGCGGGCCGCCCGCAACCGCACCTGGAGCGCGCTGATCCACTCGGCCTTCGTGCTGGCGGTGCTGCCGCTGGCCTCGGTGGTCTGGACCCTGGTCAGCAAGGGCGCCGAACGGCTCGACGGGGACTTCTTCGGCACCTCGATGAACAACATCGGGGCCCGGGACGCGAACGGTGGCGCGTACCACGCCATCATCGGCACGCTGGAGCAGGTCGGCATCGCGACCCTGATCACGGTCCCGCTCGGAGTGCTCTGCGCGATCTACATCGTCGAGTACGGCCGGGGCAGATTCGCCTTCGCCATCCGGTTCTTCGTCGACGTGATGACCGGCATCCCGTCGATCGTCACCGGCCTCTTCGTGCTGGCGTTCTGGGTGCTGATCGTCTCGCCGTGGTTCAACGACGGCCAACCGGGCTTCTCCGGCTTCGCCGCCGCGCTGGCCCTGAGCGTGCTGATGCTGCCGACCGTGGTGCGCTCCACCGAGGAGATGCTGCGGCTCGTCCCGGCGCCGCTGCGCGAGGGCGCTTACGCCCTCGGCGTGCCGAAGTGGAAGACGATCCTGCGGGTCGTGCTGCCGACGGCGCTGCCCGGCATCGTCACCGGCATCATGCTCGCCATCGCGCGGGCCGCCGGTGAGACCGCCCCGGTGCTGCTCGTCGCCGGCGGCGGCGCCGCGATCAACTTCAACCCCTTCGAGAACAACCAGTCGTCGCTGGCCCTCTTCGTCTACCAGCAGGCCGGCGAGGCCTCGAAGTACTCGCCGGCGCGGGCGTGGACCGCGGCGCTGACCCTGGTCGCCCTCGTACTCGTCCTGACCATCGCGGCGAAGCTGCTGGCCCGTCGCAACCGGCTCGGCCGATGAACCCCGGAGGTACCGCCACCATGGCCAAGCGCATCGAAGCCACGAACGTCAGCGCCTACTACGGCGCCTTCAAGGCGATCGAGAACATCAACCTGACCGTCGAGCCGAAGACGGTCACCGCCCTGATCGGCCCCTCCGGCTGCGGCAAGTCGACCTTCCTGCGGTCGATCAACCGGATGCACGAGGTGCTGCCGGGCGCCCGGGTCGAGGGCAGCCTGACCATCGACAACCAGGACATCTACGACCGGGACGTGGACGTCACCGCGGTCCGCCGGATGATCGGCATGGTCTTCCAGCGGCCGAACCCGTTCCCCACCATGAGCATCTTCGAGAACGTGGTGGCCGGCCTGCGGCTGAACGGGGTCCGCAAGAAGTCGATCCTGGAGGAGACGGCCGAGAAGGCGCTCCGCTCGGCGAACCTGTGGGACGAGGTCAAGGACCGGCTCGGCAAGCCGGGGGCCGGCCTCTCCGGCGGTCAGCAGCAGCGGCTCTGCATCGCCCGGACCATCGCGGTCGAGCCGCAGGTGGTGCTGATGGACGAGCCCTGCTCGGCGCTGGACCCGATCTCGACGCTGGCCATCGAGGACCTGATGTTCCAGCTCAAGGACAAGTTCACCATCATCATCGTCACCCACAACATGCAGCAGGCCGCCCGCGTCTCGGACCGCACGGCCTTCTTCTCGATCGAGAAGACCGGCGACCCGGGCCGCCTCATCGAGTACGACAACACCCAGAAGATCTTCAGCAACCCGAGCGTGAAGAAGACCGAGGACTACATCACCGGCCGCTTCGGCTGAGCCGCTGGTCCCCGGTCCGCGAGGGGCGTCGGTCGCACTGACCGGCGCCCCTCGGCGTGTCCCCGGATCAGGACAGGAGGAAGCGGGGCTTGTCGTCGTCGGTCAGGTCGAGGCGAGGGGTGACCGGGTTGGCGGCGTCCCGGGTGGCCGCCGCGCGGGCCACGCCGGCCAGGTCGCCGGCCGCGGCAACCTGGGCCAGGGTGACCAGGGTGGGCGGCAGCATGGTCAGCTCGCCGGCCTCGGCGCGGGCCAGGGCGTCCGCGGGACGGATCCACATGGTGTGGTCGGCCTCGCCGGAGACGTCCCGGGTCCGCTGACCCTCGGGCAGCAACGCCACGAAGAAGTACGTGTCGAAGCGGCGCGGCTCGAACTCCGGGGTGATCCACCGGCTCCACGGCAGCAGCAGATCGGCGCGCAGCGTCAGCCCCCGCCCGGCCAGCAGGTCGGCGAAGCCCACCCGCCGCCCCACCAGGTCCTGCCGGGCGGCCTCCCAGTCGTCGCCGCTGACGTCGCCGACCACCGTCGCGGCGTCCGGGCCGGCCAGCAGCACGCCGGCCTCCTCGAAGACCTCCCGGGCCGCGGCGCAGACCACCGCCTGGGCGGCGTCCTGGGCGAGACCGAGCCGGTCCCCCCAGTGCGCCGGCTCCGGGCCGGCCCAGTCCAGGTGCGCCTGGGAGTCCGAGCGGTCGACGCCGCCCCCCGGGAAGGCGTACATCCCGCCGAAGGTCATCGCGGCCACCCGGCGGATGACGTACACCTCGAAGTCGTCACCGGCGGGGCGGAGCAGCAGCACGGTGGCGGCGACCCGGGGCGTGGCCGGGGTGCCGCCCTCGGCGCGGAACCGGCGGGCGTGCTCCACCAGGGCGGGGGGTGCGGCGAAGCCGTCGATCGTCATGCCGCGAGCCTAGTTCCCGACGGGTGGATCATCCTCCCGGTGACCGGGCGGCCCGGGATAGCGTGCCGGCATGACGCGTTCAAGTCACGCCATCGATGCGGTAATCATGGAGGCCGAAATCGCCCAGCTAGGGGACCGTGAGAGGCCCCAGAAACGCCGAAAGCCCCGGCCCTAGCTGGACTAGGTACCGGGGCCGAGCGAGCGCGGGAAGGAGTCCTACGGGGGGTCAGGCGCGGCGGCGGCGGCTGGTCGGGACGGGCCGGCAGACCGGGCGGCGGACGGGCCGGGGCTCGCCGAGCTGGTCGGCGATCCACCCGCACAGCTCGTCGATGAGGTCGGCGGGGAAACGCGGCGGGGGCGGCGTTGTCACGGCTGGCTCCTTTGTGGGCCCAAGGGGCCGCCAGCGTACCCGCGCGGCGAGCGTGACGCGCGGGCGCGGCGGGCGGTCAGAAGCCGAAGACCTCGCGATCGCTCGGCGGGGTCGGCTCCTGCTCGACGGCGTCGGGGTTGGCCGCGATCCACGAGTCGGCCAGGGCCTCCCAGTCGCGGCGGCCGTACCGCATCGCCCAGAGGCGCGCCTCGACGCGGATCGTCCAGCGGTCGACGGTCGACGGTCGACGGTCGGCGCGTGGGTCGTCCAGCCGGTGTTGGCTCGCCGGGGCTGGACGCGGGCCAGCGGGTCGAAAGGCGGCGCGGTCTCCGCGTGCGAGGCGTACCACGCTCGGGCGGCGGCGTCGGTGAGGTCGGCTCGGCGCGGACCGTGGCGAGGTAGCCGAAGCCCGGCCCGTACTGCTGCAGGAGAAGGCGGATCTCGTCGGCGAGGCGGGGCTCGTCGGCGGCGAATTCGGACCAGGAAGCCATGCCGACATTCTGTCGAACACATGTACGAACGCGCAGTCCGACACGCAGGTTACCCGCACCGGTCGCTATGGTGTCTCCCGGCACTGCGAAACGGTCAGACCTCGTCTTCGAGATCAGAGCGGGCGACATCGCCCGGACGCGCGGGATGCGATAGCTCCCGCCGGAGGGCAAAAGCCCTCCGGTCCTCGAACCCGAGGGGGTGACGGTGACGCGAGGCCGTGGGCCTACCGGCCCGAGAAAGACCCGGCAGACCAAAGCCGATCGGTGGAGGCGAGCCGCGGATTGGGCGGTGCTCGCACTGCGGGCGGCCGTCTACGTGGTCCAGCTCATCGCTTCGATGAGCGACAACCACAACGGCCTCACCTGACGAGTCAGGCGAGGCCGTAGGGGGGTCGAGTCGGCTCCGGGCCTGGTAAGCAGGGGCCGGCTCGTCCTTCCGGTGTTGCTTCTACGCAACATGGTGCAACGCCGTGCACGATACCGCCTTGCCGATGAGGCACAACACGGTGTTGCCGATTTACCTCGTCAAGTCGACTTCTTCTTAGGCGACGGTACCGATACGGGGACTTTCGATGTCCTCATAAGGAACCCGCCCTTCGGCTGAGCAGTCAGGTTCGGAGCGACGGGCGCCAGGGCGGGGGGCCTCCTCCGAGTGACGGGACGGACGGGGCCGGCGGCCGTGATGGCGCACCGGCCCCGCTGGCGGACGTTAGGCGGCGGCTACGACAAGTGCGGGCGACGTCGCGACAGACTGGCGCGGCCAGTGTCGCTGCGCCGTGCGGACACTGACGCCGAGGACGGCGGCCACGCTCGCCGGGGTCGCGCCCGGCGCGCTGGCGGCGTCGCTGATGGTGTCGGCGGACGACAGTCGCGACGGAAGACGGGGCGGCGTCGCGGGACGGTCGGGCACCGGGGCGACGCTGGCGGCGGGCGACAGGTCGGCGACCGGGGCCGGGGTCACGTCGGCGACATGGACGCCACGCTCGGGCGTCGCCGTGTCGGCGACGGTGGCGGGCGACGACGAGAAGACGAGCTTGACCAGCGCCATAAAGGCCAGCGCCGGGACGGCCGACAAGAGGCCGCCGGACAGGCCCGGCTTGGCGACGGCGAGCTGCGCCGAGAGCGACAGACCGGCGGCGGCGACGAGGAGCGCCAGCGGGTAACCCGCGGGCTTGCTTGCGCGGCGACGGCGGCGGATGTCCAGCAGCGCGGCGACCGGGACAAGCTCGGAAATGCACGCGTTGGCCCAGCCGAACCAGTCCGGCGTACCGGCGGGGCTGTTGGTCATGGTCCAGTCGTGGACGTGGCTAAAGCTCGCGGCCCCGGCGGCGAGGCCGACGACGAGGAGGATCGCCACGAGGACGACGGACTCGGCCCGCTCGGCGCGGGTCGGTCGGTGGGTAGGCTCGGACATAGCGGAAGGTCTCCTCTTCCGTTAGGGCCTCGGCAGCGCTGCAATCGCTCGCCGGGGCCTGGCTTATACGGGGGTCAGTTCTCTTCCGAGGGGCGCACCCACGCGATCGAGACGCGGGACGCGACGGGCGTCCGGCGCCCGACCGTGGGCGCTTTCGCGACCGTGATGCGGCGGACGAACAGAGCGACCATGGCGCGCCGTTCGGGCAGGGTGGCGCGGTCCCACCACGAGCCGGGGCCGAGCGGGTCCTCGCCGGGCTCGCCGAGCCATTCCCCGATCGGGAGGACGGGCGAGGCAGCGGCGTCGATGGCGGCGAGCTGCTCGGTGAGGGTGTCGATGCGTGCCGAGAGGGCGCGCTCCTCCTCCAGGAATCGGCGCTGACCCACCTTCCCCGAGTAGCCGCCCTGCTTGCGGTCGTCGTAGAGGGTGTCAAGGGCGCGCTCGGCGTCGTCCAGCTCGCCCGCGATCGCGCCACGCTGGGCGGCGGTCGCGGGGTCGGCGCTGGCGAGGCCAAAGAGGCGCGTAGCTTCGGCGATCGTCTCCAGGACGTCGAGGTCGTCGGCGGTGTCGGCGGTGGCGATCAGGGCGAAGATTCGCCGGGCGACGTAGTCGTCTAGTAGGTCCTGCTGGACGGTGCAGTCTCCGGCGTGCTGGCCGGGCTCACGCACCCCGACAGGTCGAGTGCACCGATACGCAGACCATCTGAGACTGTCGTTCCGTCGGTGCGACTTCATCCGGGCGCCGCACCCGCAATGCAGGATTCCGAGCGACGACAGCAGCGACGGGGCGGGGGTCGCGGTGGGTGCAGTCTGCGGCGTGCGGCCGTTGAGGCGAGCCTGTAGCTCGTACCAGGTCGCCTCGTCGATGATCTCGGGGTGCGCCTTGACGGGCGCCCCGGCCTCGTCGCGGATGATCCGGTACCCGGCTATTCCTGTCGGCTTCCGGCCGTCCTGGCGCGGCACGTAGATCACCTCGGCACCGAACCCGGCGATGCGCGGGTCGCGCATGATGCGCGCGAGGGTCCGGGGCGACCACCGGCTACCGGCGTCAACCTTCCCGACCGTGGCGCCTCGCGTCGGCACGCCGGATTCGTTGAGCCACTTTGTGACTGCCAGCAGAGGTGCCGGACGGACCGGGTCGAGCACTCGGGCGACCATGTCGCGAATCACGGCGGCTTCGTCGTCGCGCCGGGCGAGGATCTGCACGGCGATCGGGCGCCCGTTGGCGTTCGTGCGAGTCTCGGGGCTCAGCGCGAACCCGTATGGGGGCTTCCCCGAGGTGTACCCGCCGAGGGCCTTGGCGGCGTCTTTCGCGCCCTTGACGGCAATGCTCTTGTTCTTCGACTCGCTGTGGGCGGCGTCCAGCCTCATGATCAGGTGGATGAGGTCCATGAGGTTGCCCTTGCGGAACTCGCCCTCGGTCACCGAGATGATCGTTACGCCGCGGTTGAGTAGGTCGGTCACGACCGGGATCGCGTCGAGGGGGTCCGCGCGGGAGAAGCGGCTCACGTAGTAGACGATGATCGTGTTTACACGCCCGGCGCGGCAGTCGGCGATCAGTCGCTCAAAGCCGGGACGCTCGGCCCCACTGAACGCGGAGATACCGAGGTCTTCGTAGCTACCGACCCAGGTCGCCTTCATCTGCTCGGCGCGGGCACGATTGGCGTCGCGCTGGGTCGCGGGTGATGCTTCGGACTTGTTCTCGCGGGCCTTGGATTGCCGGACGTAGCCGGCGGCGCGTACTTGAAGGGGTGACATGGTCGCGAAATATACCCCCGGTGGCATGACCCGTTGGGGGATCCTCGCCACCGGACACATCGCCGGACGCTTCGCCGAGGACCTGCGGCTGGTACCGGACGCCGAGCTGGTCGCGGTCGGCTCGCGTACGCCGGACAGCGCCGAGCTGTTCGCCGCCCGGCACGGCGTCCCGCGGGCGTACGGCTCCTGGGCGGAGCTGGCCGCGGACCCGGACCTGGATGTGATCTACGTGGCCACCCCGCACGCCGCGCATCACGAGGCGACCATGACCTGCCTCGCCGCCGACCGGGCGGTGCTGGTGGAGAAGCCGTTCACCCTCGACCTGGCCACCAGCACCGAGCTGATCGAGACGGCTCGCGCCCGCGGGGTCTTCCTGATGGAGGCCATGTGGATGCGCACCAACCCGCTGATCCTCCGCGTGGCGGAGCTGATCGCGGACGGGGCGATCGGCGAGGTGACCAGCGTACGGGCGGACTTCGGGGTGGCCGGGCCGTTCCCGCCCGAGCACCGGATGCGGGCCCGGACGCTGGGCGGCGGCGCGCTGCTCGACCTCGGGGTGTACCCGCTGAGCCTGGCCCACCTGCTGCTCGGCGTGCCCCAGCACGTGCACGCCTGGGCCAAGCTCGGCCCGGAGGGCGTGGACGAGAACACCGGCATCGTGCTCGGCTGGGACTCGGGCGCGGTCGCCACGCTGAGCTGCGGCTTGGTCGGCGCGACCGCGATCACCGCCTCGATCACCGGCACCACTGGCCGCGTCGACCTGCCCGAGCCCTTCTACCGGCCCGGCTCGGCCGTGCTGCACCGGCTCGGGACCGAACCGGAGACCATTCCCGCCGACCTGACCGGCGGCGGCTACCAGCACGAGGCCGTCGAGGTGCAGCGCTGTCTGGCCGCCGGGCTGACCGAGAGCCCGCTGGTCCCGCACGCCACGACGCTGGAGGTGATGGCGCTGCTGGACGGGATCCGGGAGCGGATCGGGGTCCACTACGCGTGAGGGCCCACTGCCGTGGCAGCAAACCCGTCGACTACGCGTGAGGGGCCCCCTGCCGTGGCAGGGGGCCCCTCGACGGTCGGCGCGTCAGAACAGCGGCCGGACCACCAGGTAGGAGAGGCAGGCGATCGCGGCGGCCGCCGGGAACGTGATGATCCAGGCGATCACGATGTTGCCGGCGACGTTCCAGCGGACCGCGGAGAGCCGCTTGGTCGCGCCCACCCCCATGATCGCCGAGGTGATGGTGTGGGTGGTGGAGATCGGGGCCTTCAGCACCAGGGCGTTGAAGTAGAGCACCGCGCTGGCCACCGTCTCGGCGGCGAAGCCCTCCGGCGGGCCCAGGTCGATGATCTTGCGACCCAGGGTGCGGATGATCCGCCAGCCACCGGCGTACGTGCCCAGTGCCAGCATGGTCGCCGAGGTCCAGAAGACCCAGCCCGGGATGTGCGTCTTGTCGTCCTGGAAACCGCCGGTGTAGAGGGCCAGCACCACAATGCCCATGGTCTTCGCGGCGTCCTGCATGCCGTGGCCGACCGACATGGCCGCCGCCGAGGCGGTCTGTGCCCAGCGGAAGCCCCGGTTGAGCTTGCCCGGCTGCCCCTTCCGGAACAGCCAGAGGATGGCCAGCATCAGCAGGTAGCCGAGGGTGAGGCCGACGATCGGCGACAGGATCATCGGGAGGATGACCTTCTCGCCGATGTTGGCCCACTGCACCACGCCGCCGGTGGCCAGCAGGGTCGCCCCGACCAGGCCGCCGAAGAGGGCGTGCGAGGAGGACGACGGCAGGCCGAAGTACCAGGTGATCAGGTTCCAGGCGATGGCGCCGAGCACCCCGGCGAAGACCACCCCGAGGCTGGCCACGCCGGTCGGGAGCGTGACCAGGCCGTCGCCCACGGTCTTGGCCACGCCGGCGCCGAAGTGCGCGCCGACGAAGTTGCCGACGGCGGCCAGCACCAGGGCGATCCTGGGCGTCAACGCCCGGGTCGAGACGCTGGTCGCGATCGCGTTGGCGGCGTCGTGGAAGCCGTTGGTGTAGTCGAACGCCAGGGCCACCGCGATCACCGCCAGCACGGCGATGAGTTCGGGAGTCACAGGATCAGGACTCCTTGACCGTGATGGTCTCGACGGTGTTCGCCACGTGCTCGAAGGCGTCGCAGGCGGCCTCCAGCTCGTCGGCGACCTCCTTCATCTTCAGCACGGTGAGCGCGTCGTACTCGCCGGAGAAGAGCCGGACCAGCAGCATCCGGTACGCCTGGTCGCCGTCGTTCTCGAGCCGGTTGCACTCGATCCAGTACTCCTCGAGATCCTTCATCGACTTCAGCCGGGGCATCGCCTCGGCGGTCAGCTTGGCCTGCAGGTCGAGGACGTTCACCAGCTCGTGCAGCTCGCGCGGCAGCGCGGGGAGCTTGGTCAGGCCGTACAGGTAGAGCAGGTTGCCGACCGCCTCCAGGTGGTCCATCACGTCGTCGAGCAGCGAGCCCAGCCGGTAGATGTCCTCCCGGTCGAACGGGGTGATGAAGGTGGAGTTGATCTTCTTGTACAGCTGGTGGGTGATCTGGTCACTGTCGTGCTCGACCTCGGTCAGCCGCTCGCTGACCGACTGGACGTCGACGCCGGGCAGGGCCAGCTCGTTGAGCAGCTCGGTACCCCGCACCAGGTTCTGCGCGGCCCTGGTGAAGAGCTCGTAGAAGGCGCCCTCGGTGGGACGGAAGGAAAACTTCACAGCACGGACCTCGTCGTGTCGGTGGAAGGGTGGCCGACGCCCCCGGGCGCCTGCTCTGGGCATGCTAAGGACACGGCGGGAGCGGGGATTCCCCGGCCCACCCCTGGTCAGGCCGGATTCACCGCTCGTTCACCTGTCGTTCACCTTCGGCCCCTCGTCCCCGCTCCGCAACCGCTGGCGCTCCCGCTGCACGTCGAAACCGGCAGCCGGATACCCCAGATCAAGTCCGCCGAACGTCTCCCGGAGCAGGTGGGCGACCGCCCAGTCCCGGTACCACTTGCGGTCCGCCGGCACCACGAACCAGGGGGCGGCGTCCGCGTCGCACCGGGCCAGGGCGTCGGCGTACGCGGCCTGGTAGTCGGCCCAGCGGGCCCGCGATTCCAGGTCGCTGGGGTTGTACTTCCAGTACTTGTGCGGGTCGGTCAGCCGCTCCATCAGCCGCTCGCCCTGCTCGGCGTACGAGATGTGCAGCATCACCTTCACCAGGGTCACCGCGCCGTCGACCAGCTCCCGCTCGAAGGCGTTGATCTCGTCGTACCGGGCCCGCCAGGTGGCCTCGTCGACCAGCGCGCCGACCCGGGCGATCAGCACGTCCTCGTAGTGGGAGCGGTTGAAAATCCCGACATAGCCGGGCGGCGGCAGGGCCCGGCGGATCCGCCACAGGAAGTCGTGCCGCAGTTCCTCCTCGGTGGGCGGCCCGAACGAGCGGATGTGCAGGCCGAGCGGGTTCATCGCGCCCGCCACCCGCTTGATCGTGCCGTCCTTGCCGCCGCAGTCCATCGCCTGGAGCACCAGCAGCACCCGGCGCGGCCGTTCGCCGTCGAGCTGGGCGTCCGCCGCCGTCGGAGCGCTGGTCGGCGCATCCGGGCCGGCCGCGCCCTTCGCCGACGCGTACAGCATCTCCTGCTGCCGGCCCAGCTCGGCGCCGAGCAGCTCGACCTGCTCCTGGGCCCACGCCTTGCGCCGCTTTCCGCTGCCCGCGGCCGCCGGCAGCCCGGGCGTGGAGCGTGGGTCGATCGCCGCCAGGTCCACCGTCCCGCCGGCGGGCCGCACCCGCAGCAGCTCCCGCATGCCCCCGCCCACGGGCCGCAGCACGCCCGCCTCATCGACTCCACTCATCCCCCCATGCTCACCCACCCCGCTGTTCGCCGCCTCCCGACGCCCTCCGCCCGCCCTCACCCCCCGAATGCGCACTCTCCGAGAAAGAGGGCCCTTCGTCGCTCGGAAGGCCACCCCGCTCTCCTGGAACGTGCGCGGATCTTGGGCGGGGGGTGGGGGTGGGGGAGAATGCGGGTCGGAGAAGGGAGAGCGTGGTGGCTGATCTCGCGGCGGAGTTCGAGGCCGAGTTCGAGGCGGAGCGGGGGCACCTGACCGCGGTGGCGCACCGGATGCTCGGCAGCCGGAGCGAGGCCGAGGACGCGGTCCAGGAAACCTGGCTGCGGTACGCGGGCGCGCTCGCCGATCCGGCCGCCCGCGCCGAGATCCGCCAGTTGCGCGCCTGGCTGACCACCACCTGCTCGCGGATCTGCCTGGACGTGCTCCGCTCCGCCCGGGTACGCCGGGAGACCTATCCCGGCCAGTGGCTGCCCGAACCCGTGGTGACCGCCGTACCGGCCACGGACGGCTTCGCCCCGGACCCGGCCGAGCGGGCGGTCCGCACCGACCAGCTCGGCACCGCGCTGCTTTTGGTGCTGGAGCGGCTCGCGCCGGAGCAGCGGGTGGCCTTCGTCCTGCACGACGTCTTCGCGGTGCCGTTCGCCACCATCGCCGACGTGCTCGGCACCACTCCCGCCGCCGCCCGGCAGCTCGCCTCCCGGGCCCGCCGCGCGGTCACCGGCCCGGACGTCCCCCGGCACACCGCCGACCTGGCCGAGCAGCAACGTGTGCTCGCCGCGTTCGCCACGGCGGTGGAGTCCGGCGAGCTGGACCGGCTGGTCGAGGTGCTCGCCCCGGACGTGGTCATGGTCGGCGACAGCGGCGGGCACTTCCCGGCGGCCCGCCGGCCGGTGGTGGGCGCCGAGGCGGTGGCCCGCTTCATCCTCGGCCTCTTCGGCCAGGCCGCCCGGTTCGCCGGCCCGCTGCTGGTCCGGCCGGTGCTGGTCGACGGCGCCCTCGGCTGGCAGATGGAGACCGTCTACCGGGACGGCCGCACGCTGCGCCTGGTCAGCGCGTACGCGGTGCACGAGGGGCGGATCACCGGCGTCTTCCACCAGCTCAACCCGGAAAAGCTGGCTGCCCTGCCCGACTTCCGGCCGGACGACGTCTGGCCGCCGCGCTGGTGAGCCCCGCTCAGACCACCAGGGTCAGCCACTTCCGGTACGACGTGGCGAACGGCTCCGTGCCGTCGCCGAGGGCGCCGAAGAGCCAGCGGGCTGCCGCCTCGGCCTCGGCCACCACGTCCTCCGGGTAGCCAAAGCGCGCCCGGTGCTCGGCGAACTCGTCCTCGTCGCGCAGCTCGACCAGGCCGGTGGCGCGGCGCCGGACCACGTCCAGGTCGAGGTCGACCAGGTGCACGGTGTCGTCGCCCTCCCAGCGGGCCGGGGTGGCGATGTCGCAGTAGACCTCGCTGGTCCGCGGCGGCGGGTTGAACATCCCCGTCCACCAGCCGTGGTGCGGCACCAGCAGGACGAAGGGGATCTGCTCGACCGAGGGGCGGCCGTGGTAGACCGATTCGGTGCCGGCCGGCACGCCGAGCCAGACGCCGAGGTCGTCCTCGGCGAGGCGGCGGGCCGGGTAGTCGCGGTGCGCGCCGCCGTCGTACTTGCGGTAGATCACGCGGACCACGTCGCTCGGCATGACTGGCACCCTAACCGATTCCAGCCACGCGACGCGATCGGCAGGTAACCGGACGCGACCCACCGGAAACCGGACGGTGACCACGCCACGCCCGGCGGATCGGCGACGCCGGTGTCGGCCGCGGCGGGTACCGTCGCACGGTGACTCCGCCCCGCACCGCCGCCGGCCCCGCCACGTCCCGGAAAGGTCGGGGTGCCCGGCCGAGCGGGGCCGATCTGCTCGCCGCGGCGGTCGGCGCCGTGCCCGGCGGGTCCGCCCGGCCAGGCCAGCAGCAGATGGCCGAGGCGATCGAGCGGAGCATCGCCTCCCGCGAGCACCTGCTCGTCCAGGCCGGCACCGGCACCGGCAAGTCGCTGGCGTACCTCGCCCCGGCGCTCACCGTGGACGGCCCGGTGGTGGTGTCCACCGCCACCCTGGCGTTGCAGTCCCAACTCGTCGAGCACGACCTGCCCCGGCTCGCCGACGCGGTGGAGCCGCTGCTGCGCCGGCGGCCCACCTTCGCCGTGCTCAAGGGCCGGCACCACTACCTCTGCCTGGCCCGGCTCGACAACTCCAGTGAGGACGAGCCGGAGGACAGCCTCTTCGACGCCCCGGCCGCCCGCCCCGGCGGCGGGACGAAGTGGCTCGGCGAGGCGGGCCGGCTCGGCAAGCAGATCCAGCGGCTGCGCGACTGGGCGGAGAAGACCGCCACCGGCGACCGGGACGAGCTGGACCCGGGCGTCGACGACCAGGCCTGGCGGCTGGTGTCGATGCCGGCCCGGGAGTGCGTCGGGGCCACCCGCTGCCCATTCGGTCAGGAGTGCTTCGCCGAGGCGTCCCGGGCCCGGGCCCGCGAGGCCGACATCGTGGTCACCAACCACAGCCTGCTCGCCGTCGACATGCTCGCCGACCGGCACATCGTGCCGCCGCACAAGCTGCTCATCGTGGACGAGGCGCACGAGCTGGCCGACCGGGTCTCCTCGGCCGCCCAGGCCGAGCTGGTCCCGGAGCTGATCGACCGGTCCACCCGGCGGGCCCGGCCGCTGCTGCGCCCGGAGGTCGCCGAGCGGCTCACCGAGGCGGGCGACGCCCTCGCCGTCGGGCTGGCCGAGGCGCCCGCCGGGCGGCTGACCGCCGGGCTGCCGGCACCGCTGCGGGAGGCGTGCACGCTGCTCGACGCGGCGACCCGGGCGGCGCTGGAGGCGATCGGCGAGGTCAAGGCCGACGACCCGGACCCGGTGCGCAAGCAGCAGGCGAAGGCGGTGCTGGACGAGCTCTCCACCACCGCCCAGCGGCTGCTGGAGGAGGCCGACCACGACGTGGCCTGGGTGGAGAAGCCCGACAACGGCAGCCGGCGCGCCCTGGTGGTCGCCCCGCTCTCGGTGGCCGGCACCCTCGCCACCCACCTGTACGACGAGCGCACCGTGGTCGCCACCTCGGCCACCCTGGCGCTCGGCGGCCGGTTCGACACGGTGGCCAGGGCGCTCGGGCTGGACGCGCCCCCGCCCGCTCCGCCGTCCCCGGCCGCCGCCGCCCTGGCGGCCAGCACCGCGCGCGGGGACGCCGCCACCCCCGCGCCGGTCGCCGCCGCGCCCGGCAGCCGGGCCGCCACCGGCACCGTGCCGGCCACCGAGGGGCCGGGTTGGCGGTCGCTGGACGTCGGCTCGCCGTTCGACTACGCGCGGCAGGGCATCCTCTACGTCGCCGCGCACCTGCCCCGCCCCAGCGTCTCCGGGCTGCCCGAGGCGGCCGGCGAGGAGCTGCTGGCGCTGGTCGGGGCGCTCGGTGGGCGTACCCTCGGGCTCTTCTCCTCCCGACGGGCCGCACAGCAGGCCGCAGAGCTGGTCCGCGCGCGGACCGACCTGCCGGTGCTGCTGCAGGGCGAAGAGGCACTGCCGCTGCTGGTCCGTCGGTTCCGGGAGGAGCGGTCGAGTTGCCTGTTCGGAGTGATGTCGCTCTGGCAGGGAGTGGACGTGCCGGGCGAGGCCTGCCAGCTCGTGGTGATCGACCGGCTGCCCTTCCCCCGCCCGGACGAGCCGCTCGCGGCGGCCCGGGCCGCGGCGGTGGACGCGGGCGGCGGGTCGGGCTTCGCCGCGGTCAGCGTGCCGATCGCCGCGGTGCGGCTGGCGCAGGGGGTGGGGCGGCTGATCCGGGCCACCGGCGACCGGGGGGTCGTGGCGGTGCTCGACTCCCGGCTGGAGACCGCGCGGGGGTACGGCCCGTTCCTGCGCCGCTCGCTGCCGCCGTTCTGGTACACCACCCGGCCGGACGTGGCGCGCGGCGCCCTGGAGCGGCTCGGAAAGAGCTGACGGAGCGAGCGGACGACCCCGTCGGCCGTCCGCCCGCTCCCCCGGCACGGCCGCCCCGGAGAATGTGCAGGAAGCAGGGTGATCGACCGCCAACCGCCCGGGCCTCGGTCAATCAATTCCGATCAAATCACGGCGCCTGCGAGGCGACCACCACCGCGTCCGGCGGGGTGTCCGGCACCGTCCGGGCGGCCAGCCGGCGGACGGCCGTGTTCAGCACCGCGATCAGCGGCACCGCGACCAGCGCCCCGGTGATCCCGGCCAGGACGACGCCGGCGGCGATCCCGATGATCACGGCGAGCGGGTGGATGGCCACCGCGCGCCCCATGATCAGCGGCTGGAGGACGTGCCCCTCCAACTGCTGCACGCCGATCACCACGCCGAGGATGATCAGCGCCCTGATCGGCCCGCTGTCGACGAGCGCCACCAGCACCGCCACGACGCCGGAGAGCGCGGCGCCGACGATCGGGATGAACGCCCCGAGGAAGACCAGCGCGGCCAGCGGGAAGGCGAACGGGATGTCGAAGATGACGAGGAAGATGCCGATGCCGACCGCGTCGATGAAGGCGACCAGCACGGTGGCCCGGACGTAGGCGCCCAGCGTCGACCAGGACGCCCGGCCGGCGTCGTCGACCTTCCAGCGGGCCGCGACCGGCAGCAGCCGGACCAGGAACCGCCAGATCCGGCTGCCGTCGCGGAGGAAGAAGAAGGTGGCGAAGAGCACCAGGATGGTGCCGGTGAGCACCTCGGCCAGGGTGGCCGCGGTGGAGAGCGCGCCGCTGGTGAACGTCTTGGTGTTGGCGTCGATCCAGCCCTGCGCCTCGTCGATGTAGTTGTTGAGCTGGCCGTCGGAGAGGTGCAGCGGCCCGGTCTTGAGCCAGTTCTGGATCTGCCGGACGCCCTCCGACGACTTCTCGGTCAGCTTCGGCACGCCCTGGATGAACTCGTTCACCACCAGGGTCAGCGTGCCGACCACCGCGGCCAGCCCGCCGACCAGCACGACGCCGGTCGCCAGGGACCGGGGGAACCGCGCCCTGAGCAGCCAGCCGACCGCCGGGGCGAGCAGGGCCGAGAGCAGCAGCGCGATCGCCAGCGGGATGATCACGATCCGGATGGTGCCGACGATCCGGAGCAGTACCCAGACCACGATGCCGACCACGATCAGCCGCCAGGACCAGGCGGCGGCGAGCCGGAGCGCGTGCGGCACGTCGGCGTCGTCCCGGCTGACAGTGGAGTTGTGCATGGCGGCCGGTGGCTCCGCGCCCACCACCGTCGCCGCAGGCGGCGCCACCGGACCGGGCGCGGCCGGCGTGGCCACCCCCGGCTCGTCGGGCTCGCCCGCCGGCTCGGCGCGGCTCAGGCGCACCGACTCGCGTCCCGACTCATACGCGCGACGGAGCCGTCCGCGCATCCGCTCGAAGCGGCTCAAGCGCACCTCCCGCAAAGCTGGTCCGCCCAGGACACAGGGGGGGACAGGATACGTCCGTCCGCCCCACCGTAGGGCGGATCCGCCACACATTGCCCCCGCCCGGGCCCGCCCAACCACGACGACGATCGACCACCGCCCACGCGGTAGCGTCTTCGGGTGACCGCCGACCAGAACCTCGACTCCGGCCTGCCGATCCGCCTGCTGCACGACCGCGTGCTGGTGCGCGTGGAGGGCGGCGAGGGCGAGCGCCGCTCCACCGCGGGCATCGTCATCCCGGCCACCGCTTCAGTGGGCAAGCGCCTGGCCTGGGCCACCGCGGTGGGGGTGGGCCCGCACGTCCGCTCGATCGTCGCCGGGGACCGGGTGCTCTTCGACCCCGACGACCGGTCCGAGGTCGAGCTGCACGGCCGCGGGTACGTGCTGCTCCGCGAGCGCGACGTGCACGCCGTCGCCGCCGAACGGGTGGAGAAGGAGCCGACCGGTTCGACCGGCCTCTACCTGTAGGCCCGTCCCGCCCCGGGATGTCGTTTGCCGTCCGTCCCGACGGGAAGCCAGGCATCTCCAGCGCCCTGGGGAGGGACGATGCCGGTATTCCTGAAGAAGCTGCTGTTCTGGGGCTTCGTCGCCTTCCTGATCTACTTCATGGCGTTCCGGCCGGACGGCGCGGCCCAGCTGTTCAAGGGGATCGGGGCGGCGCTGATGGCGATCGCCCAGGGGCTCGGTGACTTCCTCACCGGCCTGATGAGCTGACCCGCTCCGCCGCCTCCCCGCGCCCACCTGTGGACCGGTCAGGCGCCGGGATGCCAGGGAGCCACCGGCCCGGGACCGTACCAGCCGGGCGGACCATAGCCGGCCGGGTGGGCCGGGGGCGGCGGGGTGAGCACCACCGGGATCGGCACCACCGGCTCGTCCGGCGCCGGCACCGCCCGCTGCGAGCCGTCCGGGAACCGCAGGTGGTAGCGCTGCCCGTCCCAGACCCCCACCGGCGCCTGCGGATCCCGGCCGACGAAGAACGACCGGTACGCCGCGATCGCCTCCAGCAGCTCCCGTTCCTCCCGGGCCGTCCGGTCCCGGTCGGCCTGCTTCTGGTCCAGGCCCCGGCGCATCCCGTCGCGGAGCAGCGCCAACCGGGTGGCCGCGAACTGGTAGCCGCGCATCGCCCGCACCCCGCCGTCACCGGCGATCCGGCGGGCCCAGGTGCGCGCCGCGTGCCGCCGGCCCAGGCTGCCCAGCGCGGCCACCTCGGGCGGGGTGAGCCAGCCGGCGCGCACGTAGTCGGGCAGGGTGCGTTCGGTGAGCCGTCCCTCCCAGGCGCGCAGCCAGATGGCCAGCCCCACCATGCCGAAGAAGATCGGCACCATCACGCCGATGTAGCCGTACAGCACGATCAGCGGCTGGCCGGTGGCCGCGGCCAGCGAGGGCAGCAGGTTCCAGGTGCCGTGCAGCATCATCGCCAGCAGCAGGCCGGCGATCGGGGCGAGCACCCGGACCCGCCGGTCGGCGCTCCGCGCGGCGATGCCCAGGCCCACCCCCGTCATCGAGGTGAACAGCGGATGCGCGAAGCCGAAGAGCAGGATCCGGACGATGAAGATCGCGATCACCTGACGGGCGCCGGTCGCCGGGCCGTACTCCTCGACGCCGGTGCGGTAGCCGTACCCGCCCAGATAGAGGATGTTCTCCACCATGGCGAAGCCGATCGCGGAGAGCCCGCAGTAGACCAGCCCGTCGGTGATGCCGGACCACTCCCGGCGCCGGAAGATCAGCAGCAGGATCGGTCCGAGCGCCTTGGTCAGCTCCTCGATGAACGGGGCGACCAGCACGGCGGTGAGCGCGGAGGGCAGCCCCCAGTTCTTGAACTGCTGGGCGGCCGTCTCGTTGACCAGCAGCGAGATGGCGGTGGAGACGAAGGCGCCCCAGGCGAAGCAGAAGATCAGATACTTCAGCGGCTCCGGCTCGTAGCGGTCCAGCCAGAGGAAGCACGCGACCAGCACCGGCACCGGCAGGACGGCCGCGACCACGCCGACCAGCAGCGCCTGGGCACCGAGGCTCTCGCCGAGGGTGAAGACCATGAAGACCGCCCCGGCGGCGATCAGCAGCACGACCGCGGCGAGCGCGAAGAACCGCCGCCAGCCCAGCCGGCGCAGCGGCATCCGGGGGGTCACCGACGGCGGGGCGGCGGGCGCGATCGGCGGCGGGGCTCCGCCGGGCGGGGTGTCGGCCATGCGGTCAGCGTAGTCACCCGTGGCCCTCTGGTCCGGCCGCATCTCGGCCGCTATGCTGCCGTACAGGTCACGAGTGCCAGCGCGAAGCCCCGGCTTGCTGGCCGGCAACCCTCGTAGTTCGCGGTGGGGTGCCCCGGGTGATGACCGGGCCCAGCCCGAACGGCGTGCTGGGCAAGCGCGGACCCCGTCCCGGTGCTGCCACCCGGGGTCCCCTGGACCCGGAGGCCTCCGGCATGACCCTCACGCTCGCACCCTCGCTGCCCGCGCGCCCGACCCGGCCGGTCGGCACCGACCCGCTCGGCGTGCTCGGCGTACCCGGGCAGATCAACCTGGACTACGCGGCCAGCGCGCCGTGCGCGCGGGCCGCGGCCGACGCGGTGGCCGAGCTGCTGCCCTGGTACGCGAGCGTGCACCGCGGCGCCGGCGCACTGTCGCGGCGCTGCACGCTGGCCTACGAGCGGGCCCGGCAGACGGTCGGTGACTTCGTCGGGGCCCGCGCCGGCGACCACGTGATCTTCACCCGGAACACCACGGACGCGCTGAACCTGCTGGCTCGGGCGCTGCCCGCCGGCACCACCGTGGTCACCTTCGCCGGTGAGCACCACGCGAACCTGCTGCCCTGGCCGCGTGGCTCGGTCCGGCTGCCGGTGCCGGAGAGCCCCGCCGGGGCGGTCCGGGCGCTGGACGCCGCCCTCGGCGAGCTGCGTCGGGACGCCCGGCCGGGGCTGCCCGTGCTGGTCGCGGTGGCCGGGGCGAGCAACGTGACCGGGGAGCGCTGGCCGGTGGCCGAGCTGGCCCGGGTGGCCCGCCGGCACGCCGCCCGGATCGTGGTCGACGCCGCCCAGCTCGCCCCGCACGCGCCGGTCGACCTGACCGCGCTGGACGTGGACTACCTGGCGCTCTCCGGCCACAAGCTGTACGCGCCGTTCGGCGCCGGGGTGCTCGTCGGGCGGTCGGACTGGCTGGACGCCGCCCCGCCGTACCTGGCGGGGGGCGGCGCCACCGGTCACGTCGGCGCGGCCACCCACGACGTACGGTGGGCCACCGGCCCGGCCCGGCACGAGGCCGGTACCCCGAACCTGCTCGGCGCGGTCGCCCTCGCCGCGGTCTGCGCCGCGCTCGGCGGGGCCGACCGGGACGCGTTGCACGCCCGGGAGCAGCGGCTGCTGGCCCGGCTGCGGACCGGGCTGGCCGCCCTGCCGCACGTGGTGGAGCTGCGGACCTTCGCCCCGGACGCACCCCGGGTGGGCATCGTCTCCTTCGTGGTGGCCGGCCGGGACTCCGCCGAGGTCGCCGCGCACCTGGCCGGCGCGCACCAGATCGGGGTCCGGGACGGGCTGTTCTGCGCCCACCCGCTGGCCCGGCGACTGCTCACCGAGGCGGCGGCGCGCAGCGGCCGGCGGGACCTCCCGGAGACCGCGTTGCGGGCCAGCATCGGCCTCGGCAGCACCGTGGCGGAGGTGGACCGGCTGGTCGCCGCCCTGGCCGAGCTGGGCTGAACCCGGGTCACCCGACCGGGGGCGCCGTCGGCTTCTTCGGGGCGCCCTCCTGCTCGGCCTGGCCGCTCGGCGGCTGCTCCGCGTCGCCGAACGACCGCCGGACGAGCCGGTTCGCCTCCTCCTGCTCGATGCCCGAGGCGACCATCAGGTCGCTGGCCGCGGTCCGCACCTGGGCGATCACCACGCTGCCCGAGAAGCCGACCCCCTGCGCGTACGCCCGGCCGGCCTCGCTGACCGCGCGCAGGGACCGCTCGCGGGCCTTCTCCGGTTCCTCGCCGACGGCGAACTCGTGCCGGAGCAGGCGGACCGACTCGGCCAGGTGGGCGATCGCGTCCGGCATCGGGTCCGGGATCGGCTCCTCGTCCTCGATCAGGGTGACCGAGCGGCGGATCAGGGTGCCGCTGTTGCGCATCGCCCGGTCGATCGGGCCCGCCGCCTCGGCGTAGTGGGTCAGCTCGTTGCGCCGGTGCCAGCGGGCCGGGGAGAGGGTGCTGGTCTCTTTGGCCCCCTCGATCGCCTCGCTGAAGGTGGCCAGCTCGTCCTTGTTCTCCCGCAGCCGTTCCAGCGCGCGCTGGGCGCTGTGCCGGTCCCGCTTGCGCAGCGCCTCGGCGGTGACGTCGAGCTGCCCGGCGAGCAGGTCCAGGGCCGGCCGGGCGGCTCGGTTGATCACCCGGAGCGGGTTGAGCGGTAGCAGGATCGCGGTCACCAGCAGCGCGATGCCACCGCCGATGAACGCGTCGACGAAGCGCGGTATCTCCAGGTTCTGGGTGGACGGGCTGAGCGTCACGATCAGCACGGCGGTGGCCGCGGCCTGGATCACGATCGCCACGCTCGCGCCGAAGAAGATGGTCAGCAGGATCGCGGCCGTCACCACCACGCCCAACTGCCAGCCGCCGTTGCCGAGCAGATAGATCAGGAAGTCGCCGAGGGCCACCCCGACCGCCACGCCGACGATCAGCTCGACGGTGCGGCGCAGGCGCTGGCCGACCGACGCGGCGAGCGTGCCCACCGCGGAGATCGGCGCGAAGACCGGCTGTGGGTTGCCCAGCAGCTTGTGGGAGACGACCCAGGCCAGCGCGGCGGCCAGCCCGGCCTGCACGGCCAGGCCCAGCGCCAGCCGGACCCGGTGCAGCCGGTCGTGCAGGGTGGCCCTCCCCCGGTGGCGCAGTTGCTCCACCGCCTCGGCGATCCGCGCCGCGTCGACGTCTGGCACTGCGCGCTTCGACGCGGCACGCCGCAGCAACGACGGTCGTCGGTCCCGGGCCACGGCCATGGCGGGGACTACCCGCATCGCGCCCGGTGAATCCTCGCTCCCGGCGGCAGTGGGGCAGACTGCACCGGGTGGGAGAGCTGATCGCGCGGTGGCGGGACGCGGCCCGGGGCGCCGGGGCGACCGACCCGGCCGGGGTGGACCGGGCCGGTGCCCGGCTGCTGGCCGGCTGGCGGGAACCACACCGGCACTACCACACGCTCACCCACCTGACCGCGGTGCTCGACGTGGTCGACGGGCACGCGACGCTGGCCCGCCGGCCCGACCTGGTCCGGCTGGCCGCCTGGTGCCACGACGCGGTCTACGACCCGCGGGCCGGCGGCGACGCCAACGAACGGGCCAGCGCGGCCCTCGCCGACCGGCTGCTCGCCGACGCCGGGCTCCCGGCCGGGGCGGTGGCCGAGGTCCGCCGGCTGGTGCTGCTCACCGCCGGGCACGCGGTGACCGGTGACGACCCGGACGGGGCCCTGCTCTGCGACGCCGACCTGGCCGTCCTGGCCGACCCGCCACCGGCGTACGACCGCTACGCCGCCGCCGTCCGCCGGGAGTACGCCCACGTTCCCGACCCGGACTTCCGCGCCGGCCGGGCCCGGGTGCTGGAGTCCCTCCTCGCCCTCCCCCGCCTCTACCGCCTCCCCACTCTGCACTCCCGCTGGGAGACCCCCGCCCGCACCAACCTCACCCGCGAACTGGCCACCCTCCACCCCTAATGGGAGGCGTCGGGTCGGGGATCCTGCCGATGCCGACCGGGCGGAACGGGCACCTCAGTCCAGCTCGCGGACCGAACGTGCACGATCGTGGGGAGGGTGGGGGAGGTGGAGGTGTTTGGGGCGACGGAGGCCGGCGTCGCGGAGGAGCCGGACCAGGTCGCGGCTGGGGACGACGTGGGCGCCGAGCCAGACCGCCATCCGGAAGCGCTCGGCGGGAAGGTCATAGTGGTCCCGGTCGAAGCCGCGGCGGGGGGCGCCCAGCGCCTCGGCGAAGGCGTGCAGCTCGGCGTAGGAGACGTCGCTGATCAGGTGCGACCAGAGCCGCCCCCGCCAGAGCACGGCCGGCCGGTCCAGATACAGCATGACCGCCAATCTAGTGCGGCCGAGGGCCGGTTGATGATCAGCAGGCGAGGACCTAGCCTTCCCCGCATGGCCGGTGCTCCCCTCCTCGACGACCTGCGGGCCGCGCTCGGCGACGCCGCCGTCCTGACCGACCCGGACCTGCTCCGGACGCACGAGCGGGACGAGGCCGATCTCTGCGCCGCCGGCACACCCCTGGTCGTCACCCGGCCGCGGGACACCGAGCAGGTCGCGGCGGTGGTCCGGGCGGCCGCCCGGCACGGCGTACCGGTGGTGCCGCAGGGGGCCCGGACCGGGCTGGCCGGCGGGGCGAACGCGGTCGACGGCGCGGTGGTGCTGAGCACCGTCGCGATGGACTCGATCCTGGAGATCGACCCGGTGAGCCGGATCGCCGTGGTGCAGCCCGGCGTGGTCAACGCGACGCTGGCCGGGGCGGTACGGAAGCACGGCCTCTGGTACCCGCCGGACCCCGGCTCCTGGGAGTCCTCCACCATCGGCGGCAACGTGGCCACCAACGCCGGCGGCATGTGCTGCGTCAAGTACGGCGTCACCACCGAGTACGTGCTGGGCCTGACCGTGGTGCTCGCCTCCGGGGAGGTGCTGCGCACCGGCCGGCGTACCGCCAAGGGGGTCGCCGGGTACGACCTGACCCGGCTGTTCGTCGGTTCGGAGGGCACCCTCGGGGTGATCACCGAGATCACCGTCTCGCTGCGGCCGGCGCCCGAGGAGTCGCTGACCCTGGTCGCCGTCTTCGACTCGGCCGCGGCGGCCGGGACGGCGGTGGCCGGGATCGCCGAGCGGGGGCTGAGCCCGAGCCTGCTGGAGCTGCTGGACCGGACCCACCTGACGGCCATCGAGGCGTACCGGCCGATGGGGTTGCGCACCGACGCGCAGGCGCTGCTGCTGGCCGCCGTGGACACCGGCGGGCGGGCCGCCGAGGACCTGGCCCGGATCGCCGAGGTGTGCGAGGCGGCCGGCGCCGTCGACGTGTGGGCGGCCACCGACGCGGTGGAGGCGGCGGCCCTGCTCCAGGCCCGTCGGCTGGCCCACCCGGCGATGGAGCGGTACGCCGCCGAGGCGTACCCGGGCGGCAACGGCGGGCTGGTGATCGACGACGTGGCCGTGCCACGCGGCAGGCTCGCGGCGCTGCTGGACGGGGTGGCGCGGATCGCTGAGGAATGCGCCGTGCCGATCGGCGTGGTCGGGCACGCCGGGGACGGCAACATGCACCCGAACATCGTGGTCGACCGGGCCGACCCGGCCAGCCTGGAGCGCGGCCGGCGGGCCTTCGACGAGATCATGCGGCTGGGGCTGGAGCTCGGTGGCACCTGCACGGGCGAGCACGGCGTGGGGCTGCTCAAGCGGGACTGGTTGGCCCGGGAGATCGGGCCGGTCGGGGTCCGGGTGCACCAGGCGATCAAGGCGGCGCTGGACCCGGAGGGCCTGTTCAACCCCGGCAAGGTGCTCTGACCGGCCGGCCCGGTCAGCGGGCGGTCAGCCGCCGCGGACCTCGGCCGGGGTGACCTGGGTGAGCAGCAGCAGGATCTCGCCGGCGACCGGCGGCCGGTCCTCGCCCGGGCAGTCCTGCGAGGTGATGGTCAGGCCGGGCGGGATGAGCAGCGTCGAGGTCAGCGCGTCGATGCAGGCCTGCTTGTAGTGGCGGGCCTCGTCGGTCTCTTGCGCCAGGCCGGGGTCGGCGAGCATCTGCTGCAACCGCTGCACCTGGCCCGGGTCGAGCGCGCCGGTGGAGTTGACCCCGTCGCCGGCGCAGTCCTGACACTGCCATTTCCCGTCCGGTGTCACCTCCAGCGACCGGACCGGGCCGTCCGCGCCGAGCTTCTGCACCAGCGAGACCCGGCGTGGCCCGGTGGGCGCCGACGCCTGGTCGCTTGAGGGAGCGTCGCCGCGCTGTTGCACGGTGGACCCCTCGGCCCGGTCGAAGACCGAGCACCCGGTCAGGGCGATCGCGAGCAGGACGCCGGCCGAAAAGGGGATGAGAGACGACCATGAGGGGCGAACCACGCACGGCAACCTACCCCACCGTAGGTTGCGCCGGTACCCGCCGACCGGCCGGCCGTCTGCACCGACCGGAGCCGGACCGGATCGGCTACCGGGGGGACGAGGGAAGTTCGACGACGTCGCCGTCGACCCCGCGATCCGCCGCGAACCCCCGGACGTCCGGGGCCCCGAGCCGGGCGGCGTCCGCCGCCACGTCGTCCGCCATCAGCTGCGACTGCCGCTCGGCCTCCACCCGGGCCCGGTAGTGCGCCACCTCGCGCGCCCGGGCCGCGGCGTCCCAGCCGAGCACCGCACCCATCAGCTCCGCGGCGTGCTCGGCGGAGTCCAGGCCGCGGTGGCTGGTCTCGAAGGAGATCCGGGTACGCCGGGTCAGCACGTCCTCCAGGTGCAGCGCCCCCTCCGCCCGGGCCGCGTACGTCACCTCGGCGGCCAGGTACTCCGGGGCGCCGGCGAGCGGGGAGCCCTGCAACGGGTCGGCGTCGATCAGGGCGAGCAGGTCGCGGGTGAGGGTGCCGTACCGCTCCAGCAGGTGCTCGACCACCCCGACCGGCACCCCGTGCCGGCGGGCCAGGTCGGCCCGGTCCCGCCAGGTCGCCGCGTACCCGTCGGCGCCCAGCAGCGGCAGGTCCGCCGTCCGCGACGGGCGGGTCCAGCCGAGCCGGTGCACCGCCCGGTCGACCACGTCCGAGGCCATCACCCGGTAGGTCGTGTACTTGCCGCCGGCGACCAGCAGCAGCCCCAGCATCGGCTCCACCACGGCGTGCTCCCGGGAGAGCTTGGAGGTGGAGTCGGCCTCGCCGGCCAGCAGCGGGCGGAGCCCGGCGTACACGCCCTCGATGTCCGCGGTGGTCAGCGGCCGGTCGAGCACCGCGTTGACGTGGTCCAGCAGGTAGTCGATGTCCTTCGCGGTGGCCGCGGGGTGGGACCGGTCCAGCCGCCAGTCGGTGTCGGTGGTGCCGATGATCCAGTGCCCGCCCCACGGGATGACGAAGAGCACACTGGTGGCGGTACGCAGGATCAACCCGGTCTCGCCGGTGATCGCCGAGCGGGGCACCACCAGGTGGACTCCCTTGGACGCCCGGACCCGCACCCCGCGGCGCAGCCCGACGTCGTTGAGCATCCGGGACATGTCGTCGCTCCACACCCCGGTGGCGGCGATGACGGTGCGGGCGCGTACCTCGAACTCGGCGTCCGGCGAACCGGCGGGCGCCTCCAGGTCGCGGACCCGGACCCCGGTGACCTCGCGGGCCTGGCGGATCAGGCCGACCGCCCGCGCGCTGGTCACCACGGTCGCGCCGAGGCTGGCCGCCGTCCGGGCGAGGGTCACCACCAGGCGGGCGTCGTCCACCTGCCCGTCGTAGTAGCGGATCGCCCCGGCCAGGGCGTCCGCCCGGAGGCTGGGGAAGATCCGCCGGGCGCCCTCGCGGGTCAGGTGCCGGTGCAGCGGCATCCCGCGCCCACCGCCGAAGATCCCGGCGAAGGCGTCGTACGTGGCCACGCCCGCGCCGTAGTAGGAGCGGCGGAAGAAGCGGCCGGGCAGGTCGCGCAGCCCCCGCCCGGCGGGGAGCGGGACCAGGAACGGCACCGGGCGCACCAGGTGCGGCGCGAGCCGGGTGGCGAGCAGCCCGCGCTCGGTCAGCGCCTCGTGGACCAGGTGGAACTCGAGCTGCTCCAGGTAGCGCAGGCCGCCGTGGATGAGCTTGCTGGACCGGCTGGAGGTGCCGGCGGCGTAGTCCCGCGCCTCCACCAGGGCCACCTTGAGGCCGCGGGACGCGGCGTCCAGCGCGGCGCCCGCCCCGGTCACCCCGCCGCCGATGACCAGCACGTCGAACCGCTCCGCGCGCAGCCGGCGCAGGTCGTCGGCGCGGCGGGTGACGGAGAGCTGACCGGCCTCGGATCGGGACACATTGGGGTCGCGCACCCGTCCACGGTAACCGTCCGGGTGCTCCGGCGGCACGCGCCTGGGCCGTACCGTGATCCGCATGGAGATCGGTCCCCGGCCGCCCGCCGGTCCACCCGCCCGGCCACCGGCCACCGGGCCGGACCGGCCGGGCCCGTGGCCGGTGGTGGCGGCGGCCCTGGTCGGCGGGTGGACCGTGCTGGTGACGGTGCTCGGGCAGGTGGTCGGCTGGGCCGTCGACCAGGCGATGCTGGTCGCCGGCCTGGACCGGGCGGTGCCGGTGTGGCCGCTGGTCGCCCTCGGCACCGTGCTCCTGGTGGGCGCCCCCACGCTGGCGCTGGCGCTGCTCCCCCGCTCCCCGGCGATCCGGGCGACCGGTCGGGCCTGGCTCGCCGGCGCGCTGGTGCTCGGCGCGTTGACCGCGCTGCGGGCGGTGCCGCCGGTGCACCAGGAGGCGTACCTGGCCGCGCTGGCCGGCACCGCCGCGCTGCTGGCGGTCGTCCTCGGCGGGCTCCGCGCCCGCCGGGTCGCCTCGGCGACCGGCGCGGCACCGCGCGGCGCACGGCCTGCGCCGGAGACCCTGCTCGCGGTGGCGGCCGGGGCGGCGCTGCTGCTGCCCTGGGCGGTGCTGGGCGCGCTGGGCGGGGCGCTGGAGACGCTGCTCGCCGAGCTCGCCGCCGCCGCGTTCGGGGTGCTCGCCGGGGTGCTGCTCGACGCCGCGTTCTGGGCCCGCTTCGACGCCGGGCCGGCCCGCCTGGTGCTGGTCGGTGGGCTGGTCGCCGGCGTGGTCCTGCTGCTGCTCGCGGCCGGGGCCGGGCACTCCGGCGCGCAACTGCCCGCCCTGTTCCTGCTGCCGCCGCTGGGTTTCGCGCTGGCCGCGTTGCGCGCGGCAGCCGCCCGCGCCGGCCGGCCCGTCGGCCCCGTCCCCGCGCGCTGGCTGGTCGGGCTCGGCGTGCTGGGGCCGCTGGCGTTCGCCGACCCGGACGAGCTGACGGCGCTCCTCGCCACCACCCGCGACGTGCCGTACTGGGTCGCGGTGGCGACCGGCGCCGCGTTCGCGGTCGCGGTGCTGCTCGCCGTCGGGTACGGCGTGCTGCTGGCCCGCCCCCGCGCCGGCGCGCCGAGCCGGCGGGTGGCCGCGGTGGTCGCCACGGCCCTGCTCGCCGCGGTCGCGCTGGGGTACGTGGTCCCCGGGCAACCCGGCCTGCACGGCGACCGGCTGCTCGTGGTGCTCCGCGAACAGGCCGACCTGACCGGCATTCCGGCCGGCGCGCCCGGCCGGGCCGGCCGGGACGCCCGGGCCGCCGAGGTTTACCGGCGGCTGGTGGCCACGGCCGACCGGACCCAGGCGCAACTGCGCCGCGAGCTGACCCGGCTGCGCCTGCACCCGACGCCGTACTACCTGGTCAACGCCATCGAGACGGACGGCGGACCGGCCGTTCGGGCCTGGCTCTCCGGCCGGCCCGAGGTGGCCCGGGTGCTGGTCAGCCAGCGGCTGCGCCCGCTGCCGGCGGTGGCCCCGCCCGCCCGTGGCACGCTGCCCGCGCCGACCGGTCCGGCCTGGAACATCTCGCTGATCGGCGCCGACCGGGTCTGGTCGGAGCTGGGGGTGACCGGCTCGGGTGTCGTGGTCGGCGCCTCCGACTCGGGCGTGGACGGCGGGCACCCGGCGCTGGCCGCCGGCTTCCGCGGCGGCGACGACTCCTGGTACGACCCGTGGGCGCACACCCGCAGCCCGAACGACCAGGGCGGGCACGGCACCCATACCGCGGGCAGCGCGGTGGGCCGGGAGGGGATCGGCGTCGCCCCCGACGCCCGCTGGGTGGGCTGCGTCAACCTGGACCGCAACCTGGGCAGCCCGGCCCGGTACCTGGACTGCCTCCAGTTCATGCTGGCACCCTTCCCGTTCGGCGGGGACCCGTTCACCGACGGGCGGCCGGCCCGGGCGCCGGACGTGCTGACCAACTCGTGGGGCTGCCCGCCGATCGAGGGCTGCGACGCCGGGGCGCTCCGGCCGGCCACGGCCGCGCTCGCCGTTGCCGGCATCCTGGTGGTCGCGGCCGCCGGCAACACCGGTCCGTACTGCGGTTCGGTGGCCGATCCGCCGGCGCCGTACCCGGACGTGCTGACGGTGGGCGCGGTGGACCGGGCGCGGCAGCTCACCCGCTTCTCCAGCCGGGGGCCGGCGACCGGTGGGGCGGCGAAACCGGACCTGGTCGCGCCCGGCGCGGACGTGCTGTCGGCGTTCCCGGGCGGCGGGTACGCCACCCTGGCCGGCACCTCGATGGCGACGCCGCAGGTGGCGGGGGTGGTGGCGTTGATGTGGTCGGCGAACCCGGCGCTGGTCGGGGACCTGGAGCGGACCGGGCGGATCCTCCGAAAGACCGCCACTCCGGCCGGGGTACGTCCCGACGACCCGGAGGCGCCTCGCTGCGGCGGCGACGCGGACCTGGTCGGGGCGGGCGTGGTCGACGCGTACGCCGCGGTGCGCGCCGCTCGCGCCGGCTGAGCGAACCGGGTGCGATCGGGCGGTGCCGACCGGCCGCCGGATGACCTAGGGTCGGCGACCATGGACGTGGAGATCATCGAGCTGAGCCCGGACCGCCTGCCCGCGGTGGTCGACCTGTGCCGGCGGGCGCTGGACCTACCGGAGGACGGCGCCGAAGCGGCGGCCATCCTCGACGCCCTGACCACCCGGGCGGCGGCCGACCGTCCGGTGGTGCTGCTCGGCGCGGTACGCGGCGCGGAGCTGGTCGGGGCGCTGGTCGGGTCGGTGGCCCAGCGGGACGCCCGGCTCGGGCACGTCGACCTGGTGGCGGTGGCGCCCGAGACACGCCGCCGGGGGGTCGGGCGGGCCCTGCTGACCGAGGCGGAACGGCGGCTCGCCGGGCTGGGCGCGGCCGAGCTGCTGCTGGCCGGGAACCCGCCGTACTACGCCTGGCCGGGGATCGACGTGCGGTACACGCCGGCGGTCTGCGCGGCACTGCGGCTCGGCTACCGGCAGGACCGGACGGCCTGGAACATGACCGCGGACCTGTCGGACCGCTCGCCGGCGCTGCGGTCGACGGAGGCCGCCGAACGCCGGCTGGCCGGTGAGGGCGTCACGGTGCGCCGCGCCGAGCCGGCGGACCTGGCGGCGCTGGCCACGTTCGCCCGGGCCACCTTCGGCGGGACGTGGGACGGCGAGCTGGCCGGCTCGGTCGGGCGGCCGGGCGCCGGGGCGCACCTCGCCGAGCGGGACGGCGAGATCCTCGGCTTCGCCGCGTACGGGTCTTCGCGGCCGAGCTGGTTCGGGCCGATGGGAACGGCCCCGGCGGCGGAGGGTTCCGGCATCGGCGGGGTGCTGCTGCGCCGCTGCCTGCGGGACCAGGCGGCGGCCGGGATCGGCGCGGCGCAGATCGGCTGGGTGGGGCCGGTGCCGTTCTACTCGGGCAGCGCGGGCGCGCGGATCGAGCGGGTGTTCTTCCTGTACCGGAAGGAGATTGGCGGGCACCCGGCCGGATAGCCAATGGGGCGAAAGGGATATAGACGCCAATAATCCCGTTTACCGGCGTCGGTCATCGACCGCCCCCTACGGTTGCCGGTAGAGGAGGCAGCCATGACCACGGATGACGAACGGACCGACGACCAGCCAAGCCGCTGGCCACCGGTCACCGAGCTTCCCGGGCAACTGCCGTTCGACCGGCTCGACTACGGCGACGCCGAACAGCTGGCCGAGATGGTTGGCGCCGACGAACCGGACGTCGAGGAGACGCGGCAACCGGTGGACGAGCCGATCCGGATCTCGCCGCCGTACGACCGGACGCACAAACGACGCAACCAGCGGCCACTGCCGACGTGACGGACGGAAAGGGGGCGGACCGCAGACGCGGCCCGCCCCCTTTCGGCGTTCGGTGGAACTGGACTCAGAAGTCCATCTCCCCGCCACCCGGGCCAGCCGGGGCGGCCGGGGTCTTCTCCGGCTTGTCCGCCACGACGGCCTCGGTGGTGAGGAAGAGCGCCGCGATCGACGCGGCGTTCTGCAGCGCCGACCGGGTCACCTTGGCCGGGTCGATGATGCCCGCGGCCAGCAGGTCCACGTACTCGCCGTTGGCGGCGTTGAGGCCGTGGCCCGGCTCGAGGTTGCGGACGTGCTCGACGACCACGCCACCCTCGAGGCCGGCGTTGACGGCGATCTGCCGCAGCGGGGCGTCCAGCGCGATCTTGACGATCTGCGCGCCGGTCGCCTCGTCGCCGGCCAGGTCCAGCTTGTCGAAGGCGGTCTTGCCGGCCTGCACCAGCGCGACGCCACCACCCGGGACGATGCCCTCCTCGACGGCGGCCTTCGCGTTGCGGACGGCGTCCTCGATGCGGTGCTTGCGCTCCTTGAGCTCGACCTCGGTGGCCGCGCCGACCTTGATCACCGCAACACCGCCGGCCAGCTTGGCCAGGCGCTCCTGCAGCTTCTCCCGGTCGTAGTCGGAGTCGCTCCGGTCGATCTCGGCCCGGATCTGGTTGACCCGGCCCTGGATCTGCTCGGCGTCGCCGGCACCGTCGACGATGGTGGTCTCGTCCTTGGTCACCACGACCTTGCGGGCGCGGCCCAGCATGTCGACGCCGACGGCGTCCAGCTTGAGGCCGACCTCCTCGCTGATGACCTGGCCACCGGTGAGGATGGCGATGTCGGCGAGCATGGCCTTGCGGCGGTCACCGAAGCCCGGCGCCTTGACGGCGACCGACTTGAAGGTGCCCCGGACCTTGTTGACGACCAGGGTCGCCAGGGCCTCGCCCTCGATGTCCTCGGCGATGATCAGCAGCGGCTTGCCGCCCTGCATGACCTTCTCCAGGATCGGGAGCAGGTCCTTCACCGACGAGATCTTGCTGTTGACGATCAGGAGGTACGGGTCGTCGAAGACGGCCTCCATACGCTCCGGGTCGGTCATGAAGTACGCGGAGATGTAACCCTTGTCGAAGCGCATGCCCTCGGTGAGCTCGAGCTCCAGGCCGAAGGTGTTGCTCTCCTCGACGGTGATGACGCCTTCCTTGCCGACCTTGTCCATCGCCTCGGCGATGATCTCGCCGACGGTGTTGTCACCGGCGGAGATGGAGGCGGTGGAGGCGATCTGCTCCTTGGTCTCGACGTCCTTGGCGAGCTTGAGCAGCTCCTCCGAGACGCTGGTCACGGCGGCCTCGATGCCCCGCTTCAGGGCGATCGGGTTGGCGCCGGCGGCCACGTTGCGCAGGCCCTCGCGAACCAGGGCCTGGGCCAGGACGGTCGCCGTCGTCGTGCCGTCACCGGCGACGTCGTCGGTCTTCTTGGCGACCTCCTTGACCAGCTCGGCGCCGATCTTCTCGTACGGGTCCTCGAGCTCGATCTCCTTGGCGATGCTCACACCATCGTTGGTGATGGTGGGGGCACCCCACTTCTTCTCGAGCACGACGTTGCGGCCCTTGGGGCCGAGCGTCACCTTCACGGCGTCGGCGAGCTGGTTCATGCCCCGCTCGAGGCCGCGGCGCGCCTCTTCGTCGAACGCGATCATCTTGGCCATACGGCGTTGTCCTCCTGGACACTCACGGGCCACCCGAGTGTGTCCCCCGGATGGGCCGCCTGGTGTACGCACCTTGGGACGTCGCCACCTGGCGACGACGACGTCTCCTCGGTCGGGCCGGACAGCCCGCGACGACCGGCCATGTGCCACCTCGGCGCCATCGAGACGCCGGCGTGGCCGTAGCCCTACCGCCCCGACCATTGGCACTCACGGTATGCGAGTGCCAATGACCTGTTTAGCACTCTCCCTTGCCGAGTGCAAGCAGGATGCCGCCGCTCAGCCGAGTTCCGTCGCCAGTCGGGCGGCGTTCACCGGGCCCTCATGGGCGCGCTGCTCGGCGTAGGTGACGAGCAGCCCCACCAGCTGCGCCAGGTAGACCGGGACGACCAGGACGGCGGCCACCAGCGCCACCGCGGCCGAGCCGGCCGCCGTGCCCGGCGAGTCCATCGGGTGGGTGCCGAACGGCAACTGGCCGACCGCCTCCACCACGAACCCGACCAGGACGCCGACGAGCAGCGCCGCCACGACCAGCGCGACCCGACCGAGCACCATGCCGAAGCGCTGGTGGAAGATCCGGAAGGAGCGGCCGATCGGGTTTTCCCGCTCGAAGAGGTACACCGGACCGACCAGGGCGAAGGCGAAGGCCAGGTAGAGCCCGGGCAGCAGGCAGAAGCAGACCCCCACCCCGATGAGCAGCGAGCTGAGCAGCGTCCAGCCCCAGAGCCCGAGCACCCGGCGCAGCCCGAAGCGGAACGCCGCGCCGAGGCCGACCGGCTCGCCGGCGGCCTGCCGGGTGACCACCCAGGTGCCCGCCGCCCAACCGAGGCTCTGCACCGGGCCGAGGATCAGGCTCGCGGCGAGCACCGCGGCGTAGAAGGCCAGCACGTCCCGGAAATAGCCGTCGGGCAGGACGGGGGCGCCGTCGGCGGCGGTGCCCACCTCGCCGGACGGGGCGAGGGCGAGGGAGAGCACCGAGATCACCGCGGCCGGCGCCGCCTGGGTGAGCAGCATGATCGGCACCAGCAGGCGCCAGCCGCGGCGTACCGCGCCGGCGCAGCGGGCGAACCACCCGCCGATCCCGGCGTGCGGGGGCGTGACCAGCGGATCGTTCGGATCCCACCCCGCACCCGCCGGATACCAGCCCGGGTACGCCCCGCCGGGATACGGCGCGGCGGGATAGGTACCCCCGGGATACGGCGCCCCGGGGTACGCCCCAGAGGCGTACGGCCCACCGGGGTAGGCCGTGGCGTACGGGCCGGCGGGGCCGCCCGGGGCGGACCAGCTCCATTCCTGCGGCTGCCCGGCCGGGTACGGCACCCCGGGCTGGCCGGGGACGACGGGCGCGGCGGGGTCGGTGGCGGCGGGCACGGCCGGCGCTGCCCCCTGGCCGGGTACCGCGCTCGGATCGGTGACCGGCACGGGGAACGACGTCGGATCGGCCCGTCCCCGGTCACCGGGTGGCGGCGGGGAGACCGGATCGACGGGACCCGACGGGGGCTGGTCGGACATGAACCCTCCTCAGCGGCGATGGCTGGAACGGCTCATGATCTTCCCCGGTGCACGTCCGCACCGCAGCCCCTGGTCGGGCTGGAGACGCCGCCGGACGGGCCGCGCCGGCTCAGGCGACGACGCGGACGCGCTCGGCCTGCGGGCCCTTCTGACCCTGGGCGATCTCGAACTCGACCCGCTGGCCGTCGTCCAGCGCCTTGTAGCCGTCCATCTCGATCGCGGAGAAGTGGACGAAGACGTCCTGCCCGCCGTCGACGGCGATGAAGCCGTAGCCCTTTTCGGCGTTGAACCACTTCACGGTGCCCTGTGCCACGGTGCACTTCCTCACTCTGCGCGGCGTTCCTCAACCCCCGGGACACGGGCCGCGCCCGCGCCCGCGACACCGTTCCGGCGATCGGCGACGGCCGCTGAATCGGTGACCGAAATCGCACGCTACACGAGGCGTGACGGCGGCGCACGACCACAAATCGGGCGCATTCCGGGCGGGATCGGCCCCGGCGCGACATGGACGTTCGTCCCTCCGGTATGCATGCCACATGACGACCGCGCCGACCACGACCGCCACCCGGAGGGCCACCGTCCGCCGGGTCCGCCCGCCGGACGCCGCCCGGATGCGGGCACTGCGGCTGGAGATGCTGGCCGACGCGCCGCTGGCCTTCCTGGAGACCGTCGCGGAGGCCGCCGCCCGCCCGCACGCCGACTACGCGGCCCGGATCGCCGCGGTGTCGCGCGGCACCGCGACGGCGCAGTTCGTCGCCGACCCCGGTGGCCGGTTCGTCGGCCACGCCGGCGGTACGGCCGCCCCGGACGAGCCCGGCCTCACCGTCATCTACGCCGTGTACCTCACCCCGGCCTGGCGGGGCAGCGGACTCCTCGCCCACCTGGTCGACGAGGTGGCGGCCTGGTCCCGCGCGTGCGGCCGGCCGGAGCTGATGCTGGAGGTGGTGGTCGGCAACGACCGCGCCTGCCGGGCCTACCAGAAGCTGGGCTTCGTGGACACGGGGGTCCGGGTGCCGCACCCGAAGATCCCGACCCTGCGCGAACTCCAGATGCGCCGCCCGGCCTGAGCGGACGGGCCCCTCCCGTCGGGCAGGGGCCCGTCCCGCCCGGTCAGGCGTGCCGGCGGCTCTGCACGATCCGGAACCGGTTCGCCACGTACGCGCCGTCGGTCAGCGCGGAGTTGGCGGCCGGGTTGGCGCCGCTGCCGTGGAAGTCGGAGAACGCCGCGGACTGGTTGACGAAGACGCCGCCGGTCAGGTTGCAGGACAGGTGCACGCCGGCGTCGATCGCCGCCGCCTCGGCCGCGTCCAGCACCGCCTCGTCGGTGGAGTAGACGCCGGCGGTCAGCGCGCCCTTCTCCCCCACCGTGGTGCGCAGGATCTCCAGGCTGTGCGCCGTCGAGTCGGTCGCGATGGCGAACGAGATCGGCCCGAACCACTCCCGCGAGTAGGTCGCGGTGTCGTCGGCGGCCAGCTTGACGATGGTCGGCGTCCGGACCACCGCGCCGGGGAACGCCGGGTGCTCGACGGTCCGCGACTCCAGCACCGGCTCACCCACCTTGGTGACCTCGTCGAGGCGCTCCAGCACGCCGTCGTTGACGATCGCGCCGGTCAGCTCGACGCCCCGGGCCGGGTCGGCGGTGAGCTTGCCGACCGCGCCCGCGATCCCGGCGGCCACCTCGTCGAAGCTCTTGTGCCCCTGGTCGGTCTCGATGCCGTCGCGGGGGATCAGCAGGTTCTGCGAGGTGGTGCACATCTGGCCGCTGTACAGGGTCAGCGTGAAGCCCAGGTTGCGGCACAGGCCGGCGAAGTCGTCGGTGGAGTCGATCACCACCGTGTTCAGGCCGGCCTTCTCGCTGTAGACGGCGGCCTGCCGGGCGTTCGCCTCCAGCCAGTCGCCGTACTCGGTGGAACCGGTGAAGTCGACGATCCGCACGGCCGGGTGCAGGGCCAGGGTGGAGGCGAGCTTCTCGCCGGGGGCCTCGGGGGCGAGCAGCACCAGGTTCGGGTCGAAGCCGGCCTCGGCGAGAACCTCACGGGCGTACTTCACCGTGATCGCCAGGGGCAGCACGGCCCGCGGGTGCGGCTTGACCACCACCGGGTTGCCGGTGACCAGCGAGGCGAACAGCCCCGGGTACGAGTTCCAGGTCGGGAAGGTGTTGCAGCCGATCACCAGCGCCACGCCGCGCGGCACCACGTGGAAGGTCTTGGTCATCCGCAGCGGGTCGCCCTTGCCGGCGGCCTTCTCCCAGCCGGCCGTCCCCGGGTGCCGGGTCATCTCCGCGTACGCGTAGGCCACGGCCTCCAGCGCGCGGTCCAGCGCGTGCGCGCCACCGGCCTGGAAGGCCATCACGAAGGCCTGCCCGCTGGTGAACTGCACCGCGTTGGCCAGCTCGAAGATGTGCTTGTGCAGCCGGTCCAGGATCTCCAGGCAGACCCCCGCCCGGGTCTGCGGGCCGGCGTCGCGCCAGGCCGGCAGGGCGGCGGAGGCGGCGGTCACCAGCTGGTCGGCCCCGGCGTGCGGGTAGCGCACGTTCAGCGCCAGCCCGAACGGGCTGGCCTCGGTGGCCACGGTCTCGCCGTCACCGGGCTGGTCCAGGGGGAAGTCGCCGTTCAGGTACGCCTCGAAGGCGGCCTTACCGTCGGCGGCGGCGGTCTCGCCGTACAGCCGGGGGCTGGGTGACTCGGGATAGGCCGACCAGTATCCCCGCTCCGTGATCGCGGTCAGCGCGCGGTTGAGGGTGTCGGCGTGCCTGTCGTACAGGGGGTGCGGGGTCTCCGTCATGCCCGCCATCATGCAACAGGAGCCGCCGCGATCAGTAGGGGCTTGTCACAAGGTTGATCGTCAGCTGCCACTCAATCGCCCCGGCACGGGCACCGGTTCAGCGGGGACGAGGACTTCCACCGGGCGGTGCCGAGCTGGCCCGGCGGCTCGACGCCGCCGGACCCGGCGCGGTCAGAGGGTGAGCTGCCAGTCCGTCCAGGCATCCACCGGGCGGAAGCCGAGCTGCTCGTTGATCGTGATCATGTGCCGGTTCTCGGCGGCGTTCCAGGTGTCGATCGCCCGCAGCGCCGGCTCGTGGTGCAGCACCCAGCGCAGGTTCGCCGCCTTGGTGAACAGGCCGAGCCGGTGCCCCCGGTGCGCCGGATCGACGATGGTGATCTGCTGGAAGGCGTGCCAGTCGGCGCTCGGACCGCGGTCGATCAGGGTCCAGGCGACCACCCGGCCGGTCGCCTCGTGCACGGCCGCGTGGTGGTAGCGGCAGCGGCCCCGGGCGTCCAACGCCCGTTCGGTGCCCCGCAGCCGCGCGACGTCGACCCGCTCCGGCTCCCACTCCAGGTCGCCGAGGGGCGCGTCGGTCATCAGCCGGCCGTCGAGGTAGGCCACGTCGGCGGCGTACTCCTCCGGGGTGTCGCCCTGCCAGCGGACGAAGCGGTAGCCGGTGGCGTGCGCCCGGGCGTCGGCGGTCAGCGTGTCGAGCGCGACGTGGTCGACCCCGTCGGTCGCCAGCCGGCGGCGCACCTCCGCGAGCACCGGGCGGGCGCCCATCGCGGCGGCGAAGGCGCCGCCCACGTCCGGCCGGGCGATCCCCCCGGGCAGCGCCGAGACCGCCATCCCCATCACCCGCTTGCGGCCGTGCTCACCGAGCAGCCGCAGGCAGTGCTCGTGCAGCGCCCGGCCGACGCCGCGCCGCCGGTACGCCGGGTGCACGACCAGGTCGACGGTGGCGTTGTCGGTGTTGTCGAGCTGCGGCAGGTCCAGCCCCAGGTAGCCGGCCGGCACGCCGTCCAGCCGGGCCAGCGCCCAGCGCGGCGAGTTGCCCGGCATCGGGTGCCCGACCGCGGCGTGGAAGCGCTGCCGGCAGAACGGCGGAAAGTCGGGGAGATCGGCCTCGTTGGCCGCCGCGCCGATCCGGTACGCCTCGTCGATCGCGGCCGGGTCGGCGGCGTCGAACGGCGCGATCGTGATGCCCATGTCGACGAGGGTGCGCCCGGAACGCGATCGGGGCCAGCGAATTTCGCTGGCCCCAAAGGCGACGTTGGTCGGGAGGGACGATCGCACAACGCCTTCGGCGCTGGGTCGTAAGAACTTGGAAAGTCTCCGGCGAAACGCCCTCCCGCACGGAGCATCTTGCGCCGTCCGAAACCTGTCGTCAAGTCCTTAGCGGCGGGTTTTCCGTACTCACAGCGAAAAGCCAGTTACCCCACGGATCCGCCCGATCCCCCGTCCGGGCGATCCGCCGTCCCCCGACCGGCCCTGCCCGCGCCCGGTTCGGCGACGTGGGAGCGGGGCGGGCCCGGCGGAGGGCGCGGGTCGGTCAGCCGAGGAGGCCGGCGTCGCGGGCGGCGCGCAGGGAAGGCTTGATCCGGTGGGTGGGGCCGACCTCGCCGGCGACGGCGTCGATCGTCTTCAGGCCCTCGCCGGTGTTGAAGACGACGGTCTCCGCCGCCGGGTCCAGCCGGCCGGACTCGACCAGCTTGCGCAGCACCGCCACGGTCACCCCACCCGCCGTCTCGGCGAACACGCCGGTGGTCCGAGCGAGCAGCCGGATGCCGGCGCGGATCTCGTCGTCGTCGGCGTACTCCATCCAGCCGCCGGTACGACGGACGGCTTCGAGGGCGTACAGGCCGGCGGCCGGGTCACCGATGTTGAGCGACTTGGCGATGCCGGTCGGCTTGACCGGGGTGATGGTGTCGCGGTCGGCGTGCAGCGCGGTGGCGATCGGGTTGCAGCCGGCCGACTGGGCGCCGAAGACCTTCCAGCCGCCGGCCGGCGCCTCGACCAGGCCGATCTCCACCAGCTCCGAGAACGCCTTGTCGATCTTGGTGAGCAGCTCGCCGGAGGCCATCGGGATGACCACCTGCGCCGGGATCCGCCAGCCGAGCTGCTCGGCCACCTCGTACCCCAGGGTCTTGGAGCCCTCGGCGTAGTACGGCCGGACGTTCACGTTGACGAACGCGGTGTCCTCGAACTCGTCGGTCTCCACCAGCTCGCCGCAGAGCCGGTTCACATCGTCGTACGAGCCGTCGATGGCGACCAGCTCGCCGCCGTAGACGGCCGTGGTCACCACCTTGCCCTGCTCCAGGTCGCTGGGGATGAAGACCACCGACGGCGCCCCGGCCCGGGCGGCGTGCGCGGCGACCGAGTTGGCCAGGTTGCCGGTGGAGGCGCAGGCGTACCGGGTGAAGCCGAGCGCCCGGGCCGCGGTCAGCGCCACCGACACCACCCGGTCCTTGAACGAGTGGGTCGGGTTGGCGCTGTCGTCCTTGACCCAGAGCGGGGCGGTGATGCCCAGCTCGGCGGCGAGGTGCGGGGCGGCGACCAGCGGGGTGAGCCCGGGGTCCACGGTCACCCGGGTGGCCGGATCCTGGCCGGCGGGGAGGAGCGCGGCGTACCGCCAGAGGTTCTTCGGGCCGGCCTCGATCTGCTCCCGGGTGACGGTGGCGAGCGCGGCGGCGTCGTAGTCGACCTCCAGCGGGCCGAAACACTCGTAGCAGGCGTGCTGCGCCGCGAGCGGGTAGCGCGCGAGGCAGGCGCGGCAGACCAGGGCGCGGGCCGGGCTGAGGGTGGTGTCGATGCCGGTGGCGGCGGGAAGCGTCGACGTCATGTCGAGGAGTTCCTCTCATCTTTCCCCGCATCGCACCCTGCGGCGGGGACGGAATTGGCACCTGCCCGCTCCTCGCTCGTCATCGAGCGCGCGGGTGGTTGCCGGGGCGTCGTCGGGCCGTATCCCTCAGCCCCTCTGGATGAGGTATTCAGTTGTGCCGCCAAGTCTAAGCAATCCCGCCGCCCCCACCGCCCCCACTTCCCACGCTATGAACCCCCACCCCCCACCCCAAGTGCTCAGCTCAGCGCGCGACCACGGCGATCGGGTCGGTGACCGCCGGTCGGTCGGTGACGGCGAACGGCACGGGGGTGGCGGCGGGCGCACCGGTGCGGGCCGCCGCGCCGCCGGGGGCGGGCCGTGCGCGGGTGAGCAGGTTGGCGGCGACCAGGGCGGCGATGGTCAGGGCCGCGCCGGCCAGCTCCACCGCACCGGGCCGGTAGCCGCGCACGGTCTGCACCACGAAGGTGGTCACCGGGACCAGGTTCATGAAGAGGGCGGCGTCGGCCGCGCCGAGCCGCTGCACCCCGGTGTTCCAGGCGAGCACCGCGAGGACGGCGGCGACGATCACGGCGTACGCGAGCTGCGGGGCGACCGCACCGAGGTCGGCGGCGGCCGGCAGGTGCTGCCAGCCGGCGAGGTCGGCGGTGAGGCTGGCGGCCAGCATGGCCGCCGTGCCGGCCACCGCCGTCAGGGTGGTGTAGCGCAGCGGTGACCAGTCGGTGAACCGGCTCGCGCCGTGGGTGTAGACCGCCCAGCCGAGCACCGCACCGATCATCAGCAGCCCGCCGACGCCGAACTGGCCCAGCCCGTCGAGCCGGCCCCGGGTGATCACCAGGCCGACGCCGACGAGGGCGAGCAGCGAGAAGCCGAGCAGCACCGGCCGGGGGCGTACGCCGTCCCGCGCCCAGCGGACCAGCTGGGTGACCAGCGGGGTGGTGGCGACGAAGAGGGCGATCTGCTGCGGGGCGGCATGCCCGAGCGCCAGGTTGGTCAGCACGTTGAACCCGGCGAAGCCGAGCACGCCGAGCACGACCAGCTCGACCGCCCGCCCACCGGCCCGCAGGGCGCCGCCGCCCTCCCGGACCAGCAGCAGGGCGAGCAGCACGGCGGCGGCGAGCCCGTACCGGGCGGTGGTGAGGTTCAGCGCGTCGACCCGGGTCAGCGCGCTGGCCAGCACGGGGAACATGACGCCCCAGCTGAGCACCGCGAAGAGCGGAAAGGTGGCGTGACGAGAACGCATCACAGCTCCAATGTTCGAGTATCGTCGAACCAACGGCACTGACTCTAGGAGCTTGTTCGACGACTGTCGAACAACGGTTACACTGGTCACATGGAGCTGCACGAACCCGAACTGCGCGACGTACCGGTCACCGCCGTGCTCGCGGCGCTGGCCGACGACGTACGGCTGAAGATCGTGCGGACCCTGGCCGACGGCGGCGAGCACGTCTGCGGCACCATCGAGCTCGGCATCGCCAAGGCCACCCGGAGCCACCACTTCAAGGTGCTCCGCGAGGCCGGCCTGACCCGGACCCGGGTCGCCGGCACCAGCCGGTACGTCCGGCTGCGCCGCGAGGAACTCGACCGCCTCTACCCCGGTCTGCTCGACGCGGTCCTCACCGCCCCCGCCCGCTCCTGACCCTCGCGCCCCGACCCGCTGATCCACGCGGAGTGCGGCAGGTCGGGGTGTCGGACCGACCGGGACACCCCGCCCCGCCGAACCTGGAGTGGATCAAGCGGGACCGTCGTCAGCTCGTGACGTCCTTGCGGGTGAAGCGCCAGAAGGCCAGCCCCCAGAAGAGCGTCGCGTAGCCGACCGCCGAGATCGTGCCGCGCACCACGTCGTCGGTCTGCACCGGCGTGGAGAGCAGTCCCAACCAGGCGCTGCTGTAGTGGGTCGGCAGGAAGGCGCGCAGGCCGCCGAGCGCGGTGATCTGGTCCAGGATGCTGGAGAGGATCCAGAGCAGCACCGCGCCGCCGACCGCGCCGAGCGCGGCGTCGGTGGTCACCGAGAGCAGGAAGGCCAGCCCGGCCACCACCAGCAGGACGATCGCCAGGTAGCCGAGCACGGCCAGCAGCCGCAGCAGCCCCTCGCCGGGCGCCAGCTCGGCGGAGACCTGGCTGCGCAACGGCGACCAGCCGTACCGCAGGGTGCCGGCGAGCAGCGCGGTGCCGGCGAGCAGCAGCAGGGCCAGACCGGAGTACGCGAGCGCGACCAGCAGCTTCACGGTGAGCAGCCGGGCCCGGGGCACCGGGATCGCCAGCAGGTAGCGCAGGCTGCCCCAGCTCGCCTCGCTGGCCACCGTGTCCCCGCAGACCAGGGCCACCACCACGACCAGCAGGAACGACGCCGACACGAAGATCGAGAAGAGCGTGAAGTTGAGCCCGCCCGAGGTGGCCAGGTCGACCAGGCTGGCGAACTCGTTGCGCCCGTTGTCGTCGTCGCCGCCGGAGTCGAACTGGAACGCGATCAGGATGATCAGCGGCAGCAGCACCATGAACCCGAGCGCCAACTGGGTACGCCGCCGCGACGCCTGCCGGCGGAACTCGGCCGCGAACGGCAGGGTGGCCGACGGCCGGTAGCCCGCCGCCGCCCCGCCCGGGCCGACCGCACCGGCCGCGTCCCGCGACCCGACCGAAGAGCCTGCCATCACCGGTCACCGCTTCCCCGAGAGTTCTCGCCCACCAGGGCGAGGAACGCGTCCTCCAGGCGGCGCCGGGGCACCACCCGGTCCACCCCGATGCCGGCCCGGACCAGCTCGGCCACCACCTCGCTGCGCGCGGTGCCGTTGGTGTCCACCACCAGCCCGCCGTCGCCGTCGGGCAGCACCCGGACCCCGTGCAGCCGGTCCAGCACCGTCCGCGCGGCGGCCGGGTCGGTCACCTCGAAGAGCACGCTCGGCGAGTCCCCGACGATCTCCTCGACCGGCCCGGACGCCACGATCCGGCCCTTGTTCACCACCACCGCGTGGGTGCAGGTCTGCTCCACCTCGGCGAGGAGGTGGCTGGAGACCAGCACCGCCCGGCCGTCGGTGGCGTACCGCTGGAGCACCCGGCGCATCTCGGCGATCTGCGGCGGGTCCAGGCCGTCGGTCGGCTCGTCCAGCACCAGCAGCTCGGGCAGGCCGAGCATGGCCTGCGCGATCGCCAGGCGCTGCCGCATGCCGTGGCTGTAGTTCTTCGTCCGGCGGTGCACCGACGAACCGAGGCCGGCGATCTCCAGCGCCTCGTCGAAGTGCGCGTCCGCCCACGGCCGCCCGGTCGCCCGCCAGTACGCCTTTAGGTTCTCCAGCCCGGACAGGTGCGGCAGGAAGCCCGGCCCCTCCACCAGCGCGCCGATCCGGGAGAGCACCGGCGAGCCGGGCACCAGCCGGTGCCCGAAGACGTAGATCTCCCCGGCGGTGGGCTGGGTCAGCCCCATCAGCACCCGCAGGGTGGTGGTCTTGCCGGCACCGTTCGGGCCGAGCAGGCCGACCACCTGGCCGGGGTGCACCTCGAAGTCCACGTTGGAGACCGCGACGAAGCCGTCCGCGTACTCCTTGCGGAGCTGGCGGACGGCGAGCGGGATGCCCGCGTACTCCGGGTGGACGGAGCTGTCCTGGCGGCGGTGCCGGCGGCGGGCGACCAGGACGACCACGACGAGCCCGACCGCGATCGCGGCGAGCAGCCCGGCCAGCACCCAACGCCAGACCGTGGCGGTGGTGGGGATCGGCTCGCCGTCCACGGTCGGCAGGGTCACCGGGCCGCCGCCCGGGGCGACCGTGTAGACGGTCGGCTCCGGCGGCGTGGCGTACGCCTGGTCGGAGGTCGCCACCACGATCCGCAGCCGGTGCCCGGCCTCGATCCGGCGGACGATCGCCGGCAGGGTGACCGGGACCGGCTGGGCGGCGTCGATGGTCTTCGGCAGGCCGGTGAGACGGACCGGGGCGACCAGGCCGTCGGGCAGTGTCGCCGCACCGGCCGGGTCGACGTCGTAGAGCTTGACGAAGAGCACCGCCTCGCCCGTGGGCGACGCGGCCCGGATCCGGACCGTCGGCGCGCCGACCACGTCCACCGCCTCGTCGAGTGGCGCGGACTCGAACCGAACGTGCTGGCCGGGGATGTCGCCGGCCACCCCGTTCAGCAGCGAGCCGAGCGCCCCGGCGAACGGCACCGCGGAGATGGCCGCCGGGTTGCCGTTGGGCGGGTTGGCGATCTGCTGGGTCGGGCCGGTGACCTGGACCTCGCGGCGGGCGTCGCCGGTGACCCCGGGGTAGTCGGCGGTGCGGTAGCCGGTGGCCACCAGGCCCCGGTCGAGCGCGTCGAAGCCGGCGATCCGGGAGAAGGTGAAGCCGTCGCCGGGGGCCGCGCCATCGCCCTTGACATAGTGGTCGAGCCACTGCGCGGTCAGGAACTTCACCCGGTCGGAGTCGCTGGTCGGTCCGGCGCCGCCGTCGTGGCCGCCGGTGAACCAGGCGACCCGGACGGGGGTGCCGGCGGCGGCGATCCCCCGCGCGTTGGCGTCCGCCTCGGCCAGCGGGAAGAGGGTGTCCGCCTCCCCCTGCACCAGCAGGGTGGGCGCCTTGATCCGGTCCAGCACGCCGGCGGGCGAGGAGCGCCGCAGCAGGTCCACCGCCGCCTGGTCGGCCCGGCCGGTGGTGGCGATCCGCAGGTACGCGGCGCAGACGTCGGCGGCGAACCGGCCGCAGGACGGGTCGGCGGCACCGGCCGGGGCGCGCCCGGATCCGGTGCCGGGGCCGGCACCGGGCCGCGGGCTGGGCGCGCCGGCCGACGCCGGGGCGCCCTGCGGCTGCGCGGCCGTGGTGCCGGAGATGCCGGCCGGCCCCGAGCCGGCGCTGCCGCCGCCACCGAAGAAGATGCCGGCCCAGCCCTTCTTGAACACGCCCTCGGTGGGCGCCCTGCCGGTGCTCTCCGGCAGGAAGGCGCGGGACAGGTCGTTCCAGGTGATCATGGGGACGATCGCGTCGACCCGCGGGTCCTGGGCGGCCAGCAGCAGGGCCAGGCCGCCGCCGTACGAGCCGCCGACCACGCCGACCCGGGGGTCACCGGCGGCGTCGGTACGGATCTCCGGGCGGGCGGCGAGCCGGTCCAGCAGGCGAGCGGCGTCCCGCACCTCGTAGTCGGGACTGTCCAGGTGGATCTCGCCGCCGCTGCGGCCGAAGCCCCGGGCGGTCCAGGTGAGCACGGCGTACCCGCGGCGGACCAGGTCCTCGGCGTCCGGGCGGACCGACTCCTTGGTGCCGCCGAAGCCGTGCGCCAGCAGGACCGCCGGGACCTTGCGCCCGGCCGAGGCGTCCGCCGGCAGATAGAGCGTGGTGTCCAGGTCGACCGGCTGGTCGCCGGCCGGTCCGGAACGGACGGTGACCATCGCCGGCTCGGCGCGAAAGTCGGCCGGCTGCGGCCGGGCCGCCCAGAGCGCGGCGGCCGCCACCAGGACGACCGCCACGGACGCGGCGACCACCCGGCGTCGGCGGGTGGCCAGGGCACGCCGGACCCGCGCGGCCGACAGCGGTGATCTCATGCGGCACACGGTACGGCGGGGACCCTGAGCATTGGCTGAGATCCGCCGTACGTCCGTCCGGTTGCCCTGATCGGCGCGTGAGTTCGATCGACCGCGCAACGTCCACAACATCCCAGCGAGATGAATTCGGATCCCGTGCATTGACGTGTAGACGGATAAACCCCTGCTGATCGTCCCATGCCGCACGGCTCGCGGAACACTCTGTGGCGACAAGGTCAACAAGACGTGACATCGCTGGAAGTGACGCGAAGCTGACTCAGCGATGGCCGTCACACCCCCGCGAGCTTCGACTAGTTTTCCGGTCCGGTGCACGGGACCCCATCGGCGACCCCGCCACCACCAGGAAGTCCCCCGCCGTCGCCGGAGGAGACAGACCATGACCGTCCCCGCGCCGCGGGTCCGTCGCCGGCCCGCCGTACCGGGTCGTGTCCTGCCCCTGCTGCTCGTCGCGGCCCTGCTCGCGCCCGTGGGGCTGCTCTTCGCCCAGACGCACCGGTCGACCGGGGACGACCGCGACCTGGCGACCCGGGAACGGCTCGGCGTGCAGTATCTGCGGGCCCTCGGTCCGGTCACCGACGCCCTGGTGGACGCCCAGTCCGCGGCCGTCAGCGGCCGACCCGTCTCCCGTGACGCGCTCACCGCCGCCGTCGAGCAGGCCACCACCGTCGACAGCGCGGTGGGGGACGAGCTGCGCAGCCACGATCGGTGGTCCGGGCTGCGCGCCAAACTGGAGGCCCTGCCCGACCGGGGGATCACCGACCCGCAGGCCGCCTTCGTCGCGTACGGGGAGGTCACCGACCTGCTGCTGGCCCTGTACCGCAAGGTCCGGGAGAGCTCCGGCCTGATCCGTGACCCGCAGCCCGACTCCTTCTACCTCCAGGAGGGCATCGGCGCGGACCTGCCCCAGGCGATCGTGGCCGCCGGCCGCCTCGCCGACCTCACCGCGCTGACCGCCCAGCGCCCGGCCGCCGAGCGACCGCGGGCGATCGCCGAACTGGCCGCCCTCCGGGTCGGCGCGCTCGGACCGGCCACCGAACTGGGCGCCGACCTGCGGGCCGCGGTGGACAACTCGGAGAGCACCGAACTGGGCGCCAACGTCCTCACTCCGCTGGACACCTACCAGCGGGCCGTCGAGGCGCTCGCGGCGCTCTCCGCGCCGACCGGAAGCTCCGGCACCGACCCGGGCCAGGTGGCCGCCGCCCGGCTCAACGCGCAGTCCGCCGCCAAGCAGCTGCAACCGGTCATCCTCGACCAGCTGGACGCGCTGCTGAGCGAGCGGGTCGACGGGCTCGACCGGGACCGCTGGGTGGCGGTCACCGCCGCCGCGCTCGGTGTGCTGCTGGTCGTCGTCCTGGCCGGGGTGCTGCTCGCGGCGCGCCGCCGGGCCCGCCGGCACGCCGTCGACGAGCGACGGGCGCGGAAGGACTCCGGCGCGCCGCCGCCGGCGTGGCAGCCGCCGGCCGCGCCGCGTCCGCTCCAACCGGTCGGGCCGGGCCGACCCGGTGAACCTGAGCGGTGGGGGCCCTTCGATGCTGCTCGGTAGGCTCCGGATCCGGGGCAAGCTCGCCCTGCTGGTGATCATCCCGCTGCTCAGCATGGTCGGGCTGGCCGTACCGGTGGTGCTCGACCGGGTGGCCGCCGCCCAGCGGGCCGGCGACACCGCCGACACCGTCCGGGTCGCCAGCCGGATCGGCAGCCTCGTCCAGGACCTCCAGCAGGAACGGCTGCTCTCCGTCGGACTGCTGCTCGGCCGGGTGACCCGGACCGAGCTGATCCAGAAGTCGACCGCCGTCGACGACCGGGTCGCCGACCTGCGGGCCGAACCCCTCCCCGACCGGGTCGCCGCCGCCCTCGACGGGGTCCGCAAGCTGGCCGACCTGCGCACCGCGGTGCTGGCCGGGAAGGCGACGCCGACCCAGCTCATGCACGCCTTCGGACCGGTCGACATGGCGCTGATCGAGGCGCTGCGGTTGCCCTTCGGGGTGGACACCGAGACCTCGGCCGGGCGGCAGGTGCTGGCCCTGGACGCGCTGCTGCGGGCCGACGAGGGGCTGGGCGCCTGCGCCACCCTGATCGTGCTGGTCAAGGCGACCAGCGACCCGAAGGCGGCCGCCGCCTACATCGCCTGCATGGCCGCGCTTCAGGTGGACAACCTGCGGTTCCGCAGTCTGATCACCGCCGAGCAGTACCAGCTGGCCATGTTGGACGACGCGGCGGTGGCGGCCCGGACCAGCCCGACCTTCCTCGTCGACAGCGTCAAGGACCCGATCGCGGCGATCGCCGCGGTGCCGCTTGACGCCCTCTTCCCGTCCGTCCGCTCGATGATCACCCTCGGCCAGTTCGTGGAGAAGAAGATCGTCGCGGACGTCATCGCCGAGACCGGCACCGAGCAGCGCGACGCGCTCACCGCGGCCTGGCTGGTGGGTGGGGCGGCCGCCCTGATCCTGCTGATCGTGGTGCTGCTCAGCATGGCCGTCGCGCGGACGGTGGCCCGGCCGCTGACTCGGCTCACCCGCTCCGCCGACCGGGTCGCCCGGGTCGCCGAGGCCGAGCTGGTCCGGGTGGTCGACGACGAGTCCGAGGCCGGCCAACCGGTCCGGCTCGACCCGGTCGACGTAGGGGCCAGGGACGAGATCGGCGACCTGGCCCGCGCCTTCGAACGGGTGCAGAGCACCGCCGCCCGCCTCGTCGAACGGCAGGTCGCCGGCCGGCGCAACGTCGCGCAGATGTTCGGCCACGTCGGCCGGCGTACGCAGAACCTGGTGGGCCGGCAGATCGCGCTGATCGACCGGCTGGAACGGCAGGAGACCGACCCCGGTCGGCTGGAGCACCTGTACCTTCTCGACCACATCTCCAGCCGGCTGCGCCGCAACGCCGGCAGCCTGGTGGTGCTCTCCGGCGCGGCCGGCGCCGACGGGCACGTCGCCCCGGTGCAGCTCGTCGACGTGGTCCGGTTGGCGCTCGGCGAGATCGAGGACTACACCCGGGTCGACGTGCAGGTCCCGCCCGGGGTGTCGGCGGCGCCCGCCATCGTCGGCGACCTGGTGCTCGCGCTGGCCGAGCTGATGGAGAACGCCACCGCCTTCTCCCCGCCGCACACCCGGGTGGTGGTGGGCGGCGAGCTGACCGACGGCGGGGCGCGGCTGACCGTGGTGGACCGCGGCATCGGCATGACCGAGGACCGGCTCGCCGAGGAAAATGCCCGGCTCACCCGGCGGGAACGGCTCGACCTGGCCCCGACCGAGGTGCTCGGGCTCTTCGTGGTGGGCCGGCTGGCCCGCCGGCACGGTTGGACCGTGGATCTCGCCCCGACCGCCGGCGGCGGGGTGACCGCCCGACTGGAGATCCCCGTCGCGCTGCTGGTGATCCGCCGGCCCGACCGGGCCGGTGCCACGGTGGCCCGGGCCGCCGTACCGGCGCGGGACCGGCGGGGCTTCGGCGAGCCGGCCCGGCCTCGTCGGGCACTCACCGCAGCCCCGGGCCCGGTGACCCTCGACGACCAGCTGGGCTTCGACCCGGCGCTGCTCAGCCGGGCCACCCACAGCCTGGAGACCGCGGAGTCGTGGAACGCCTTCGGCGCGGCCGGGGAACCGGCCGGCGAGGGCGGCGTGCCCGCTCCGGCCGGCCGGACCGAGGTCGAGCCGCCCGCCACCCCGCCGCCCGCCCGGCCCGCCTCCGCCGCTCGCCCGACCGGCGCCGGACCCTTCGTGGGCAGCGGCTTCGCCCCGCAGGTCGCCGCGGACCCGCCCACGCCGCTGACTCCCGCCGCGCCACCGCCGGCCGGGCCGGCACCCGCCACAGCGCCACCGAACTGGCCGGCTCCCGCCGCGGCGCCGGCCGGCGGACGGCCGCTGATCCGGCAGCGGGTGCCGGGCGCCAGCCTGCCGCGTACCGGGCCGGCGGTCGGGCCGATCGACGCCACCCGGGCCGACCCGTCCGCCGTCCGGGCCCTGGTCGAGGAGTTCCAGTCCGGGGTACGGCGCGCCGAACAGAGCGCACCCCCGACCGAGCCCACTCCGGACCGGCCGCGGCTGAGCCGGCGGGTGCCCGGGGCGAACCTGACCGTGGCGCCGGCCCAGGCGCCGGTGACCAGCCCGCACCCCGGAGACCCGACCGAGGTCCGCCGCCTCATCACCGAGTTCGAGGCGGGCGTCGCCCGCGCGCTGCGCGAAGTCGATCCAGACCACCACCGCTACGAAGAGGGATCATCACGGTGACCAGCCCTTTCCTGCACGACAACGTCGACAACCAGAGCACCGGGGAACTCAGCCCGGAGGCCCGCACCTTCAACTGGCTGCTCGACTCGTTCACCTCCAGCACCGCCGGGGTGATGGAGGCGATCGCGGTCTCCTCGGACGGGCTGCTGATGGCGATGTCCTCCATCAAGGACCGGTCCAACGCCGAGCGGCTCGCCGCCGTCGTCTCCGGAATGACCAGCCTGGCCGGGGGCGCGGCCAGCTGGTACGCCCTCGGCGGCCTGAACCGGGTGATCGTCGACATGGCCGAGGGGTACCTGCTGATCAGCGCGATCAGCAGCGGCTCGGTGCTCGGCGTGGTCGCCGACCGGTCGGCGAACCTCGGCACCGTCGCGTACGAGATGACCCTCTTCGCCGGCCGGGCCGGCGGCGCGCTGAGCCCGCGGCTCATCGCCGAGCTGAAGAACGCCGTACAGCAATGACCCCGGAGGTGACCGGCGAGGAACCGGACCCGGAACCGGATGTCCGGATCCGGCCCTACCTGCGGTCGCCCTCCCCGAGCGGCGAGCCGGCGCCCCCGGTCCCGGCGTACCCCGCCGAGAAGGCCGAGGGGGACGCCGGCGGGCCACCGGGCCCGCGCCCGTTCGTGCTGACCTCCGGGCGGGTCGCCGGCGCCGACCCGGCGATCGGGCTGGAGACCCAGGTGACCGCCCGCCCGGAGAGCGGGTCGTGGGCGGTGTCGTCCCGACTCCCGCCGGAGCTCCAGGCCATCGTGGCGCTCTGCGCCGACCCGATCTCCGTCGCGGAGATCTCCGCCCAGACGCGGATGCACTTCGGCGTGACCCGGGTGCTGGTCGGCGACCTGCGCGCCGCCGGCCACCTCGACGTGCACGTGGGCGGCGGCGCCGAAGCCCTTCACCCCGACCTCATCCTGCGAGTGATTGATGGACTCCGTGCGATCTCCTGAATGGCCCGCCGCCGCGGCCGGCGGGCTCGCCGGCAACAGCGCCGCCGCCCGGTACGGCGGGCCGGCCAGTCCCGGCGCGGCCGCCGGACGGACCGTCCCACAGCCCGCCCCGCCGCCGTACCGGCCGCCGGTGGCGCCCGCCCCGGCGACCGTTGGCGTACCGGCCAGCAAGCCGCCGATCCCGGTGAAGATCCTGGTCGCCGGCGGGTTCGGCGTCGGCAAGACCACCACCGTGGGCGCGATCTCCGAGATCGCTCCGCTGACCACCGAGGCGGAGATGACCAGCGCCGGCATCGGCGTCGACGATCCGGGAGTACGGTCGACGAAGACCACCACCACGGTGGCGATGGACTTCGGCTGCGTGACCATCGACCGGAGCCTCAAGCTCTACCTCTTCGGCACCCCGGGGCAGGCGCGGTTCGGTTTCATGTGGGACGACCTGGCCCGGGGCGCGCTCGGCGCGCTGGTGGTGGTGGACAGCGCCCGGCTGGACGACTGCTATCCGGCGGTCGACTTCTTCGAGCGGGCCGGGCTGCCCTTCGTGGTCGGGGTGAACGCCTTCGACGGGCGGCTCGCGCACGACCTGGCCTCGGTCCGGTGGGCGCTGGCGCTCGGCGACCAGGTGCCGCTGGTGCAGTTCGACGCCCGGGACCGGCTCTCGGTACGGGACGCCCTGCTGGTCGTCCTGGATCGCGCGCTGGACCGGGCGACCCGGGAGAGGGGAGCCTGAATCGACCGTCGGTTCGACCCGTTTCAGGGAAAGGGGTGGACGTGATGAGAGGTGATCTGGACGAGACCCTGGCCCGGCTGGCCCGCCGCGAGGAGGCGCTGCGGCGCCGCGCGGGCGGGCCGGGCGAGGAGGCCGGTGGGGAGGAGCCCCGACCCGCCGATCCACCACGGGAGGGGCACGGCGCGTACCGGTTACGGGGCGGGAGCCGCCCGGCCGACCGGGACCCGGTGGAGGAGGTGGCCGAGGCGGTCCGCCGGGTGGTCGCCGAACATCCGGGGCTGGCGGTCACCCTGCGGGTGGAGCACGACGGCCAGGCGTACCCGCTGCGGGTCTCCTGGGCCGGGGCGGACGTGACGGTCGGCGAGGAGGCGGCGGTCGCCCGGCCACCGGTGTGGCCGATGTCGGTGAAGACGGTGCCGGCGTCCGGGCAGGACGGCCTGAGCGCGGACCCGGCGGCCCGGCTGGCCGAGATGATCCGGCGCGATCCGTCGCTGCTGGAGGACACCGGGCCGCTGCCCTGAGCGCCCACCGCCCGGCACGAGGTGGTGCCGGCGGCTACTGTCGGGCGGGTGGCGGAACCCGACCTGACCCTGACCGCGAGCCTGCGGCCGGCGGCGCTGGACGCCCGCCGCGGCGTCGTCCGCCTGCACCCCGAGGTGCTGACCGCGCTGGCACTGCACCCCGGCGACCCGGTGCGGCTGGCCGGTCGCCGGGTCACCGCCGGCATCGCCGCGCCGGCCGAGCCGACCGCCAGCACCGCCCTGCTGTACGCCGACGACCTGCTGCTGGGCAATCTGGGCGTCCGCGACGGCGGCCAGGTGACGGTGAGCCGACTGCCGGTGACCCCCGCTCGCCGGGTCACGCTCACCGGCCCGGTGGAGATCGTCGCCGCAGTGTCCCCGGAGATGCTGCGCCTCGCCCTGCTCGGCAAGGTGGTGACCGCCGGGGACGACGTCTCGCTGCTGCCGCAGGACGTGCTTCCCGACGCGGCGGTGCGCGGCCTGGTCGAGGCGGCCCGGCGCAGCCTGGCGAACACCGTCGGGTACGCCTGGACCAGCACCCTGCTCACCGTGTCCGCCGTCGAGCCGGCCGGCGGCCCGCTGGTCACCATGGACACCGTCGTCGGGTGGGAGCACGGGCCGACGACCCGCGGCTCCGGACCGCTCGGCCAGGACCCGGCCGGCCGGCTCACCGACACCACGGCCACCGCCGGCGGCCCGGCGCCCGCCGGGAGCGGGTGGGGCGGCGCGTCCGGTGGGAAACCGCTGCCGACGTCACGGGCGCCCGGCGGGGCCGCGCACGGTACGCCGACCGCACCGGCCGGAACCGGCGGGCCGGCCCTGGTCGGGTCGGAGGACGCGCCGAGCGTCGACGAGCTGCCCGGCCTGCGGGCGCAGGCCGAGGAGCTGACCGAACTGCTCGACCTGGGCTTCCACCACCGGGAGGTACTGGGCCGGTTGGGCACCACGGTTTCGCTCGGCGTCCTGCTGAGCGGGCCGGCCGGCTCGGGCAAGTCGGCGCTGGTCTGCGCGGTCGCCGCCCGGGTCCGGGCCCGGGTCTGCCCGCTGTGGGCGCCGGAGGTGGCGGCGCTGACCAACGACGCGGCGGCCCGCCGGCTCCGGGAGGCCGCCACCGCCGTACGTGACCACGGCCCGGCCGTCCTGCTGGTCACCGACGTGGAGGCGCTGGCGCCGGCCGACGAGCCCGGCCCGGTGGCGACGGTGTTCCGGCAACTGCTCGCCGAGACCGTCCGGGCCGGGGTGGCCGTGGTCTGCACCACCGGCCGGCCGGAGGCGGTGGATCCGGCGCTGCGCGCGCCGGACCTGCTCTCGCTGCGGATCACCGTCCCCCTGCCGGACCAGGCGTTGCGCCGGGAGCAGCTCACCGTGCTCACCCGACAGGTACCGCTCGCCGAGGACGTCCGGCTGGACGAGGTGGCCGGGCGGACGCCGGGGTTCGTCGCCGCGGACCTGGCGGCGCTGGTCCGCGAGGCCGGGGTGCGCGCGGCGCTGCGACAGAAGGCGGCCGAGACACCGACCGTGGCGATGGGCGACTTCGCCGCTGCGCTGGAGGTGGTCCGGCCGACCACGATGGCGGCGTCCACCCTGGAGCTCGCCTCGGTGACCCTGGACGACGTCGGTGACCTGGTCGCGGTGAAGGAGACGCTGACCGAGTCGGTGCTCTGGCCGCTGACCTACCCGGACACCTTCGCCCGGCTGGGCGTGACGCCGCCGCGCGGGGTGCTGCTCTACGGGCCGCCCGGCTGCGGCAAGACCTACCTGGTCACCGCGCTGGCCGGGTCGGGGCGGGCCAACGTGCTGTCGGTGAAGGGCGCGGAGCTGCTCTCCAAGTGGGTGGGCGAGAGCGAGCGCGCGGTCCGCGAGCTGTTCCGCCGGGCCCGCGAGGCCGCGCCGACCCTGATCTTCCTGGACGAGGTGGACGCCCTCGCCCCGGTGCGCGGTCAGGCCACCGACGGCGGTACGACGGACCGGGTGGTCGCCGCCCTGCTCACCGAGTTGGACGGGGTGGAGGCGCTGCGCAACGTGGTGGTGGTCGGCGCGACCAACCGGCCGGACCTGGTCGACCCGGCGCTGCTCCGTCCCGGCCGGCTGGAACGGCTGGTCTACGTGCCGCCGCCGGACGGCCCGGCCCGGGCGGAGATCCTCCGCGCGGCGTCCCGGAACGTGCCGCTCGCCGCCGACGTGGACCTGGCCACCCTCGGCGAGGAACTGGCCGGCTTCTCGGCGGCCGACTGCGCCGCCCTGGTCCGCGAGGCCGCGCTGGCCGCGATGCGGGAGTCCCTCACGGCCGCCACGGTCACCGCCGCCAACGTCGAAGCCGCCCGTCGGCGCGTCCGCCCCTCCCTCGAACCCACCCAGGTCGCCTGGCTCGCCGCCTACGCGGAGCAGCGGAGCGGCTGACGGCGCCCAGCCGGAAGCGGGCCGGCACGGGTCCAGCCGGCGCGGCCGCACGGGTCCGGCTGGCCGGACTGGCACCGGCGGGAGCGCCGGCCCGGTCAGTGGACACCACGAGCGATATACCTGAGAGGCATAAATATGACTCTCAGGTATATCGCTGCCAGTGACAGCCCCTCCCGACCGTCGCGAGCGCGCGTGGTCAGTCCGTCGGCAGCAGCGGACCGAGGGGGCCCAGGTCGAGGTTGAGGTCCTCGGGCGACAGCCCGAAATACTCACGGAGCTGAGCCATCTGCTGCTCCAGGGCCATCAACGTGGCCCCGATCCGCTCGATCTGCTCCTCGGTCAGGTCGCCGAGGTCGACCCGGCGCAGGGCCTGCCGTTCCATCAACTGCCGCAGCAGCTCGACGACGGTGAGTACCAGGCTGGCCAGGCCGCGCTCGACCGAGTCGGCGTCCACGGCGAGCCGGCGGTCCAGCGGAGTCACCCGGGGCGCCTCCCAGGCCGGCTGGCCCAACGCCGCCGCCAGGTCGGCCGCCTCGTCACGCCGGGGCTCGTCCCGTCCCGGCGGGCGGTCCCGGCCGGTCATCCGGCCGCACCGAGGTTGCCGGCCGCACCGCCGGACGCCGGGGCCGACGGCGGCGCGGGCAGCTCAGGCGGCGCGAGGGCGCCGACCGAGGCGACCAGGGCGCGCAGCGAGATCCGGACCAGATCGATGTCGGCGATGGCGAGGGTGATGTCGCCGCTGATCACCACGCCGGTGGCGAGCACCCGGTCGAGCAGGTCCACCAGCGCCACCGGCCGGTAGGCCAGCGGGTCGTCGGCGCTGCTCGGGGCGAGCGTGGTCACGCCCATGCCGACCCCCGCGCCGCGGTCACGCCGGCTCCCGCACCTGGTGCGCGGGCTCCCCGGCCGGTTCCGTCACGAAGGAGTACGGCGGCCACGGGCCGGTCAACTCCAGCCGGAGCTCCGGATGCCGGTCGGCCAGGGCCCCCACCAGCGCGGAGAAGCCCGCCACGGCGGCCCGCTCGACCAGGTACGCCCCGTTGAGCACCATCGCGGTGGCCGCACCGGACAGGCGCCGGTCCTGCGGGGCGTGCCGGCGGGCGGCGACCGCGTACCCGGCGAGGGCGGTGTGCGCGGCGGCGGCCGCGGCGGCGGCGATCCGCTGCCCCTCCTCGCGGGCGGTGAGCTGGGCCCGGCGCCGCCGCAGGTACGCCGCGCCGGCCCCGCCGCCCACGCTCGCCTCCGCGCCGCGGGGCACCGCCCCGGGGACGACGTACCCCTTGACGCCCCACTCCTCGCGGTCGGTGAGCCGGGCCAGCGTGGCGACCAGTTCGGCCCGCCGCTCGGTGAGCACCCGGGCCACCCGCCCGTCATCGCGGTGCACGGTGGCGAGCCGGGCCGGCACCACCGCGCCGGACCGGGACAGCGCGTCCACCACCGTGTGGTGGGTCCGCGCGGCCCGCTCCAGCCACGCCAGGTCCTCCAGGTTGCGTCGCAGGGCCTCCTCGCCGTACTCGGCCAGCGGTGCGGCACTGACCACGGCGGTCAGGCCGGCGGCCCGGATCGCGCGGATCGGGCTGCCGTCCATCCCGGCGATCCCGGTCAGCGTGGCCGGGTCGGCGTCGACCACCACGCCGTGCAGCCAGACGCCCGACCCGGCCGTCGGGGCGCCGGCCACCGGGGCGGTGCCAGCGGTCGTACTCAATCCCACTCCTCCCGCTCGGCCCGCGCGGCGACCCGGGGTCGCCGGGACGCCTCGACCTCCTCCGGATCGCGCGGCCCCGGCTCGACCGGCGGGCGGGCCCGCGAGCTGAGCCACGGGTCGTGCTCCCACCAGTCGATGCCGATCTGCCGCGCGGTGTCCACAGAGGCGATGACCAGCCGCAGCTTCAACGTCAGCAGCTCGATGTCGAGCAGGCTCACCCGGATGTCGCCGGCGATGACGATGCCCCGGTCGAGCACCCGTTCCAGGATGTCGCCGAGGTTCGCCGGTTCGTGCCCGGCCGGCAGCACCTGGCCCGAGTTCTGCACCACCGAGGGTGGCCGTGGCGTGGTCATGTCAGCCCCCGTCGCCCTTGCCCCGCTGGTACCGGCGCGACCGCCGGTAGCCGAGCAGGCTGCCCGTCATGTCCAGCTCCACCTCGTAGAGGCCGAGCAGGTCGGTCGAGGCCGGAATGCGGTGGTCCTCGACCACCTCGACCCCGACCAGCCAGCCGTCGTCGGTGGGCTGGACCGAGGTGATGCCCACCGGATCCTTGCCGGTCAGCCCGATGATCTGGCGCAGCCCCTCCCGGGCCGCCTCGGCCGCCGACACCGCCTCGTACTCCTCCTCGTCGACGTACCGGTCGTCGTCCCGGGCGCCCCGGTCGCGCGAGCGCTCCCGGTCGCCGTCGCCACGGATACGTTCTGCTGTCATCTCAGTCCCCTCACCCGCGGTGCTGGTCGCCCCGTCGACCGGCGGCCTCGGGAGGGGTGACCTCCGCGCCGCCGGCCGGGGTGATCAGCCGGTCCAGGACCTGCTGCTGTCCCCGGTCCCGTTCCTCCGGCGTGATGTCGCCGGCCGCCGCCGCCCGGTCCAGCTCCTCCAGCTCCCGCCGGATGTTGACCGGGTTGTGCTGCTGCGATTCCGCCTCCCGCGCGATCACCTTGACCACCGAGGTCAACCCCCGCACCGGGGCGTACGGCAGGGTCAGCAGCCCCCACAGGATGTCCACCGGTCACTCCGCCAACTGGTGCGCGCCGACGAAGTCGTACGCGGCGAGCGGGCCGAGCAGTCGCATCCGGATCAGCTCGCGCCGCTGCTCGGCGAAGTCCTCCACCGTCCGGATGAAGTCCTCCTCCGCATCGCCAGCCACCAGGAAGGCGACGTTGACCGCGTCCAGTTCGCTGCTCGGCGGGCGCGCCACGTGCGCCACCGCGTACGGGGTGAGCGCGTCGATCAGCGCCGCGTTCTCCGCCTCCCGGCGCAGCTCCACCCCCTGGCTGATCATCTCGCCGAGCCGGATCCGCTGCTCCCGGCTCTCCGCCTCGGGCCGGCCGCGCACCTGCTGGGCGAGCGCGGCCGCATCGGGGTTCTCGGCGAGGAAGCCGCCGAGCATCGCCCGCTCGTCGAAGCGGCCGTGCACGGTGTACTGGAGCCGGTCCTCGAGCTCCGCCAACGCGGCGGCGAACTCATCGCGGTGGGCGGCCAGCAGGTCCTCCACCGCGTCCGGGCCGGTCACCACGGTGCCGAACCGGACCGGCAGCACCGGCGCCACCGCCGCGGTGCCGTCCAGCAGCGTCTCGTACGCGGTCAGGTCGGCGGGCCGGCCCATCGGCTCCTCCAGCCCCACCTCGCTGACCAGCGCCGCGAGGTCGTCGTACCGGATCGCGACGACCTCGCCGGCCGGGCTGCCGACCCCCTCGGCGTCCGGAGTCGGCTCCACGTCGGACGGCACGATGCCGTAGATGAAGAGCCCGGTCTCCTCGGCCATCAGCGTCCCTCGTCCCGTCGTCGGCGGGGTCGTTCCGGCCGGCGCCCCGTCGCCTCATTCACCGTGCCGGCCGCCGTGCGACCCAGCTCCCCGGCCGTTCCGCCCAGCTCGCGGACGGCGCCGCCGGCCTCACCGACGGTCTGGCCCAGGCCCGAGGTGACCTGTCTGGCCGCGCCGGTGACGTCGCCGACCAGCCCGGAGAGGCCGCCGCCCTCCTTGGGCGTGATGTCCAGCCGGTCGGTCATCTCGGCGAACTTCAGGTACGTCTCGATGCTGGCCACCACCACCCGGGCGTTGATCTCCACCAGCGGGATGCCGACCACGCCCACGGTGACCTGTGCGTCGATCACCACGCCCTTGTCCAGCACCGTCTCCACGACATCGGCGAGTCCACTGGCACCGCCGCGCTCCAGGGCGCCGCCCTCGGCCTGGCCTGCGCTCGTCGTCACGATGCTCACCGGTCGCCCTCCTCCCGGCGCCGGCGGACCACCGGACGCCGGGGCGCCTCCGGGGCGCGACGCACCGGGCGGGGACGCTGCGGCTCCTCCCGGGTCTCCCGCGGCTCCTCCCGGGTCTCCCGCGGCGGCTCACGCCGGACGCGCTGCGGCTGACGGCGGCTGGGCGGCGGCGGCTTCTCCTCGAGCTCCTCCTCGTCGTACCCCTCTTCGTAGTCCTCGCCCTCGTCGTAGGCTTCGTACTCCTCCGCTTCCTCGGGCGGACGGCGGCGCTGCGGCGCGCGACGGCGGCCGCGCTCGGCGGGCCGGCGTTCCTCCTCCGGCTCCTCCGCCGGTTCCTCCGGCTGGCCCTGCCGGGCGGCCTCCTGCTGCTCGCGCTGCTCCTGCTCCTCGCGCAGCGCGGTCTCGTGGTCCTTGACCACCTGGGAGTCCTCGATCTCGCCACGCCAGCCCTCGACCGAATCCGGGTCGAGCACGGTCTGGGTCATCACGTGCCGGACGAAGTGCTTCAGCTCCAGCCGCACCCGTCGGCCCTGGGCCCGCCACAGGTTTCCGGTGTGCTCGAACAGGCCCTGCGGGTGGTACTCCAGGACGACCAGGATCCGGGTGAGCTCGGGTCCGACCTCGTGGAAGCTGACCGTGCCGTCGACGGAGCCCTTCTCGCCCTTCGAGCGCCAGTGGATGAGCCGGTCGGGGATCTGCCGGACGATGGTCGACTCCCAGGTGCGGTGCGACCAGAAGACCTGCGCCTTCCAGGTCATCTTCTCGTCCGACTCGCAGTCGGCCTGCTCGACCTTCTTCATGAAGCTCGGGAAGTCACCGAAGGTCGTCCACTGGTTGTAGGCGACCCGGACCGGCACGCCGACCTCGATCGTCTCGACGATGTTGGTGACCTTGAGCTTCTTGCCGCCGCCCTTGCCACCCTTGCCGCCGCCACGACCGAACGCCGCCATCACCTTCTCCTTACTGCTGGCCAGGCCGGCATGGAACATGGCCCTCATCGGGGAGTGGCCCTCGGCCAGCTTCTGCGCGCCGGTGGCCGCCGCGATCAGGCCGGGGCCCCCGCCGGACTTGGCGTACTCGCTGAGCCGGCCGGTGGCGCCGGTGACCCGGTCGGTCACCGCCTGCACGGCCCGCTCGCCGATGGCGCTGGCCAGGTTCCGCAGCTCGCCGCCGAGCTGCTGTCGGGCCCGGTCCGCGAGATTGGGGTTGGTCGCCATGGTCACCGCCCCCGCTGCCCGCGGGCCCCGACCGGCCGCTTGTCGCGGTCCTGGTCACCCGGTTGCTGGTCGTCGCCAGCTGCGGGCTGGTCGGCGAGATCCTGCTCCTCGTCCGGCGCCGACCGCTGGTCAGCGCCGGCGTCCTGGTCCGGCCGGCCCCCGCCGGACTTACGGCGCAGGGCGTCGGCGCCACCACGCAGCTTGCCGCCGAGGGCGTCGATGCCGCTGCCGGCGGCGGCGGTCGCCGCGGCCTTGCCGGCGGTGGCCAGCGGGCTGCCGAGCTTCGCGAGGTTACCCAGCTGGGGGGACGCGGTCAGCATGTCCTTGCCGTGTTTCAGCAGGCCGCCGGGGTTCCGGCTGGCCCGTCCCACGGCCACCGCGGCGGCCAGGGTGAGGGCGGTACGCAGCTTCTTGCGACGGCCCAGGAGGTAGCCGAAGCCCACCGCCAGCGCTACCCGTGCTCCGCTCTTCATTCGGTTCTCCTTCACTCCCCGGCGGACGCGGACACCGCTTCGTGGGGCAGGCCGGTAATCAGCTACCGGGGAATAGCGCGCAATAGGCCTGCCACCGGGTGCCCCGTATTAGCGGACCCGGCCGGCAGTACCCGGCGGCCAAACCGCGAAACATTCGCGCGCAATTCTTGGGTGGGCCGTGACAGCTTCATTCGGATGAAGATCGCCGCACCGGATAAGCCGCGCAAACCGGTCACTGGCAGCGTAACAAGCAGGAGAAAGGATGTACTTGCAAACAGAGCCCTCAGAGGGCCGGCAGGGCCGAATCCAGACACATTTCCGCGCGCACCTTGGCGCCATCCTCACGCAATTTCGCGCCGCATTTACGCAACACCGACAACGCGCCCGCGTTGTCCGGCGTGGTCTCGGCGACGACGGTCTGCATCCCGGCCGCCGCAGCCGCGCTCAACAGCTCCCGCAGCGCCACCGCGCCGAGCCCCTGCCCGCGGGCCGAGCGGCCGAGCCACATCCCCGTCTCCACCGTGGCCGGCTCGTCGCAGCGGGTCATCCGGACCATGCCGACCACCTCGCCGGCGGCGAGGATGGCGTACATCTGGGTGCGGGTGGGGCCGTCGAGGCCGCCGAAGCTGGCCCGGTGGAAGTCGCGGAACGCCTCCCGGCGGGCCAGCGACCAGCCGGCCGGGGCATCCACCGGCGGCATCACGTCGTCCGGCTCCGCCTCGGCGGCCGCTACGGAGAGCAACGGCTCCAGGTTCCGCTCGTCTACCGGCTCCAGCCGTACCGCACCCGCCACGTGCCGCAGTCTGCCGCCCGTACCAGCCGGAGTCCAGCCCTTTGGGCCGGGACTGCCGATCCGGCGGAGCGGACCGGCCGGTCGGACCGCCTTCGTGTTCCGCCTCACGCTCCGCTGTCGGCCGGCCGGTCCGGGCCGCGTGCCGGACCGTTCAGTCCGCCGGGTCGAACTCGCAGAACACCACCGAGGCGTCGTCGGTCCGCTTGTGCCGGCGCAGCCGGTCCGGGTGGTCCCGCTCGGCCGCCCGCACCCGTCCGATCAGGCCCTCCGGACCCTCGGCGGCGGTCACGTCCAGCAACCCGGCCCAGTCGAAGAGGCCGAACTGCTCGACCGCGCAGGACGCGCCGTCGCTGAGCAGCGCGGCCCGCCTCAGCGCCCCCGGGCCGCGCACCGGCAGCGTCCCGGTCACCGCGTGGTACGCCGCGTCCGGGTCCGCGGCCGCCACCCAGTAGCCGTGCGTCCGGTTCATCCGCTCCCGCTGCGCCAGCACCGCCCGCCGGAACCGGGTCACCGGGTCCACGTCGCCGGGCAGCTCCGCGGCCGTGCCGCGCAGCTCCGCCAGCGCGGTGTCCAGCCGTTCGTCGGAGACCACGCTCACCGACCCGCCGGTGTCCAGCACCAGCGGGCTGTCACAGAGCACCAGGTAGTCCACCTGGTCGCCGCCCTCCCGGAGCAGGCAGACCGTGGACGACGGGGTCCCCGGGTGGTCCGGGTCGCAGTCGCCGCCGTGGTCGGCGCGGACCGCCAGGATGGCCGCCGCGAGGCTGCTCATCAGGGTCGCCGCCGGGCGGACCGCGACCGCCAGGCCGATCCGGGCGGCCAGGTGCCGGACGTACCAGCCGGGTCCGTGCACGCACCCGGTGTCGAAGCCCTCCGGCACGGTCGCCCCGTCCAGGAGCCCGACCAGCGAGCCGAACCGGAAGACCACATCTTCGTTCTCCGGTCTGCCGGGCGCCGGGGCGGAGGCGGAACGTACCCGCATCATCGGCGCCGCCCCGATCAGCCGCGCCGGGCGACTCCCGGTCGGGTACCGGCGATCTGGTGCCCCCATCGGTTCGCTCCCTCCGTCGCCGACCCGCCTACCCGGACCGGCGGACGCCATGCGGACGGCGACCGGAGGCTGGCCGGTCAGCGCCGCCGGTTGCGCGCCCGCGAGGAGCGCAACCGACGCAGCCGGCCGATCAGCACCGGCTCGGCGGCGAGCGCGGCCGGGTGGTCCAGCAGCCCGTTGAGCAGCTGGTAGTAGCGGGTCGCGGAGAGCCCGAAGGTGTCCCGGATGGCCTGTTCCTTGGCCCCGGCGTGCTTCCACCACTGCTGTTCGAACGCGAGGATCCGCCGCTCCCGCTCGGTCAACCCCTCCGCGGGCCCGATCTCGGCCGCCGCCGCCCCGTCCCCCGATTGGGCGGGGACGTCCGCCGCCGCCCCGGCCCGCTGCTCAGGTGCCGGAGGCGCCGGGGCCGGATCCGCCTCGACGGCCGGGGCGGAGCGCGGCGGGGGGACCGTGACGCCACCCTCGCGACGCGCGACGTCGACAGGCCCGGACGGCTCGGGCCGCTCGGTGGCGGCGTCGGCGGGCATGGCGCTCCTCTCCGAGGGCGGGGGCCGGCAGGCGTCACCGACCGGGGGGACCCCAGCCTAACCAGGGCCCGCCCCGGTCGCACCGGACGCGGCGACCGTCAGGAGATGTCCCGGCGCCGCATCGTCCAGAAGGCGACCACCAGCACCAGCGCGCTGCCCAGGCCCAGCACCAGCGCGGAGTCCTGCCAGGTGACCAGCATCTCCTTCGGGTTGCACTGCCCCTGCACGAAGTCGCACGACCGGTAGTCGATCAGCTTCCACTGCTTCTCGAACCACGCCAGGGCATAGGTGGACAGGACGTAGCGCTCCCCGAAGCGCACCCCCGCCATCGTGACGGCCAGCCGGATGCCGATCTCGCTGATCACGCCGACCCCGACCGCCGCGCCGAGCGCCATCGCGGTGTGCCGGCCGAGCGAGGCGAGCGCGAAGGCCACCGCCCCCACCACCAGCACCAGGGCCAGCGCCCGGACGCCGCTGATCGCGGTGGACTGCCAGACCCCGGAGGTCACCTTCGCGGTGCTGCCCCGGTACGTGCCGATCAGCCAGAAGGCCAGCGTCCAGAGCGCACCGAGCACGACGCTCACGCCGAGCAGCGCGGTCAGCACGGCGGCCAGCTTGGTGCCGAGCACCGCCAGCCGTTTCGGGCGCCAGAGCAGCAGGTTCATCATCCCGCCGGTGCTCCACTCGGCCCCGACGAAGGACGCCCCGACCAGGAACGCGAAGAGCGCGACGGCGCCCGCGAAGACCGCGATGAAGATGCCGAACTCGCCGCGGAAGTCGAACTGGTAGGGCAGGTTCCACTTCGGGTCGAACATCTCCGGCTGCGGCTGCCACTGCCGGCCGCAGTCCGGGCCGTACCGTTCCTCGGTCTTCTCGCCGCGCGCGGCGGCGGCGTCGCACTCGGCGACCGACCGCTCCCAGTCCTTGACCGCCCGCTGGTAATCGGCGTCCGATTTGGCCTGCGCCTCGGCGACCACCGCCGGGGAGAGCTTGTGGCTGGAGAAGGCGAAGGCGGTGGCGATGCCGGCCAGCCCGAGCACGAGCAGCACCAGCAGGAGCCGGGTGAGCCGGCGCTTGGCCAGCCGCCGCAGCTCGGTGACGTACAGGCTCATGCGCCCCAACCTCCTCCGGTGCCGCCGGAGCCCGGCTCACCGACCTTCGTGGACTGGTCGACCTGCCGGTGCTGGCCGGGCACCGGCGCGGTGGCGGTCAGTTCGAGGAAGACGCTCTCCAGGTCGACGGCGACCGGCGCCAGCTCGCTGACGTACAAGCCGTGCTCGGCGAGGAGGCGGCTGACCGCGGCCGGCTTGTCGACCCCGGCGAGCATCAGGTGATCGGGCTCGGCGGCGACCCGTACCCCGGCCCGGGTGAGCACGTCGGCGGCCTGCGGCAGGTCGGTGACCGCCTCCAGGCGGATCCGGACGCTGCTCTGCGAGTGCTCCGCGAGCACCTGCTCCACCGGGCCGTAGGCGACCCGGCGGCCCAGCGAGATGATGGTGACCGAGTCACAGATCAGCTGGATCTCGCCGAGGATGTGGCTGGAGAGCACCACGGTCATGCCGGCGGCGGAGAGGTCGCGCATCAGGGTGCGCATCTCCCGGATGCCGCCCGGGTCGAGACCGTTGGCGGGCTCGTCGAGGATCAGCAGCTTCGGGTTCTTCAGCAGCGCGGAGGCGACGGCCAGCCGCTGCTTCATGCCCAGCGAGTAGGTCTTCACCCGCTCGCCGGCCCGGTCCCGGAGCCCGACCAGCTCCAGCACCTCGTCGACCCGCCGCCCGGGCAGCTGCCCCGCGCCGGCGAGCAGGCTGAGGGTGTCCCGCGCGGTGAAGTGCGGGAAGAACTGGGGACTCTCCACGATGGCTCCGACCTGTCCGGCGACGGCCGGCAGCGCGTGCGGAACCTCGTGACCGAGGATCACCATCCGGCCGCCGTTCGGCCGGATCAGGCCGAGCAGCGTCCGCAGGGTGGTCGTCTTGCCCGAGCCGTTGGGACCGAGGAAACCGTGCACCTGGCCCGCCTCGACCCGCATGTCGAAGCCGTCGAGCGCGTGCCGTACCCCGCGCCGGCGACTCCGGTACGTCTTGCGGAGACCTTCTATCTCCAGGACAGCCGACAAGCTGACCTCCCCCGATGATTGGCGATGACAGCGGACACCATACGCGGTATGCAGGCCAGGACAATACCGGGTATGTATCGGGGTTTCCCCGGATTCGCCTCAGGCGCAGACGACGTGCACGCCGGCGTCCCGGAAGGCCTGCACCACGGCGGGCGCCGCACCGGAGTCGGTGACCAGCGTTTCCACCCGGTCCACCGAGCAGATCCGGGCGAAGGCGTGCCCGCCGAGCTTGGACGAGTCCGCGATGATCACCACCCGCTTGGCGCGGGCGACCATCAGGTTGTTCATCGCCGCCTCACCCTCATGGTGGGCGGCGGCCCCGAGCTGCGGGTCGATGGCGTCCACGCCCAGCAGGGCGATGTCCAGGGTCACCTCGCGCAGCAGCGCCCCACCCAGCGGGCCGACCAGCTCGAACGACTTCGGCCGGACCACGCCACCGGCCACCACGACCTTCATCCGGGAGCGGACCAGCAACTCGTTGGCGATGTTCAGGGCGTTGGTGACGACGGTGAGCTGGGCACCCTCGGCGCTGGTGTTCAGGTCGGGCCGGACGGCGAGGGCCCGGGCCACCTCCGTGCTGGTGGTGCCGCCGTTGAGGCCGACCACCGTGCCGGGGGTGACCAGCGCCGCGGCGGCCGCGCCGATCCGTTGCTTCTCGGCCGAGTGCTTGGCGGTCTTGTAGCGCAGTGGCAGGTCGTACGAGACGCCGTTGGCCACCGCCCCACCCCGGGTCCGCGTGATCATCTGCTGCTGGGCGAGCTGGTCGAAGTCCCGCCGGATGGTCGCCTGGGAGACCTCCAGGCGCCCGGCCGCCTCCTCGACGCTGACCCGACCGTTGTCGGTCAGCATCTCGAGCAGCGCGTTCCATCGGGCGTACCGGTCCACCGCGGGGGCCCTCCACTGACTCTGCACGAACGGTGATTGATTGCGTGCACAGTAGTGCGCGAAACTGCTGGTGCGCAAAACCTTCGGCTGCGCGATCTGGGAGCTGGTTGCCACGGCCACCCGGGCTCGCGCAGAATAACGCGCGAAAGACGGCTATAACGAGCCGTATTGCGCAACGGTCTCCGATGCGAGGAGTTGTCCATGGCGTACGTGCACGCGGAGATCGCGAGCCAGCCCGACTGCTGGCGGCAGGCGGCGCAGCTCGCCCCGACCGTCGCCGACCGCCTGCCGCGCCCCGGCGAGCGGGTCGCCGTCGTCGGCTGCGGCACGTCGTGGTTCATGGCCATGGCGTACGCCGGCCTGCGCGAGCAGGCCGGCCAGGGCGAGACCGACGCCTTCCAGGCCTCGGAGTTCCCCATCGGCCGCCGCTACGACCGGCTCATCGCGATCACCCGCTCCGGCACCACCACCGAGGTGCTGGAGCTGCTCGCCGCGCTGCGCGGGCAGCTGCCCACCACGGTCCTGGTCGGCGATCCCGGCTCCCCGGCGGTCGAGCTGGCCGACGCGGCGGTGACCATGCCCTTCGCCGACGAGCGGTCGGTGGTGCAGACCCGCTTCGCCACCACCGCCCTCGCGCTGCTCCGCGCCCACCTCGGTGACGACCTCGGCCGGCTGGTCGCCGACGCCGAGGTGGCCGTCCGGGCCCCGCTGCCGATCGACTCGGCCACCATCGAGCAGGTCACCTTCCTCGGCCGGGGCTGGACGGTCGGGCTCGCCCAGGAGGCCGCGCTGAAGTGCCGAGAGGCGGCCACCTTCTGGGCCGAGGCGTACCCGGCCATGGACTACCGGCACGGCCCCATCTCCGTGGCGGCTCCGGGCCGGCTGGTCTGGGCGTTCGGGCCGATCCCCGACGGGCTGCCCGAGGACGTCGCCGCCACCGGCGCCACGTTCGTGCACAGCCGCACCCACGGCTGCCACACCGTGCTGACCAGCTGGGCGGCCGGGCGTACCCCGGTCGACCCGATGGCCGATCTGATCCTCGCCCAGCGGTTCGCCGTCGCGCTCGCCACCAGCCGCGGCCTCGATCCCGACGCGCCCCGCCACCTGACCCGCTCCGTGGTCCTCGCGTGACCGCAGCCACCCAGGTCGTCGTCGCGCTGGACGTGGGCGGCACCGGGATGAAGTGCGCCCTGGTCCGCCCGGACGGGGTGGTGGTGCACGCCGAACGGCACCCGACCGACGCCGGACGCGGCCCGGACGCCGTGGTCGACACGATCCTGGAGGTCGCCGAAGGGCTGGCCGGCAAGGCCCGCGCCGACGGGCTGGAGCCGGTAGCCTGCGGCATCGCCGTACCGGGGGTGGTCGACGAGGCGCGCGGGGTGGCCGTGTGGTCGGCCAACGTGGGCTTCCGGGACGTACCGCTGCGGAAGCTGGCGGAGGCGCGGCTGGGCCTGCCGGCGGCGCTGGGCCACGACGTGCGCGTCGGTGGCCTGGCCGAGGCCCGGCTCGGCGCCGGGCGCGGCGCCGGCCACGTGCTCTTCGTCGCGATCGGCACCGGCATCGCCGCCGCCCACGTGGTCGACGGGTCGGCCGCCGTCGGCGCGCACGGCGCCGCCGGAGAGATCGGCCACATCCTGGTACGCCCCGACGGCCCGCGCTGCGGCTGCGGACGCCCCGGCTGCCTGGAGGCGGTCGCCTCGGCCGCCGCGATCGGCCGCCGGTACGCCGAGATGGCCGGTGCTCCCGCGACCGCCGCCGAGGTGGCGGACCGCGCGGCGGCCGGTGAGCCGCTGGCCGCCCGGGTCTGGCGCGAGGCCGTCGAGGCGCTCGCCGACGGGCTCGCCACCGGTCAGGCCCTCTTCGACGTGGCCACCATCGTGATCGGCGGCGGCCTGGCCCAGGCCGGTCCGCGCCTGCTCGACCCGCTGCGCGGGGCGCTGCGCGAGCGGCTGACGTTCCATCGGGAGCCGCGCCTGGTCACGGCGGCGCTGGGCGACGAGGCCGGCTGCCTCGGCGCCGCGCTGCTGGCCCTGGACGCCCGGCCCCGGCCCTGACTGACCTGCTGATCCCGGACTGTGGAGGAGAGCTGATGACCCTGCGGGTGAACGGCAAGGTGGTGACCCCGACGGGCGTGATCCGGCAGGGCTGCGTGGAGATCGCCGGCGACCGGATCCGCGCGGTTGCCGAGTACCCGTCGGTACGCGACGGGCACTGGATCGTGCCGGGCTTCGTGGACATGCACACCCACGGCGGCGGCGGGCACACCTTCACCACCGGCGACGTCGACTCGGCCCGCGAGGCCGCCGCGTTCCACCTGCGACACGGCACCACCACCGTGCTGGCCAGCCTGGTCAGCTCCCCCTTCGCGCTGATGCGGGACGCCACGACGGCGTACCGCCCGCTGGTCTCCTCGGGCGTGCTGGCCGGCATCCACTTCGAGGGCCCGTACCTGTCGGCGGACCGCTGCGGCGCGCAGAACCCGGAGTTCCTGCGCGACCCGTCCACCGAAGAGCTGGCCCAGCTGATCGAGGCGGGTGCGGGCGCGGTCCGGATGGTCACCCTGGCCCCGGAGCGGGACGGCGCGCTGGACGCGATCAAGCTGCTGGTGTCGCACCACGTGGTCGCCGCCATCGGCCACACGGACGCTACCTGGGAGCAGACCCGGGCCGCCGTGGCGGCCGGGGCGAGCGTTGGCACCCACCTGTTCAACGGGATGCGTCCCATGCACCACCGGGAGCCCGGCCCGGTGGTGGCCCTGCTGGAGGCCCCGAACGTGGTCTGCGAGCTGGTCGCCGACGGCGTCCACCTGCACGACGGCATGCTCGGCTTCGCCACCTCGGCCGCCGGCCCGGAGCGGGCCGCCCTGGTCACCGACGCGATGGCCGCCGCGGGCATGCCCGACGGCGCGTACGAGCTGGGCGGCCAGGCCGTCACCGTGGCCGACGGGGTGGCCCGGCTGACCGAGGGCGGCGCGATCGCCGGCAGCACGCTGACCATGGACGCCGCCCTGCGGCACGCCGTCGCGGCCGGTATCGCCCTGCCGGACGCCTGCCGGATGGTGGCCACCACCCCGGCTCGGGCCATCGGCCTCGGCGCCCAGGTCGGCGCCCTCCAGGCCGGCCTCCGCGCCGACCTGGTGGTCCTCGACGACGACCTGAACGTGGTCCGGGTGATGCGCGCCGGCTCCTGGGTGGAGTGAGCCGGGCTGCGGGCTGCGGGCTGCGGGCTGCGGGCTGCGGGCTGCGGGCTGCTATACCTCGGAACACGCTTTGGAGCTGATATCACGAACGAATCGGTGTCATGTTGATTCGTTTACGACATCAGCTCCAAAGGAAGCCACAACCACGTCTTCCGCGGCACGCCGGGGCCGGGCACCGGGCACCGGGCCGAGCGGCCCAGGACCGCATCGCGAAGCGCCACACCGCAAGGGCGCCGAACCGCAAGGGCGCCGAACCGCGGCTGGGCAGAGGTGCCGTCGGCGGTCGGACCGCGCGGCCCACCACATACGGCAGGGGCCCGGGGACCCGGGTCAGCCGACGGCGGGGACCTCGACGCCGAGCACGGCCTGCTCGTCGGGGCGGTGCACCAGCACGTCGGCCAGGTACGACTGCACGGCCGGCCCCATCCCGACGTCCCGGCCGGCGCGCTCGGAGAGCAGCCACTTGTGCTCGATGATCTGGGCGAAGATCTCCTGCGGCTCAAGCTTGTGGCGCAGGTGCGCGGGCACCGCGCGGACCACCGGCTCGAAGACCTCGGTCAGCCAGCGGTGCGCCGCCTGCTGCTCGTCGGTCAGGTCGCTCTCCACCCGGTACGCGTCCAGGTCGTTGAGGAGCCGGCGGGCCTGGTTCTCCTCGGCGTCCAGGCCGGTCAGGCGGAGCAGCCGCCGGGTGTGGTAGCCGGCGTCCACCACCTTGGGCCGGACCAGGTAGCGGCCGTTGTCGGCCGTCGACAGGGCCACCTCGGCGACGTCGAAGCCCAGCTCGTTGAGGCGGCGGATCCGCCCCTCGATGTCGTGCCGGGCCTCCCGCTCGACCTGCTGCTCGTAGGTGATCTCGTGCCAGAGCCGCTCGTAGCGCTGCACGACCTCCTCGCAGACCACCTCCGGGTCGATGGACTCGTGCAGCAGCCCGGCGGCCTGGAGGTCCAGCGCCTCGCCGAAGATGTTCACCCGGGCGATCTCCAGGTCCTCGCCGCGCTGGCCGTTGGAGAGCGAGCTGTGCAGCGCCCCGGTCTCGGCGTCGACCAGGTAGGCGGCGAACGCCCCGGCGTCCCGGCGGAACAGCGTGTTCGACAGCGAGCAGTCGCCCCAGAAGAAGCCGGTCAGGTGCATCCGCACGATCAGCGCGGCGAGCGCGTCGAGCAGCCGGCTCATCGTCTCCGGTCGCAGTGTGTGCGAGAAGAGCGCCCGGTAGGGCAGCGAGAACTGCAGATGCCGGGTGATCAGGACCGACTCCAGAGGTTCCCCGTCCTCGGTCTGCCGGTCGGCGACGATCGCCACCGCCTCGACCGACGGGAAGTCGATTCGCTCCAGGGCACGGAGCAGGTCGTACTCCCGTTCGGCGATCCGCTCGCGGGTCTCCTTGAACGCGTACACGTAGTCACCGAGCCGGACGAACCGGACGATGTGCCGGGAGATGCCCTGCGGCAGGGCGACCAGGTGCTGGGCGGGCCACTCCTCCAGCGGGGTCGACCAGGGAAGGTCGAGCAGCGCCGGGTCGACGAGGGCCGAGGTGATCCGCACGGGCACAAGTGTGCCGGCTCTCCCACCCGAGCGCTTCCCTTCGTGGCTTGGCACACAGGCACCGCCGCCCGCGTCGGTCCGGCGCTGTCCGCGGCCGGTAGCGTGGTCGCGTGCGGGAGGCCACGGGAGTACGCCAGCGGGTGCCGCACCGGCCGGCCGGCTGGTGGTGGGACGCGCTGCTGCTCGCCGCCCTGGTCGGGCTGACCGTCGCGCTCGCCAGCGGCCAGTTCCTCGGCCTCGACCGCGCGGTCGCCGACTGGGCGGACGCGCACCGGCCGGCGGCGGCGTACTGGTTGGCGCGGGTGCTCAACTATCTCGGCCAGGGGACGCCGCTGACCCTGCTCGCGGCGGGGCTCGGCGTGCTGGTGGCCGTCCGGTCCCGGTCGATCCGGCCGGTGCTACCGCCGGTGGCCGCGTTCGTGCTGACGGTCCTGACCATCGGGCCGCTGAAGCTCTGGTCCGATCGGGCCGCACCCACCGCCAGCGTCAAGCCGCCCTACCTGCCGGAACCGGACACCGTCCAGATCTTCCACACCGACGGCCCCTACGGGGTGTCCTACCCGTCCGGGCACGTGGCCAACTCGATCGTCTGGTACGGCATCCTTGCGCTGCTGCTTCCCGCGCTGCTGCGCACCCTGCACCGCCCGGTACCGGACAACCTGATCATGGCGGTCCGCGTGCTGCCGCCGGTGATCGTGTTCTGCACCACCACCTACCTGGGCTGGCACTGGCTGACCGACTCGGTGGCCGGGCTGCTGCTGGGCCTGCTGCTGGACCGGCTGCTGCACCGGGTGCCCTGGGACGACCTGCCGCTCCCCGGCCGGTTGCGAGCCTGGGACCGGCCGTTCACCTCGACGCCCTAGCCTTCGCTGATGGATCAGCTGAGGCGGCGGTTGGGCGTACCCGATGCGGTGGTCGTCGGTCTGGGGTCGATGCTCGGCGCGGGCGTCTTCGTGGTCTTCGCCCCGGCCGCGGCGGCGGCCGGCGGCGCCGGGCTGCTGCTCGCGCTCGCCCTGGCCGGCTTCATCGCCTGGTGCAACGCAACCAGCTCGGCCCGGCTGGCCGCCCGCTACCCGGAGTCCGGCGGCACCTACGTCTACGGCCGCGAGCGGCTGCACCCGTTCGCCGGGTTCCTCGCCGGCTGGGGATTCGTGGTCGGCAAGACGGCGAGCTGCGCGGCGATGGCGCTGACCATCGGGGCGTATCTCTGGCCGGGGCACGCGCGGCTGGTCGCGGTCGCCGCGGTGGTGGCGGTGACCGCGGTGAACCTGCGCGGCATCGGCAAGACCGCCGCGGCGACCCGGGCGCTGGTCGGCCTCGTGCTGGTGGTGCTCGCCCTGGTGGCGGTGACCGGTGCGCCGCACGTCGCCGTGGACCGGCTGGACGACCTCGCCGGCACCGGGGCCCGGGCCGTGCTCACCGCCGCCGGCCTGCTCTTCTTCGCCTTCGCCGGGTACGCCCGGATCGCCACCCTCGGCGAGGAGGTCCGCGACCCGGAGCGGACCATCCCCCGCGCGGTGCCGCTCGCCCTCGGCGTGGTGCTGGCGATCTACCTGGCGCTGGCCGTGGTGGCGCTCGGCGTGCTCGGCGAGGAGCGGCTCGCCGCCTCGGCCGCGCCGCTGGCCGACGTGGTGACCGCCGCCGGCCTGCCCGGCCTGGCCTGGGTGGTCCGGGCCGGGGCCACCGTTGCGGTGACCGGGGTGCTGCTCTCCCTGCTCGCCGGGGTCGGACGCACCACGCTGGCGATGGCCCGGCGGCGGGATCTGCCCGGCGCGCTGGCCGCCGTGCATCCCCGGTACCAGGTCCCGCACCGCGCCGAGCTGGCCGTCGCCGCCGTGGTGATCGTGGTGGTCGCGCTCGCCGACGTGCGGGGAGCGATCGGCTTCTCCAGCTGCACCGTGCTGGTCTACTACGCGATCGCCAACGCCTCGGCGCTCACCCTCGGCCGGGAGCCGGCCCGGAAGCTCCCGGTGCAGCTGCTCGCGGCGGCCGGCCTGGTCGGCTGCGTCGTGCTCGCGGTCAACCTGCCGTGGGCCAGCGTGCTCACCGGCTTCGGCGTCCTCGCCCTCGGCGCCGCCGGGTACGCCATCCGGCACACGGTCGCCAGCCGACGCTGACGGCGCGATCGGCCCGGAGTCGTCAGTCCTCCTCGGCGGACCGCGGCACGGGAACGCCGCCCGGTGCGGCCGGGGGCGCGGCCGGCGGCGGGGTGGTCTCGCGGAGCAGGGCGCTCAGCCCGGCCCGCCGGGCCACCACGGTCAACCGGTCCCCCGCCGAGATCACCATCCGGGGATCGGCGGTCCAGTCGGTCTTCTGGCCGGCCCTGGTGTGCGCGAGCAGGCGCACCTCGCCGGGGCGGGCCACCGCGGCGAGCGGCCGGCCGTCGATCGGGGAGCCGGCGACCACCGGCACCTCGGTGACCAACAGCGCGTGCCGGCCGACCGGGATGGTGGCGATCACCGCCCGGTCCAGCAGCGCCGCCGCGAACGAGGGTGCGGCCAGGTACGACACGCTGGCCGAGATGCCGATGCCGAACGCTTTCTGGATCCGTTCGGCGAAGTCGCCGTCGAAGAGCCGGAGCACGACGCGCAGCTCGGCGTTGAGCGCCCGGCCGTTCAGTGCGGCGCGCAGGTTGGTTCCGTCGTCCGTGGAGACCACGACGAGGGCCTGGCAGGTGTCGACCGAAGCGCCCCGCAGCGTCTCCTCCAGCCCGGCGTCGCCGACGATCACTGGTACGCCGAGCCGGTGCGCCAGCGCCGCGCCGCGCGCGTCCGCGACCTTGTCGATGGCCACCACCTCGACCCCGAAGTCCTGCAGCTGAGCCATCACCCGGGTGCCGATGTTGCCGAGCCCGACCACCACCACGTGCCCGGAGCGGTCCGGTTGGATCCGGCCCGCGTGCAGGGCCAGCCGGGCGTTGACGATGCCGTCCACCACCACCGCGGTGATCAACGGGATCAGCGCCAGCCCGGCGAGGTTGAGCACCACCTGCATGACCTGGGCGGCGGCCGGCTTGGTGACGTCCGGGTCCTGCCCGCTCAGGGTGGTGACCAGGGTCAGGTAGAGCGCCTCGGTCCAGCTCACGTCCACCGCGCGGCCGTTGAGCCAGCCGAGCAGGGCGATCACCGCGAGCAGCAGCATCACCGCGATGCCGATCTTGCGGGTGGCGAAGCTGCGGGCCGCGCGGAGCAGCATCGCGACCGGCTCCCGCCGGCGCCGGGCCCGGACCAGCCGGCGGGCGGCGAGCTCAGTGCCGGGCGGCTGGCCGGTCGCCTCGGCCAGCACCACGTCGGCCGCCGACTCGTCGGCGGGCAGGACCCGGACCAGGTCCGGGTCGGTGGTGACGGCCAGTCCGCTGACCACGTCCCCGGGGCGTACGTCGGTGCGTCGGGCCACGTAGAGGGTGCGTCCCGCGTGCCGGAAATGGGTGGGGGCGAGTTCACCGAGCGCGGCGGCCACGAAGGCCGGCGCCGCCATGGAGGCGTCGGAGAGCACCGCCGAGTCGGGGAAGATCTGCCGTACGCCGTTGGCGAGGCTGGTGTTGAACATTCGTACCACCAGACGCAGCCGTGGCTCGATCTCCTGGGCGCAGAGCGCGGCGTGCATGTTGCCCACGTCGTCCTGGTGCAGCAGGGCCAGCCCGTCGGCACCGGCCAGCCCGGCCCGGCGGAAGGCCGCCTCGTCGAGCCGGTCGGCCCGGACCACCTGGATGCCCTCGATGTCGCGGCCGTCGGGGCCGTCGGAGCGGCGGCGCTCGGGCACGACCAGGGTGACCCGGACCCGGGCGGCGGCCGGCTCGGGGCCGAGCAGCGCCTTGACCACCCAGTAGGCGAGCGGGTCGCGACCGCAGACCACGTAGTGGGGGCGGAGGTCGCCGTTCATGCGCAACCGCCAGCCGGTCGCGCGGCGGGCACGGTCGCGCAGGGGCTCGGCCATGCCCGGATCGTAGTCAGCCGCTCGCGGCCGGCGCAGCCCCGCGATCATGAAGCATGGCGTACGCCGGGACGGGTAGAGCAGCCGGCATGCAGACATTCCTCCCGTACCCGGATTTCCTGGCGAGCGCCCGGGCGCTGGACCAGAAGCGGCTGGGCAAGCAGCGGGTGGAGACGATCCAGGTGCTGCGCGGGCTGACCCGCCCGGACTACGGCTGGCGCAACCACCCGGCGGTGAAGATGTGGGCCGGGTACGAGGAGGCGCTCACCCGGTACGGGTTGGACATGTGCGCGGTCTGGTGCGAGCCGGGCCGGGCGGACACGTGCGCGGGCACCATGACCACCGACCTCGCCACCGCCTGCGGCATCGACATCATCCGGACCCAGGCCGAGCTGGCCGCGGCCGGTGAGCTGCCGCCCTGGCTGGGCCGCGACGACCTGCACCTGAGCCACCGCTCCTCGCTGCTGCGCAAGGACCCCGCGCACTACGGCCCCCGGTTCGGTGACACCCCGGTCGATCTGGAGTACGTCTGGCCGGCCTCGGACCGGGAGCGGCGCTGCCTGCTGCCGCCGGCGGCATGATCGGGCAGACTGTAGGCCTGTCGTCGAAGAGGTCGCCCATGGCGCTGTCCCAAGTGGTCGGTCGGTTCATCGGCGTACGCGAACACGTGGTGGACCCCGGCGACGATGGCGCCGCCCGCGTGCCGCGCCCGCTCGCGGCGGTCGTGGTCGGCGGCGGGATCGCCGGCATGTCGGCGGCGGTGGTGCTGGCCGAGCGCGGGGTGGACGTCACCGTGCTGGAGGCGGCGCCGACCCTGGGCGGGCGGCTCGGTGCCTGGCCGGAGGCCCTGGCGGACGGGACGCAGCGCAACGAGCACGGCTTCCACGCGTTCTTCCGGCAGTACTACAACTGGCGGTCGATCCTCCGCCGGGTCGACCCCGACCTGGGCTTGCTGAAGCCGATCCCCGGCTACCCGATCCTGTCCGGGCAGTGGCCCACCGAGGAGTTCGGCAAGCTGCCGCCCGCGCCGCCGGCGAACCTGCTCGCCCTGCTGCTGCGCAGCCCGAGCGTGCGCTTGGCCGACCTGCGCGGGATGGACCGGGACGCGGCGCTGCCGCTGCTCAGCTACGACCCGGTGCGCACCTACGCCGAGTTCGACGACATGACGGCCGACGAGCTACTCACCTCGCTGCGGCTGCCGGACCGGGCCCGGGCGATGCTCTTCGAGGTCTTCTCGCACTCGTTCTTCAATCACGAGGCGGAGATGTCGGCCGCCGAGCTGATCGCCCAGTTCCACTTCTACCTGTTGGGCAACCCGGAGGGGCTGGCCTTCGACTGCCCGGACGAGGACTACGCCACGGCGATCTGGGAGCCGCTGACCCGGCACGTGGAGCAGCACGGCGGGCGGGTGCGGACCGGTGCCGCCGTCACCCGGCTGGACCGGGAGCCGGGCGGCTGGCGGGTGACCGTCACGGACGGCTCGTCGCACGCCGCCGGCCACGTCGTGCTCGCCGTCGACCCGCCGGCGCTCGCCGCGCTGGTCGCGGCCTCCCCCGTCCTGGCCGCGGCGGCGCCCCGGCTGGTGGCGCGGATGCCCGCGTTCGGCAAGGCCGGTCCGCCGTACGCGGTGGCGCGCTACTGGCTGGATGGGGACGTCCGCGCCGACCGGGCGGTGTTCAGCGGGGTGTCCCGCCAGCCCACACTGGACTCGGTCACCCTCTACCACCGGCTGGAGAACCGGCCGCGCCGCTGGGCGGAGGGGACCGGCGGTTCGGTGGTGGAGCTGCACGCGTACGCCTGCGAGCCGGACGTGCCGGCCGAGGAGCTGGCCGAGCGGATGCGGGTCGAGCTGACCGGGCTCTGGCCGGAGGTGGCGGAGCTGACGGTCCGGGAGCTGCGCGCCCGGGTGGAGGCGCGGGCACCCGCGTTCACCCCGGGCAGTCACGCGTGGCGGCCCGGGGTGCGTACCGACGCCGACGGCCTCTACCTGGCCGGCGACGGCATCCGCACCGAGTTCCCGAGCGCGCTGATGGAACGGTCCGCCGCGACCGGCATCATCGCCGCGAACCACATCCTGCGCGGGGCGGGCGGGGCGACCGAGCCGCTCCGGTCGGTCCGGCCGCGCGGTCTGCTCGCCGGCCGGCGATGACACCGCTGAACGTGGCCGTGCTGCGCCGGGCGATGGCCACCAACCACCGGGCCGGCCGGCAACGCCACCCGGCCGACGGCGGATCGAAATACGTTGCCCGCCTTTCCCGCGCGGAACTACCGTGACCGCGCAAGGTCAACCACCGTTCCGGGAGCCGTCGATGTCGCAGCCGCACGTCACCACCGTGCCGTCGAGGCTGCTCGGCGACGGTTGCCGAACCGAAGGTCCAGTCGCCGGACGACCCGACTGACGCGTCCCCACGCGCCCAGCCGCCCGTCCGCATCCCGGACCGGGCGGCTTTTCGCTGTCCGGGCCGGATCCACACCACCGTCAGTCGAAGGGAGAGCCCGGTGGACGCCGTCCTCGTCATCAACGCCGACCTCGGCCCGCTGCACCGGGTCACCGTCCAACACGCCATCCGGATGCTCTGCCGGCGGGTCGCCGAGATCCACGAGGCCGAGCCGGACCAGCTGATCGGGGTCTTCCCGGTTCCCCGGGTGGTCCGCCTCGTCCGGTACGTCGTCACCCGCTGGCGGTTCAGCGCCGGGCCGGCCTGGTCCCGGGCCGGCGTGCTGCGCCGCGACGGCCGCCGCTGCGCGTACTGCGACGCCGCGGCCAGCACCATCGACCACATCCTGCCCCGCTCCCGGGGCGGCCGGAACACCTGGAAGAACACCACCGCCGCCTGCTACGAGTGCAACCAGCGCAAGGGCGACCGGACGCCGGCCGAGGCGGGCATGCCGCTGCGGCGGGAGCCGGGGACGCCGGGCTGGGCGGCGCTCGCCGGGCGGTGAGGAGACCGGCCGGCGGGCACAGGGGGCCGCGCCGGGGGTACGCCCCCGGCGCGGCGCCCGCCGGCCCTCCTGGCCCTGGCCTCCGCGCCGGCGCGTCCCGTGCCCGAGCGTCGTGCCTGAGCCGGCCCCGGAGAACGTGCGCCACGGCCAGCCCTGATCGAACGGTCAGGGATGGCCGGGCGGCACCCAGCCGAAGCGCGGCGGCCGGCGCTCGTTGGCGGCCGCCACCCCCTCGCGGGCCTCGCCACTCGCCCGGACCTGCCCGTGCCACCAGGCGATCCGCTCCTCGTCGGCCCGGTCGTCGACGATCTCCTTGGCCGCCGCGACGGTCAGTCGGGACCGCTGCGCGATGGTGGCGGTCAGGGCCGCCACCCGACCGACGACCGCGTCGGCGGCCAGCACCTCGTCGACCAGCCCGATCCGCAGCGCCCGCTCGGCGTCGACCAGTTCGCCGGTGAACAGCAGGTGCTTGGCGGCCGACGGGCCGACCAGCCGGGCCAGCCGCCGGGTGGTCGGCGCGGGATAGACCAGCCCGAGCCGCGCCGGGGGTACGCCGAACCGGGCGTCCGCGGCGGCGATCCGCAGGTCGCAGGCGACGGCGAGCTGGCAGCCCCCGCCGACGCAGGCCCCCTGGATCCCGGCCACCGTGGGCTTGGCGAACCTGGCCAGCCGCTCCTCGGCGGCGACCGCGATGCTGGCGTCACCGGCGTCCAGCAGCTCGTCCAGGTCACCGAGGTCCGCCCCGGCACAGAAGGTGCCGTCCGCGCCGGTCAGCACCAGCGCGTGCACCGCCGGGTCCGCCTCCAGCCCGTCGAGCAGCACCGGGAGCTGCCGCCACATGGCGGCGCTCATCGCGTTGCGGCGCCCCGGGTTCCGGATCACCACCGTCGCCACCGGGCCGGTCACCTCGACGGTCAGCTCCGCGTCCGACATCTCTCCCCCTCCAGGGCCGACGGTCCGGCCGACCATAACGGCGCGGGCCCGACGACCACCCGCCTGGGGTGGCCGCCGGGCCCGCGAAGGGCGTAGGAAGGGGAAGAGGGCGAGCGCTTTCCTGCCGGACACTTGGGCCGAACGGATGAGGCGACCCAGGTGGGGGAACCGGGCGGCACCGGCGCGCGTCCGACCGACATGAGCTGGAGTCCCGCCGCCGCGGCCACCATCGCCGCCCTGCTCGCCACGCTGAGCGGTTGCACGTCGACCGGCCCGACCGGCGCCGAACCCACCGCCACCGGCACGCCGCCCACCGCGACCCCGGCGCCCGCCACCACCACGCCGACCGCCGCCGCCTCCCCCACCACGGCGCCCCCGGAGACCCCCACCCCGGGCACCCCGGCCACCGCCGCCCGGGTCGTGCTCGTCCGCGCCGGGGGCATCGCCGGCATGCGGGACACGGTGACCGTCGAGCCCGACGGCCGCTGGACCAGGGCCGACCGGGCCGGCGGCACCCGGACGGGCCGGCTCAGCACGACCGACCAGGACCGGCTTCAACAGCTCCTGGCCGACCCGCGGCTGGGCACCGAGACGACGGCCACCGCCGACCCGGGCGACTGTGCCGACGCCTTCGCCTACCGGCTCACGGTCGGCGACCGGACCACCGGTTACGTCGACTGTGACGCAGGCCCCGCACGCCCGCCGGCCACCGAGGCCCTCGTACGACTGCTGATCGGCGTCACCGGCTGACCGCCGCCCGGCCGTCGGGTCCGGGCAGGCACCGGCTCACCAGCCGCCGGCCGCCGAGCCCCGCAGCTAGAAGCGGTAGTCCGGCGGTAGGCCGGTGCCGCGCAGCTCCGGCGGCAGGTGCGCCACGTCGTTGACCGCGATCAGGTTCGGCGGCCCGCCCGAGCCGTAGCGGATGACGGTCAGGCCGCAGTTGTGGTGGTTCAGCCCCAGCCACCGCCGTTCCGGGGCGTCCAGCGCGTGCCGGACGAACCAGGCGATCAGGAAGCTGTGCGTGATCACCAGCTCGCGCACGTCCCCGTCGGCCGGGGGCGTGGCGAACCGGGCTACGGCCTCCGCCGTCCGGCGCGGCCCGTCGGCCCGCTCGCGTGCGTCGAATCCGGCCAGGAAGTTCGCGTACGCCGGTGGCAGGCCGGCCCGGTCGGTGTCGTACGGCAGGTGGTCCCCGACCATCTCCGCGGCCCGCACCGGCACACCCGGCAGCGCGGCGGCGACCAGCTCGGCGGTCTCCGCGGCCCGGCGCAGCGGTCCGTGGTGGACGGCGTCGAGCGGCAGCCCCCGCAACCGCTCCCCCAGCAGGGTGGCCTGCCGGCGGCCCCGGTCGGAGAGCCCGGCCTCCGGCGCCTCGTCCTCCGCCCGGTGCTGCTCGCCGTGCCGGGCCAGGTAGAGCAGCCGACTCGCCATTCCCACCTCACACCTGATCGCGGGGGCGCGAGCCTAACCCGCGCCCCCGCGATCGTGCCGACCTCAGACGGCCCGGCCACGGTCCGCCCGCCACAGCGTCACGGTGACCCAGGCCCAGCCGACCGCCACGGCGAGACCGAAGCCCACCATGGTTACCGGCGCCGGCCGGACGATCAGCGCCACCCAGGCCACCGCGAAGTACGCCCCGCTGGCCAGGCTGTACGCGGCCCAGCTCCGCTCGCCCCGGCGGGCGCCCCGGCGGGCGGCGCCCACCGCGGCGATGATCAGCGCGACGAAGCCGATCGCCGCCGCGAGGAAGTGCAGCCCGCCGTGCCAGCTGACCTCACCGGCGCCGCGCGGCGTGCCGGCGGGGAAGCCGTCGGCGGGGTCGGCCCGGAAGACCCCGGCGAGCAGCAGCCCCGCCCCGTAGAGGGCGAGCAACCGCGGCAGCCACCGGGTACCGGTGTCCCGGCGGCCGAGCGCGGCGGCGGCACCGAGCACGAGCAGCCCGCTGGTGAGGAAGGTGGCGATCTGCACCCATCCGAGAGCGCCGTTGCTGAGCACGCTCACCGGGTGCCGGCGGAAGTCGAAGCCGTCCCGGGTGAGGCCCTGCACCAGCGCGGAGCCGACGAAGAGCGGGCCGGCGAGGAGGCCGCCGGCCAGCAGCACCCGGTCCCGACCGACGGTGCTCGGACGTGCCTGGAGCGGAAGCGCCTGGGTCATCGGTCCGCTCCCCTCAGACCCGCGGGTACATCTGGCCGACGCGGATCCGGTTGCCGAACGGGTCCCGGATGCCGAAGTCGATGCCGTACGGGCGCTCGGTCGGCTCGTCGGTGATGTCCACGCCCTTGGCCACCAGGTCCTCGTACGTCTTGCGGGCGTCGTCGGTGGTGAGGCAGAGCCAGCCGCCCATCGCGCCCTTGGTCAGCAGCTCGCGGACCTGCTCGGCGGTGGCCGGGTCGAGGGCCGGCGGGCCCGGCTTCTCCAGCAGGATCTCGTGCTCCGGGTCGCCGGGGACGTTGACGGTCAGCCAACGCATGAAGCCGAGGTCCTGGTCGGTGTTCACCTCGAGGCCGAGCTTGCCGACGTAGAAGTCGAGGGCCTCGTCCTGGTCGAGGACGTAGAGCTGAGAGCGGGAAATCGAATTCATCGTCATGCCGATCACGCTAGACCGGGCCCGTGAGCTGGTGCTTATCCAAAACTGCTGGGCTGGCGGCGGACAGCAGCCCTGCCCGATGTTGGTCGTTTGTCCCATGGGACAACGGCGTCCGTCACCGACTGTTAACTTGCGCGATACGGAGTCATCCGTTTCGCGAGTTCGGGGTAAGCGCCCATGCACGTCATGTTGGCCTGGTTCGCCGAGTCTCCACTGCCGGAGAGCGCGCGGCGGCTCCGTCGTGCCCGGGCCCAGCGGGCCCTGGCGGACGTGGTGCCGCCGGCATACCGCCGGCATGAGTTCGGCGCCGAGGACTGGGGCCTGACTGTGCGGCACCCCGTCGATCCGGGCGCGTACCGGTGGCCGACCGTCGCCGCCGAGGGCCCGGTCACCGCGGTCTCGCTCGGGCTGCCGGTGGGGCTCGACGTGACCGGCGGGCCGGCCGCGCTGGCCGGGCGCCTCCTCGCCGGCGAGGACGTGCACCGGGAGGTGGTGCCACCGTTCGGTCTGCTGGCCCTCGACCCCGCGCGGTTCAGCCTCCAGCAGGACTGGCTCGGCATGTGCCGGGTATTCGCCGGCGAAGCGGACGGGATCCGTGCGTTCTGCACCCGGCTCGGCCCGCTGGCCGCGTTCCTGCACGGCTCGGCGCGCCCGGACCTCGACGGCTGGGCGTCGTACACGCTCTGCGGGCACTTCGGCGGGGACCGCGCGCCGCTCGTCGGCACCCGGCTGCTCCGCCCCGGCGAGCGGGTGACCGGCCGCCGTCGCGCGGGCGGCGGCTGGACCGTGACCGGCGAGCTCCGGTACGCCGTTGACGACGTGGTGATGAGCGGGTTCGCCGGGCAGGGCCGACCGCTCGACGAGCAGTTGGACCGGGCGGCCGCCGCCCTCACCATGACCGCATCGAGCGTGCACCGGCTCTACGGCGACGAGGTCACCCTCGGCCTGTCCGGTGGCAAGGACTCGCGGCTCATCGCCGCGTCGCTGGTCGCCGCCGGCCGGACGCCCCGGCTGGTCACCAACGACGACCTGCGGGCGGAGGGTGAGGTGGCCCGGCAGCTCGTGCAGATCCTGCGGGACCGGCGTGGCCTGGACCCGGAGCACCGGCTCGTGCTCGGCAGCGCGCCGGCCAACGTGCTCACCATCGGCCTGCGGGAACGCGCCCGGCGGCTGCAACGACTGCACGACCACCAGTTCCCGTCCACCTACCTGCCGCGCCCGGCCGTCCGGCCGACGCTTCCCGAGCAGGTCCGGGCGGCGAGTTTCACCGGCGCGGCCGGGGAGCTCGCCGTCGGGTTCTGGTACCCGGCAGCCGACGCGCAGAGCGACCTGCCACCGGAGCAGGTCGGCATGGCCAAGCTGCTGTCGGCGGTGCCGACAGCGGCGGTCGCGGCGGAGGTGGTGACCGCCGAACGGGACCGGATCGCCGCCCTCTTCGCCCACGCCCGGGGCGTCGGCCTGCGCGACCTGCACCTGATCGACTATCTGTACCTCGTGGAGCGGGTGCGCCGCTGGTACACCTCCGCCTACACGACGGGGATGGTCACCCCGTTCCTGACGCCGGGCTTCGTCGCCGCCACCTTCGGGCTGACCCCGGCCCAGAAGCGTGGCCGGCTGCTGCACACCGAGCTGATCGCCCGGCTCGTACCGGAGTGGGCGGGGATACCCTTCGTCAGCGCGGCCACCGGGCGGTCCACCGCCACCCGGGTGTGGGAGGGGGACGGCGCCGAGGTGATCGCCGACCTGCTCGACACCGCGCACGGGCCGCTCACCGGGCTGATGCGCCGCCCGGTGGTGGAGCAGACGTTGCGGACGGCGGTGCGGGGCGGCCGCCCCGATGCGCGGATCCTCCAGCAGTTCACCTGGCTGGCGGTCGCCTCCGAGCGGCTCGAACCCGCCACCACCCGCCGCTCCACCGGCGCGACGTACGCGCGGATCACCGCGCCGCCGCAGCCGCGCCGGCCCACGAACGACAGCTTCTCCCGGCTGCGGTGGATCCGCCGGACCAGCCTCGGTGACCGGCTCTGGGTGACGGTGCGCGCACGGGTGCGCCGCCGCTGACCGGCTCAGCGGGCGGCGCTCGGGCGCATCCAGGATTTGGTGAAGCAGCTCGGCACGGCCGCGGCGGAGGCCTTACGCCGCCGGTAGTCCGACGGAGACTCACCGACGATGTCGCGGAACGTGCGGCTGAACGTGCCGAGACTGCCGAACCCGACCGCGTAGCAAATTTCGGTCACCGGCTGGCCGGTCTGCACCAGCAGGTACATCGCCCGCTCGACCCGGCGGCGTTGCAGGTAGCGGTGCGGGGTCTCGCCGAAGGTGGCGCGGAAGGTCCGGATGAAGTGCGCCGCGGAGACGTGCGCGATCCGGGCCAGCGCCGGCACGTCGAGCGGTTCGGCGTACGACCGGTCCATGGCGTCCCGGGCGCGCAGCATCGCCCGGTTGGACTCCTCCACCGCGCGGCTCATCGGCCCCTCCCGGGTCAGGTTAGCGAACCGGCCCTTCCGACCGGTCCACCACGAGGTCGAGCTCGCCCAGCTGCTCCGGGTCGGCCACCACCTCGATGCCGATGATCCGGTCGGTGACGGTGAAGCTGATCACGAGGCGGTTCCGGCCATCGGCGATCACCAGGGCGCCGGGCAGCGCGTCGACGAGCGCCGGCACCGCGGCCTGTGCGCGGCCGGAGAAGAACGCGGCCACGGCCGACGCGCCCCGGGTCTCGGCGGCCCCGCCCATCCGTACGGCGGCCGGGTCGGCGCGCAGCACCACGTGCGGGTCGAGCAGGGTGAGCAACTCCTCGAACCGGCCCTCCCGGGAGGCGGCGAGGAACGCCGCGACGACCCGGCGCTGCCGGGCGGGGTCGACCTCCGGCGCCGCCGACCGGCCCTGCACCCGCCGCCGGGCGCGGCTGGCGATCTGCCGTACGGCCGCGGGACTGCGGTCGACCACGGTCGCGATCTCCTCGAAGGAGACCGCGAACATGTCGTGCAGGACGAACGCCAGCCGCTCGGTCGGGCCGAGGGTGCCGAGCACCACCTCCAGGGCCTGCCCCACCGACTCGGAGAGCACCGCCTCCTGCTCCGGGTCCCGCCCCCCGGGGTCTGCCGGCGTCCGCTCCTCCTCCGGCCCGTCGACCGGCCGTTCGTGCCGTACCGGGCCGGAGCGCAGGCGGTCCAGACAGACCCGGCCCACCGTGGTGGTCAGCCAGCCCGGCAGGTTGTCGATGGCGTCGACATCGGCGCGGCTGAGCCGCAGCCAGGTGTCCTGGACGGCGTCCTCGGCCTCCGCCGGCGCGCCGAGCATCCGCTGGGCCACCGACCGCAGCCGGGGACGCTGCTCCTCGAAGCGCTGCACCAACAGGTCGGTGTCGTGCACGGCCCCCGCCATTTCGATCACCGTCACCGCTCTCGGGTGACCGCCGTCACATCTGTCACGCCGCCGGTCCGACCGTCGACATGACGGTGACGGACAAGCTGCTGCGGCGCACGGAACGCTGGCCAGCCTAACAGGACAGGACGGATGAAAATGACCATGCAGGCTCGGATCGAGAACCCGGCCAAGCTGCTTCCCGACACGGTGCAGGCGGTCAACCTGCTCTACAAGGCGGCGCACTCCGCCGGCGTCCCGACCAGCACCCTGGAGCTGGTCCACCTGCGGGCCAGCCAGATCAACGGCTGCAGCGCCTGCGTCGACTCGGGCGCCCGGAGCGCCCGGAAGGCCGGCGAGACGGAGGAGCGGCTCTTCGCGCTGGCCGCCTGGCGGGAGACCCCGTACTTCACCGAGGCGGAGCGGGCCGCGCTCGACCTGACCGAGGCGGCGACCCGGCTCGCCGACCGGAGCGACCCGGTGCCCGACGCGATCTGGGACGAGGCCGCCCGGCACTTCGACGAGAAGGGCCTCGCCGCGCTGGTGGTGTGGCTGGCCACCACCAACTTCTTCAACCGGATCAACGCGACGACCCGGCAGCAGGCTCCCCAGTACTGGGGCTGACCGACCACGAGGGACGGGGGGCGGCGGCCGTTCCTGCCGGTCGCCGCCTCCGGTGCGGTCGACCGCCACCATCAGCCCCGTCCGCCGGGCAGGATGTGAAGTGGCTGGCCTCCGACAGCGTCGGGATCCGTTGATCGCGCCCTCCCGAACGGCGGCCGCTGCCGAAGCCGACCCCGCCCACGAGAGGAACGCGCCATGATCGAGGAGTCCGGCGTGCGTGCCTGGGTCCGGCGCTACGAACGCGCCTGGCGGACCGCCGGCACCGACCAGCTCGACGAGCTGTTCACCGGCGACGTCACGTATCAGATGGCGCCGTTCCAGGATCCGCATCGCGGCCTCGAGGCCCTGCGCGTCCTGTGGGACGCCGAACGCGCCGGTCCCGACGAGGAATTCGAGCTGTGGTTCGAGGTCGTCGCCGTTGACGACCCGCGGGCGGTGGTCCGGCTGGAGGTGCGCTACGGCGACCCGGATCCCCAGCAGTTCCGGGACCTGTGGATCCTCGAGTTCGCCGCGGACGGCCGGTGCCGGGCCTTCGAAGAGTGGGCGTTCAGCCCCAAGGGCCCGGTGCCGTAGTCGTCGTCAGCGGCGCCGGTCGTGGGCGGGGCGAGGTGATCGGTGCTTGCCGACGCGTAGACGACTTTCGCCCTCCACCGCACGGGCAAGCCCGAACCGCCACGACCCCGGCGACTTCGGTCGGCTGCGTTGGGTCGCGATCCGGCAACATCCATCCCGGTGCGGCGGCGGAACTGGGCAGTTCAGCGCGGTGGCGAGGGTGCCTGGTCCGGGTATCTCCACTCGCGTATGCCGTCCCACGCCGCAACCCCGATCAGGACGACGGCGGCGGCGCTGGTGACGATCACCGGCGCCCGGCGGACCATCACCGGCGTCAAGGCGGCAAGCGCGAGCAGTCCGAGCACCCGGGACGGGGACACCCGGGCAAACACTTCGTACTCGAGGCGGGACCGCCCGGCCAGGAACAGCGCGGGCCCACCGAAGATGACCGCGAGCCAGAGCGGATCCTGGTGTCCGCGCGGTTCGTTGATCACGAGTGCGTAGCCGACGCCGGTGGCGAGAATGCCGGTCACCATGACCAGATGGGTGTAGAACCCGGACTTACCGAGGCTGCCCGGACGGGGGGCGGCCTCGACGGCGGCGGGGAACACCGTCCCGGCGCGGTGGAAATAGATTCGCCACATCATCACCGCGGTGGCGAAGGACATCACGGTCGGCAGCACCCGGTCGGGTGTGAACTCGTCGGCGAACGTCATGCCGGTGAGCAGGATCGTTTCGCCGATCGTGATGATGATGAACTGCTGGTAGCGCTCGGCGAGGTGTGCGCCCGCGAGTCTCCAGTCCTCCGCTCGGGTCCGACCGAGCCCCGGTATGGGCCAGCCGAGTATGAATCCCGCGCAATCCAGTGTGATCGCCAGTGTCCACAGCACCCCGCGCTCGGGACTCTGCGGGAATAGCGCCGCTCCGACGATCCACGGCACGGCGGATACCGCGCCCCAGCAAAAGTGTCGCAGGGGGCGGTGCCGCTCCCGGTCCCGCCGGGCGAGCAGGAGGATGGCGGGCTTGCCGACCTGGACGGCGACGTACGCGACCGCGAAGACCACCGCTCGCTGGCCGAACGCATGGGGCAGCGTGACCGCCACGATCAGGCTGCCGAACATGGTGATGACGATCAACAGCTGGATCACCGGATCTTCTGTCTGGTACTTACTGGTCACCAATGCCGCGTGGACCCAGACCAACCACAGAGCCAGCAGCAGCAGCGCCGTCTGACCGACTTCAGGCAGGACGACCCGCCGATCCGTGGTGAAGTCCTCAACAAGGCGCTCCGAGAACCGGGTGAGCACCAGGACATAAACCAGATCGAGGAGCAGCTCCCCCTCACGGCTCTGCAGCAGACCGCGCCAGCCACCGCTCGTCATCTGCCGCTCGTCTTCCGTCGGCTTCGCCCCGGTATTGACCCAGTCGTACCACGCCGCTCGTGGCCTCCGACACATGTCTGCCAGGCGTCCACCCCTTGCCCGGGTCGATCGCCGGCCCGGGCGACGCTCCCCCGAGCATTGGGGGATTCGCGCCGTGCGGCTGCCGGCATGGTCATCTGGTGCGTTGACATGAACGGCGCGAATGCGGGAAGAAGCGGTTCTCCGTGGTGAGCGGATCAGGTCGAGGAGGGCAGTCGTACGAGTGACATCCGGGGCCCGCGTCGAGGTGCCGGTTGCCGCGTACGGGCTACGCCGCGTCTGTTCACCGGCGAGTCAGGACGAAGCCGTCGTGCGCGTCGCCGGCTCCCCGGGCACCGGTACGCGGTTCGCGTCGGCCCACGGCACGCGGAGCAGGTCGGCCCGGGCTCCCCGGCAAGGGCCCGTCCCGCGAGCGCGCTCAATCATCTTTGTCCGGTGCGATTTGTCTGACCGATTCTCCGATCACGCCACCCGGCCCGCCGGCCGATGCCGGGAGATGGCGATGGGGAAATCCGACGGTTGATGGGCGAACAGGCGGGGCGGGTGCGGGAGGGGGTCTTGTGGCTGGAGAGGCGCAGGCGGCCGGCACGGCGGCCAGACCCGTACGAACCGCCGCGTGGTCGTGGTGGGCCGATGCGATCACCTCGGCCGGCGCGGTCAGCCTGCTGATCGTGGTCGCGCTCTGGGTGCGGGGCGGCGGTGTGCAGGATCTTCGTGGCTGGGCGGCGGGCGTGACGTCGCTCGGCCGGTTGACCGGGCTTGTCGCGGCCGACCTGCTGCTCATCCAGGTGCTGCTGATGGCGCGCGTGCCGTGGATCGAGCGCACCTACGGACAGGACAGGCTCGCCCGGTGGCACCGCGTCGTCGGGTTCGTGTCCTTCGATCTGATGCTCGTGCACATCGCGCTGATCACGGTCGGGTACGCCGCGACTGGTGGGGTTTCCGTGACAGCTGAGGCGTGGAGCCTGGTCACCACGTACCCCGGAATCCTATTGGCGGTCGCCGGGGCGTCCGCCCTGACGATGGTCGTGCTCACCTCCCTGCGGGCCGCGCGGCGGCGGCTGCGCTACGAGGCGTGGCACCTGCTGCACCTGTACGCCTACCTCGGCGTGGGCCTGGCGCTGCCGCATCAGCTCTGGACCGGCGCCGACTTCACCGGCTCCCGAGCCGCGACGCTGTACTGGTGGACCGCGTACGCCGCGTGCGCCGGCGCGGTGGTCGCCTTCCGGCTCGGGCTGCCGGCCTGGCGGACAATGCGGCACCGAATCACGATCGCCGCAATCGTCCCGGAGGCTCCCGGCGTTCACTCGATCTACATGCGCGGACGCCACCTGGACCGGTTGCCGGCACACTCCGGGCAGTTCTTCCAGTGGCGTTTCCTCAGCGGCCCGGGTTGGAGTCGCGGCCATCCGTACTCACTGTCCGCGGTGCCGCGTGAGGACATGCTGCGGATCACGGTGCGATCCCGCGGCGAGGGCAGCGAGCCGGTGTCAGAGTTACGCCCGGGAACCCGTGTGCTGATTGAGGGGCCGTATGGCCGGCTGACCGCCGCCCAACGCACGGCTCCACGGGTAACCATGATCGCGTCCGGGATTGGAATCACCCCGCTGCGGGCGTTGTTGGAAGAGTTACCGTACGCGCCGGGCGAAGCCACGCTGCTGTACCGGGCGCGCTCGGCAGAAGACCTGGTGTTTCGCCAGGAACTGGAGCGCCTCGCGGCCGTCCGTGGCCTGCGCGTGGAGTACCTGTTGGGGCCGCGCGGGCGGGAGGACTCATGGTTGCCGGCCGGGTTCGGCGACGACGCGAAAGCCTTGCGTGAGCTTGTCCCGGACATCGCGCAGCACGACGTGTTCGTCTGCGGACCGGATGAATGGATGCAATCGGTGGTTTGGGCCGCTCGGCACGCAGGCGTGCCGGCGGAGCGCATTCATCTTGAGCGCTTCACCTGGTAACTCGGCCACCCATCCTCATGGCGCTCACAATCCCACCCGAGGAGGACGACATGCGCAGGATCACCATGTGGTTCCTGGCCACGATCGCGGTGGTGGTACTTCTCTTCAGCTACCGGACGTCGACCGGAGCCGACAGCTCGCCTTCGGCCACGCCGGCCGTGGTAAGCGGCCCCGGTGCGTCGGCGGACCCCGGTAGGTCACGGGGCACCATCGCACGGTCCGGTTCCAGCACCGTCGCCGACGGCCCAGTCGTGCAGACGAAGCGGGGGAACGTCCAGGTGCAGGCCCAGATCAGCGGCGGCCGGATCACCGAGATCACGCCGATGACGGTGCCGAGCACGAACAGCCGCTCCCGCGAGATCAACAAGCACGCGGTGCCGCAGCTGCGCACGGAGGCGCTCGCCGCGCAGAGCGCGCAGATCGACGCGGTGTCCGGGGCGACGGCGACCAGCGAGGGCTACACGGAGTCGCTCCAGGCCGCGCTGGACGGCGCTCACTTCAAGGCCAAGCCGTGACCAGGCAGGCGTTCGTCGAGCAGATCATGGGTCTGCCCGTCAGCGTGCATGTGCGTGGTCCCGGTGCCGACTCGCCGGCGGCGGCGAACGCCGTCGCCGGGGCCTTCGCCGAACTGCGCGCGATGGACGCCGTCTTCAGCCCGTACCGCCCGGACAGCCGGCTGAACGCCCTGAACCGGGGAGAGCCGGTAGATGACCCGTTGGTCGACGCGGTACTCGACCTGTGCGAGCAGGCGCGGCAGCGTACCGGCGGCTACTTCAACGCCTACCTCCCCGAACCCGGCGGTGGCACCCGCTTCGACCCGTCCGGCCTCGTCAAGGGCTGGGCCGTCGAACGCGCCGCGGAGCACCTGGAGGGGTACGCGTTCTACCTGAATGCCGGTGGGGACATGACGGTACGCGGATCCTGGCGCGTGGGCGTGGAGGATCCGGCACAGCCCGATCAGCTCCTCACCACCATCGAGGTGGTCGACGGGGCCGTCGCGACCTCGGGCACTGCACACCGCGGAGCGCACATCGTAGATCCGCACACCGGCGCCCCCGCCCGGGGCCTGCGCTCGGTCACCATCATCGGGCCGTCTCTGACCTGGGCGGACGTGTACGCCACCGCAGCGGCGGCGCAGGGACCCCAGGCAGTGACCTGGCTCGCCACGCTACCCGGGTACGAGGCCCTGCTCGTCGGCGACGACGGTGCCCTACTGGCCACGCCCGGCTGGTCACTACCCGCGTAACGCAGCGGGCGAGCTCGACCTGCACCTCTTCGGACTGTCCGGTCGACGCTTGCCTTCTTGCTGCCTGGGCTGCCCTTCGGTCGGCCTCGGGCGAGCCGCCGAGCCGGCGCGTCAGATTGCGACCGGGTGGCGCGGTTCGTAGAGACCGAGTTCGCCGCCACCGGGCAGCCGCAGGGCGGTGCGCAGCCCCCACCGCTCCTCGGTGACCGGGATCGTGAACTCGACGCCCTTCGCGGCCAGGTCGGCCATGGTCGCCGCGACGTCGTCGCACATCAGGAAGAGTTCGTGGGCCGGCTCGCCCTCGCTCGGGTGCATGGCGAGCTCGGCCGGCGGGAGCTTAAAGATGAGCCAGCCATGGCCGGCGTCGACGTGGTGGTAGCCGAGCGCGTCCCGGAAGAAGGCGCGGTCCGCCTCTGGGTCACGGCTGTAGATGATCACATGAGCACCACTGATCATTCACCGACCATAATGCTGAGGTCCGACGTGGCAACGCCAATCTCGCGTGCTGTGCCACGCCGCCTGCTGTGGTGACGTGTCAGCCACAGGCGGCACGTTCGATGCTTCCTCGCTGCTTCCGCGCGGGCGGTCGCTCAGTCGGAGATGCCGGTGTGCCCGACGACCTTCTCCACGGTCAGGCGCACCAGCAGTTCGCCCGGCACGGCGTTGCGCGCCCCGTATGCCTCGGCCAGGTCCCGCCCCATGTAGCGCTCGGCGATCCGGATCGCCCACCGCCGCATCTCGGGCAGGTCCTCGGTGATCGTCGCGCGCCCACGCAGCGTCACGAACGCGTACGGCGGTTTCTCGTCGTCGACGCACAGCACGGCCCTGCCGTCGCGGGCGAGGTTGCAGCCCTTCACCGAGGTCTTGCCGGTGTTGAACAGCACGTCGTCGCCGTCGAGTACGAACCACACCGGGACGACGTGCGGCGAGCCGTCGGCCCGTGTCGTCGCGAGCTTGCCGGTGCGGGTGCCGTAAGAGACGAACTGCTGCCACTGCCCATCGATCATCGACTTTGCCATGCGGCCATTATGGTGCCGTCCGGCGCTGCAACCATCGCGGACTGCCCCTGCCTGACGCCTCGCCTACAAGCTCTGTGCATGGCGTCCGTACACGTCCAGGATCGTTCGTACGCTCCGAGTCGCGTCCGTGCCAGCGCTCGTCAACCTCCGCCGGCCGTCCCACTGGGGCTGAACCCTTCGTCCCGAAGGAACGATCGCTACTCGATGAGCTGGGCGAGTAGCGGACCTGAGCCGCCCAGGCGGTCCGCCAAAGTTCGCCGCTGCCCGTTCGTCGCGCCCTTCGTCACTCGGCGAGTCACTCAACTGCGACGCCCAAAGGTTCCGTCGCCCACGTGTCGCGCGGCGACCCAGATCAAGCGGACCAGGCCGTGGATGACTACGTTGACCGTCGCGGGCCCAAGCACCAGTACCAGCCACATGCTTTTGGCGAGATCGCCGTCTGCGTTAAAGAAGGCAGCCGACCAGGGCAGCCCAAGCGCGAGCAGCGGAAGGCCAGGCAGCATGAGGCCGACACCTGCGGTCGGGCCGTCGGCGCTGACATACAAAGCAAGAAAAACGGCCACAAGGACGAGCACTATCGTGGCATGGGCGAGCAGGACCCGCGATCCGAGTGACTTCACGGCGGCACCTTAACCTTGCCCGCTCGAAAGTGGATGACCACGGAGACCAAGCTTCCCGATGCTTTTGTGGAGGTCAAGTGGTCAGGGCAGCGAAGTCGGCGGCCAGGGCGGTGTAGACGTCGCGGACGATGTAGCGCTTGAGGCAGCGCAGGATCTCTTGCTAAAAAGTGGACAAGCCCGTCTATGTGAGCAGGAGGCGGGGTGAGCAGTTGGGCGTCTGGGTACGTCCCAGGAACCAGCGAATGGAGGTCAGCATGAAGACCACCATCTGGCTCATCCCCGTTGCCTATTTCGTCTACTTACTCATCGGTGGGATCGTTGGCGAGCGTAATCGGCGCCGTGGCGGCGATCCGAACGGCCCGACGAACCTCGGACCGCTGGTGTACATACTCGCGGAGCTCGGTCTGGCGCTCGCCATGTTCCGGGCAATGGTGGGCAGGGCCCAGTACATCGCCGCGTTGGGCGTGCCTCCGGCGTGGACACGACCTCCGCTGCGCGATGTGGAAGACGTCGACCTGCGCCGATCGGACAACTTGATCTGTGGGCTCCGGGCACCATGGCCGGGCGAACGCGACGTCGTTTTGGCCGCGGCGCGCGCCCGGGTGGAGGGACTGCTGTCCATCGTGCTCCCGGGCGTCCTACTGGCGCTGGTTTCCCTGAGAGCTGTGATGGCGCGAGTACCCGACACGCTGCTGTCGATAGTCGCGCTACTCAACCTTATCCTGGGGCTCGTCATGGGTGGACTGCCGTGCGCTACGGCGCGGACGCGCAGCGTGCGCGCGTCTATCTAACGCAATTCTCGGGGGCCGCCGGTCCCACTCTCCCGTCACCTGGATGACCCGGACAGGCACGGCACTTCGTGATCTACCCCTTGAGCCCGGGCACCCCGGTACGGCAACCTGACCCGCCTTTTTCGAGCGCACGAGATCGAGCTGCCTGACCGCTGGTGGAGGTGCGTGGTCGCTGGTGGGACGGGTCTTGGGGTCGTATGGCCCGGCGCGACATCTGGTTGGTCTCTGACGGCCGGCTCTGGCGGGTCCGTGGCCGCCTCGGTGGTGACGGTGGGCAGGAGGTCTCGCACGACTTCCCGGACGAAGCATCCGCCCGCTCGATGGTTGATCGGATTATGAAGACCTCTGCCGGCACCTGGCGGGGCCTCACGGAGACGATCCGGCAGGAGTCCAACTGTCGGCTGACTGAGTAGCCAGCGCTCAATACGGGCCCGGCCCCCTGACGGTCTTCGGTATCCTGGAACATGTTGATCTAGTCAATCCATGTCCTATCAGGAGCTTCCTCGCATCCCGAGTCCCACCCCCGCCCCCGCCCCCGCCGAAAACGGAACCATTATCAGCAAAAGGCCTTGAGTTTAGGTCAGTGCCGCCTGGGTAGACCGACGGAGCGCTGAGTCGTAATCGCCGCATCGCGGTTCAACCAACACGAACAGGAGGGTAAAATGTCGGAGCCCTATCCACTCGCCACTGAACCCGAAGGCGTCGTCGCGTCGCTGGTTGAGCGATTTAACTCCGGCAAGGTCAGCGCAATGATGGCCCAGTTCGAGCCGGGGGTCGTGCTCGTCGCGAAAGACGGGCGACCCCTCACTGATCCCACTGAGATCGCTGCCGAACTTGAGCGCGATCTCAGACTCGGTCTGCCGCTGAAGGCCAAGGCGCGCCATGTGTTCGTTGCCGGCGATATCGCCCAGATCGTGCTAGACTGGTCGATTGATGGCACAGGTCCCGACGGCGAGCACGTACACGTCGAAGGCTCGGCAAGTGATGTCGTGCGCCGCGGCGCGGATGGACGCTGGCGGTACCTGATCGACAATGCTCTTGGGACGGCGGTGCGGCTGCGACAGCCCGCCTGACAGTGTGCGCCACGGCAGCTCCCGCTGATGGACCCACTCTTCAGTGTGGCGTCGACGGTCACCGGCACGTGGTGAAACTTGCTCGTATCACGGGAAGGTTAGGTTTCCACGTTCAAGCCTCACGTGAACGGGCCGTCGGTTGGGTAATACCAGTGCGCTTGATGTGGTCGAGATTTTGGACCTGAACGCCCGAATCCTCCGGGGACGACCGAATCCCATATGGTGCTGGCGCACTGACCTAAACTCAAGGCCGATTGAGGTGTAT
>NZ_JAEMUW010000119.1 GCF_016598485.1 Micromonospora coerulea | reverse complement strand
GCCTGTCGGGTGCCAAAACCCGCTTACCGTGGTTGATCAGGCGCAATGGCCTGCACTGCTGTCGGGCAGGATCGTTGCTCGTGTCGCTACGCATGCTCTACCTCGTGTTCTGCCGCATCGCCGAGTGGCTGACCCTGTTCCCCGAGACCAGTGCGGCCAAGGACGTGGAGATCCTGGTCCTCCGCCACGAGAACGCAGTGCTACGCCGGGCCAACCCGAGGCCGCGGTTGGACTGGGCCGATCGGGGGCTACGCTCAGCGCCCTGATCAGGCTTCTCCCCCGGGCTCTGAAGATGCACCGGCTCGTCACTCCCGCCACGGTCCTTGCTGGCATCGCCGGCTGGTCGCCCGGCACTGGACCTACCCAAACCGGCCGGGGCG
>NZ_JAEMUW010000118.1 GCF_016598485.1 Micromonospora coerulea | reverse complement strand
GGCCTCACGGGACCGCAGGCCGTACATCCGACCGGCGAACGTGGCGACCACAGACATGAAGTCGTCCACCAGTTCCTCGACCCCGCCGGCCGAGCCCTTCGCGTGCAGCACCTCGACAGTCACCCCGTCACGGGCGAGCAGAGCGGTCAGCCACGCGGTGCCGAACCGGGCCAGCCGGTCGCGGTGGGTCACTCTCACCACAGTGAACTCGCCGGCCGCCGCGCCCTTCAGCAGCCGCGTCAGTCCGGGCCGGTTCTCCCGCAGTCCAGACGCGTTGTCCTTGAACACCGCCACGACCTCGGCGCCAGCAGTAGCCCGCAGTTCCGCCTCTTGGGCCACCAGCGACGTCTCCTGGCCAGACGTACCCGACACCCGTATATACAACGCCTCACGG
>NZ_JAEMUW010000117.1 GCF_016598485.1 Micromonospora coerulea | reverse complement strand
GCGTGAGGCGTTGTACGTGCGGGTGTCGGGTACGTCTGGCCAGGAGACGTCGCTGGTGGCTCAAGAGGCGGAACTGCGGGCTACTGCTGCCGGCGAGGTGGTGGCCGTGTTCAAGGACAAGGCGTCTGGGCTGCGGGAGAACCGGCCGGGGCTTGCCCGGCTGTTGAGGGGTGCGGCGGCGGGTGAGTTCACTGTGGTGAGAGTGACCCACCGTGACCGGCTGGCCCGGTTCGGCACGGCGTGGCTGACCGCTCTGCTCGCCCGTGACGGGGTGACTGTCGAGGTGTTGCACGCGAAGGGTTCGGCCGGTGGGGTCGAGGAACTGGTGGACGATTTCATGTCTCTGGTCGCCACGTTCGCCGGTCGGATGTACGGCCTGCGGTCCCGTGAGGCG
>NZ_JAEMUW010000116.1 GCF_016598485.1 Micromonospora coerulea | reverse complement strand
GGTTCTCCGATGCGTGGTTCGCGGCGGCGAAACGCCGCAGCGCGGGTGACGTGTCGGCGCGGTTCCCGCGTCGTCGGCGGGGGTTGGTGCCGGTGCGCTGGTATCACGGCACGTTCACGGTCGACGGGCACCGGGTGCGGATCCCCACCGCGAAAGGCACTGCCCCGTTGTGGGTGAGGTTGGCGCGCGAGGTGCCGTATCCGGCCGAGCAGGTCCGCTCGGTCACGTTGCTGTGTGAGGGCGGGCGGCTGTTCCTGGACGTGACCGCTGAGGTGCCGGTGGCGGTCTACCCGGCGGGTGAGGGACCGGATCCGGGCCGGGTGGCCGGGGTGGATCTCGGGATCATCCACCCCTACGCGGTGGCCGGCCCGGACGGGGAGGGGTTGTTGGTGTCGGG
>NZ_JAEMUW010000115.1 GCF_016598485.1 Micromonospora coerulea | reverse complement strand
GCGTAGTCGCACCAGTTTCGCCGACACGCCGGTCGCGTCGAACCGCAACGGGCGGCCTTCCACCACCACAGTGCCGTCCTGGTCGAGGTCGGCCACGGTCGCGGTCAGCAGGGTGTTCACACCCCAGTCGACACCAAGCCCACGAGTGTGGCCGTCCAACCGGGGCGGGGTGTGCGGGGTCTGCCAGGGCAGGTCGACGCGAACCTTGCCATCGCCGGGACGCAGCGTCGGAGTGCACACCTTCACCCCGGCTGGCACGATCGCCGGCAGCACCACGTCGAAGGCATGCCACACCCAGTCGCGGTACGAGGCCGGCGCCGGGCACATCGGCAGCTGCGACCACACCCGCACGACGCTGTCGTCGACCCGGTCGACGACGACCTGTTGCCGGTCGGCCGCAGCGAGGCTCACCTGCC
>NZ_JAEMUW010000114.1 GCF_016598485.1 Micromonospora coerulea | reverse complement strand
CGGCGACTGTCTGGTGCGGTACGCGGCACCGTGTTCACCGCCATCGCCCACCTCGCCGCGAAAGTAGATATCGCAGTCGTCACTGTTCCGGCGCGTGGTACCTCGTCCGGCTGTCCCCGCTGCGGCGGCGCGGTCAAGCATGTCAAAACGCCGGAGCGGTACGTCGCCGGGTACCGGTGGGCGACCTGCTCGTGTGGCCTGTCGATGGACCGTGACCACGCCGCGGCGCAACGGATCGCCGCCCGGGGCCTAACCAACCAGGCCAACACCCGCCGCGGCCGTAACGGCAACGCCGCGATCCGGACCGTCACCGATACACCGGTCCGTCACCAGACGCGCCGACCAACCCGAACCGCCACCATCCCGCCAGTGCGGGATCGACGCAAAACCGTACCCACCCCGAAGCAGATCCGACCTGCAACAGTCAAGACCCCACGCCTGCTGCCCT
>NZ_JAEMUW010000113.1 GCF_016598485.1 Micromonospora coerulea | reverse complement strand
TCTAAGTTCCGCTTCAACGTTCGACCGCCCTGCCCAGCATGACGCACGGCTCAGGTCGTTGGTGTCACTCCGCCTCAGGGCATCACCCGTCAGTGCAGGAAAGTAAAGATCCTCCCCGTGGCATTCACGGGCTGCGGTGTGCCTTCGAACAGGTGAACGCCGACAGAGAATCGCACGTCGTCCGGAGCGTGGAACGCCACCTCCACGAAGCCGGCGTCCCGAAGCCACCCCCGCACGGCTGGCGTCAGGTCCGGTGCCCGTCGCGCCCTGGTCCAGATCACCGTGGCGCCCTCTGCGCACAGCTGGGGCAGGGCAGCAATCGTTCGCTTTACGTCGGCGTCCGAGATGTTGCCGAAGACCCCGACCATGAGCACCAGATCGGCCGGAACCGCACCGACGTATGAAGAGAGCTGACCCGCGTCTGCCTGCTTGATGACGAGATTGGAGAGCCCGGCCTGGTCGGCGGCGGCTTGAGC
>NZ_JAEMUW010000112.1 GCF_016598485.1 Micromonospora coerulea | reverse complement strand
TCCGCTGGGCGCGTAGCTTTCTCTCTGCCAGCGCGGAACGGACGAAACAGGCGAAAGTCTTGGAGGCCGGAGCGCGGGAATGCCACCAGGGTCGGTCGGGTTGTCTACCGGTACGGGCTTGGACCGGGCGGTGCGACCTCGGGTCGCGGAGCCGGCCGGGAGGCGGGGAATGACCCGGGCTTGAATGGTTGACTCCATCAGGACCTGGACCGGGCGGTGCCCCGGATTCGTCGTGAGGCGGATTTGGTGAGGCGGAACCGACCGGGTATGGTTCTCCGTCGGCAGGGAAACGGGCGAGTTCGCGGGAGACCGCGGCGGCCGTCCTGCTGAAATCCACGAAGCGTCCGGCGGAAGTCGGTCGGTTGGTGGTGCCCGGCAAATGGGTTGCCGTATGTCAAATCGGGAAACATCGGTTTGGCACGGCGGAAACCGCCGGGTAACGTAGTAAAAGTGCTCGGCGCGGGAGCGGCGGGTGCGGTTGAACGT
>NZ_JAEMUW010000111.1 GCF_016598485.1 Micromonospora coerulea | reverse complement strand
GCGGCGTCAGTATGGAGCCGACGGTCAAGGCCGGCCAGGTAGTCACCGCACGGACAGTAACCGGCACGTATGAGGCACGGCGCGGCGATGTCGTCTGATCCGTTCCCCCGGCGGTCTCTGGGGTGACCGTAAGGCGCCGCTGCTCAAACGCGTCGTCGCGGTCGGCGGCGAAACCATCGCCTGCTGCGATACCTCCGGCAAGGTGACGGTCGACGGTAAGCCGCCGGCCGAGCCGTATGTGGCTGAGGACGCGTCGCTCGACGAGCCGCCGAACCCGAACTACTGCGGGCCGCGCCGGTTCGCCGCGGTTACCGTGCCGGCCGACTCCGTCTTCGTCATGGGCGATAGCCGCGCCCGGTCGAACGACTCCCGGTGTGCCGGGCCGGTGCCGGTGTCGTCGGTCTTCGCCGTAATGGCCGACTGACCAGGGCGCACCTGACACTTGCCACGGACGTACCGAGGTGGCCGACACTAAGCGCTCGGACGGCGGCAGATGAGTG
>NZ_JAEMUW010000110.1 GCF_016598485.1 Micromonospora coerulea | reverse complement strand
TCCACGGTGAGATGCTTCGTCCTGCCCGACCGGCCATGATCGTCGTGCTCCCGGCGCTGGTTTGACTCTTTGTCCACCTGACGCCTCGGCTGTCCTTCGGCTGATTTGTCGGCCGCGCCGGGTGCACGCGCCGAACGGACGGGTGTGACCTGACAGGAGCCTGTGGAAGAGGTCCCATCACCGTGCTGTCCGTCCGCCCGACGGTGCGTGCTGCCCCCGGTCGGTCACCTGGAAGGACAGCTCCACCACCATGACAGATCACCAGCTCGAGGTCATCGGCGGCGTCGACACCCACGCCGACACCCACACCGCCGCGGTCATCGACGAGGTCGGCCGGATGCTCGGCCACCGACAGTTCCCCACCACGGTCGCCGGCTACCGGGCCCTGCTGGCCTGGATGAGCGACCACGGCCCGGTGCGGGCGATCGGGATCGAGGGCACCGGCAGCTACGGCGTCGGCCTGGCCCGCTACCTGCGCACGCAAGGTATCCAGATCGTGGAGGTCGACCGGCCCAACCGC
>NZ_JAEMUW010000010.1 GCF_016598485.1 Micromonospora coerulea | reverse complement strand
GATGCGTCCTGATCGTTGCCTGGGGTCAAGGAGTCGGTAGTGCTGGCTAGCCGTCGGGCGCAGTCGTCCAGATGGCAGGCCCTGTCTGTCCCTAGGATCGGATCATGCGCGTGCCGATAGTTGAGCTGATCGCCTACAGCGAGGGACACCTCGACGACAGGGACGTTAGCCGTTTCCTGCAGGCCTACGAGAGCGCTTGCGGCAGGCTGAGCTGGGTAGGCGAGAGCACGGCAGCGTTCGACGAGGTCGGCCCGGATGGCACGCGTGAGATCGGACTCACGCACGCTTTTCTAGCGCCGGGACCGTGGGTGACGCCTGCGATGGAGCAGCGGCTCTTCGCTGAGGTTCGGTGGCTGGTGGCGTGGCTGGAGGAGATCTCAGGCGACCTGGGACTGGTGTTTGCGCTTCGCTACGACGACCGCGACATCGGTTGGATACGCAGGGGCGTCACCGACGAGGCCATCAGCGAAGGGCTGATCGCCGTTTGGGAGCGCGACTTGGAGCGCCTGGAACGCGACTCGCCGAGGCGCTAAGTAGGCCGTCGACTGGTGCGGTCAGGGCTGGTCCGAGGAACGCTGGCACCCCCGCCGACCACGTGGCGTGGCTGTCGACAGCAACGAAGCGGGACGAGGACAGTCGCCGACTGCCGGGCGCGGACAGTAGCCCGAGGTCGCGGATGCGGACGGACCCCGCCAGACGAAGCGCTCAGAACTTACACACGAGTGGTCAGGGGCGGCTCGGGTGCTGAGCGCACCGTGGCTCAGTGCTTCTGCTTCCACCAGGCTGTGAGAACGGCAAGGAGGAAGAGGCAGGTATGGCCTACGAAGACCACCAGACCAAACTCGACGACCGCGCCGACATCCACCGGTCGAATGTAGACGACTCGCCAGTGCTGGTCCACAACGTCCGGTGATGTCCCGGCTGCGTGGGGCACACACGGGGCACAAGACACTGTCAAACGTCGGCAAGCAGCAATCAACGGTGGCAGTCGGAAACGCCTGTGAGCAGGCGTCAAGTGCTCTTCCCCGCTGGTCGTGGCGTCGCGGCTCCAAGTTCCGCTTCAACGTCTGACGGTCGTCCCGCTCACCCTTGCAGTCGATGCGCCCAGTAGATCTGGTCGTCGGACCCGACGCAGACCGCGGCCAGAAGTATGTTAGAGATCGCGACAGGCTCGCCACGCGCGGCAGTCTGTTTTCGTGATTGCGTTTGCGGCGCAGGGAATATGGCCGCGAAGGTCAGCGGCGAGCCCTCTTGTTCATCCACCCACAGGATGCTGCCGTCACTGAGCCAGGTGTCCTGCCCGGTCTTCATGTCTGCCATGCCACTCAACCACTGGTAGCGCTGCGCGATCTTGTTTTGTATCCAGCTACTTCCGACGACAACGGGCTCCGGGCGGTCCCGGAGCCCAGGGCGATTCTGTCGAGCCTCGATGATTACGGGCAGGCGGTTCGCGCGCTTGTCGATGAGGACGACGATCAGCGAGCCGTCGAGCGGTTCGGGCGGGCGATGCCAGGAGACTCGACCGAGCACCACCTGGACCTTCGGCTCCATCGACAGCGCGTAGTACACCGGCTGACCGAGTGCCTCCCGTGACTCGGTGAAGCCGACCACCTCAAGTGACGACTGTAGCGACAGCGCCTCCGGACCGAACGGAGCCCGGTTATGCCACCACCGCCAGCTCGCGTTGGCGAACAGCACCACGACGACCACCAGGGCGACCGTTCAGGCTTGCCGAGCCCTCCGCCGATTCATGGTCAACAGTGAAGCAGTAGCGATCTATCGACGCGTGCCCGGTTCGTGCCCGATGCAAAGGTCAACCAGGGCGCGCAGAGGGGTGCCGGGAAGGTGTCACACGCCGACGGTGCTGTGTGCGGTGGCAGCGGGCAGCCGCCGAAGCCCGAGATCCATACAATTCCCAAGCTGAGAGTGCCTCCGTGCGATCATGGCGACGTGGCTGACTGCGACTGGTCTAGCGTTGCCGACCGGGCCGACCGAGCCCGGCGCTCATGGCATCAGTGCGTTGCAGCCCTGCCGGCACCGACGTCGGCGGCCGAGTCCTGGCGCAGATGCCCTTCGGAGTCTTCGTCGAGATCGAGGGTCACCCAGATGCCGTGGGCCTGTTGGAGATCTCTCAGCTTCCAATCGGAGAGGATCTGCCGGCCATCGGTGACATCATCGTTGGTGTCGTTGCCGACCACGTAGCTCACAACCATCAGGTGCGCCTTCGGCCTCGACAGGGTGAGTGACCAAGCGACCTTGATCGTTCCTTCGGGACGAAACAGTCACGACAGCATTCGTGAGGGCAGCAGGGCTGACGGCCCAGATCGCACCCCGGGTCCCGCCCATTACCGTGCGGACGACCCTGCTGCCTGCCGGCCAGTCTGCCACGCGTGGCGTCTCCTGTTGCCGTCGACAGCGGCGGTGACAGCAACCGGCGCGGACAAAGCCCCCCACAAAGGACCAACGCCGGGCGATGGCCCGAGGCCAGCGGCGCCGACGGACCCCGTCGGACGAAACGCCCAGAACTTACAAACGAGACGTCGTAGGCGGCTCGCATGCGCAGCGCATCGCGGCTCAGTCCTTCTGCTTCCACCAAGCTGTGAGGACGGCAAGGAAAAAGAGACAGCTAGGGCCTGCGAAGACCACCAGACCAAACTCGATGACGGCGCCGGCATCCACCGGACGGCTGTAGATGACTCGCGAATTCTGGTCCACAACGTCGAGAGACGCCCCGGCCGCGTGGGGCATACAAGGGCACAAGACACCATCAAACGTTGTCGCCGACCAGCGAGTAACCATGGCAGCCTCAGGCGAGCGTCAAGGCGGATTGACCTCCACCTACTGCCGTCGCCATGAAGTAGGAGTGATCGTCCGCGACGTGCGTAACACCACCGACCTTCGGACCGAGTACCAGCTCGCCGCGATGAACCAGTCGCTGGGTGTCCCCACGGTATTTCTGCCTGCGCAGCCCGAACTGGCCGCGGTGTCTTCGACTGCGGTGCACACGCTGGGGAAGTGATTTTCGTCCACGCAGCCGTAGACTGCCGGACATTGGCGAACCCCCCAGCACAAGCAGGGCCATCTGAGGAACGAGCGCCCGAAGCTCCACCTCCAGCGCCTCGTCTGATGGCAGCAGTACAGCAGCGAAGTATCGCTCACCGTGATTACCTTCAGGTCAGAAGCTCGTTGGCATTCCTTGTTCGTCCGCGACCTGAATGATCGTCTTGCCCGGCGTGCGGCGGTGGCGGGCGAACGCGGAGGCCGTTTCGGAAAGCGGTCGCACGGCGCCGACGATGGGGTTGAGCCGTCCGGTCCGGAGGCGCTGGGCGAGGTCGGTCAGCCGGGCGCGATCAGGTTCGACGACGAAGAAGATGGCTCGCCCGTCCTTGGGCCGCACGGTAGGTGGCATGGCGATGGTGACGAGGGTGCCGCCCGGGCGTACCAGTTCGGTCGATCGCTCGAGGATGTCGCCGCCGATGACGTCGAACACCACGTCCACCTCGCCGACGTGCTGCAAATCGTCGGCGTCCAGGTCTAGGAAGGTCTGCGCGCCGAGGCCGAGCGCGACATCACGGTCGTCGGCTCGGCCGGTGCCGATTACGCGGGCGCCCACCTCCCGCGCGAGTTGAACGGCGATCGAGCCGACGCCGCCCGCGGCGCCGTGAATGAGGACGGTCTGGCCGGTCGTGAGGTGGGCGTGGTCGAACAGTCCCTGCCATGCGGTCAGTCCGGAAATGGGCAGCGCGGCGGCCACGGTGTGGTCGATGTCGGCCGCGAGGGGGGCGAGGTTGCGAGCCTCCACCGCGGTGTATTCGGCCAGGGATCCGTTGCGGGTCCAGTCGGTCAGTCCGAACACCCGCTGGCCCACGGTGAGGCCGGTGGTTCCGTAGCCGAGCTCGACCACAACTCCGGACAGCTCGTGCCCGGGGATGCTGGGTGTCCGGTCGCGACCGGCGCGATCGGACCACGTTCCCGGCCAGTCGAGCTCTCCGGGGGTGAAACCTGCGGCGTACACGCGCACGATGGCGTCGTTCTCCGCAGCGTGGGGGTAAGGCATGTCGGTCAAGGTGAGCCCGCTGACACCCGCGTCACGGTCTCGCACGGTGATCGCTCGCATGCTCGAATCCTTTCCAAGAAAGTTCGTCGATATGGGTTGGTTGTGGGGGTTCAGCACGGGGTCCGCTCGTGGCGCGCGTGATGCCGGCCCCGTGGGCCCCAAGTGCGGGCGTTCCTCGAGGTGATCGCTGAGCGACCCGACCGTCAGCAAGGCGCCGAGCGGACCGGCGACGTACCCGGCGAAGATCACCGTCAGCATCGTCACCGAGAAGCCCCAGCGCTCCCGGTACAGCGGGTAGATCGGGGACGGCGCGCTCGCGGTCGCCATCATCAGCACGTTCGCGCAGACGAGCAGGACGAAGGAAGCACGACGTCCGATACGACGTCCGTTGTCGAAGTGACTCACACCGTTCATCGTGTGGCCTCGTGAGGTGTCCGATCAGCTCGGCCAGGGCGAACCGACGATGCGCTCGACCGTCGTCACGCGCTGGAAGCCGGGGATGAAGTGTTCGAGCACGTCGGAGTTCACGGTGCCGTTCGTGGTTTCGGGGCGGTTCTTCAGCCCGTCGACGTAGGCGCGCAGAAACTCGTTCTTGAAGTCCCCTCGTGGATGGACGGCGAGGATCTCGCCCAGCTGATCGTGTTCCAGTCCGTCCAGGCCGAAGCCGAGCACGTCGGTCAAGACGCCGAGGTACGTGGTCGCGATTTCCGGGGCCATCCGGTCGGGGATGCCCGGCGTGGTGTGCAGCGCGATCGCCGTCCAAACGGTATCGGCGGCGGCCGTCGAGAAACCCTGGTCCAGGAGGAACTTGCGCGCGTGGTCGGCGCCATCGACTTCGAAGCGCTGCTCGACGTCGGAAAAGGGAGTCAGGAGGCCGGTGTCGTGGAACATGGCCGCCAGATAGAGCAGCTCCGGGTCCGGTTTCACGCCAAGCTTGTGAGCGTGAATCAGGCTGAAGAAGAAGACCCGGCGGGAGTGGTGGTAGATGAGGGGGCTGGTCGTCTCCTGGATGCGCCTGGTCGCTTCGGCGACCGCCGCTGTCTCAGGAATCTCCAACCCTGCGATGACCTCTGGCATGATCTCTGACCTTCCGGGAAATGTGAGGGGACCGTGTTTCCGAACTCCATGCTGCCCACCGATCGTCGTACGGCGCCGCCTTCGTCCGGCCAGGAATCACTCATATCCGGACAGGCAAAATCGCAGTCGTGTGCTCCACCACGCGCGGCGCCACGTCCCGCAGCCGGGTCCAGCGCATGCCCTGCGACTTCGCGTCGTTCGCCACTGCCCGTTCCACGCGACGCCTGGTGTCGGGTTCGTCGCGTGAGTCAACCGGGCATCGGTTGCGGCACGAGGATCTCGTAGACCAGCCTTTGCAACGGCTCCGGCGTTTCCTGAACAAACCCGCCGTGCACGTAATCGCCGAAGATCACGGAGAGTTCGTTTACCTGCAATAGTCGTAACGTGAGCAACCACGAGGACCCGGTCATCTCCGGTAATGGCGTGCTACCAATAAGCGGTGTCCATGCCTCCTGTTTCGCCGACCCGACGGCGGTCAGTGCCGCCGAGGTCCGGCCGCTCACCGCGTGGATCCGGCTCAGAAGGGACCGGAGTGGGGAACGCTGGCCCCCATCGCGTCGCGATCTTCGTCTACGACGGAGTGACGTTGCTGGACATCGCCGGTCCCGCGGAGGTGTTCAAGGAGGCGAACCGGTTCGGTGCCGACTACCGGATCGTGCTGCTGTCACCGACCGGTGCGGACGTCACGTCGAACCTCGGGGTCCGGATCGCGGTCGACGGCGCCGTCTCCTCGGAGCCGGCTTTCGACACGTTACTGGTGGCCGGGTCCGACCTCTATCCGGGCGCCCGTGTCCCCGCCGATCTGGCGGACGCCGCACGGATACCGGCGGCTGTGGCCGGCCGGGTCGCGTCGATCTGCACCGGGGCGTTCGTCCTCGCCGCCGCCGGCGTCCTCGACGGCAAGCGCGCGACCACACACTGGCAGGTCGCGCACGAGCTTGCCGCCCGGTATCCGACGTGCCGCGTCGAGCCCGACGCGATCTATGTTCGCGATGGCACCACGTACACGTCGGCAGGGGTGACGGCCGGTATCGATCTGGCGCTCGCTCTCGTCGAAGAGGACCACGGGCCCGACCTGGCGCGCGACGTCGCACGCGCCATGGTGGTGTACATGCAGCGTGCGGGCGGCCAGTCCCAGTTCTCGGCACCGCTGCAAGGACCGCCGCCCCGGTCGCCGGCTCTCCGTAAGATCACCGACTTGGTGACGGCGAACCCCCGCGGGGACCACTCGCTCGGTGAACTCGCGAAACACCTCAACGTGAGCACCCGGCACCTCACCCGGCTTTTCCACGACGAGCTGTCCACGACACCGGCCCGCTACGTGGAAAACATCCGATTCGACATGGCCAGGGCGCTGCTCGACCAAGGACACACCGCGACGCAGGCCGCGACCCTCGCCGGGTTCCCCAGCTACGAAAGCATGCGACGGGTTTTCGCCAGGAAGCTGTCGATCAGCCCCGCCGCCTACCAACGCCGGTTCAGCACGGCCCGCCGCGCCAACGCGGGTTAGTACTCCAGTTGCAGTTGAGGGAGCTGGTGTCTTCGCTGGTAGTGGCAGGTCTAGGCGCGAGTACGCCGGAGACGCGTGCCGGGAGATCCTGTGCGGACGGCACCTGACAAGGGATGTTAGCCGCCTTGATCTTGGCCTTCGCGCGGGTGATCCGCTGCTCCATGGTGGTCGCCTGCACCAGGAAGGCACGGGCGCTCTCGGCCACGGTCAGACCGCCGACCATGCGCAGCGTGAGCGCCACGCGGGAATGCATCGCGAGCGCCGGGTGACAGCGGGTGAAGATCAGCCGGAGCCGCTCGTCGTCGATGGCGCCGAGAGGCTCGGGCGGGTCGTCGTCGTACAACACCTGTGCCTCCTTCTGCTTGTCGTCGCGCTTGTTCTCGCGCCGGATCCGGTCGATGGCCTTGCGGTTGGCGGTGGTGGTCAGCCAGGCGCCGGGGTTGGGGGTACGCCGTCGGTCGGCCACCGCTCGACGGCGGTCGCGAACGCCTCGGCCGCCGCCTCCTCGGCGATAGCGAGGTCAGCGGAGCGCCTGGTCAGGGCAGCGACCACCCGCGCCCACCTCGTGATGGGCGCGGATGATCGCCTCCCGGACGTCGACCACGCTCACAGAAACGGCCGCACCTCGACCTTCCGATTGCAGGCCTTGGACCCCTCGGTGCCGAGCTTGAGGGCTACGTCGAGGTCGGGGGCCTCGATGATCCAGAAGCCGGCCAGGTACTCCTTCGACTCCAGGAAGGGCCCGTCAGTGATCATCGCCTGCTCGCCTCGGTTGTCGATGACGGTGGCCGTGCTGGGCGCGGCGAGGCCGCCGGCGAAGACCCAGTGGCCCTCGGCCACAAGCTGGTCGTTGAACACGTCGATCGCAGCCATCTCGTCCGGGGTGGCGAGGCCAGGCTTGTCAAAGATCACGGAAAACAGGTATTGCATCTCGGATCATCTCCTGTGGTTCGGGGTGCCCCTCGCGGGCGGCCGCTCACCCCTACTACGAACACCTCTGCCCCGATCCGACAACGCCTCCCGGGCTGTTTTCAAGAACTTTCTGGTGCCAGCCTCGCTGGTCCGAGGCGCCCTTTGGAACGTCCGCTCATCAGCGTAAGTCGTTTTGTTCAAGCTTTTGGTCGGTGCCTCGGCCGTCGTCTGTCCCTGCATAGCGGTGATGGGGTTGGTCCCCAGCAACGTGTAATCGGGTTGATGAGACGACGGGCCGGGGCTGCCCATGATGAGCGTCGAGATCACGTTGTGTCTCAATGCCGCGCAGGGCTCGCCCCGACCGTCAGCTCGAACGCCGTAACGCAGAGTCAGGCGGCCAGAGCTAGCTGCCGGCGGCCGTTGGCACCGTGAGTTGCGATGTGGGGATCCCAGGCCTGGCCGGTGGTGATCACGGCGTGCAACTGGCGCAGGATGGCCGCGGCGATCACGGTCTGGGCTTGGGTTGCGGTGAGCTTGTTGGTCTCCCGCGTCGTCAGATGGTGGTAGCGGGCCGCGTAAACGGCGTTGCCGCGCTGGGCGCGCCCCAGACCGCCCGCCAGGCGGCCAGCCGCAGCGCGGGCCGGCCCTGGGGCGAGGATCGCCGCGGCGCCGACGGCCGATAGGCCGGGGATGGAGGTGACCAGTTCGGTCAGCTTGAGCTCGTCGAGGACGTCGGTCATCCGGGTCTCGGTGCCGGCGAGCTTGTCGGCGGGTTCCCACGCTGACAGTTCACGTTCATCAAGTCGCGCTCGCTGGCTGTAGCTGGTCCGGTCGAACCCGGAACTGGGTAGTTCCGTCCTCAGCTTCCCCGTGGTCCGGATCAGTGCTGACGAGAAGGATCTGGTCCTCCTGCTGACCGACGACGTAGCACCTCACGAACGCCTGCCGGGGCAGAGAAGCGCCGGGAAGGGTGTCGTCATCCACGAAGAAGATCGGGACCTTGTCAACGAAGAACCACACTCGTCCGTAGGCGTCGACCAGTCGCACACGGACCCACCCCGGACAGTCTTCGTCGACCCATGCGATCGCCTCGCAGCGCAGCAACCTTGCGGAACTCATCACCGGGCTGATCCTGCCAGGTCGATCATCCTCGGTCGGCGTATGGCTGTCTGGGGCACACAGGGGGCACGAGACACTGTCAAACGTTGGCGACGAGTGACCAGCCGTGGCAGCCTGGCGATCCGGCCGTACTCGGCGAACGCCTGCCCCGTGCGCGGCCGCACAACGCCACCGCGTCCGTCCCGCGCGAAGGCCTGCGGCCCTTGCGCGACCCGGACGCGGTCGAGCTGGACGATGGTGGCGAGGAAGTGTAGTTGCGTCAGTCCGCTGGTCGTGTCTTCAGTGCCCCATCGCGGTCGAGGGCGGCGACCTCGCGTACGGCCTCGGCGATGGCCGGGAAGTCCTTTTTGAGGATCGCACCGTGGTTGCTGGCCACCTTCGCGCCGATCTGGATGTTCGGGTTGCGGGCGGTCACCGCATCGAGGCTGGTGCGTATCCGTTCCTGCTCATCACCGCGGCTTCCGAAGGACGTCCCGGAAGCGACCACATACCGCACCGGGACGGTGATGTTGTCCAGCACGGGGCCCAGCTCGCGCTCGCGGGAGAGCCTGCCGAGCTCGATGTTGCTGTTCGCCTGCTGTTCGGCGGTCATCCGCGGAGCCAGGCCCGTCGGGCGCAGCAGCGGCAGGAACCAGCTCATCCGCCGGAACAGCTTCCGGATCCGCTGCTCCATGGCCTCGTCGAGCCAGTCGTACGGGAACGCGCCGTCAACCAGGACCGCGCCCAAGGTACGGTCCGGATTCCGGCTGGCCCAGTGCGCCCCGACGAACGCCCCGTAGGACCAGCCCACCAGCAGCGCCCGGTCCACACCCCTGGCCGCGAGAACGGCATCGACATCCCGGACGGCGGCCTCGAAGGAATAGTCCGCCGAGCGCTTCGATTTGCCGCGAGCCCGCTCGTCGTAGGTGATGTGCCGCCACCCCGTCCCCAGTTCGGCGATGACCCGCCGCCAGTATCCCTGAGTGGCGAACTGGCCATTGAGGTAGACCACAGGGATACCGGAACCGCCGGTGTCGGTGACGGCCAGGGCCGTATCGTCAACCGGCACCATGCCGGTCCACTTCGAATTGGTCGGGGAAGAGTTGTTCTCCGTCATGTTCTGCTCCTTTAGAGGCTGCGGGCGGTGATGTCGCCGTGGGAGGTGGTGGCGCGGATGTCGAGTTCGGCGGTGCCATCGTTCTTGAGGGCGTTGCTGATGCGGCCGTAGCCGGTGCCGGCGTCCAGGGCGGCCGAGACGCCGGCGGCGGCGGCGATCGAAATGTCGCCGGACTGGGTGCTGAGCACGACCGTGCCGCGCACGGCCTCGGTGATCCGGATGTCGCCCCTTGCGGTGCTGATCTCGGCGGGGCCGTTAAGCCGGCCGACCTCGACGTCGCCGTCGATCGCAGTGAGGCGGACGCTCGCGGCCTCGTCGATCTTGATCTGGCGGTACGCGCCTTCGAAGGCGACGTCGCCAAGGCGGCCGACGCCGCGGAGCTCGGAGCTGGCGGCCTTGGCCTCGATGCGGGAGCCGGCGGGCAGCTGGACGGTGACCTCCAGGGATCCGGAGGAGCCGAAGAGCTGGTTCTTGGGCTCGGGGGTGTGGATCCGCAGGACGCCGTCGGCGTAGGCGACGGTGGTCTGCTCGGCGGTCTGGACGTCGCGGCTCTTGGAGAGGTTGGCGGGCAGGACCTCGACGGTGGTGTCGGCGCGGTCGGCGGCGATGAACTGGATGCGTCCGGCGGGGATGTCCAGGACGGCGGAGATCGGGGCGGGGGTGTCGAACTTCTGCATCGTGCTCTCCCGTGCTCACTGGTTGTTTCTGACACCGGAAACGCTACGTTGCTTTCCAAAACCCGGCAACACATCTGTTGCACGGAATCTTTATCTTCCCAGGTGAAGGCCAGGAAACTGATGCAATGGTCTTGGGAGTAATGCAACGACCACCGGCCTGATCATTGCAATGGATGAGAAGTGAACGCTATAGTGGGGGGATCACGGACCGCCATGAAGGATCACCAAGGAGATCGCGATGCCGGGAGGCAGGCTCACCCAGCAGGAACGCCAGCAGATTGCGCTGGGGCTGGCCGACAGCCTCCCCTACGCCGAGATCGCCCGACGCCTCGACCGTCCGACCTCGACGATCACGCGTGAGGTGATGCGCAACGGCGGCCCCACCGCCTACCGCGCCGACCTGGCCCACCGCGCCACCGAACGCCGCGCTCACCGGCGCAGGCCCGCCTCCCCCCGAGGGTCGGAGTCAGTCCCCCAGCCACACGGACGCGACGCCGAGGCCGTGGCCGAGTACGAGGAGATGCTCACCACCGTCCTCATGGCTTCGGGCCTGCCCAAGATGACGGCCCGGGTGCTGACCTGCCTGTTCACCACCGACGCGGGCAGCCTCACCGCGTCCCAGCTCGCCCAGCGCCTCCAGGTCAGCCCGGCATCCATCTCCAAAGCGATCGCCTTCCTGGAGAGCCAGAGCCTCGTCCGCCGAGAACGCGACGAACGCCGCCGCGACCGCTACGTCGTCGACGACGAACTCTTCTACCAGGCGACGATCGCCAGCGCCCGGTCCAACGACCAACTTGTCGAAACCGCACGCCAAGGCGTCGCCATCCTCGGCCCCCACACCCCCGCCGCCACCCGCCTGGAGAACATCGCCCGCTTCCTCGACTTCATCAGCGAAAGCATCACCCGCGCCGCCGAACAGGCCCGTGAAGTTCTCCACACCAAACCCGAAACAATCTCAAACGGCACTGCCCAACCAAGTCCAGACCACGGATAGAAGCTCGTCTCGACCGTCACAGCCATGAGGCGAAGCCGGCTGCGTTCTCGGGGAAACACAGGGCTCCGCCACGGCCGCGCTGCGCCGCACGGCGGAGTTGCTGGAGTCCCCGCCCGACCTGACCGCAAGCGGCCCGCGCGCCTTTCACCGCCTACCGCCGCCGGGCCCGAGCAGGCTGGTGACCTCGGCGATCGCCTCGGCCGAGGGATGGACGGCCCCATATTCGCCGCCGTGAAGGGGACACTCACACCCCCGGTTGACCCTCGCGACGCTGCCAGATCAGGGCCCCGAACTCACGAAACAGGTTGTCACCCGCTACTGCTGCAGCGGGCGACACGTGATCGAGGCTCAGGAAGCCGTGTACAAGCCCCGTGTGACGAAGGTGCCGGACGTAGATCCCTGCCTGCGCCATGCGGGCTGCCAGGGCATCACCCTCATCGCGCAACGGATCGTGCTCGGCAGTGGCGAGTACGGTCGGCGGCAGCCCGTGTAGCGGGGCGTACAGCGGGCTCACGGCCGGATCGGCTCGCTGCCGCGGGTTGGGGACCCACTGCTCTACGAACCAGGCAAGGTCCTCGGCGTCGAGGCCCCACCCGTGGCCCTCTTCCTGCACGCTGGGCATGGACAAGGTCATGTCCGCGTTCGGGCACACCAGAAGCAGTGCCGATACGGGCGGCCCGCCTCCATCACGGAGCCGAACCGCAGCCAGCACCGCAAGAGCCGCACCCGCGCTGTCCCCCGCCAGGGCTATCCTCATCTCGCTGTCGCCGCCGAGATCCTGCAGATGCTCGGCAGCCCACCCCACGATGCGGACGACATCCTCGACCGCAGCCGGCGCAGGATGCTCCGGCGCCCGCCGGTAGTGCACCGCCAGAACGGCAACATTGACCACCTGCGCGAGACGGCGGCATGTGCGGTCGTGAGAATCCAGGTCGCCCGTGACGAAACCGCCGCCATGCAGGTAAACCACCAACGGCCGCGGTTCAAGCGTCGGACGGTACAGCCGGACCGACAGCTCCTCCGGCCCGGGTAGGGTCAAGTCCCGCACCTGCGCAAGCTCCGGCCCCCGTGGACGCGACGCTGCACGACGTTGCGATGCCTCTCGAAGTCCCCGTGCCCCCAACGACCTGTTCGACGGGCCAGGCGCTTTACGCACCTCAGTAACCCACCGCTCAAGAGCCAGGTCAGCCGCTCCCAGACCTGTCCGGTCACCCCGTTCGCGCATGATCCACATCCAACCCACCTGCCGTGCACAACGGGACCAACGAGCCCTCCGATGAAAATCGATCTGGCACATCCAGCCCTGCCCCATCACGGAACCGAACCCGCCACGACAGCTCTCGGGCGAGGACTGCAGCATGCTGGCACACCAACTCGCCTGCCGCTGGTCGCGCTGTAATGCCGATGAGCGCAGGGCATTCCGAGTCCTCACGTCTGTTGAGAGAGCAACTGCCATCCGCGCTTCTGCCAGGGCTCGTCCCGGCGCCGGAGTGCCCCGGCCCGATTTTCAGCCGTGGCCTGTGCGAGCTTGGCGTCATCCGCGCTCATCCAGCCGTCGCGGCACGCCTGTTCGTACTCGTCCCAGTCCTCGATCTCGACACGCGAATCCCGCTCGTGGAGCACTGGGTCCAGTTCGAGATCGATATACCGCCAGCCTGCTTCGGTACCCTCCGGCGGGAGGCACACGTCGATCTCAAGCCGCCGATCAGTAGGATCGCCGACCCACCACGCCACCCAGGGGCGGCCCACCGAGAGCAGCACCACGACGGGTATCGGAAGAGTGCCACTGTCATGCGGGGCACCCCATGGTGAGCCGGCCGGGCCTCGCAGCCACGTCCCGTCACGGTCCTGGAGGACCTGCTCGAGATCGAACCAGAAGGTGCCTCCCGGGCGTTTGATCTTGGAAAGACGTATGCTCCGGCTGTTCTGAACCTCGTCCACGGCAGCACGCTACGGCAAACGGAGTACGCCGCGACCCGGCGTGGTTCGTCCGCATCTGGGCCGCGATCCGCGCGTGGCGGAGCGTGACGGCGGCCGTTACCGCTCGGCATCCTGATCTGCCGAGGAGCGGATGCGGTCAGGAGCGTTCGGCCGGTTGACGGTGAGAGATCATGGGAGCGTGAACGAGCGACAACGCCAGCGGCACCTTGAGCAATTGAGTCGACGCCGGGTGGTGGTCGGCTTGCCCATGATCGCGTTGCGCCACCATGCGTACCTAAGCCCACCATCGACCGACCATTGCTGGCATCGCGAGCCGCGTGCGGTTGGTATCGGGGCCGATGGTCAGGCAGTCGCGCTGTGGGATCACCACGCTGCCAATGTGCGCCTGCTGACCCGCCATGGAGTCGGCGCTGAAGACCACGACGCAGTAATCCTGGGCGGAGCGCGTCGGGCCGACTTCATCCAGCCTCTCCCGGACGGCCGAGTCTTGCTCATTGACGCCCGCACCAGGGGTACGGCCGAGAGTGCGGAGGTATGGGACGGCGCCGGCGGCTGGGTACGCAGCGGGCACCTCGGCGATGCCGTCGAGCATGTCCTGGCCACATCGAGCGGCGACATCTGGGTCGGCTACTTCGACGAGGCTGCGGCATCTGGCCGAGGCATCGGCGGGCACGGTCTGGTTTGCTTCGACTCCGACCTGCAGCCCCGATGGTGCTACCCGTTCAACGCCAACCTGCCTCGCATTGACGATTGCGAAGCACTGAACGTCCATGAGGAAACCGCCTACGCGCTTGTGTACAACGCCCATCACCTCGTCAGCGTGCGCGGTACGCACGGCGTTGACCACGGCAAGGCGCCGAAGGGCGGAGCCGTGGCAGTGCTCGTCGACGGCGAGCGAGCGGCGCTGATCGGAGGCTATGGAGCTGACTACGACCTCGTCACGCCTTTACGCATCGATGCCCAGGGTGTACAGGTGGCCGGCGGACAATCCCGCCTGGTTCTGCCCGACGGTATGGAGATACGAAACGCGCGCTGGACTTGCCGCGGTCCAGAGCTGCACGCCCTGATCAATGGCTCGTGGTACCGCGCGAGCCTCGACGACTTCCACCCCGCAGCCTGAGAGCGCCGACATGAACGTCGCCTCTGCATGCGCGCCGACTTCGGCCGGTCCGTCACCGATCGTGTACGGGCACCGGTAGGTACGGCGCCTTCGAGTGCACGACCGGGCCGAGATCAGTGCGTCGGTGTAGTCACTCAACTCATGGAGTCGGCACGTGTCGCGCCGACCGGATGTGGATGAGCGAGATATCCAGATGTTTGCGTGGGTGGCATCGAGTTCAATAGCGCCGTGATCACGATGCAAGCGTCGTCGAAGTCCCCGCGCTGGACAACGACCCGGCGCCGCCGTGGCCGGTGGCCCAGATCGCACCTTGGTCATGGCTGCCCCTCAACGCCGATTGCACCGATGAGGAGCTCGGGCTGTTCGTGGCCGCTCTGGCTGCTCGGATCGAGGTGCTGCCTCCTGGCGGCCGCGCTGATGTCGTGGACGCCCTGCTCGCCGAGGAACTACAAATCATCGCCGGTGGCCTGCGGGTGGGTGACCCCAGCACCGGAAGGGCCGTGGTGCCGGGCTGTTGCGCCGGATTGGAGGACTGGCGGGACTGGGCGCAGGCACTTGCTGGCAGCTCGCCGTGGCTGGGTCACGACCCGGGCCCTCAGATCGAGGCGGTTGGTGAGGACCTGCGGGTGTGGCAGGACGGCGGCCCGGACCGTCATCGCGGCCGCTGGACCGGGCTTCATGTCGACCTCCCGCATCATGCGCTGCCGCAGCTGCTGATGGACGCGCAGCGTGACCTCGTCGGTTTCCTGGACGCCTTGGACGGATGGGCTGAACGGGCCGACCTGGGCCGGAAAGGGACCGCCTTGGTGAGGGCGATCGACCGCAGCTTCACGATCACTGCACCATGGGACTTGCCGGAGGGTTAGCGGATCGTCCACGGGCCGGTTTCGGCTTGCGCAGTGCTGACATCGACACGTGTCGGCATCCGCTTCTGGCCGCGATCCGTGCGTCACGTGGCTGCGCGCTGGCAGCCACGGGCACAGCGTCCGGGGCTGCCGAGGACCATGGGTCTGGTCTTGCTTTGGCGGGGACGTGACCCACTTCACCCTCCTGTCACATCCCGCTGCACCAGCTCGTCCTTGATGCAAATGACGTCAGGGAGGGCTTGTGTTCGCCGCTTATATCACGGTCACCATCATCGCCTCGGTCTTCATCGGCATCGCCGCCGTCACCTACCTGACCGGTCACGAGTATCCGAAGGCCCAGGCGGACATGAAGCGCATACCACGGTCGTGGGTACCGGTGTTGGGCGTGTTGCTGGCGGCAGGCTCGTTGGGGCTCCTGACCGGGTTCGCCGTGCCGCTGCTGGGCACCCTCGCCGCTGCTGGCCTCGTGCTGTACTTCCTCGGCGCGCTCATCGCGCACCTGCGAGTGGGTTCCCGCCAGCTCGTTGGATGGGCCGTGTTCTTCTCAATCGCAGTGGCCGCGTTGGCCGTGAACCTGGGCTACCAACGCTGATCCGTGCAGACAGTTGCCAAAAACCGGCCGGCTCAGGCCGATGCCGCAGGGAGCGCCGCATCCGCATCTGCCGCCATGCGCGCGGTGGGCCGCCGAAGGCATATGAGAGGGAGCTGCCCCGGCGAGCTCATGCCGGCGGGAGCCAGCGGCTGCGGATGTTCTCGTAGCAGAGCGGGTCGACGGCGACCGGGTCGTCGAGGGCGGGTGACCAGCAAGGCGCCGTTGGGGAGTGGGCGCGGGGGTGGCGACCTCGGGCAGGCAGACGGCGCTCAGGGCCGAGGTAGGTCCACCAGCCGAGTTCAGCCGGCCAACCACCGGCCGGGTGTAGGGCGTCGTGGAGGCCCGATCCCATATCTGATCACTCGACGATTCGTAGAGGACTCGGCCGACGTCGGCGTTCAGACGCAGCGCGACATCAAGCCACAACCCGGTCAGGCGGCCGTGCAGCTCGCGGACCGCCGCGGCCTGGTCGGGTTTTCGGCGATCGTGCGATGAGTTCGCGTCCGGACGCCGGTCCAAGTTTGTGTCGGAACACAAGCCGGAACACAAGGAGGAGGACACCATGGGCACGATCCACATCGACCTGTTCGCGACGCTCGACCTGGTTGGCCAGGCGCCGGGTGATCCCGAGGAGGACCCCGACGGCTTTCCGTTCGGGGGATGGCAGGCGCCCTTGTTCGACGAGACGGTCGGCCAGTACGTCACGGCCGGCATGCAGGGCATGGACGCCCTGCTCCTGGGCCGCAAGACCTACGACATCTTCGCCGCGTTCTGGCCGAACCAGGTCGACGGCGTCGACGGTGGGATCGCCACGCTGTTCAACAGCGTCCCGAAGTACGTCGCCTCTCGAGGCAACCCGGATCTGGACTGGGCGGGCTCGACGCAGCTGGGACCCGACCTGGTGAGCGCCGTGCGTGAGGTGCGTGACAAGCACGAGCACGTCCACGTGATCGGAAGCCTGAACCTGGTACAGACCCTCCTGCACGAGCGCCTCTTCGACCGGCTCGACCTGTGGATCTTCCCCGTCGTGCTCGGCATCGGCAAGAAGGTGTTCGACGGCGGTGCGGTGCCTGCCAACCTGATGCTCCTTGAGCCGCCCGTCACCTCGCCCAAAGGCGCCGTGCTCCTGCGTTACGGCCTCGGTGCGGGGACCCCCGGCGCCGGGGACATGCGGCGCGAAGACCGCGGCGTCATGGAGGGAAGCAGGGGCTCCAGCGACTCGCGCTCCTCATCGGACAAGTCATGACGACTCGGACGACCTTCCATATGCATGATCTACAGCAAACGGAATTCGGAGATCTACGGGAAACGCCCTAGATGCGGTGGGGACTGTGGATCTAAGGGCGTTGCCCGCCTGACCCGCCGGGCGTGGATCGCGGCTTCCTACGGGTTGGCTGCCCGGCGCGCGGCCCTTTGTCGCCAGGGAGCCGCCAGGAGGAGGACGGCCAGTACGACGGCGGCGCCGAGGCCGAGGATGGCCGCCCACGAGAACGATGGTCCTGCCCCAGCCTGACCCTCGCGCTCGCCCCTGACCTCGGCAACGGGACGATCGTGCTTCTTCTCATCGGGGGTGACCAGGCGGCCGACCGACGCGTCGGTCGGGAGAGCGAAGCCCCAGTCCAGCAGGGCCGCCGCCTCGCCCAGGCTGCCCAGCGGCGCCGTCTCCGCGCCGAGCAGGGTCACGGCGAGCCGCCGGCCGTTACGTTCGGCCACCCCCACGTATGTCTGTCGCGCCAGGTCGGTGAAGCCCGTCTTCCCGCCGAGCGTCCCCGGGTAGTGGTCCAGCAGCGTGTTGTCGTGGGTGACGGAGAAGCCCGGCGTTCCCGGCCCTGCCGGTATCTCCGCCACTCGGGTGGCGATGTATCGCCGGAAGTCCGCGCGGGCGTAGGTGGCGCGTGCGATCAGCGCCAGGTCGTACGCGCTGGTGTACTGACCGGGACCGTCCAGGCCGGACGGTGTGGCCGCGTGGGTCTGGTTTGCGCCCAGCCGGTGTGCCTCGTCGTTCATCGCCTGCACGCCGCCCTGCGGCCCGGCGGTGCCGCCGCCGGCGCGGGCCAGCACGTTGGCCGCGTCGTTTCCCGATTTGAGGAGAAGCCCCAGCCACAGGCTCTCGACCGAGTAACGGCCGCCCTCGACCACCCCCATCAGTGAACTGGCCGGATCGAGATCCTGCAGATCCGCCCGGGTCACCTCGACCACCTGTGCAGGGTCGAGGTGAGGCATCAGGGCCGCGGCCAGCAGCATCTTCTGCACGCTGGCTGGCGTGCGGTGTTCGTGCGGGCCGCATCCACCCAGCACCGCGCCACTGTCGAGGTCGGCCACGACCCACGAGGTGGCGGTCACCGACGGCGCCATCGACGCACCCGCGGGAATGGCCAGCCCCGCCGTCGCCAGCGTCTCGCCGCCGACGGCCAAGTCGGCGGCACCGACCGGTGGCGGCGACGGTGCGGCGGGCGGGGGGACTGGCGGCTTCACGGCCGGGCAGGGCACGTACGGCGGGGACGCCGCCAACGTCGAGGACCCGACTGCCACGGCGGGCGTGGTCAGTAAGGCGCTGAGCACCACGGCAGCAATCCGAACGACGGTCATGTTAAAGCACCGTAACTGCTGACAAGGCAGGCACAGACCCGTTGCAGAAAGGCGGCGAGGATTTCGGTCTTTGGGGCGGTCTACGCCTTTTCTATCACCTTGTGCTGTTCTGCAATGCTCTGGGGGGATAGTGGACATACGCGATCGGTGTGTTCGTGACGAACCAGCACACAACGGCCTAGTCAGGCTCCATTGGGATTCCCGGGATTACGTGTGACCGAAGGGGTGACGGTTGCCGAAAGCGGAACGCCGGGCGCGGGCCGCGGTCAGGACGGGACGGGCGGCCAGTGCGTCGCACTTTCTGCCGGAAACGGTCGCGAACAGAAATCCCCCACCTGATCGTGCCATCCGGGTAAACATCGGAAATGTTTCCCGTAAGCCCGTTGCGATGAATCAGGAGAACTCGCGCACGTATCTCCCAATCGCCGAGAGAATGTGGGGCGGAGCGAGCCATGAACGGGGGGATCAATATGGATCTGAGGCAGCGAGTGAAGTTGCTGTCAGTGACCATCGCAGCCGCACCGTTGGTCCTCGCCGGGTGCACGGCCGACCGGTTGCCGGGTGCCCGACAGGTGAACGCGTCACCGCCGCAACTGAGGGTGACGCCTGGCGACCGGTCGCGGGACGTCCCGATCAGCGCCGAGGTGGGGACCGCCGTCAAGGGTGGGAAGATCACTGCTGTGCGGTTGACCGACGACAAGGGCGCCCAGGTGCCGGCCGAGCCGCGGGAGGACGGGTCGAGTTGGGTGCCGACGCGTCCGTTGCAGAATTCGCGGACGTACACGGCGGAGGTGACCGCGACCGGTGATCGCGGGCGGACGACCACGCATAAAACAACGTTCACGACAATGGCCAAGTCGACCAAGTCGACAATCGCCAGCCGCTTGAATTTCACTGCGGATCAGACGTACGGGACGGCGATGCCGGTAGTGGTCACGTTCGACCCGGGAATTCCGAAAGAGGCCAGGGCGGACGTGCAGCGGCGGTTGCTCGTGAAGACGGATCCGCCGCAGCCGGGCACCTGGTCGTGGCTGGACGACGGTAGGCAGGTCTACTACCGCGCGCCCGACTTCTGGAAGCCGGGCACGAAGATCAGCGTACGGGCCGGCTTGGACGGGCTGCCGATCGGCAAGAACGCCATCGGCGACGTGGACCGTTCGGCGACGTCGAAAATCGGCCGGCAGGTCTCACTCGACATCGACAACGCCACCAAGAAGATGTCGGTCTACCAGGACGGCAAGCTGCTGCGGAAGATTCCGGTGAGCCTCGGCAAGTCGAGCACGCCGACCTCCAGCGGCAGTATGGTGATCATGGAGAAGCACCAGTACGCGACGTTTGACACCCGGGGCGATCCGATGGGCGGCTACGTCGTGGACGTCGAGGACGCCCAGCGGCTCACCGATGGCGGCGAGTTCATCCATGCCGCGCCGTGGTCGGAGGGGGACCAGGGCAACATCAATGTCTCGCACGGCTGCACCAACGTCTCCAACACCAACGCCGACTGGCTGATGGGGATCACGCAGGTCGGTGACCTGGTGACGGTCAAGGGCACCGAGGTGACGCTGGACGCGGGCAACGGCTGGACCGCCTGGAACGTCGGCTGGAACGAGTTCGTCAAGGGCAGCGCGCTACCCGTACCGGCTGGGCTGAAGCCCACGGTCAGTGCCACGCCGCATCCGGGCATGGTGGCCGGCGGCTCGGCGCCCGCCCCCGCCCGCTCCAACAGCGGCGGCTGATCGGGGACGCCTTCGCACGACGATGCCGCGGCCTGTACACGCTCAGTTGGTGAACTGCTGAGCGAGGCGGGCACGACGGGCAACGCCTGGCCGGTCAGTGCCATCGCAGCCGAAAATCGCCTAGGGGTCGGTTCGACGAATGGCCAGCAGGGCGATGTCGTCGTTCGGGTGCTCGGCGTCGAGGGTCGCCATGACGGCGGCGCAGACCGTGTCGGCAGGTGCGAGCGGAACGGCGGACGTCAGACGGGCGATGCCGGCGTCGATCAATTCGCCACGGCGTTCGACGAGCCCGTCGGTGTAGCAGACCAGGACCGCGCCGGGCGGGAAGTCCACCGCTGTACTGCGCCGCTGCGCCGTCCGGTAGCCAGTACCGAGCGGGAGGTCGACCTGCGCGGGGAGCAGGACGGCGGGCTGCGCGGGCACAACCAGCACGGGGCGCAGGTGCCCGGCCAGGGAGACGTGGACGGTCGCGCCGTCCGGGGAGATCATCGCGTACAACGCGGTGCTGAGGCTGCCGGTCTCGAAGTGATTGACCTTCCGGTCGAGGAGGGTCAGCGCCTCCGCCGGGTCGTCCGAGACCAGGGCGTATGCGCGCAGCGCACTTCGGATCCGTCCCATCACCACCGCCGACTGCAACCCGTGACCCGACACGTCACCGATGACAACTCCCAGCCACCCGGATGGGAGGGTGAAGACGTCGTACCAGTCGCCGCCGACGCCTGAGACGTGACCGGGAACGTATCGGGCGGCCAGTTCCAGATTCGGCACCTTGGGCAACTCGGTGGGAAGCAGACTCCGTTGCAGGGCTAGGGCGGCGGTCTGGTCCAGGCTGTGAGCCCGGGCCTGGCTGGCCACGCCGACCCGGTCGGCGACCAGTTCGAGCAGCCGGACGTCGTCCGGGGTAAACCGGCGCGGTGTGAGGGTCCCGACGTGCAGGACGCCGATGAGTTCACCGCGTGCGAAGACCGGTACACCGAGCAGGGACTTGACCCCGGCCTGCAACAGGACCGGGTTGACCACTTGATGGGCGCTGACGTGCTCGATGATCACCGGCCGGCGGGTCAGGGCGATCCGGCCGGCGAAGCCCCGGCCAATTGAGAGCCGGAAGGCTCGCCGGACCTCCTCTTCCAGCCCCCTGGCGGCGGTGGCCACGAGTTGTCGGGCGTGCACGTCGAGCAGCAGGATGGCGGCGGTGTCGACGCGCAGCAGTTCGCGGACCCGGTCGAGCAGCTCGTCAAAGAGGTCGGCGACATCGAGCCGGGACAGCGTCGCGTCGGTCACGGCCTCGATCCGGCGTAACCGCTCTGCGTCCGTAACACCGCTGGCCGCAACCACGTAAGGATCGTAGCTGTGTCGCCCGTTGTTGCTGGTCACGTGTCCGTCAGGGTACGTCCAGCCGGCGGAATCGGCCCAGGTGGGCGGTTGCTCCGATTTTGGCTGCTCTGCGGGGTCAGGCAAGGTGCAGCTCGTCATCCATCTGTGAATCATGCATGAGGATCCGCCGGCCGTCGCTGTGAGCGACCAGCAATGGCCGAGCAGCCTTGCCTCTGGTTGGCGACTTGAGGAGCGAGTAGGCATGCGAGTAGCCAAGGCGGCGTTGCTCCGCCGCGACAGCAACCCCGACAGCAACCGGTGCAATCAGCGACCACTTGAGCGGAGTTCAGGCGGACGACAATGCTGAGCTTGCAGGCATATGGCAGAGACTTCGGCCGTGCCTCTTTATCCGCTGGTCCGGCCGACGCAGGCTGTAGCAGTGGCTGTAGCGACGATGGCGGACCACGGCGCACGATCAAGGGCTAGTGACGGGGTCGGACGGGCACGGGCCAGTCGGGGGATGGACGCGGCGGGAAGGCTGCCCAGATCTTGCAAGCGAGGGGTCCCAGGTTCGAAACCTGGCGCGCCCACCAGTCACCACCAGCACCGCACGCCTGCCTGGCCGTGGATCGGCCGACGATGCACGTCGCCGACGGGGCCGTCGACTGGGTGCTCGACCACCTGCCAGCCGGATCGGGGGAGGAATCGGGCTCAGCTCAGCTCTGGCTGGTCACCACCGTGGACTGATGTTTCTTCGCTGGGACGACGTCCCTGAGCAGCCAGCCGACCGGAGGGCTGACCAGCGGACGCAACGCCCACACCACTGGCCGGCTGGCGGTGATCCAGACCAGCGCAACGACCGCGGCGATGAGGGCTTCCAGGGACAACGCGGGATCGCTCTGGCTGGTTTACTGTGCGCCGTGTCGGAGCCGATCCCCCAGCCGTCTCTGGATGAGCAACCACCCATTGGTACCCCGGCTGCCGGCACCGAGCCGCCCACCCCACGCCCGCGGTGGCGCCTGCTCCTGGTCGTCGCTGCGGTGGCGATGCTCGTCGGAGCGCTCGCCGCGACCACGGTCGTCTTGGTCATCGGTCGGGGCGATCAACACCAGTACGCCGTCAATGTGTTCCTGAACAAGGACGTTACCGCCGAGCAGAAGGCGGCGATCGAGTCGGCGCTGGACGCCCTGGAGCCGGTGGAGAGCATCAGGTTCGAGAGCCGCGAGCAGGCGTGGCAGCACTTCAAGGAGATGTTCAAGGACAGCCCGGACATGATCGCGCAAGCGTCAGCTGATGCGATGCCCGAGTCGTTCCGGCTCACCACCAAGGGCCGGGAGTTCGACTGCGCGCGGCTGGTGCCGATCCGCCGACTGCCCGGAGTCGACGAGATCCAGGTGATCCAACGGCCAACCAAGGGGAAACCCGGCGCGGCCGTGGGCTGTGGCGCCGAAACGGGGGTCCGCGCGAGCGCGAGCGCCGCTACACCGTCACCGACGGCCACCCTCGCTCGGGAGGAGCTCGCCGAGGCGTTGCAGCGGTCGCAGCGCGTCGCCCACCGATACACGGTGCGGGGCGACCTGCCCGAGGGTCAGCGCGTCAAGGGCAGCGGCGCCTTCGACCCGAAGGCGCGCCGTTTCCAGGCGACGATCGCGGTCACCGGGGGGAAGTACCCCTCAGCGGGGAGTCGGATCGTGATCGGCGCGGACAGCTACGTGCGACCGGCCGACGAGAAGGACTGGGTGCACGTCGACCTGAAGCGGGTGAAGCGGGACGACCCCTTCCTGCGCTTCGATTGGGTCGACCCGACCGGCCTGAAGAAGTTCACCTCGTCGATCGCCTCGGTGCAGCGGACCGGCCCGCACTCGTACACCGGCCGCTTCGACCCGGACGGTAAAGACATCAAGTCGTTCCTCCCCGTGGGAGCGCCGAGTGTCGTCTCGATCGGCATGCCCCTGTCGCCGTTCACGATCACGACCGACGACCAGGGCTGGGTCACCTCGATCAGGGTGGAGCTCACCCCCAGCACGGGCCCGAAGCTGACGATGACCACCACGATGAGCGATCACGGGAAGCCCCTGAAGATCAAGGCACCGGCGGGGGCCGGGGAGGCCGCCGACTTCTACTACGACTAACGACGTCTGCGGCTGTGCTGGCCCCGGTCATGCGGTCGCTCGTGCACCCGCCCGATGCACGGTCGGCCCCACCCGCGCTGCCAGGAAAGCTCCCCGGCTGGCCACAGAACCCTGCCACAGCCGGTCGACGTGGCAACATTGAAGACGTTGACCAGCCGCTCTCGCCCGAGGAAGCAGTGGTCTTCTTCGACGCCGCCGCAAGAGCCGGCCAGTGCACCGGGGAACTCGAAGTGGTCAACCGGCGACAACACGAGGTTGACCTACCGCAGTTGCCTGCCATCCACACGGTGTTGTTCACCAACGAGTGCAGCGCGCCCGCGATCCCACTCGCTCAGGTCGCGCAGGCGGAAGGCGCGCGTGCGGGATTCGCGCTCGCCGGCGTGGCTTCTGGTCGACGCTGTCCTGATGTGGCGGTCTCGACGGTTGAGGATGGGCCGATCGGCCGGCCAGGCCGGTGGCTCGGGGACCAGAAGGCCTGGGTAGTTTCCCTGTCATGAGTGAAGACACCTTCCGCTCGGTGGAGATCGAGCGCACCAGCGTGGGGAAGTACGTCGTGCGGAATGTCCGCGGCGGATCGATGTCGATTGGCACGGGTGAGGACGGCAGCTTCACGCCGGTGGAACTGCTTCTGGCTGCCATCGGCGGCTGCACTGCGATAGACGTGGACCACATCACCAGCCGCCGCGCCGAGCCGACCCAGTTCTCCGTCGAAGTCACCGGCGACAAGATCCGGGACGAGGCCGGAGGAAACCGGATGCAGAACCTCAGGGTCGAGTTCACCGTGACGTTCCCGGTGGGCGCGGACGGCGACAAGGCGCGCGAGGCGCTGCCCCGGTCGCTGCAGCAGTCGCACGAACGGCTCTGCACCGTCTCCCGTACCGTCGAACTTGGCACCCCCGTCTCGATCGTCGAGGCTGCCGGTTCCACCGGGGACTGAGGTCTCCGGCGGCGTCACCCCGGGGTTCGAGCGGGCCGTGTTCGTGCTGCGCGAGGTGTTCGATGTCGGGTACGACGAGATCGCCGGTGCCGTCGACAAGAGCCGGGCCGCGGTCCACCAGATCGCGCACCGGGCACGAGCACACGTCGCTCGCGCCGGCCGTGTGAGATCGTTTCTGCGGCCGAGACCCGATACGCGCTCGATGCGTTCCGGCGGGCGGGCGAAACGGGCGATCTGCAGAGTCTGCCCGACATCCTCGCACCGGATGTCATCTTTGGGTGACGGTGGCGGAGCCAAGCAGGCCGTCCTGCGACCCGTCGTCGGGCCGACAAGGTGGCCCGCCTGCTGGCCACCGGGCTGGGCAGGATCGCCGACACGGCGTCGCTACGGCCGGCCCGGACCCCTCGGGAACGAACAACACAACCCGCATCTCTACCTGCATGTCCCTGCTGGCGACGGCGTAGCAAGGCTGTCTCACAGTGCTGATCCGACTCGGTCAGACACTCCGGGTGGACAGCCGTATTCGAGCATCCGAAATGTCGCTGTCCGCGCGTTGGTAGCGCCTGGCGCCGTGCGCTGTCACGCCGGTGAGCGGATGCGGACTCACCGCCGGTTTGACGGGGCCGGGCGGCTATCCGAACCGGTCAGCGAGCTTCGTCAGCTTGGTGACGTACGCCGGCCAGTCATAGTCGTTGGGGACGTTGGTGTTCTCCGGGCGCAAGCCGATCGCCCCGTCGTGCTGCTCGCGCATGATGTCGGCGTGACCTGCGTGACGGGCTAGGTCGCAGATCACGTGGACGATGATCCTTTGCAGCGTCACGACCTGTCCACCTGGCCGCCACCACGGCACCCGCCCCGACGCGTCGAGCGGTAGCTGTTCGATCGTCTGATCCGCAAACACCCCGACACGGCGATACAGGTCGATCAGCCCATCCTTCGTCTCGCCCTCCGACGCGTACCAGTCTGCCTGCGGATTTTCCTCGTACGCGTCCATGGGGACCAGCTCTTCAGGTGTCGGGAACTCACGCCCGAAGGTAGGCCCGAAGTAGCCGGCCTCGACATTGAGGCAGTGCTTGAGGACTCCCAGCAGGTTGTTGCCGGTCGCGGTGCGGGGCAGTCTGGCCTCGCGTTCGCTCAGCCCGTCGAGCTTGCAGATCAGGTCATCCCGAGTCGCCTGGAGGTAGTGGTGCAGCGCAGCCTTCGGGTCGCCCAAATCAGCCATGCCTGCCAGTCTTCCTTATGCGCCCGAGCCATTCGTGCGAGGTGTCGCCCGCAGGATCAGCGCTCAGCTGGACGGGTGGGCATCCTCACTTGCCGCCGACCGCGCCCCACGCAGCGTCACAGCGCGTTGAGCAGGTCAACGTCCGGTCGTGCCGATGGGCGCGCCGGGGGTGACAGCACGGTACGACGGCGTGGGGCGGGGTCATGTTGGCCCAGCAGCAACCTCGGCGTTACTCCGGAGAATGCAGAACTCGTTACCCTCGGGATCCGCGAGCACCGCCCATCCGGTTCCGTCTGCGTTGCGTCGGTCATCGACGGTGGTCGCACCCAGCTCGATCAGTCGGGCTAGTTCGGCATCGCGTGAGTCTTCGACTGGGCGCAGATCGAAATGGATTCTGTTCTTGACCTGCTTTGACTCTGGCACCTCGATGAAGAGCAGACGATGCGTCCGGTCCCGAGAGAAGATCATGCATTCCTCGTGTCCTGGCTCGTTCGGATCATCGGGGTCCTCGACGTAGTCGAGGACGGCCTGCCACCAGCGGCACAAGGTATACGCATCGGCACAGTCGACGCTGGTATGGGAGATGAAGGAAGTCACTCGGGCATCGTTGCAGGACCTGCCGAGACGATCGAGCGGATTGCGACCCCAGCAACGTACTCAACTTGCGCCGCGGTGTCCGCCTTCCTGGGCCGCTACCGTGGCCAGGCTCGCGTCCGTACCGAGTCCGACCTGCGAGTCTTCCTACGCTGGTGCACCGACCAGGACTTCGACCCGCTGGCTGCGGCGCGGGTGGACATCGAACGGTACGTGCGCTGGCTGCAGGACGTACGCGTTGAGCTGTTCGACCAGGTGCCGGTACGCCGCCCGTAACGGCTGGACACCGAGCGGAGGAAGGGCGTACACGGTCGACGGTAGCTTCTGAGCCGCCAACCATCGGGCCAGCGTGCGTTCGGGGAAGTACCAGTCCGGGCTGGTGGTGTCCGGCTGCACCGCCGCGACGTGCTCCGCTACCCACGCCTCCCGGTCGATCAACTCGAGCTCGGAGAAGGACAGGTTGGCCAGGTGCACCTGTGCGCCGCCGCGCCACAGGGCGAACGCCAAGGGCAGGCCGGCGTACACGTCGACCCCCCCGCCCGCTCCGGCGATGAGGATGCTCCGCGCCCTCGTGGCCCACCGCGACAGGCAACAGCGATCGGGTGTCGGCAGACCTCAGCTGAGCTGCTCGGCCAGTCCGACGATGATGCCCTCCGGGCCGCGGACGTAGCACAGACGATAGATGTCCTCGTACTGCGCCAGCTCGCCGACGAGCTCGGCGCCGTGGGCACGCAGGCGGGCGACCACGTCCTCGATGTCGTCGACGGCGAACATGATGCGACGAATGCCCAGCGTATTCGCTGGTGCATCCTTCGGCTCGGCGCTGATCGCCTTCGGCGTATGGAACATCGCCAGCTCGATTCGACCGTGGCCGTCCGGGGTGCGCAGCATAGCGACGTCCTGCCGGACGTCGTCGATCCCGATGACACGCTCCACCCAGCGTCCCTCGATTGGCCCTTTGCCCTCCAGCTCCATGCCAAGTTCGACGAAGAACGCAATTACAGCCTCGAGGTCGTCGACAACGATGAGGACGTTGTCCATCCGCTGGATCGCCATGCTGGGTTCCTTTCTGTACGACCACGGTGGCCAGGTCCACTGTTGAGACGAAGCCGCCAGGGCGTTTTCGACAGACTGTGCACCATCTGCTGCGGGGGAACCTCGTGACGCGGCGGTGCCCATCACGCGCCGGGCGTACCGCTGCAGACGAAAGCGGTACGCCCGCCGGCCCCTGAAGCCCTCACGTAGGCGATCGTCGGCGTGTACTCATCTGCCGCTGGTCGTGCGGCCGGCGAAGACGGAGTGGTAGCCGGGTCTGGGCGCAGGCATAGCCGGGCGGGCACAATGCGACGGTGTCAGATCTCTCTGAGCCGCTCGGCTACCGCCTTATCACCGGACCCGATGACGCTGAATTCTGTGCCCGCGTCAGCGGCCTGCTCGACCAGGGTTATCAGCTGTATGGGTCGCCGGCGCTGACCTTCAACGGTGGACGCGTCATCGCCGCTCAAGCGTTGGTGCTGCCGCACTGCGTTAGCCCCGAGGCGTCCGAGGGCAGCGCCAGATAGAGACACACCCTCATGCCGCTGACAGAGCGCGGCGTCCGCGAGGCACTCGTCACCGTCCATACCTACCGTCGGGTGGCTAGTACGACTCGGCCGGGGCGCACCCACGTCGAGCTCGTACCCGGCTGGCGGCGGCCTGGCTCTCGGTGCTGTTCGGTGGTGCCTTCCTGTTCCTGCGGCTCGTTGGCCTCCTGAGCTGCAGGGTCGCTCTGCGCGTCGATCACGCCGGCATGACGTTGGGCGCGCTACCTCCGTGGCCGCAGCGTCACACGGCGCGGTCGCCGTTGTCGTTTGCGCACGACGATGTGGTGTCACCGGCGACGCGGCGTGATCAGTCCCGACTCGTACGCCCACACGACCAGCTGGGCACGGTCGCGGCAGTGCAGCTTTGTCATCGCCCGGTTGACGTGTGTCTTGGCGGTCAACGGACTGATCACCATGCGCAAGGCGATCTCGTCGTTGCTCAGCCCCCGGGCGACGAGCTCGACGATCTCCTGTTCTCGGGCGGTCAGCACGTCGCGTCCGGCCGCCGGCTCTGCCGGCGGTGGGCCGGCCACGAACTCGCTGATGAGCGTACGTGTGACGGCCGGGGCGAGCAGCGCGTCGCCGCGAGCCACGACGGCGACGGCCTGCAGCAGGTCGGCGGGGTCGGCGTCCTTGAGGAGGAACCCGCTGGCGCCCGCGCGGAGTGCGGCGAAGACGTAGGAGTCGAGCCCGTAGTTGGTGAGGATGAGGACGCGGACCGCGGCGAGGTCGGGATCGGCGGCGATGCGCCGGGTGGCTTCGATGCCGTCGAGTCCCGGCATCTGCACGTCCATGAGCACGACGTCCGGGCGCAGGCGTCGCGACAGCTGGACGGCCGATGTGCCGTCGGTGGCCTCGCCGACGACCTCCAGGTCGTCCTCGGCGTCGAGCAATGCCCGGAATCCGGCTCGCATCAGAGCCTGGTCGTCGGCGAGCAGGACCCGGATCATGCCGGCTCCTCCCTCCGGTCGGAGCCGCCACGATCCGTGGCGGACTGAGCTGGTTGGACCTCGCGCAAGCGCTCGGTCATGCTGGACCGTCCAGCGGGAACGTGGCCCGTACCGCGAACCCGCCGCCGTCTCGGGCGGCGGCCTGCAGCGTGCCGCCCAGTCCGGTGACCCGTTCCCGCATGCCGCGCAGGCCCACACCCGGTGTCACCGGCCGGACCGGTGACGCCTGGCCGTCGTCGGTCACCGAGACGGTCAGCTGTACCGGGGCGTACTCGAGGTGGATCTGCGCGGTGGCGGGGCCGGCGTGGCGGGCAACGTTGGTCAGGGCCTCCTGGACGACGCGATACCCGGCCTGGTCGACCTCGGCGGGCAGGTCCCGGGGCTGACCGGTGACGGTCACGTGCACCGGTACGCCGGCCGCCCGGGTCCGTTCGGCGACCTCGCCCACCCGGGCCAGCCCGACGCGGTCCCCGTCGGAGGCCGAGCGCAGGACGTCCAGCGTGGCCCTCAGTTCCCGCATCGCGGCGCTGCTGGCCTCCTGGATCGCCAGCAGCGTGGCCGACGGTTCCTCGCCGTGTTTGCGGGCCAGGTGCACGGCGATCCCGGCCTGCACCTTGATCACGGAGATGCTGTGGGTCAGCGAGTCGTGCAGGTCCCGGGCGATGCGCAGGCGCTCCTCCCCGGCGCGACGCAACGCCATCTCCTCGCGGGTGCGTTCGGCCTCGATCGCCCGCTGCTCGACCTGTTCGAGGTACGCCCGGCGCTGCCGCGCGACGAGCCCGGCGACGTTGGCCGCCAGGAACCAGCCCAGCAGCAGGGCGCTCCGCTCGACGATCTGCTGACCGGGCCGGCCGGCGGGCGCGACCGAGATGTCGCGAGCCAGGAAGCCGCCGAGGAAGACGAGGCTGGCCAGGCCGGCGGCCAATCGGTGTCCTCGCCAGGCGGCGACGTAGACCGTGCCGAGAACGGCGAACGCGGCGGACACCCCGGCGTGTACCCGAACGTGGAGGGCCAGCATGGCGGCGGTCACCACGCTCAACGCCACCACCGGGTAACGCCGGCACACCGCCAGGGCCGCCGCCATGACCAGGACCAGGGCGACGTCGACCGCCCGAACCGTTGCGGCGTCCGGCGCGAGCGCGGCGTTGCCGAGCAGGAGGGCGCCGAGGGCGAGGCCGCTGAGGACGTACGGCAGATCGCGGCGCATGGTCGAACTGTAGAACGGGCCGTCATCAGGGAGCATCTGGCGTCTGCGGTAGAAGGGCGTACTGCGGACGTGGTATCGGCGGTCGGGCAAGTGCCTGCGCCGGCACGATGCTTTCCCGGCCCGCCGAGGCAAGCATCGAGCCCATGACATACCGCTTCTTCACCCCCGCTCCGGCGAAGGCGGCGACCGGTGTCACCGCGGAGGTCTACCGGCAGCTGCGGGACGAGTTCCTCGGGCCGGTGCCCACCTTCCAGGTGCTCTCGGCCGTGCCGGAGGTGCTGGCCGCGACCTGGGCGCTGATGCGCGAGGCCCTGCTCGCCGGGGAGGCGTCCCGGGTCGACCGCGAGCTTGTCGCGTCGGCGGTGTCCCGGGCCAATCGCTGCCGGTTCTGCGTCGACGCCCACGTGATGCTGCTGCACGCGCTGGGCGAGCACGAGCTGGCCGAGGTCGTTGCCCGGGGCGGGACGCCACCGGAGCCGAGGCACGCCGAGCTCGTCGCCTGGGCCGAGGCGAGCCGCAGCCCCAAAGCCGCCGGCTGGACCAGCCCGTACCGCCCGGAGGTCACCGGCACCCTGCTCGCCTTCCACTTCATCAACCGGGTCGTCTCGGCGCTGCTCGACCCGGATCTGCTGCCCGGCGGCCTGCAGCGCTCCCCGCTGGTGCGGTCAGTCGGGGGCCGGCTCTACGCCAGGACGGCCCGGGAGCTGAAGGAGCCCGGCCGCAGCCTCCCGCTCCTCGACGCCGGCGCGACGGCGACACCGGACTGGGCCGGGGACAGCCCGGTCGGGGTCGCGTACGCGTCGTTGCGGAGCGCCGCCATGCGAGGCGGGGACCTGCTGGGGGACGTGGCTCGCCAGACCGTCACGGCCACCGTGCGCTGGGAGAACGGAAAGTTCCCGGCCCGGCCCGCAGACTGGGCCGTTGATCTGGTCCGGGACGTGCCCGGCACGGACCGCATCGGGACGCGGATCGCGCTGCTGGCAGCGTTCGCGCCCAGCGCGATCAGCGCCGGCGACGTCGCCCTCTGGCGGCTCTCCCATCCGGCCGACGCAGACGCCGACCTCGTGCGGCTGGTCGCCTACGGCGCCATCACGGCCACCGATCACGTCGCCCGGGCACTGTCCTCGGCTCACCTCTAGGAGGTCACCATGCGCAAAGCCTTCGTCATCGTCAGCGCTCTGTTGCTCGTCTCGTTCGCCCTGCAGTTCGTCTTCGCCGCCGTGGGCGCGTTCACCAAACCCGCGGGCGACGGCGCATATGCGCTGCACAGCGTCACCGGGATGGCGGTCATCCCCGTTCTCACCCTGCTCACCATCCTGTTCGCCGCGCTGGCCAAGGCGCCGGGTCGGCTCGTCGGACTGGCGACCCTGCCGCTCGGCCTTGTCGTCGTTCAGGCGCTCATCGCCGGGCTCGCGAACGGGTCCACCGACGCCGCGGGCGCCAGTACTCCGTTCGGCCTGACCATCGCCGGGCTGCACGCGGTCAACGGAATCATCGCGGTGCACGTCGTGGTCAACGTCCTCCGGGCAGCGCGACAGCTGGCCCGCCCGGCGCCGGCCGGCACCACCCAGGTGGCCGTCCGGGAAGGGGAGCCGGCATGACCGTCGGCTCGCTGCTCGCGGCCGACCTCGTGATCGCGGTCCTCGCGGCCGCCGGATGGCTGGGCGGCGGCGCCGCGTCGGCCGCCCGGCGCCGCCCGCTCGCGCTGGGACTGGCCGCCTTCGCGCTGCTCGCCACGCTCGCCCGCGCGATCACGATCACCGCGCTCGCCCGCGCCGGCTGGTGGTTCGCGGCGGAGAAGGTCCTCATCGCCGCCCCGCTGTCGCTCGCGGCGGTGGTCGTCGCCGGGCCGCGGCTGCTGCGGGCCCCGGGCGACATCCGGTCCGTCACGGTCCCGCTTCTCTTCGCCGGGTACGCCGTAAGCAGCGCCCTGCTCGTGACGGTCCTGCACGGCTATCCGGCGTCGGCGGGCGCGGGACTGCTCGCGGTCGCCGGGGTCGTCGCGGCGACCGCGGTCTCGTGGCGCGTCCTCGGCGCGCGCCCGTCCCGGACGGTGTCCCGGGCGGCCCTCGTGGTGGCGGTCGCGGCGCTGCTGACCGGAACCGGGCTGGCCGTCGCCCCGGACGCTGCGCCCGGCGTACCACATGATCATGGATATCGGGATGCGCGGACCGCTGACGAACCGACCAGGCGGTTCACCCTGACGGCCGGGACCGCCACGGTGAGCGTGAGTGGCCGGGACGTCGCGGCGTGGGCGTTCAACGCGCAGGTTCCCGGGCCGGAGCTGACCGCCACCGTCGGCGACGTCCTCGAGGTGACGCTGCGCAACCGGGACATCGCGCGGGGCGTCACGCTGCACTGGCACGGGTACGACGTGCCGAACGGTCAGGACGGAGTGCCCGGCGTGACGCAGGCGGCGGTGCTGCCCGGACAGGAGTTCGTCTATCGTTTCCGCGCCGATCAGGCCGGGACGTACTGGTACCACACGCATGCGGTATCCGACGCCGGCGTGCGGATGGGGCTCTACGGCGTCCTGGTGGTGCGCCCCGCGCCGGTGACCGGCGTCGACGTCACGGTGCCGGTGCACACGCTGGCGGGCCTTCCGCTGCCGGCACCGAGAGCGGAGCCGGTCGAGGCGGGGGTCCCCGTGCGGCTGCGGCTGGTCAACACCGACAGCACGACGCACCGGTACGCCCTGGCCGGGACTCCGTTCCGGGTCGCCGCGATCGACGGATCCGACCTGCAGGGCTCGACGTCGCTTGTGGACACCGCCGTGCTGATCCCGGCCGGGGGTCGCTACGATCTGGTGTTCGCCGCGCCCGCTACGCCGGTGGCGCTGTTCGTCGACGGACGGGCGGTCTACTCGACCGGACCGGTGTCGGCGGCGACCGCCGCGTGGCCGGTGCTGGATCCGCTCACCTACGGCGTCGGTTCTCCGGTGCCGTGGTCCCGGTTCGACAAGGAGTTCACCCTCGTTCTCGACCGCGGCCTCGACCTGCACGGACTGCTTCCGCGATACGCCCACACCGTCAACGGCGCGGCCGATCCGGACATCCCGCCTCAGGTCGTACGCCTCGGCGACGTCGTCAAGTTCACCATCGTCAACAGGTCTCAGATCGTGCACCCGTGGCATCTGCACGGCCATCACGTCCTGGTGCTGTCCCGCAACGGAATGCCGGCGGCCGGAAGTCCCTTGTGGCTGGATTCTTTCGACGTACGCCCCGGCGACGTGTGGGAGGTGGCGTTCCGGGCCGACAACCCAGGAATGTGGGCCAACCACTGCCACAATCTGGCGCACGCGGACGCCGGGATGACGCTGCACCTGATGTACTCGTGATCCTCCGTTGGGATGCGTTCGGAGCCGTTCAGGGCAAGCCGTTGCTCCTTACCGCCGGCTCATGAATGTGGGACTGATCGATGTTCCCATCTCGGTTTCCAGACCTCGGTGTCGGGTGTGTCCGTTCGTCTGGAGTCGAGGTAGTCGCGAAGTTTGGTGAGCGCGGGATGGGGGTTATCGACCCGATCTTGAGACAGCAACAGCCGGTCCCCAACCACAGGCAGCCGGCGCTTCCAGCGACCTCTACGCCTTCGGCTCGGACTGGGACACCATCGCCGCGGATCCCTCGAGCTCAGGACCTAACTCTCCGTCTCGGATGATCGTTCGGCCGTGAGGCGCCCGAGGAGTTCGACGAGCCGGGCGAGATCGTCGGTCGACCAGTCCTGCGTGCGGGTGTAGAACTCCTTGCCGCGCTCTTCGAGAGTTGCCGCGACCCGTTGCCGACCTTCTGCGCTGAGTCGGACGATGATGCTGCGCCGGTCGTCCGGGGCCGGTGAGCTGTCCAGCAAGCCGAGTGATCGCATCTTGCCGATCAGGGTGCTGGTGGAGCTGCGGTCCATTCCGACGGCCTCGGCGACCTCGCTGGGCCGTGCTGGCCCGAAGGCGTAGAGCCAGCGCGCGATGTGGAACGCGGCCGGTTGCAGGCGGGGATGGAAGTGGGCGGCGCTGCGCTCGCTCAACGCCCGGGTCGCGCTGATGAGGGCGTTGATCCGCTCACCGAGCGCCAGCTCGATCTTGTGCCGGCTCTCGTTCCCAGGCGATGAGGTGGTTTGCATATCTCCACCATATCAAGCTACGGTAATGGGCATCAGCAAACTACTTTGAGAGGAGGTGCTGGTGGCCGCGGACATTGCCCGGACCCCTGAAGCCAGTGGTCCGCCGTCGCTGGCGGCGTCGCGCCGCCGACGCCGTCGAAGCTGACCACCCCTTCGTCACCGGATAAGCCGGCACCGACAAACCTTGAACTGGAGCGTCATGGAACCCACGATCGTCGTCACCGGCGCCACCAGCGGACTCGGCCGCCTGGCCGCCATCAAACTCGCCCAACAGGGCGCCCGCATCATCATCACCGCCCGCAGCCAACAGAAGGCGGAACAGACCTGCCAGGAGATCGGCGCCGACCGCGTGGACGCATTCCTCGGCGACTTCACCCGGCTCGACGACGTCCGGCGTATCGGCCACGAGATCGCCGACCGCTACGACCACATCGACGTACTCGTCAACAACGCCGGCATCCACGCCTTCCAGCCACGCACCACCCCCGACGGCTACCCCGAAATGGTGGCCGTCAACTACCTCGCCCCCTGGCTACTGACCCACACACTGCTGCCCGCACTTCAGCGAGCCCCCGCCGCCAGGATCGTCAACGTCGCGTCCGAAGCCTCCCGCCGTCACGGAACCCTCCGGATTCCACAAGATCTCACCGACACCAGCCCGTTCAGCGCCCGCGGGTCATCCGAGCGCTACGGCAAGACCAAACTGCTCGACATCATGTTCACGATGGAACTCGCCCGCCGTCTCGCCGGCACCACCATCACCGCAAACTGCCTCGACCCCGGTTTCAACACCACCGGCCTCGGCCGCGAGCTCCGCTTCGCTGGCATCCTCGAGAAGGTCCTCAGCCGGCTCAGGATCGGCGACCCCGCGCGCGGCACCGGCCTCATCGTCGCCCTCGCCACCGACCCCCGCTTCACCGGACGCACTGGCGGCTACTACACCGTCCGCGGAACCCGCCAGCTCCAGCCCACGCCACCCGGGAACGACCCGAGCGTGCAGGCCCAACTCTGGTACGAAACCCAGCAGCTCCTCGACCCCGTAGCCAGGTAGACCTCGGCGGCGGTGCGCGCGCCCCAACCGCGAGGAACCGAATGCCGTACGGGTTGACGTCGATGAGGCGGTGGTCGTCATCCCCGTGCGGGTGACGGTGAGTCGGGTGTCGTCCCACCGACCCCACCTAGGAGTCGTGGGAGGAGGAGCAGGGCGATCCCCAGCACCAGCCCGGTACGACGGTGCGGCCCTCGGCAGTGCCGCTCAGCGGGCCTTCTTCGTCGCCCGCTTGCGGGGCGGCGTCAACAGGTCGGCGATCGCCGCGATCGCGGACGGCACCAGGCGGTAGTACGCCCAGACGCCGCGCTTCTCGCGCTCGAGCAGGCCGGCCTCGGTGAGGATCCGAAGGTGATGACTCACGGTCGGCTGGGAGAGACCAAGCGGCGCGGTGAGGTCACTCACGGACGCCTCGCCCTCTGGAGCGGACTGGATCAGACTGAGCAGTCGCAGGCGGGCCGGGTCGGCGAATGCCTTCAGCACTCCCGCGAGCCGCTCGGCATCGGCACGCTTGATCGGCTCGCCAGCAAGCGGCGAGATAGCAGGCATAGCTGTTTTCGTAGTTCGCACGTCTTCCATCGTTCCACCAACACCATCAATGGGCCGGTGGAACCGGGACCAGCACCCCGATGGCGACCGCGAGGCCGGACCCGAGCAATGCTGGGGCCGGGGCGGCGAGGTTACGAGCAGCCACTGCCCATCCTCAAGGCGTCATGGACGCTGGGACCGCGTGACACGTACGTGTCAGCGCCTGTACGCCCGATCGGTGGCCCGCAACACGACCGCGAGCCCGTGCCGGGAGCGCTCCCGACGCCGTCGCCCGGCTCGCCGAGTCCCTCCGGGAGCTACGCCGCGGGTGCTGATCTCCGGGTAACCGGGGAGGAGCCCGATGACCACGTAGATCACGGGAATGCCACCCGACCGGGCATCGTCGATCGCCTTGCGCGGACGCGGCAGGTAGCGGCGCGCTCCGGGATGTCGTCGACGTCCCGCTCGCGCCCCCAAAATGATCAGTCAGGCCCATTACCGGGCGCTCGGCCGGGCGGCCGCGGGCCCAGCGCGTAGTCCTTCGGGTGCGTCGGCGCTGGACACGTAATCGGTTCGCACCACACCGCCTGACCGCATTACCGTGCCAGCCGTGCCCATCCATGATGACGAGATCCGAGCCACCGTCGGGCAGGTGCGCCGCCTGGTGGCGGCCCAGTGCCCGCAGTGGGCCGACCTTCCTGTGACACCCCTACCCGACGAGTTGGAGGGCACCGACCACGTACTTTTTCGGATCGGCAACGAACTCGTCGCCCGTATGCCCAAGATTGCCTGGGCGGTCGACCAGGCCGATTCCGATGCGCGGTGGCTGCCCTCGCTGGTGTCCCACCTGCCTGTGCGGATTCCAGTTCCGCTTCACGTGGGCGAGCCGGGCGCGGGGTACCCGTGGCGGTGGACCGTGGTGCCGTGGGTCGTGGGGAGCACGCCTCCCAGGCTTGGCTGCGACGATGTACTCCTGGCCCGCGATGTGGCAGCCTTCGTTCGCGCCCTGCACGGGGTGGATCCGGCCGGAGGTCCGTTCAAGCCACCTGGTTCCCGCGGATCCGCCCTCATCCACGCCGATGAAGGCGTCCGCCGTGTGCTGCCCCGGCTCGCCGAGCATGACGATGGCTTCGATGTGACCGCGGCCGAGGCGGCCTGGGACGCCTGCCTGGCTGCTCCCGACTGGGACCGGGACCCCGTATGGATCCACGGTGATCTGCAACCGGGCAACCTGATCACCGACGGCGGCCGACTGGCCGCGGTCATCGACTTCGGCGCACTCGGTGTCGGCGATCCGGCGCCGGACGTGGCTCCGGCGCTATGGACCTTCACCGGCGCGGCCCGGGAGGCCTACCGGGAGGCAATCGGGTACGACGACGCCACCTGGCGCCGCGCCTGCGGCTGGGCCCTTGCACCGTCGCTGACCGGCATCGACTACTACCGGCATACCTTCCCGCGAATGGCCGAGCACGGCCGCCGAATGGTCCGCGCAGTGATCGCCGAACTGGTGTGAGTGCCACCGCCAGCCGAGTGACCACGCGCGCTCAATGGACCCGCGCACGCACTTCGAGACCTGGGAAGTCGGGCACCCAACTAACGTCCCTCCACCACGATCGAGACGTGCGGATCTGCCGCCGACGCGGCGAGCCGACGGGCGGCCTCGGTGAGGCGGTTGCGGCCGGGCTTGGCGGCGAGCGCGGCCAGGCCGGGCAGGTCGGCGGAGTGGCCGCCACGAGGAGCGGCGTTCGCGGCGAGGTCGACGAGGTCGGCCAGACCAGGGCGCGGTCCGGCGGGCAGGAGGACCGGCAGCGCCGCGGACGTCACCTGCCAGACCGTATCGCGGGCGCCGGCCTTGAGCGCCTCGGCCAAGGGCTGGACGACCCGCTGCAGTACGATCCGGTCTGCCGCGGCGAGTGTCCCTACCTCCGCCCCGACACCCGTGCTGTTCCAGCCCGGGCGGGCGGCGAGTTCGATGAGCGCGTCGCCGGCTGCTAGCCGCACGGCTCGCCGGTGGTTGGCGAGCGCGTACGCCATCGTCAGGGACATCGCCGGGCCGGCCGGGCCGTCGGCCGCCGCGAGCCCCGCGAGGAAACCGGTGCCGGGGTTGCCGCGGTCCACGATTGCGGCGACGAATGGCTGGATGTGCGCGGCCATCGCCTCGCGGTGCGACGGCGCGATCATCGGCCACAGGGCCACGGCTGGTGCGCTCCGGGCGGACCTGGCCCGTTCGGCCGCACTACGCGGATCGGCGAGTTCGGCCGGCAGGCCGGCCGGGTCCAGCATCGCGATCCGTCGGCTGGAGACGTACGGTTGGTGCCCGACCTCCTCGACCCAGGTCCGCGGTTCGGCGGGAGTGGCCAGCCAGGCGGCGAACCGGCGGCCGGCCGGCGAGACCAGGCGCGCGGCGGCCGCCCGGACGGCGGGGTCCACCACGCGAGGCAGGCGCAGGATGGCCTGCGTCAGGTCGGCTTCGCCAGGTTGCCAGCCGTCGCGTTCTGCCTCCAGCAGGAGGCCGAGAACCCGGGCCGGGTCGACGTGTCCGGCGACCGTGGCCGGGGTGGCCAGCAGCGCCACCGGCGGGGCAGTGACCAGCCGCGCGGTGAGTTCGGCGACACGGCGTTCCACGAAGAGCGTCATCGGATGCCGTTCCGTGCGGTACCGCGGGTGGTACCCGGGATGGGGTGGCGCGTCGCGTCCAATGGCGGCAGCGACCAGGGCCGGCCAGAGCCCGGGCCATTGCGGGATCAACGGCTCCAGCACCCGAGCGGCGGTGTTCCGGTCCCCGCCGGCCGCGCGCACCAGCCCGTCGAGCACCAGCTCGTGCCGGATCGGGTCGTCGTCGCCCCGGCGCAGCAGGATCGCCAGCTCGCCGGCGACCGCGCCGAGGTCCAGCGGTGGCGGCATCTCGGCCGGTGGTTCCGCGACGAGGGTGGGGGCGGGCACGGGGGCGGGGGGTTCGATGCCGAGCAGCGCGGCGAGTCGTTGCGCGGCGACACCGTCAAGCGAGGGGACTTCGGCCCTCAACCGCTCACGGGACGCTTCGGACAGGGTTGGCAACCGAGCTTCGATCAGGTCGACGGTGCGTTCGGCGAGCTCGGGCACCGGATGGTGCAGCCCGACCACCAGCCCGTCCACCAGGTGCTCCAGCGGAAGCTTACGCAGCCAAGCGAGATGTGCGCGGACCAGCTTCTTCTCCGGGCGCGACAGCATGCCCTGGGTGATCTCGGCCAGGGTGGCCCGGTCCAGTTCGGACGTCCGGTGCAAGGTCTGCAGTGACGTGTACGAGTAGTCGGCGACCGTCGACATCGGTGCCGTCAGCAGGCCGGTCAGCTCCTGCCGGTGCCTGGCCAGCTCGTCGGTGCCCAGCGCCAACTGCTTCAGCATGTCGAGGTATGGCTGCAGCAGTCCCTTGCGTCCGCCAGCGCGCAGGCGGCGTAGGCACCCCGCGATGAGCACCTCGCGGTCGACGCGCCCGCTGCTCGCCAACTCCATCAGCGCCGCCGGCCAGTCACGGCGGGCCACGCCGGTGACGAACACAGCGGCCACCCGGTCCTCGTCGAAGAGGTACGGCAGTACGTGGTCGAACCATGGATCGGCGGCGAGGTAGGAGGCGAGTGAAGGGCGCCGCAGCTCCACGTACCGTGCGACAGCGCCGGGCGTGTCCGGTGGCTCGGTGCCCACGGCCCGCATGAGCGCTTCGGTGAACGGCCACGGCGTGGTCCGGCTGCGGGATCCCGCGCGGCGCGCCATGCCGCGGGCCAGGGCAGCGCCCCATGCCGCACCGCGCACGCGGAGCAGGGCGGGCACCACCTCGGGCACCACCCGCAGCGACGGGCCGGCGCTCCACGGGCGGTGCAGGCGTTTGACCGCATCTGTGGCCGTCGGCAGGCACGCGACGACGGCCATCGCGAGGGCGGCGTGGCGGCGCTCGGTCAGCCGGGCGGCGGCCTGGGCCGCCTGCCGCTCGAGGTGCCACTTGTCGCGGGCCCACCGGCGTTCGCGCTCGCGCAGCCGCTGGCGGCCGGCGTACGCGCGGAGGCCGTCGAGGTCGCGGGGCGGCGGGCTGTCGTCTTTGGACACTATGAATGCGAAGGCGAAGAGGCCCCTGGTGGGCAGTTCGGGCTCGGGCTCGGGCTCCGGCGGTGGTGGGACTACCGGCTCCGGCACGGCGCGCGTCGGGGTGTGCCCTTCCAGCATCGGCAGCAGCGCTGCCCGCCCGTTGGCGTCCAGACCGGCAAGTAGCTCGGCGAGCGCGTCGAGATCGGCGTCGTCGATCCGCGCGCACACGTCGCGCCAGACGTCATTCACCCTGCTGTCCCGTCTGTCCGATGATGGCTGCCACGACGTGCTTGCACGGCCCCCGCCGGCCTTGGTGTTCGGCCCACCAGGCGCAGGTGCAGGCGTACTCATCGCCGCGTCGATGCACGAGGTACGTGGACTCACCGGAGGTCACCTCGACGCCGGCTGCGGTCACCACCACGCCGCCCGTCGTCGTCAGGATCCGGGCTGCGGCAAGCCTCGGGTGCAGCGCGGCGACCAGGTCGGCTCGGTACGGCAGCGGGCGGTGAAACGACGACGCCTCCGCGACGTCGTACCCGACCTGGCCCGCGGTGGCCAGCGCGGCGAGGGCGGACGTGGCCCGGACGGCGTCCCAACCGGTACGCGCGGCGACCGACGCGCGGTCAATGACCGGATCGACGGCCAGGAGCGCATCCAGTGCGTCGGCGTCGGCGACGGCGGACCCGGACCCGAGGTCGGCCAGCAACTGGCCGTCGCCGGCGAAGCCCTGGCTGACGGCGGTCGACAGCAGCAGCGTGAACCGGGCCGTGCCGAAGTCCAGCACCCAGCCGCTCACCTGGGCGGGTGCGCCGGTGACCGGCGGTGCGTAGAGGGTCAACGTCCGCGCCAGGGGAAGAAGCGGCCGCAGCACCGACAGCCGGAATCCGTCGGCCACGCAGACGGCGCCGGGACCCGGCCGAGTGGTGGACCGCCACCCAGATCCGGCCGGCACCAGCCAGCGGGCCTGCCGGCCGGTGCGCGCCGACATCTCGGCCAGCAGCGCGACGGCACGCCCGGCGCGGATCTCCAGCCGCGGGTCCATCGGCAGAGCGTGCGCCGCCACCTCGGCCAGCCCGCGCAGCCAGCGCGCCGGCAGCGGCACTCGCTTCTCGACGACCTTGCCGTCAAGCGTCGACACGGCGAGTTCCTCATCGCCCACCGACATGCGCAACGGGTCTTCGCCGCCGACCCGGGTCAGCGACTCGTACAAGGGAGGGTTGATGTCCACGTTGGTGGTGCCACGCCCAACTGTCGCGCCATCAAGCTCGGCGGCGGTGAGGTCCAGCCGGCCGTACAGACCGCCGCACGTCGACAGCGCCTCAAACCGCAGCCGCTCGCTGTCTCCGGTGACCACCGGGTCCCGGCCGCGCGCCATGTCGGTACGGGCCTGCCGAAAGTCCGCACCCGCGATATCAGCCAGTGCCAGCAGGCCACCGGCGACCACCCGCGGCGTACGCACGAAACCGGCGAAAAAAGTCTGCTCGGTCACCCGATCCGGCGCAGACGTGGCGAGGGCCAGGTTACCGTCCGACAGACCGGACGCGTGGCGATAGATCCGGGTATCCAGGGCGGGCGCCGTCGCGCTCAAATCGCTGATCCTTCCGGGAGTACCGCTCGGGGTGCAGCGAATCGTGCCACGCGATGTTCCAACCGCGCTGTCCCCACGGGCAGCCGGATGGACGAAAGTCATCCCCAATCCGGGTGCTCTGGCAATTTCTTTGGTGTCGTGCAAGACGGTGCGCGCCCTGTCGTCACGCACGAGCAAGAGTGGCGACATAGGGCCGGCGGGCAGGTGGTACTCATCGGCCATAGGCCGAGCCGCCAGGGCGGCCTTGCCGCCGCGCCTGCTCATTCTCAACCTCAGGACGATCGGCTGGGGGGCTCCCTTGACGAATGTGCCGCCTTTGGGGCTGGTGATGCGGCAGCAGATTGGCAGCAGCCGGGTGAGCTGAACAGGGTGCCACCATCGCGACCGCTCTACGCAGCCGAGCCTGTCCAAAGCATTCACCGCACGACTATCGTCTCCCGCGTGCAGAACTCACCATCGAGCGACGCGGTCCGACGTGCATGGCGAGGACTAGCCGCTTCGATGGTGGCAGTCGCTTGGGGTGCGCTCGGCTACGGCCTGATCTTCTCTCCCCACAACCAACAGGCATGGGGCGACCTAGAGGCCGGTGGTCGGTTCGCCGCCAACTTCACTGTTTACCTGCCCTACTACGCTCTGACACTGCCCATAGCTGCGGTGGTCATACTTGGGCTGCTTGGCAGGCAGAACCTGCGCTATCCGCTCGTAGCAACGACAGTCGCCATCGCGCTTTTCGCGTGGTGGGTGGCCGCCCAGGGCTTACTGTTCGATGCTCAGCCTCAGCTCTTCGCCTCCCTCGCGGGGTGCCTGATCGCTGAGGCGGTAGCTGTCCTAGCGCTGGCCCGTGCGCGGGTCATGGCAGAACCGCCCGGGGGCCGCTACCCGCTACCGGTCACGATGGTCCGCCTGGTGGCGACGGCGGCTCGGGTGGGTGTCCTCGGGCGCGGGTCGCGTCGGAGATGGCGATCCCGGCTAGGACTGCGGTGGCGGCGAGAGCGGCCATGAGCGGCGGTACGAGGAGCATTACCGGTGTTAGGGCGGCCAACGCGAGCAGCCCGATCGGTCGATCCCGGGATACCCGGGTGAAGACCGCGTACTCGAAGCGGGCACGCCCGGCCAGGAACAGCGCGGGCCCGCCGAGGATGACGGCGATCCAGGCCGGTTGAGTGTGCCCGGATGGATGGGCGATGACGAGTTCGGCGCCGACGGCGGTGACGACGACGCCGGCCACCATGACCAGGTGGGCATAAAATGCCGATAGGCCAAGGCGGGCTGGGTCTCGGGATGCCGAGATGGCTGCGGCCGACAACTCCCCGGCGCGGTAGATGTAGATGCGCCAGAGCAGCACCGTGGTGGCGATCGACACCACGAACGCCGCGGTCCGGTCGGGCGCGAAGCCGTTGCCGCCGAAGGTCGAAGCGGAGACCAGGATCAACTCGCCGAGCGCGATGATGAAGAACTGCCGGTGGCGCTCGGCTAGGTGCTCGGCCACGCTCGGCAACTCCGACATGGGCGAGCGGCCCAGGCCTGGCGTGGGGTAGCGGAGTTTGCCTGCCGAGTAGTCCACGGCTACCGCCAACGTCCACAGTGCCTCACGGGCGGCGCCGTGCACGAGCGCCCCCGCGATCCACGGCACCGCAGATACGCAGAACCAGATAAGCACCCGTCCGGCGCCGCGCTGCAGTTCGTGGCCCCGCAGGGCGATCAGAAGGACGAGGCTGCGGCCGATCTGGATGGCGACGTACGTGCCCGCGAAGACCAGGCCCTGCGCGCCGAACGCCGCCGGAAGGGCGACAGCCATCACCAGGCTGCCGACCAGGGTCGCGATGACCAGCAGCTGTATCGCCGGCCGCTGCGGGTCGAACCTGTCGGGGATCGTCGCCGTGCTGCACCAGACCCACCACGCCGCCAGCAGCAACACCAACGTGTAGAAGGCGCCGTGCCACGTCAGATCCTGGCTGAGCACGCGCGAGAGCTGGGTGAGCACGTAGACAAACGCCAGGTCGAAGAACAGCTCCAGGAACGTTGCCCGTTGCGGATCCCCGGGTTTGCGCAGCAGCTCGCCGGCCCTACTCGTCGTCATCGGTTCGCCCATCCTGTGGCTTTTGCCCGCGTTGAAGCATTCGTAGCACGCCGCCGCGCCTCCGGGTGCCGACAAGACGATGCCCCAAGTTGCCACTCCGAGGCCCCCAAAGCGCTGGTCGCTGCTGCCCGCCTACGCGAACGGGACGACGGCAGCCGGGTGCCGGGCACCAGACGCCCCGTGCGCACGGCCTCCCGCAGGGCGTCGGTGAGCCTGCGCGCAGCCCGGGTCCGTCCAGTTCCAGATGCAGGTCGGTACCGAACGCGGAAGGCGGGGCGGCCGTCTGGATGCTCGCAGGCCTCTCAGGGGGCTGGCCCCGAGCATGGTGCGCAGCGTCTTCCACCTGGACAGCGGCCTGCTCAACGGCCTAGCCGGGTTCATCGCGCCAGCAGTATCGGCCGTCATCGGACTATCGTTCGGACGCGTCAACCCTCGGCGAGCGATGACCATCGGGAGCTACGCGTCGATCGTCGGGCCATCGGCATCATCGGTGGCGTGTTCGCCGGAAGCCTGGCAATCATGATCATCGGGTAGGCCATCGCCGGCGTCGGCTTCGGTGCATCCTTCACCGCAGCCCGGCGCCTCATCTTCCCGCTCGCGGCAGCGCACCAGCGCGCGGGAGTCGTAGGCGGGATCTACGTCGTCTCCTACGTCGCTTTTGGAGTGCCTATCGTCATCGAGGGCCAGCTCGCCGGCCCGCTCGGCGAGGTGCCGGCAGTCGTCTGCTACACGGCACTGACTGTCCTCCTCGCGCTCATCAGCCTCATCGCCCAGATCCGCATCAAACGCCGCGCCTGGAGCAAACCTGCGTGATTCGCGGTGATCGTATGGCGCCTGGCGATTTGCGCTTCCACGACTCGCGCCACCTAGCGGCCCCGCTGCCACCAGCGACGTTTCGCGACCGGTGCCGATGCCGGTGCCGGTGCCGGCGCCGGTTCCTCGTCCTCGTCGTCGTCCTGCGCCGCCCGGGCCAACACGGCCGTCGCCAGCGCCCGGTCGTCCTGACGGCAACCGGGCGTGACGATCATCAGCTGCGCCAGCGACTCCTCGATCGTGACCACCCGATTCGCCGCCACAGCCGCGTCGAGCCGGGCCCGGACGAGCTGGCGTACCTCCTCCCGCAGGTCCGGTTCCCGGTACGCGGCGGTGACGAGCGCGAACAGCGCCGCGTCGGCGACCCAGTCCTCGACGCCGAAGGCGAGGTCCACCAGCACCTCGCGTCGGGTCGAGGTCGGCCACGGCTCGTCCTTTGCGTGATGCAGGATGCCGAGGCACACCCATGGCTGCAGGAGCCGATACCAGTACGTCGGCGTCGACTTGGCCAGGTGCTGCCAGCGCGCGGTGTCCGGCGGGCCGGGCAGGTGGGCGAGCAGCCCGAGCAGGTCGTCCAGCGGCAGCTCGCCGAGCGGGGCGGCCTTCACGTACCCCGAGAGCGGCGACTGCCACGGTTCCCCTGCGACCTCCTGCAGCAGCCGGACCGCGGCGGCCGACGGCGCCGGCCCGGCGGGCAGCGGCTCGATGCCGTCGTACCGCCAGACCGCGTACCGACCGGGCCGTACGGGCGTCCGGATGTCGGGGGCCGGGAACTCGGCGATGCCGATGTCGACCGGGCCGGCGATCCTGCGGCAGGCGGTTATGGGGCTGGCCGGCTCCGCCGCGGACAGCCCTAGGCCGCTGACCTCCAGCTGCTCGCCGCGCGCCCGGCGGCCACCGACCTCGTTAGCGACGTTGCTGATCGCCTCACTCGGCCGGCACCCAGTTCAGCCAGGGCCGCTTCGATCCCGCCAGGGCTAACACCACGTCGGTCATCCCGCACGGGTGCGGATCGTCATGCACGGCGACCAGGTCCGCCACGTCGCCGGAGGCCCGGAACCGCACCGCGTGCCGGGCCGCATCGCGGTGCGGAAAGGTGGGATCGTCGGCCATCTGCCGCAGGTCAGCGTCTGCATCGCCGAAAAACATGGCGCGGAGCCTAACAATCCAAACGGTCGGGCAGGGGGCAGAGGTCAGCGGCGCAGGCCGACGCGGCCCGATCCCGGTGCCCTCCTGAATCCGCGGACTCGCCGCTCGGCCACCTGAGCGAGGGGGTGTGGCGGTCAGGTGGCGGAGCGGAGGACCAGGGGGTAGGCGAGCGGAGGTACGCCGTCTGTGGCCCACCGGGAGGAATTCGGAGGCAGGCGCAGCTTCGGTGGCGCAGTGTCGCGTCGCTATCTGGCAAGGACAACGGCGGTGCCGGTCACGGCGATGCCGGTTCGCGGTTCGGCGGGGATCCCGATCGTCAGGACGCTGGGACGGCCCAAGTCCTGACCTTGGTGCACGGTGACAGTCGCGGGTGGCGCGACCAGCCCCAGCTCCCGTAGGTAGCCGCCGAAAGCCGCGGCTGCGGCGCCGGTGGCGGGGTCCTCCACGACACCCCCGGGTGGGAACGGGTTGCGCGCGTGGAATACCTGAGAGGACTCCCGCCACACCAGGTCGATGGTCGTCCAGTCGCGCTGCGCCATCAGCGTGGCCAGCGCGTTCATGTCGTAGTCCAGGTTGGCGAGCCGCTGTCGGCTCGCGGCGGCCACGACGGGGTGCCAGGCGCCGGCGAAGGCGACTCGCGGTGGTAGCGCCGCGTCGAGGTCGCCTGGTGCCCAGCGGAGCGCCGCAAGCAGCGCCTTGAGATCACTGGCAGCGATGGGCCTGGTCTGCGGCTCCACGCTGATCAGCGTTGCGGTGGTCGTGCCGTCCGGCGCCACGCTGGTGGAAACCTCGACCAGGCCGGCGCGGGTGTCGAAATGCAGGACGCCCGGACCGTGCCGCTCGGCGTAGGCGGCAGCCGAGGCAATGGTCGCGTGGCCGCAGAACGGCACCTCGGCCAACGGGCTGAAGTAGCGCACCCCGAAGCGCCCAGCGCCGTGAGGCACGAGGAACGCCGTTTCGGAGTACCCGATGTCAGCCGCCACCCGCAGCATCTCGGCATCGCCGACCCCGGTGGCGTCGAGTACGACACCGGCCGGGTTGCCGCCCGCCGGATCGGAGCTGAAGGCGGCGTAGCGCAGGATCTCCATGATCATGACCCTACGGGTGAAGGACCAGCAATGGCGAGGGCCAATCCACGCCTCGTGGCGCAGCGCGGTCCGCCCTCGGCGCTGGTCCTACCTCTGGTTCTGCCGGCGACCGAGTCCGGCTGGGGCGTCGGTTAGACGCCGGGGATCAGCACGCTCAGACAGGTGACGCAGCCCTCAAGCTTCTCGTACTCGCTGATGTCGACGACGACCGGTGTGAAGCCGAGGTCCGCCACGAGCGCCGCGGTGCGCGGCGCCGAGGCGGCCAGCAGCACGAGGTCATCCCCGAGTGGTACGACATGGCAGCCGGCCTCCTCGTCGACCGTGCGCACCGGCTGCCGGAGCGCGGTCGCGTCGAGCAGTTCCGGCAGCGCGAGGAGGGTGCCGTCGGGCAGTGCGGTCACGGCCGACTTGAGGTGGAGCACGTCGCGCAGCGGGACCGGAATCACCGTGCGCCCGCGGGTCGCCAGGTGGGCACGCAGCTGAGCGACGCCCGCACCGTTGGTGCGGTCGCCTCGGCCCACGTACACGGTGGTGCCGACCTGCAGCACGTCGCCGCCGTCCAGCGTCCCGGGGGCCTCAATGCGCACGACCTCCAGCCCGGCGTCGCGTACCGCCTTCTCCGTGCCGGGGATCTCCGGACGGCGCTGTGGCGCGCCCGGCCGAGTGATCACCGCCAGGCCATCGCTGACCACGACGGTGTCCTCGACGAACACCGAGTCGGGGCAGTGGTCGGCGGGGGCGACCTCGCGCACCTGCCAGCCGGCTTCGGCGAGCGTGGCCCGGTACGCCTCGTGCTGACGCCGGGCCCGCGCGACGTCCACGTCGCTGCGCTCGATGTGGGTGACCAGCCCCTCGGCCAGCCGGCCGCTGGGTGGCCGGACCAGAGCAATGCCTCGCTTCATGCCGCCAGTCTGCCTGCGCCTGTCACCCAAGCTCAAGCAGGGCAGGCAGCAGCTCGCGCCGCGCCCAGTCGATCCAGCGCCGGGTCATGGAGGCACAGCACCTGGGACCGGGGGCTCAGCCCGCCGACGGGTGGTGCGCGTCGACTGCCCGGCCCATGCGGGTGACGGCGTCGGTGAGGATCGCGGGTGAGGTGGCGAAGTTGAGTCGTACGAAGCCTGCCCCGCCGGTGCCGAAGACGTGCCCGGAGCTGAGCGCGACCCGCGCGCGGTCGAGGAACATCTTGGCGGGCCCGGCGACCTCGCTGGCCACGCCGGGTTCGCCGTCCGGCGCTTCGGTGGCGATGCCCAGCCGGGTGCAGTCCAGCCAGGCGAGGTAGGTGCCCTCGGGACGGTGGTACGTGATGGATGGGAGGTGCGTTGCCAGCAGCGTCGCCAGCAGCGTGCGGTTGGCGTCCAGCCCGTCGAGGAGGAGGTCGAGCCACTGCCCGCCGGCGCGGAACGCGGCGGTGTGCGCGATGACGCCCAGGTGGCTGGGTCCATGGCCGACCTCTTCCGGCATGCGGTTGAGGTCGGCGGCGGCCTGCGGCCCGGCGACCGCGAGCGCCGCCTTGAGGCCGGCGAGGTTCCACGCCTTCGAGGCGGAGGTCAGGGCGAACGCGTTCTCGGCGCCGGCCACCGTGAGGTACGGGGTGAATTGCGTCCCGGGGAGCACCAGGGGGGCGTGGATCTCGTCGGAGATCACCCGCAGGCCGTGCCGGCCGGCCAGTTCGGCGACGGCCTCGAGCTCGTCGCGTCGGTGGACGACGCCGGTCGGGTTGTGCGGGTTGCACATCAGGAACGCCGGCCGGCGGCCGCAGGCCCGGGCCCGGCGGAAGGCCTCGTCGAGAGCGGCGGGGTCCATCCGCAGGTCGGGTCCGAGTGGGGCCTCGATCACCTGCCGGCCGGCGTGGCTGACGAAGGCGTAGAAGGGCGGGTAGACGGGGGAGCAGACCACCACCGCGTCTCCGGGGTCGGTCACGAGCCGGAGTACCTCGACGATGCCCATCATCACGTCGGCTACGACTCTGGTGTGGTCGACGCGGAAGGTGTGCCAGCCCCAGCGCCGGGCGGCGAAGTCCCCGAGCGCCTCGGCGTACGCCGTCCCGTGCGCGTAACCGGTGTCACCGAGGTCGATCGCGCGGCGGAGCGCGTCGGCCACCGGGGGAGCGAGGGGTACGTCCAGCTCCGCGACCCAGAGGGGGAGCACGTCGGGCGGGTGCATGCGCCACTTCACGCTGGTGCGCTGCCGGAGTTCGTCCAGCGTGAGCAGGGTGAGCGGATTCCGGGCCGCGGGGCCGTCGGCGGAGGGGCCAGGGCTTGCCATGCCGCCCACCCTAAGCCGTACGGTCGACGTCACAGCCGGGCGCCGAGAGACCACAGGGCTCCGAGCTTGGCTTCGAGGCAGGCTTAGCCGGCACCAGGCTGCCGCGGTTACGGGTGGACCCGGCCAGGCGCGGCAGGTTTGCCTAGCGCTCCTTCAGAAGTTGATCGAGCGGAGCCTAGCGGGAAACCAGCAATTGTTCGCTGTGCCTCCGCGCCCTCAAGATCAAATTATCGTTCCTTTGTGGAAGGCGCGAGCGAGGCGGCGGATGGCCTCGTCCATGAGGTCGGGTGGGGCGGCGGCGTAGGTGAGGCGTAGGTGCGCGGCCGGGGGTTCGGCGGCGTACCAGGGGCGGCCGGGGAAGACGATGACGCCTTCGGCGGCTGCGGCGGCGGCCAGCGCGACGTCGTCGGTGCCCTCGGGGAGGCGGGCCCAGAAGTGCAGGCCGCCGCGCGGGACCGGCTGCTGGGCGAGTTCTGGGAGGTGCCGGCGGAGCGCGGTCAGGAGCGCCTCGCGACGGGTGCGTAGCGCGGTACGCAGGGCGCGGCGGTGACGCGCCCAGGCTGGGGCGGTGACGAAATCGAGCGTGGCCTGTTGCAGTGGGCCAGCGACGAAGAAGTCGTCGAGCAGCCGGGCCGCGCGCAGGCGGGTGCCGGCCGGGCCGCGGGCGCCGATCGCGGCGACGCGCAGCCCGGGGGCGGCTGACTTGGTCAGCGAGCGCAGGTAGATGACGTGCCCGTCGGGATCGTCGGCGGCCAGTGGCGGCGGGGTCTCCCCGTCGATGGTGAGGTCGCGGGCGTAGTCGTCCTCGATCAGGAACGCCCCGGCGTCGCGTACGGCCTCGGCGACCTGGACCCGGCGGTGATCTGCCAGTGTCGCGCCGTGCGGGTTGGCGTAGAGCGGCTGGCAGTAGAACAGCCGGGCGCCGGTGCGGGCGAACGCGGCGGCGAGCTGGTCGGGCCGTACGCCGTCGGCGTCGGCGGGCACCGGCACCACCCGCAGTCCAGCTGCCCGGGAGGCGGCCAGTGCGCCCAGGTAGGTCGGCGACTCGACGAGCAGGGTGTCGCCGGGCGCGGTGAGCGCGCGCAGCGCCGTCGACAGCGCGGCCTGTCCGCCAGGACAGATCACCATGTCGTCGGCGCGCAGCCCAGTCCCGGCCTCGCGGGCGAACCAGGCGCGCAGGTCCTCGCGCCCCTCGGCCGGTCCGCGCTGCCAGGACGCGGGCTGCCGGGCGGCGCGGGTGAGCGCGGTGCCGAGCGCGGCGGCAGGCTGCAGGTCCGCGTCCAGGTAGCCGCCGGACAGCGGGATCGCTCCTGCGGGCGGTAACGCCAGTAGCGCCTGCATCTCGTCCTCGCCGGGTCGGCGGGGACCGAGCGCGACGGTCTGCCAGGACAGGTCGGGGGTCCGTCGCTCGTCCGGTCGGGCGGCCACGAAGGTGCCTGTGCCGGATCGTGCCTCGATCAGCCCCTGGGCCACCAGCTGCCGGATCGCCTTGGCGACGGTGACGGGGGAGGCCCGATGCCGGGCGGTCAACTCGCGTACCGAGGGCAGCCGCGTTCCCGGATCCGCGACCGCCACGAGCCCACGCAGATCTTGGATAACTCGTTCGGCTGCGTTACCGTCATTCATGAAAGATCAGAGTAGCGCTACTGCCAAGACCACGGTAACAGCGCAGCGTGTGATCGGCCTCGCCCTCGGCGCGCTGGGCGTGCTGGCCTTCAGCATGTCGCTGCCGGCCACCCGCGTCGCCGTGCAGCAGCTCGGCCCCTGGTTCGTCGCCTTCGGTCGGGCCGTCGGCGCGGCGCTGCTGGCATGGGCGTATCTGCGTTTCACCGGCGCGCCGCGACCCACCCGCAGTCAGTGGCGACGGCTGTCCATCGTCGCCCTCGGCGTCGTCGTCGGCTTCCCGCTGTTCACCTCGCTGGCGCTCATCAGCCAGACCTCCGCGCACGGCGCGGTCGTCATCACCGTGCTGCCCGCCATGACCGCCGTGTTCGCGGTGTTGCGGGCCGGCGAGCGCCCACCGCTGCTGTTCTGGGTCGCGAGCGCCGGTGGGCTGCTGGCGGTGCTCACCTTCCTCGGCGCCAGCGGTGCGGTTCATGGTGCCCTGTCCCTGGCCGACCTGCTCCTGCTGGCGGCGGTCGTGCTGTGCGGCCTGGGGTACGCCGAGGGCGGCGCGCTCGCCCGCGAGCTGGGTGGCGCCCGTACGATCTGTTGGGCATTGCTGCTCTCCCTGCCCGTCACCGTGCCCATCATGATCGTCGCTGCCGTAGCCCATCACCCGCACGCCGACGCCGTCGCGTGGCGGGCGTTCGGTTACCTCACCGTGGTCTCCATGTTCCTGGGCTTCTTTGCCTGGTACGCGGGCCTGGCTCGGGGCGGCATCGCCCAGGTCGGCCAGATCCAGCTCGCACAGCCGGTGCTCACCCTGGTCTGGTCGGCGCTGCTGCTCGGCGAGACCGTCACCCCGGCCTCGATCGCGGCGGCGCTGGCGGTACTGGCCTGCGTCGTACTGATCCAACGCACCCGCAACAGCGCGCAGGTGCCCGCACTGGGAAGGGCCTGACCATGTACGTACCCGCCCACTTCTCCGCCGACGAGTCCGCTGTCCGTGAACTGCTGACCCACCACCGCGCCGCCGACCTCGTCACCGCGACCGCCGACGGCCTGGCCGCGACCACGCTGCCGTTCCTCTACGACCCGGACGGTGGCCCGCACGGCACGCTCCTGGCCCACCTGGCCCGCAACAACGACCAGTGGCGCCAGCCCGTGCTCGGCGAGGCCCTGGTCATCCTGCGCGGACCCGACGCCTACGTCTCACCGAGCTGGTACGCCACGAAGGCCGAGCACGGCCGGGTCGTGCCAACCTGGAACTACGTCGTCGTCCACGCGTACGGCGAGTTGCTGGTGCACGACGACCCGACCTGGGTCGGTGCACTGGTACGGCGGCTGACCGACCAGCATGAGGCCGGCCGCCCGCACCCGTGGTCGGTCGACGACGCACCCGAGGGCTTCGTCACCGGCCAGCTACGCGCGATCGTCGGCGTCGAGCTGCGCATCAGCCGCCTGGAGGCGAAGTGGAAGCTCAGCCAGAACCGCTCCGCAGCCGATGTGGACGGTGTCATCACGGGTCTGCGCGCAACGGGCCAGGACGCCACCGCTACCGCGATGGACCGTACCCGCCCCACCCGCTGACCCTCGGCGCCGCCGGCCGCACGGCCCGCCAGGCGAGCGGCCACGCCACACCGCGCAGGTGGGCGTCGTTACTCAGGTACGTGGCGAACCTGCCCACGGCCGGTCGACATCGGTGAGTTCGCCGAGCCTCCCAGGTCACAGCTGGCCGGGCTGTCTCGTCTCGGGTCTCGGAGACAGATTCGGAATCGGGAAGGTGATGATGGTGCGGGTTTTCGTGGCAGGCGGAACCGGGGTCCTGGGGCGGCGGCTGGTGCCGCAGCTCGTGGCCCGGGGCCACCAGGTGACGGCGACGACGACGAGCGCGGCGAAGCTGGGCTTACTGCAGCAGCTGGGCGCCGAGGCGGCCGTGATGGACGGGCTGGATGCGATGTCGGTCGGTGAGGCGGTGGCCGCGGCCCGGCCGGACGCGATCGTGCACCAGATGACCGCGATCAGTCCCGTGCACGCCGGCAAGCCCGATATCAAGCACATCGACCGGTGGTTTGCCGGCACCATCCGGCTGCGCACGGAGGGGACGGATCACCTGCTGGCCGCGGCGGAGGCGGCCGGGGTATTCCATTTCGTCGCGCAGAGCTACGCCAACTGGAACGGAATCCGGCAGGGCGGATGGGTGAAGACCGAGGAGGACCCGCTGGACCCGGAGACGGGGACGGTAATGCGCAAGGGGGCGGAGGCGATCCGCCACCTCGAGGAGGTCGTCCTCAGGGCTGGCGGCGCAGTCCTGCGGTACGGCGGGCTCTACGGGCCGGGCGCCACTGACGATCAGGTCGAACTCGTGCGCAAGCGGCAGTTCCCGCTCGTCGGAGGCGGCACCGGCTACGGCTCGTGGGTGCATCTCGACGACGCGGCGAGCGCCACCGTCCTGGCGGTGGAGCAAAAGGCGCGGGGCGTCTTCAACATCGTCGACGACGAACCGGCCCCGGCCAGCGAGTGGCTGCCTCATCTGGCTGCGTGCGCGGGGGCGAAGCGGCCGATGCGGGTCCCCAAGTGGCTGGCCCGACTGCTGGCCGGGGAAGCGACGGTGATCATGATGACCGAGGGGCGCGGCTTCTCCAACGCCAAGGCCAAGCGGGAGCTCGGCTGGGAGCTGCGCTATCCCTCGTGGCGCCAGGGCTTCAAGGAAGAGCTGGCGTAACCGGGGCGGAGGAGTTCGAGGACCTGGCCCCTGCTGTTCTCGATCGCCTACCGGATCCTCGGCAGTGTGAGCGAGGGGGCGGGGACTGGTGGGTGACACGGCCCTCGCCGGCATGGGAAGCTACCGACCGGTAACGTCGTCGACGGAAGGCAGCGACATGACGGACGTGGCGGATCCCAGCTGGCAGAAGTCGGCAGCACTCGACCCGGCCGTCGTGCGCCACGCCTGGCGGGTGACCGAGCCCCTGCATGGGATGATCTACTTCGTGCCCGAGGCGCACGAGCGGTACGCCGCCCTCGGCATCGCGGAGCCGGCCGGCTACTTCGCCTCCCGGGCGGCTGCCCTGGGGCCGGTCGGCCCCGGCCCGGTCGTCGCCAGCTTCTTCAACTTCAACCCGGACCTCATTGCCCGGGTGTTGCCGGCCGCCTGGCAGCGGGTGACGCCGTCGGCCGTGCTGGCCGCCCGGCTGGAGGCCGCCGGTGCGGCCCTGACCCGCGCGCTCGGCGACGCGGTGTACGGCCCGGAGATGGTCGAGGCCGCCGAGCTGGCCCGTCGCGCCGCCGAGTCCGCCACCGCCTACCCCGAGGGGCGGCCACTGTTCGCCGCCCACGCCGCGCTGCCCTGGCCGGAGCAGCCGCACCTGATCCTCTGGCAGGCCCAGACGATCCTGCGGGAGTTCCGCGGCGACGGGCACGTGGCCGCCCTGGTGCTCGCCGGCCTGACCGGGTTGGAGGCACTGGTGCTGCACGCCGCGTCCGGCGAGGTTCCGGTCCGCTTCCTGCGCCGCACCCGCGGCTGGACCGGCGAGCAGTGGGCAGACGCGGTCGAGCGCCTGCGTGGGCGCGGGTTGATCGAGGGCGACGAGCCGTCGCTGAGCGACAGCGGACGGGCGCAGCGGGCGTGGATCGAGGCGGCCACCGACCGGCTCGCCACGCCCGCGTACACGGTGCTCGGCGCCGACGGGTGCGCCCGCCTCGCCGAGCTGACCCGGCCGATGAGCCGGGCGGTGGTCGACGCTGGACTGCTCAACGTCGACAACGCCCCGCCGTCGCGTGTCGGCCGGGCTCCGACTTCCCCGCGACTGTCCGATTGAGGGAGTAGCCGGTCCGGCCTGACACGCCGAGCCTGGAGTGCTTGGCGGGAAGTTACCCCAGCGGGCGGAAGTAGTGCCGGATCATGTAGGCCGTGGTCGCCAGGCCGATGCGCGCCCCCTGCAGGTCGGCGCTGCGGGTGTGGATGCCTCCCCAGACTCGTGCGTCGATGACCTCGGTGAGCGCCTGGGAGAAGCTGGTGAAGTACCTTCGCGTGCCGGAGTCGCTGCTGTACGCGCTGAACGAGATGTTGTCCCGGCCGAAGAAGTAGGCCAGCGCCGACATGGTCGCGCCGGTGTTGCAGGTGTGCCCGGAGGTGTAGTCCGGGTGTGGTGGCGTGACAAGCAGGGGAGTCCAGCTGGGATCGGCGATGGTGTCCGGGTTGCCATCGGTGTGGCCCAGTTGAATCGCGGTGACGGGACGCCAGCGGCTCCATGCCTCCTTCTCGTTGAAGCACGCGATCACCGCGTCCGCTTCGGCGAGGTCCACCATCGCGAACATACGTGCGGCCTCGAGAGCATTCAGCCGTTGGGTCGTCACGAGTTGGCGCTTGATCTCCCACTCGCCGAGACGCCGGTCGTGCCACCAGATCGCCGCATCCGTCTGGTCAGCCGTGCGGACGGTGCTGGAAGCCGAGCCCACCGCCTTGATCTCGTTGTAGTCCTCGGCGTACTGGGCGCTCGTGAGCGCGGGCGGCCCGGACGTGCGGAAGGTCGACGCGCTGGGGAGGAGAAACGGGGTCAGGTGGCCGACCCAGCCCCCGTCGTTGGCGAAGAACGGCGGCGTCGGCCGCCACTGGCCGGGTTCGGTACCCACGGCGAAGGTCTGCGGTCCGAACGCGCCGTCGTTCTGCCGGGCAGTGATCATTGCGGCGGCAGCCTGAGTGCCGACGTCGATTCCCCGTTGCGTGGCAGGACCGTTCGGCAGTGCGGCCAGCGATTGGTCGTACTGCGCCCGCAGCGTGTCGTGCTGGTTCGGGAAGATGGCGTTCAGCACCTGATAGGCCGCGGTGGCGACGGCCGCGTCGGTGGACTCGCGCCCGTCGGCGGGCGGTGCGACCAGATACGGCTGGTAGGGGCTACCGGCGATCGCGTTCACCGCGTCGTAGATGGCTCCGTGCACCATCGCGGCGCTGCGTGATTGAACCTGCGGTGCCTGACGCGCGACGTCCCAGATCGCAGTCTCGGCGTTGAGGTCCCAGGTGATGACGGAATCCGCGGGGGTCGCGGCGGTTGCCGCCTGCGCGGAGGGTGGCGCGAATGCGAGCGGCGACCCGGCTGCCAGGACTGCGGTGAGGCTCGTACACAGCAGTGTGCGAACCCTTCGACGTCTGCTTGTCACGATCGTCCCCCCATGCTCCCGACCCGTCAGTTCACCCCGTGTCACGAGGATCGTTCCATTGAGCACGATGACCATAGATGCCAGTCGCTGTGCTCGTCGATAGGCCGAAGGGGCGAACCCGGCCGGCTGTCGGCCCGTCCGTCCAAAGTGGCCCGGCTGCCCGGCCACGCCCTTGCCGTCGTGCCAGAAGGTTTCGCCGCTGTCGGCCTGGCCGATTTTCGCAGGCCGACGTGTGCGGTCTGCCAGTCGTCCGGGTGGTCGTCGTACTCCGGCGTAGGCGCGAGGGCGGCTGATCGGAGCGCGGCCAGGATGACGGAGCGAGGCCGGCGTCGAGGCCGGCGAGGGCGGGGATTGATGCCTTGCGGCGCAGGCAGCAGTGCGGTCATCCGTCGGCGACGGCCTGTTTCGCTTTGATCAACCCATTGACATGGTCGTGGCTTGCCCGGAACTATCAGCGGCAGTCCCTGCGCCTGCCTTCGTAGCTCACGAGTCTCGGTGACAACGATGTCATGCCGCAGGGGAAACTCCGAAGGAGAGTGCATGGCCGAGATCCCCGGGTCAGCACCAGGGGTGCGAGCGCTGTTCGCCACGGCAGCTGCGGTTTTGCTGCCGGCGGGACTGCTCGTCGCCGCACCCCCGGCGACTGCCGCGCCCACTACGGCACTGTCCGGCAACTTCAGCTCCTCGTTCGAGTCGGCGGACCCGCAACCCGCGGCGAGCACTGTGGAGGTCGACGCGAGCGGTAAGCCGGTCCAGGCGAACCTGAGCGGCTCGAGCCCCACCGGGTTGCCCGGCAGCCTGCTCGGCCAAGTCGATGCGGTGACCGCGAGCGCCGAGAACCCGCCGAACGAAACCGCCGCGAACCTCACGGACGGCAATGCCTCCACCAAGTGGCTGGCGTTCAACCCGACCGGCTGGGTGACCTACCAGCTGGCCAGGCCGGCGGCGGTGGTGCGGTACGCGCTGACCTCCGCGAACGACGCCCCGACCCGTGACCCCAAGGACTTCACGGTGCAGGGGTCCACCGACGGCAACACGTGGACCGACCTGAACAGGCAGACAGGACAGAGCTTCAGCGGGCGGTTCGCCACGAACACCTACAGCTTCACCAACACGACCGCCTACGGCTACTACCGCCTGAATGTCTCCGCGAACTCCGGTGACTCCCTCATCCAGCTCGCCGACTGGGACATCAGCGACGGCTCGAACGTCAAGCCGCCGGCCACCCCGATGGGCAGTGTCGCCGGCACCGGTCCGGTCAGTGGCCACAACATGAAACCTGGGGCGGGATTCACCGGGCTGGCGTCGCTGCGATACTCGGGCGGCGCCGAGGTCGACGGCCGCTCGTACGCGACCAACAGGGTGTTCGACGTCGACATCCCGGTCGGGCCGAAGACCCGGTTGTCCTACAAGATCTTCCCTGAGTTCACCGGCCAGGACACCCAGTATCCGTCCACCTATGCGGCGCTCGACCTGCACTTCACCGACGGCGGCTACCTCAGCCTGCTTTCGCCCGTGGACCAGCACGGATACCCGCTCACGGCCGCCGGGCAGGGCGCGTCGAAGGTGCTCTACGCCGACCAGTGGAACGCGGTGCAGTCCGACATCGGAGCGGTCGCGAACGGCAAGACGATCGACCGCGTCCTGCTCGCCTACGACAATCCCCATGCGACGACCTCGACCCGCTTCCAGGGCTGGCTCGACGACATCACGCTGGCGGCCGCTCCGACACCGATCGACGGCTCCCGCCTGACCAGTTACGTCGACACGCGGCGCGGAACCAACGCGTCGGGCTCGTTCTCGCGAGGCAACAACCTGCCGATCTCGGCGATGCCGAACGGCTTCAACTTCTTCACGCCCGTCACCAGTGCCACCTCGAACAGCTGGGAGTACGAGTACCAGCGGAACAACAACGCGGCCAATCTGCCCACGCTGCAGGGACTTGCGATCTCGCACGAGCCCAGCCCGTGGATGGGTGATCGTGACCAGATGTCGGTCATGCCGGTGCCGGCGGGCGGATCGCTCACCGGAGCGCCCAGCCGCCGGGCGCTCGCCTTCAGCCACGACGACGAGATCGCGCGGCCGGACTTCTACCAGGTCACCCTGCAGAACGGCCTGATCGCGCAGCTGTCGCCCACCGACCACGGCGGGATCATGGCCTTCACCTTCCCGTCCGGGCAGGCCACCGGAAGCCTCGTCTTCTACAACGGCACGTTCACCATCGGTACGGACGGCACGTTCACCGGCTGGGTCGACAACGGAAGCGGCCTGTCGGCCGGTCGCAGCCGGATGTTCGTCTCCGGCACCTTCGACCGGGCGCCGACGACGTCCTCCGCCACGTCCGCCACCTTCGACACCTCAGAGAACCGGCAGGTGACGCTGCGCATCGCGACGTCGTTCATCTCGGTCGACCAGGCACGGCGGAATCTCGACCTGGAGGTCACCGGCAACAGCCTCGACCAGGTCCACGCGGCCGCCACCGCGGCATGGGAGGACCGGCTCGGCCGGATCGACGTTGAGGGTGCGACCGAGATGCAGCTGGTGACGCTGTACTCGAACCTGTACCGGCTGAACCTGTATCCGAACTCGCAGTCGGAGAACACCGGCACCGCCGCCGCGCCGCACTGGCAGTACGCGAGCCCGGTGTCACCGCCGACCGGCACGTCGACCGCCACGCGGACCGGCGCGAAGATCGTCGACGGGCAGATCTACGTCAACAACGGGTTCTGGGACACCTACCGCACCGTGTGGCCCGCGTACTCGCTGTTGTACCCCGACGTCGCAGCCAGGATCGCCGACGGGTTCGTCCAGCAGTACCGCGACGGCGGGTGGATCGCCCGCTGGTCGTCGCCCGGCTACGCCGACCTGATGACCGGCACCAGCGCGGACGTCGCGATGGCCCAGGCCTACCTCAGCGGCGTCGAGCTGCCCGACCCGCTCGGCGCCTACGACGCGGCGGTCAAGGACGCGACCGTGGCGTCCGGGCGCAGCGAGGTCGGCCGCAAGGGCATCGAGACCTCCCTGTTCCTCGGTTACACACCGACTTCAACCGGGGAGTCGGTGTCGTGGGCGTTGGAAGGCTTCATCAACGACTACGGCATCGGCAACATGGGCGCGGCCCTGGCCAACGACCCGGCCACGCCGAAGTCGGAGCGCGACCGGCTCAACGAGGAGTCGCGGTACTTCCTGCAGCGGGCCCGCAACTACGTCAACCTCTTCGATGCGAAGACGAAGTTCTTCCAGGGCCGCGATGCGGCCGGCACCTTCGTGGCCGGCGATCCGCTGGACTGGGGTGGCGTCTACACCGAGACCGACGGGTGGAACTACGCGTTCACCGCGCCGCAGGACGGTCAGGGGCTCGCCAACCTGTACGGCGGGCGGAAGGCGCTGGAGCAGAAGCTCGACGAGTTCTTCGCCACCCCGGAGAACGCCGACCATCCGGGCGGGTACGGCGGAACGATCCACGAGATGCTCGAGGCGCGTGCGGTGCGCATGGGCCAGCTCGGCATGAGCAACCAGCCGTCGCACCACACCCCGTACATGTACGACTTCGTTGGCGCGCCGGCCAAGACGCAGGCGATCGTGCGGGAAATCCTGCAGCGCCTCTACGTCGGCAGCGAGATCGGCCAGGGCTACCCGGGCGACGAGGACAACGGCGAGATGTCGTCGTGGTACATCCTCAGCGCGCTGGGCATCTACCCGCTACAGGCCGGCTCCTCCAACTGGGCCATCGGTTCGCCGCAGTTCACCAGGATGACCGTCCACCGGAGCAGTGGCGACATCGTCGTCAACGCGCGGAACAACAGCACCCGGAACGTCTACGTGCAGAGCGTGGCGGTCAACGGGAAGGCGCAGCGCGCGGTCTCCATCGATTCGTCCGTCCTCGCCCGCGGCGGCACGATCGACTTCCAGATGGGGCCCGACCCGTCGTCCTGGGGCACCGGCCAGGACGACGCGCCGCCGTCACTGACCAAGGGCAACGCCGTGGCCAAGCCGTTGCAGGACGCCACCGGACCCGGTCTCGGCACCGCCACCGTGAGCGGCGGACAGGACGCCGCCAAGCTGTTCGACGACTCCTCGACCACCCAGCTGACCTTCGCCACCGGCACCCCGCAGATAACCTGGGTGTTCCGCGGCAGCAAGCAGATGCCGACCTACTACACCCTCACCTCAGGAGCGAGCGCGGGCGACCCGACGGATTGGCAGTTGCAGGGCTCCGACGATGGGATCACCTGGGCCACCGTCGATTCCCGCAGCGGCGAGGCGTTCCGGTGGCGCGACCAGACCCGGCCGTTCAAAATCAGCGATCCGGGGCAGTTCGCGCAGTTCCGCCTGGCCGTGACGAAGACGGTCGGCGCCGCGCGGCCGACCCTCGCCGAGATCGAGTTGCTCGCCGGCGGCGACGTCCTGCTTGGCGGCGGCGCCGTCGCGGTCACCGCCGCGAGCAGCGTGCACGCCACCTCCGGCGCCGCGGTGTCGGTGCCGCTGGCCACCGTCACCGGGGGCACCGCCACCGGCTACCAGGCCACGATCGACTGGGGTGACGGCTCGCCGGCCACCGCAGGCACCCTGTCCGTGAGCTCGCGCGCCGTGTACAGCGTCAGCGGCTCCCACACCTACGCCAAGCCGGGTTACTACCAGGCCGGCGTCACGGTGACCGACGGAAGCAGCCAGAGCTCGGCAACGGTCGGTGTCGATGTGGCCTACGCGCCGAGTTCCGGCCTCACCGCCGCATTCGACACCGTCTGCATCGGCGACGAAGGCACCCTCGCGGCGAACTGCGACGCCAAGTCGTGGGCGTACTCGCGGGCCGCCCTCGCGGCGGCCGGCGTGACCCAGGGCCAGCAGCACCAGGTACCCGGAACGGCGCTGCACTTCACGCTGCCGGCGATCCCGGCCGGGCAGCCGGACGACGCGACCGGCAATGGTAGGACGGTCGTTCTCCAGCTTCCGGCCGACGCCAGGAGCATCTCGTTCATCGGCGCCGGCACGCAGGGCAACCAGAGCACCACCGGCACGGCGACGTTCAGCGACCGCAGCACTGCCAGCATCCCGATCCAGATGAGTGACTGGACGCTGGGTGGCAACGCCAACGGCACCCCGTCCTACGGCAACATCGTCGTCGCCAAGGCCGCGTACCGGCTGAGCGGCACGAGCCGGGACGGCGCACAGCCGTTCCTGTTCGCCACCACGCCGTACCAGATCCCGGCGGGCAAGACGCTCGTCTCGGTGACCCTGCCGACGCAGACCGGCGACCCCGGCTCGGCGGGCCGGATCCACGTGTTCGCCATCGCCGACGACGGCACGCCGGCCGCCGCGCTGGCGACCGCCGCTCCGAAGGACCAGACGGCCATCGCCGGGCAGGTGCTCTCGGCGAACCTCGGCTCGGTGACCGGCGGCGCTCCCGACACGACGGGCTACCACGCGCGCGTCCAATGGGGCGACGGCACGCTTCCGGACGACGTCACGGTCGGCCCGACGGGTGCGATGAGCGGACAGCACACCTACGCGCAGGAGGGCACGTACCCGGTGCACGTCACCGCATGGGACAGCCTGTCGAGCAGCACTGAGACCTTCACCGTGACCGTGGCGGGTGGCGGACCTCAGCCGACGATCGCGGTGTCCGCGTCCGCCACCTTCGCCGCCGGTGACGCGATCACCGTCAACGGCCGCGGATTCGCCGCGGGCGAGCAGGTGACCGTGACCGTCGGCACCGACCCCTCGCGGAGCATGACGGTCGCGGCCTCCACGGCGGGAGCGGTACATGCGTCGATCGCGACGTCTCCTGACGGGGAGCCTGGCCGGTATGCCGTCACCGCCACCGGCGCGTCCTCGCGGACACCGGCGACGGCGACCGTCCGGGTGACCGGGCAGCCGGAAGTGCCGACATATCAACCGCAGGTGGCGCTGTCGACCACGTCGGGACCGCGCGGTACGTCGATCACGGTCGACGGTTCCGGATTCGCGCCGAATGAGGCGCTCACCATCAGCTTCGGTGACGGCCTCGCATCCAGCACCGTGCGCGCGAATGGTGACGGCGTCATCGCTGGCGTGACCGTGAGCGTTCCTGGGACTGCGGGGGTGGGCTCGACCAGCATCACGCTGGCGGGCGCCGATTCGGTGACGCGGGTTGCCCTGCCCTTCACCGTGACCGGCCCGAGCTGAGTCCGGCGGTAGCAGAGCCGTCCTGGGCGGGCCGTTGTCACGGCCCGCCCAGGAGCGGGTGGAGCTGCGGGAGTACGCCGCCGTCGTGGTTCGACACGCGGACCATCCCAGCACCACGTCCAGCTACGTCGTGTCGTCACCCAACCTTGACCAGCCTTTTTGGCAGTACGTCTAGCGGGGGTATGACGTGCGATGTCCGGCTGTCGTCGAACCGGTGCCCGTAGTGTCGTCTGACGAGGGCGGCGCGGCGGTCCCGGAGGAGGTCGATGGCAGCGGAGGGCGGCGCCGGTGCGGCTGCCCCGGCCCAGCGGGATCCGGGGCGGCCGGCGTTCCTGGAACTCTTCTTCGACCTGGTCTACGTCTTCGCGCTGATCGCCCTGGCCAGGACGCTCGCCGACAAGCTGACCTGGACCGGCGTCGGGGAGACGCTGGTCCTGCTGCTCGCGTTCACCCTCGTCTGGGCGGTGACCGCGTGGGCCGCGGACACCCTCGACCTGGCGCGGCCCGCGGTCCAGGTCCAGTTCATCGGGGTGGCGGCCGCCAGTCTGTTGCTGGCGGCGGCGGCGCCGGACGCGTACGGCGAGCGGGGCCTGCTCTTCGCGGTCACCTACCTGGTGATCCACCTCGGCTCGAGCAGCTACTACCTCCTGCTGCGGCGCGACGCGTCCGAGCCGCGCCGCAGCGGCCGGGTCCTGTTCTGGTACCTCATCGCCGCGGTCGGCTGGGTCGGCGGCGGGCTGGCGGCCGGCCCCACCCGCCTGGTGCTCTGGGCGGCAACTGTCGGCGTCGAGTACGTCGCCGCCTCGCTCGGCTGGCCGGCGCCCCGACTGGGGCGGGCCCAGCCGCAGGAGTGGCGGCTGGTCGGCGAGCGGGTCGCCGAGCGGTACCGGCAGTTCGTCATCGTCGCGCTCGGCGCGGCTCTCTTCGTGACCGGGACGACGTTCAGCATGAACGAATACACCCTGGATCGGGCCCGGGCCCTGCTGGTGGTCTTCCTGATCGTGGTGCTGGCCTGGCGAATCTACATCTACCGGGCCGGCGAGCTGCTGACCGACGCCATCGCGCGGTCGACGAACCCGTCGCTGCTCACCCAGTCGGCCGCGGTCACCCACCTGATCATGGTGGCCGGCATCGGCGGCATGGCGGTCACCAGCCACCTCGTCGTGGTGCGTCCGTTCGGGGACACTCCGGCCTCGTGGGCTGCGGTCATCCTCGGCGGACCGGCGTTGTTCCTGGTCGGCCGCGGGGTGCTGGACTACACGGTGTTCGGTCGGATCTCCCGGTCCCGGTTGGCCGGGCTGGTCCTGCTGGCCGGAGTGGCGCCGGCCTCGTCCCTGCTGCCGCCGGTGCTGATCGCGCTGCTCGCCATGACCGTCCTGGCCCTGGTCGCGGCCGCGAACCTGGTGAGCACCCGTTTGCACGCCCGCACGCCGAGGCCACCGCCGCTCGGGGGAGCCTCACCCGGTCGGCACGGTGGCCCGGACCAGCCGTGAGCGTGCCGGCAGCGTCTCCCAGACCAGGGTGAGCAGCAGGACCAGGTTCGCCCCGACCAGGACGGCCAGCGGCGGGAGCAGGGCCGCCGCGGGCGCGCTGGCGCCCAGCAGCACCACCCCCAGTGCCCGGGACCAGAGGACCCGGCCGGTGAGCACGGCGTCGAACAGGCAGCTCCCGATCAGGAACAGGGCCGGCCCGCCGAGGATGACGGCGGCCCAGGCGGGCGGCGCGGCACCGAACGGCCGGTCGATGACCAGCGAGACGCTGGTCGAGACGAGCAGCACCCCGGCCACCATCACCAGGTGGCTGTACGAGGTGGAGGTGCCGGAGCGGACCCGCTCGACCACCGTGACGGCGGGCGGTGCCAGGAGCTGCCGCACCCGGTGGAAGTAGAGCTGAAAGAGCACGACGGCGCTGGCGAACGCGACGGCGCTCGCGGCCACCCGGCCGGCCTGGAAGCCGCTGCCGCCCAGCCCCGTGCCGGCGCTCAGGATCAGCTCGCCCAACGCGATGATGAAGATCTCCCGGTGCCGCTCGGACAGGTGGGTGCCGGTGAAGATCTGACTGGCGAGTTCGGTGCGGCCGAGCTTCGGCGTGGGCCAGCCGATCCGGGCCGATCCGAGGTCGACGACCACCGCGACCGACCAGAGCAGCAGCCGGGCCGTTCCGTGCACGAACGCCCCGGCCACCCACGGCACGGCGGTGACGCCGAACCAGAAGAAGACCCGGATGCTCCTGGCCTGGATCGGGCGGTTCACCCGGGTACCGGGGATGAGGACGGCGTCCCGGACGAGGTGGATGCCGAAGTACGCCGCGACGAGGAGCCACCCGTAGTCGGCGAAGGCGTACGGCACCGCGATCGCCATCAGCAGGGTGCCGAACATGACCGCCAGCACGGTGGCCTGGATGATCGGCAGCCGCGGGTTGAACAGGTCGGTGAGCCACGCGGTCAGCACCCAGACCCACCAGGCGGCACACAGCAGGACGGCGGCCCGGGCGGCGCCCCGGACGGTGAGGTCCTCGGCCAGCGCGGCCGAGAGCCGGGAGAGCATGAAGATGTAGACCAGGTCGAAGAAGAGCTCCAGGAACGTCGGATAGTCGGGCTCGCCGCGCCGGCGAAGGATCCGAGGTAGCGGACTGGACGTCACCGCCTCTGCCTCCTCTGGCACGCCCGTACCGGGGAGCGGAGGCGCGGGCAACCTGGCGCTCCCCGCCAACCTACAAAAGCGGGGTTCAGCGGAGAGTCGAAACGACTGAAGCGACTGCCGTGCCGGTCGTGACCAGCGGAACGTTCTCCACGCCGGCTTCCGCCGGATCGGTCCGCCCGCACCACCTGCTGGCCTACGCTCCCCGGTAGGAGGAGCGGGGGACGTAGATGACGCAGGCGCGGCAGGTGGCGGTACTGGGGCTGGGCGGCATGGGGGCGCCGATGGCCGGCAACATCCTCCGAGCCGGCCTGCCGACGGTGGTCTGGAACCGCCATCCGGAGCCGGCCCGGCGGCTCGGCGACCAGGGCGCGGAGGTGGCCGAGAGCCCGGCCGACGCGGTACGCCGGGCTGACGTGGTGGTCACCATGGTGACCGACGCGGACGCGGTCCGGTCCATCGCCACCGACCAGGGGATGCTGGCCGCGATGGCCGAGGGCGCGGTGTGGGCCCAGATGAGCACCATCGGCGTTACCGAGACCGAGCGCCTGGCCCGGCTGGTCGCCGCGGAGCGTCCCGACATCGTCCTGGTGGACGCCCCGGTCGCAGGCAGCCGGGGCCCGGCCGAGCAGGGCAAGCTCGTCGTCCTCGCCTCCGGGCCCGAGCAGGTCCGGGACCGGGTCGCGCCGGTCTTCGACGCGGTCGGGCAGCGTACGGTCTGGGTCGGCCCGGCCGGGGCCGGCTCCCGACTGAAGCTGGTCAACAACCTGCTGCTCGCCTTCGTCGCCGAAGGGCTCGCCGCAGCGGTCGCGTTCGGCGACGCGCTCGGGTTGGATCGCCCGGCGGTCCTGGGCGCCCTGCACGGTAGCCCGCTGGTCTCGCCCTGGGCGGCGGAGAAGCTGGAGCGGATCGGTCGGGACGACTACACGACGCAGTACTCTCTCGCGCTGGGGCTCAAGGACGTCAACCTGGCGCTGCGCGAGGTGGAGGCGGGTCGCTTCCCGACCGCGGAGAGCCTGGCGTCGGAGTGGCAGTGGGTGGTCGACCAGGGGTTCGGTGCCGAGGATCTGACGGTGGTCACCCGTGCCCTGTCGCGACTGGGCGAGGTGGTGTAAGGCAGATTCCGCCGGCTGCGGGACGTCCATCGTGGCCCACGCGTCGGGCAGTTCCCGCACACCCAGGTGGAGACCAGGCCGCGACCATAGGCGGCGTGAGATCGGCGTAACAGGTGATCAGCCAGCGCTACGGGCGGAAGCCGACGTACCGTGAGATCGTGCCGACGAAAGATGTGATAACCAGCGCTGACCTCGATGAACTTCGCCGCTCGGCGCTCGGCACGGCCAATCCGCTCGGCATCGCCGCCGACCTGGCGGACGCGGTGGAGCAGGGCCGGCTGGCGGAGCCGGCGGATGCCGGGGACGCGCTGACCCTGGCCGCGGAGATTGCCGAGATCCGAGGGCGGCTGGACGCCGCGCTCCGGTACGCGGACCGGGCCGTGGAGGCGTACCCGTCGATAGCGGATGCCCGGGCCGGCTTCGCCCGGGCGCTGCGGGCCCGCATCCTGTTCCGGGCCGGCGGCCGGAAAGACGAGGCGATGGCGGAACTCACCGCGCTGCGCCAGCTCCTGATCGAGCAGCCCGAGGCCCCGGCGTACGTCAGCGCGGCCCTGGACGCCGGCGGTCTCTCGGTGATCGCGGAGGAGTGGTTGAGCGAGGCGGTCGACACCGTGCTCGGCAGGCGCGCCACTGCTGCCGGAGCACCCACGGAAGCCGTACCCGCCGCCGAGGCGACGGTGGAGATCGGCCCTCCGGAGGCGCCCGGCGTCCTCTTCTTCCTGCTGCAACAGCGGCACCGGGTACGCCGGGACTTGAACCTGCCGCACGATCGGCAGGACGATCTGGCGGACCGGCTGGAGGCTCAGCTCGTCCGCCGGGCGGAGGAGCGGCAGGGCACGGAGCCCGACCTGCTCTTCTGGCCCCGGGCCGAGTTCGACCGCCTGCTCGCCGAGCACGCAGAGCTGACCGAGGCGTACGGGCCGGACTGGGACGCGCACCGGGGCCGCCTGGAACGGCACCTCGTCCAGCAGGCCAGGACCGGTCGGACCGGGCTGAGCGTGGTCAGCGCATCGGTGGATGGGCTGAACGGCTACGCCAGCCGGCACAACGGGGATCCGACGGATCCGGAGATCCGCACCCGCTACGCGCGAGACCTGGCGACCCGGCCCGGCGCGCAGATTTCCTGGCCGCCGGAGCGCAACGACGCCTGCTGGTGCGGTTCGGGCCTCAAGTACAAGAAGTGCTGCCTGCCGCGCTCCCGTAGCTGACCGCCCCCGCGGCGCCGACATCAGATGTTCGGCGATACGTCTCCTGTCGGAATCACGGCGGATGACCAAGACTCTGGTGATGTCCCAAAGTATCGGCGGTGCACCACGCACCCAGGTGGCAGTCAGCGTCTTGCTCCTGGTCGTCGGCGTGCTCATCCTCTTTGTCCCCGCCGGTGACGAGGGCCGAGTCCTCGTGCCAGTCAGCGAAGGTCACGGGCTGTCCGCCGTGGACGGCGTGGGGGCAGCACTGCTCGCGTCGGGCGGCACCTGGCTGGAGGTGCTCGTGGTGCGGCGCCTGCCGTACCTCGCCCTGCCCCCGCGGGCCCTGTTCGGACTCGGCCTGCTGGCCGGCCTCGGCCTGGGGCTTCTGATCGCCTCGGTCTTCTCGGGATTCTTCTGGTGGTGGGCTGTCGGCGCCACCACCCTTGGCCTTGCCGTCCTCGTGCTCGTGCCCCTCACCGCCCGACGTTGAGGGCGGCTGACCGAACGGCGGCAGGGGCGGGGCCTCTCAACCGTCGATCCGGGTGATGTTGCGCATCTTGTTGCACGCGTCCAGGGCGGCCACCTTGTACGCCTCGGCCAGCGTCGGGTAGTTGAACACCGTGTCGACCAGGTAGTCGACCGTGCCGCCGCAGCCCATCACCGCCTGCCCGATATGGACGATCTCGGTGGCGCCGGTCCCGAACACGTGCACGCCGAGCAGCCGGCCGTCTTCCGGCGAGACGAGCAGCTTCAGCAGGCCGTACGAGTCACCCACGATCTGGCCGCGGGCCAGCTCGCGGTAGCGCGCGATGCCCACCTCGAACGGCGTCGAGCTGTCGGTCAGCTCCTCCTCTGTCTTCCCGACGAAGCTGATCTCCGGAATCGTGTAGATGCCGATCGGCTGCAACTCGCGCAGCGCGCGGACCGGCTCGCCGCAGGCGTGCTGCGCGGCCAGCCGGCCCTGTTCCATCGACGTGGACGCCAACGCCGGGAAGCCGATCACGTCACCGACCGCGTAGATGTTCTCCACCGCGGTGCGGTAGTTCGCATCGACCTTGATCCGGCCGCGCTTGTCCGCCTCCAGCCCGGCCGCTTCGAGCGCCAGGTCGTCGGTCTGGCCCTGGCGGCCGGCCGAGTACATGACCGTGTCCGCGACGATCTTCTTGCCGCTCATCAGGACGCACAGCGCCGCGGTCTGGTGCTTCTCCACCGCGGCGACCTCCTCGCCGAAGCGGAACGTCACGGACAGATCGCGCAGGTGGTACTTGAGCGACTCGACGACCTCTTCGTCACAGAACTCGAGCATCCGGTCGCGGCGTTCCACCACGGTCACCTTGGTGCCGAGGGCGGCGAACATGGACGCGTACTCCATGCCGATCACGCCGGCGCCGACCACGACCATGCTGCGGGGCACGGCCTGGAGGTTGATGACGCCGTCCGAGTCCACGATCGTCCGGTCGTCGAAGTCGACGCTGTCCGGTCGGGCCGGGCGCGTGCCCGCGGCAATGATGATCTTGTGGAAGGTGACCTTGGACTCGCGCCCGGAGCCCCCGTCCACCCAGATCGCGTGCGGGTCGGCGAACCGGCCGGTGCCGGTGATCATCGCGACCCGATTGCGGGCCAGCTGATTGCGGATGACGTCGGTCTGCCGGCTGATCACATGCTGGGTCCGGGCCGCCAGGTCGCTGACCGTGATCTCCTCCTTGACCCGGTAGCTGCTGCCGTACAGGTCCCGCTGGCTCAAGCCGGTCAGATAGAGCACGGCCTCGCGCAGCGTCTTGGAGGGGACGGTGCCGGTGTTGATGCACACCCCACCGATCATGTCGCGGCGGTCCACGATGCCGACCCGCCTGCCGAGCTTGGCGGCGGCGATCGCGGCCTTCTGGCCACCGGGTCCGGAGCCCAGCACCAACAGGTCGTAGTCATACACAACCGTCAGCGTCCCAAGATGCTGCGGGCCGCGCCAGGTGTGCTGCCCGGGAAGGTTGCGCAACCTGCTGGTGCCGCCACCCGCCGTCCGGTTGCAGATTGAGTGCCGGGTTTACTGACCGTGACGGCCACAGGATTGGCACAACGACTCACGTGATCTAGGTACCGCCTGCCAAATCAGGTACCGTCCCATGTCGCACCGTCTTTGCTTCAGCACTGGCTGCCCGTCACAGGGCGCCGAACCGGAGGGACACAGCGTGACTTTCCAGAGCGCAGTCCGTAAGGCTGGCTTGATCATGGCGATCGCCGCCCTCGCGGTGAGCGCGGGATGTGCCAAGAAGGATGAGGGCGAGGTCCAGGCGGGCGGGGTCAAGCTCATCGAGAAGGGCAAGCTGACCGTCTGCACCCACCTGCCGTACGCGCCCTTCCAGTCGAAGGATGCCAGCGGCAAGGTGATCGGGTTCGACGTCGACGTGATGGACCTGGTCGCCAAGGAACTTGGCGTCGAACAGACGATCGTCGACACGCCGTTCGAGGGGATCAAGTCCGGCCAGGACCTGAACACGGGCAAGTGCGACGCGGCCGCCGCCGGCATGACGATCACCGAGGAACGGCAGAAGGTGATGAACTTCTCCGATCCCTACTTCGACGCAACTCAGGCGATGCTGGTCAAGACCGGCAAGTCGTACAAGTCGCTCGACGACCTGAAGGGCAAGAAGCTCGGCGTCCAGGCGGCGACCACGGGCCGTGACTACGCCCGGAAGTTCGAGGCGGAGAAGGGCTTGAAACTCGTCGAGTTCGAGGATCTCGCCGCCCTGCAGCAGGCCCTCGCCAACGGCCAGATCGAGGCCGCCATCAACGACCTGCCGGTCTGGACCGAGTACATCAAGGAGCACCCGGGCGGCTTCGACGTGGCTGCCGAGTTCGACACCGGCGAGCAGTACGGGTTCTCGGTGAAGAAGGACGGCAACCCGGAACTGCTCAAGAAGATCAACGAGGTGCTGGCCAAGGCCAAGCAGGACGGCACCTACGACAAGATCTACGAGAAGTGGATCGGCAAGCTGCCGAACGCGTGATTCAGACGCCTGGCAGGAGGGCGCGCGCCTGGCGCGCGCCCTCCGCGTCGGCAACCTCCGCACAGTCAAGGAGCGTCGAACGGTGAAGCTGCGACGCCGCCAGCGAGAGCGGCTGTCCCTCTGGCTCCAGTACCTGGCCTTCATCGCCATCATCGCCGTGGTGATCTTTGCCGCGGACTGGGGCAGGTTGAGAGAGGCCTTCTTCCGGGTCGACATCATCGAGTCGATGTTCCCGACGATCATCACCGTCGCGCTGCGCAACACGATCCTCTACACGCTGGGTGCGTTCGCCTTCGGCCTCGTGTTCGGCACCGTCCTCGCGCTGATGCGGTTGTCCCGGGTCGCTCCGTACCGCTGGGTGGCGACGGCGTACATCGAGCTGTTCCGGGGTCTGCCCGCGCTGCTGGTGCTCTTCCTCGTCGGGTACGGCATTCCCATCGCCTTCCCGGAGCGGGAGATTCCGGGCGGGGTGTTCGGTTCGATCGCGATCGGTCTCGGGTTGACCGCCGCGGCGTACATGGCCGAGACCATCCGGGCCGGCATCCAGGCCGTGCCGAAGGGGCAGATGGAGGCGGCACGCACCCTCGGCATGTCGCACTTCACCGCGATGCGCACCATCGTCATCCCGCAGGCGTTCCGGGTCGTCATCCCGCCACTGACGAACGAACTCATCCTGCTCACCAAGGACTCGTCGCTCGCCTACGTGCTCGGTGTGACCGCGCAGACCATCGAGGTCACCAAGTTCGGTCGGGACACGCTGAACGACCGGGTGAACGCCACCCCGCTGCTGGTGGCCGGCTTCGCCTACCTGGTCCTCACCCTGCCCCTCTCCCAGGTGGTACGACGCCTCGAACTCCGCTACGCCAAGGCTCGGTGACCCGACATGACGACTACCCAACCCCGGCCCGCCGTCGAGATCCGGGACCTGCACAAGTCCTTCGGGCCGCTCGAAGTGCTCAAGGGCATCGACTTCGAGGTCGGCCACGGCGAGGTGGTCTGCGTCATCGGGCCGTCCGGATCCGGCAAATCGACCCTGCTGCGGTGCGTGAACCTGCTGGAGGAGCCGACCGCCGGCAAGATCTGGGTGAACGGCGTCGAGATGACCGACCCGGACGTCGAGATCGACTCGGTACGCCGCGGCATCGGCATGGTCTTCCAGTCGTTCAACCTCTTCCCGCATCTGACCGTGCTGAACAACCTCACCATCGCCCAGCGCCGGGTACTCCGGCGCGGTCGCGCCGAGGCCGAGCGGATCGCGCGGGACAACCTGGAGCGGGTCGGCCTGACCGACAAGGCCGACGCGTTCCCGGCGCAACTCTCCGGCGGGCAGCAGCAGCGGGCGGCGATCGCCCGCTCGCTGTCGATGGACCCCAAGCTGATGCTCTTCGACGAGCCGACCTCCGCGCTCGATCCGGAACTCGTCGGCGACGTGCTCACCGTCATGCGCAAGCTCGCCGAGGACGGCATGACGATGATGGTGGTCACCCACGAGATGGCGTTCGCCCGGGACGTCGCCGACCGGGTCGTGTTCATGGACGGCGGCGTGGTGGTCGAGCAGGGGCCGCCGCAAGAGGTGCTCGGTGCGCCGCGGCACGAACGGACCCGCTCGTTCCTCTCTCGAGTCCTCGATCCGACCCATGTCGCGCAGCTTGGTCAGCCCGACCAGTCGCCCGAGCCACCGCAACCGCCTCGCCTGCCGGCCGACGACCGCCACAACCTGTAACGGCGTGCGGCGGTAGGCGTCCTGCCAGTTGACGAGTTGGCGACGCTGGCGCCCGGGGCCTACTGCCGGCCACCTGCCAGGAGATGGGGCGCCATGTAGCGGATCATGGCCGCGTTCGGATCGCGGTAGTCGAGAATGATGTCCGGATCACCACCCGCCGGTGAGTGCGCCCCGCCCGTCTCCCGCTGGCTGACGTTGCCATCGCGTGCCGCGGGTTCGGCCGCAACCACGGTGATGTTCACGTTCAGCACGCCGCGGTCGGTGTCGGTGACCAGTCCGGAAGTGATCAGGACCAGGGTCGAATTGTTCCCTTGGTCGCTCGGGGCCGGACCGCCTGCGTCCACCAGGTTCGGCTGCCCATGCAGACAGCGACAGGCCCGGCCACGGGCATGCAGCGCCTGCGTCAGGTAATCGACCAGGGCGAGGTGTGAATTTGGGCAGGCCACGGCCACCCGAAGGCCCTTGCCGACCGACGCGGCCACGATCGTGTCGGCAATTGTCGCCAGCGCTGCCCGCTCACGTGCGACGACGGAAAGATCAGGCACGCTGGTGCCCTTCACCCAGGCTTGACTTCACCTCGATACAGGCGCGATCAACCGGGTACTTGTTACATCCCTGCCTCAGCCCGCAGGGCGACGCGAGCACGAACAGGCGCTGCACCGGCAGCGGTGCGTGGCGTCCTGGCTTGAGAGACAAGCCCGTGGGGTACGGGAACCGGATGGCAGACGTGGGGGATCTCATCGGCGACCGATATCGCCTGACCGATCGGATCGCCGCCGGCGGCATGGGTGAGGTGTGGCGCGCTGTCGACGAGACGCTGAAGCGAACCGTGGCCGTCAAGGTGCTGCACAGCCGAGTCCTGACAGACGCGAGTGCCGGTGAGCGTTTCCGGCGAGAGGCGCGGGCAATGGCGGCGTTGCGGCATCCCGGTGTCGCGGAGGTCTACGACTACGGCGAAGCCGCCCTGCCCGGCGGATCCGGTCTCGCCTACCTGGTGATGGCGTATGTGCAGGGGCAGCCGTTGTCGGAGCGGATCGCCGAGGCAGGTCGGCTGAGCACCGCCGAGACACTGTCGATCGTCGCGCAGACCGCCCGCGCCCTGCAGGCCGCTCACGATGTCAACGTGGTCCACCGTGATGTCAAGCCGGGCAACCTCATCATCGAGCCGGACGGGCACGTCGTCCTCGTCGACTTCGGTATCGCGCTGTCCGCGGAGGCAACAGAATTGACGGCGGCGAACCAGGTTGTGGGCACAGCCCTCTACATGGCGCCGGAGCAGCTGTCCAAGGAGCGCGTCACTCCCGCTGTGGACATCTATGCGCTCGGAGCCGTGGCATATCACTGCCTCGCCGGCCATCCCCCATTTTTCGGTGACAACCCCGTCGCCGTGGCGCTGCGCCGCCTTGACGAGGAGCCGCCCCCGCTGCCCGATGATGTCCCGGCAGCCGCCCGCGACCTGGTCGCCACCGCCATGGCCAAGAACCCTGATCATCGAATTCCGACCGCCGCGGCCATGGCGGCCACTGCGGAGGCCATCGCTGACTCGTCCGGTGAGCGGCCGGGTCCTGCGCTCGCGGCTCTGGCCGTACCGCGAGCCGCCGACGCCACGGCTCGCTGGTCACCGGAAGCCGCTGGCCCGCCTGGCCGAGGGGTCGGCCGGTGGCATGTGATCGCCGGCATCGTCCTTGCGTTCCTGGCCACTGCGGCAGCCGCCGTGGTGCTCGCTGACCCCACCGGCTGGTCGCCTGGTCCCTCCGGGGTGCCAACGCCCTCCGTGGTCAGGTCAGATCCGGGTTCCGTCGGCGGCGACCCTGGGCACACGCCGACAAGAGCGCGCAGCGCATCGCCTGATCCCGACCTCACCACGCGTGCTGGCCAAGCGTCGGAACCTGCACCCGCTGGCTCCGTACCGTCCAGCAACAACCGGCCTGGTGCGACGCCCGCCACGACGTCGCAGGCTCCTGAACAGTCCAGCAAACCGCCGGCCCCGGCCGAACCTACCGGCGGGCCGACCACCACTGGGCCGGGTCCTCAGTCCGCTTCGCCGTCAGCGCAGGCGACCGATTGATCGCGCCGCTGCCCTGCCGCACGGCGGCCGGTGCCGGTCGTCGTCAGCCGGCCCGGAGAGCGTCGTCGATGCCGGTCTCGCGGCGGCCGAGATGGACCGGGTCGCGGCCGGAGAGCAGGTCCAGCGCCGCCTTCACGCAGGCGCCGTACTCGCGGGCGGAGCTGACTCGCCACCGCTGGGCGTACCGCTTGGCGGTCTCATCGCCCACACCGTTGGCGTCGATGCCGAGGCGCCGGCACAGCGTCACCGCCCGGGGCAGGTGAAAGGACTGGGTCACCACGGTCGCGCGCTCCACCCCGAAGATCCGCTTCGCCCGCGCGCACGAGTCGTACGTGTCGAAGCCGGCGTGGTCCAGCACCACCCGCTGCGCCGGCACGCCCCGGTCGACCAGCCAGCGCAGCATCGCGTCGGGCTCGTTGTAGTCCGCGTTCATGTTGTCGCCGGACACCAGGATCGCCCGTACCTTGCCGCCTTCGAACAGCCGCCGGGCGATCTCGAGCCGGGCGGCGAGGAACGGTGACGGCGTGCCGTCCGGGCCCACCCTGGTGCCCAGGACCAGGGCGACCGGCGCGTCCGGCACGTCGGCCTCGCGGTAGATGTGGCCATCCGCGCCACCGCGGATCCACGCCGCACTGGCCACGGTGCCGCCGGTCAGCAGCACCGCACCGACAACCATCGCGACGAGCGTACGGCGGACGAGCCGCCTGTGCTCCCCGCACCACCGCCTGACCGCGGCGAATCGCCCCCGCATGCCGCGAGACTATTCCTGATCCGCCGCCCGCCGGCACTTGCGGCGTTGCCCGACCTTGAGGTGGGGCGCCAGCTCGGCGCGTCTGGGGCGGCGCGGACGGCCCGCAGATCGGGCCCACCGGTCGGACTCGCAGCCGCTAAGGTGCTCCCGACCGGATCACGGGGAGAGGGCGGTTGTGAGCTACGCGTTCCACGTCGACCTGCGAGGCATCGTCGACCTGCTCAGTCATCACCTGTATGCCAGCCCGCGCGTCTATGTCCGGGAGCTGATGCAGAATGCCGTCGACGCCATCACCGCCCGGCGGGCGGGCGATCCGGGCGCGGCGGGTGAGATCCGCATCCACCCGGCGGAGTCCACCCGGGACGGCACGCTACGCGTCGAGGACTCCGGCATCGGTCTGACCGAGGCGCAGGTGCACGAGTTGCTGGCCACCATCGGGCGTAGCTCGAAGCGAGACGAGCTGGGTTTCGCCCGCCACGAGTTCCTCGGGCAGTTCGGCATCGGCCTGCTCTCCTGCTTCCTGGTCGCCGACGAGATCCGGGTGAGTACCCGGGCCGCCGGTTCCCCTACCGTGGAGTGGATCGGCTACGCCGACGGGCGCTACGAGCTGCAGGTAGCCCCTGCGGAGCGGGAGCGCGCCGGGCAGGGCACCACGGTCACCCTGGTGCCGCGTCGGGGCGAGGATCACTGGCTACGGCGGGACGCCGTCATCGAGATCGCCTCCCAGTACGGCTCCATGCTGCCGACCCCGGTCTACGTCGGCGACAAGCTGATCACCACGGGACTCGCACCGTGGGAGACCGACGGCGCGGAGTCCCCGGCCGCCCGCAGGGCACGGCTGACCGCGTACGCCGAGGAGGTGTTCGGTTTCGCGCCCTTCGACGTGATCGACCTGGCGGTGCCGGCCGCGGGCCTTCGCGGGGTGGCGTTCGTGCTGCCCATGCCGGCCAACCCGGCGTCGCGGGTGGCCCACCGGGTCTACCTCAAGCAGATGCTGCTCTCTGAGGACATCGAACGGCTGCTGCCAGAGTGGGCGTTCTTCGTCCGCTGCGTGGTCGACACCGGCGAGCTGCGGCCGACCGCGAGCCGAGAGGCGCTCTACGAGGACGCCCTGCTCGACCAGGTCCGCGAGTCGCTGGGCGACAGCCTGCGCGGCTGGCTGACGCGGCTCGGGCGGAGCGACCCCCGGCGCCTGCAGGCGTTCCTGCGGGTGCACCACCTCGGCGTCAAGGCGCTCGCCGTGCACGACGACGAGATGCTGCGCCTGGTCGACCATTGGTGGCCGTTTGAGACGAACATGGGCCCGCTGACGCTCGCCGAGTTCCGGGAGCGGTACGGGATCGTGCGGTACACCCCCTCGGTGGACGAGTTCCGCCAGCTCGCCGCAGTCGCCGCCGCGCAGAACATCGCCGTGGTCAATGCCGGGTACGTCTACGACGCACAGCTGGCGGGCCGGCTGCCCGACCTGGACCCCGAAATCGTCACCGAGGTGCTCGCCGCGAGCGACCTGGCCACCCGGTTGGAACCGCTCGATCCCGACGCCGATCTCGCGGTGCGGCCGTTTCTGACCCTGGCGCAACGCACCCTCGACCGGCTCGGTGTGGAGGTGCTGGTTCGCGCCTTCGAACCGGCCAGCCTGCCGGCACTGCACCTGCTCGACGGAGACACCGCGCTGGTGGTGGACCTGCGCCACGGGCAGGAGCAGGCGGACGAGCTCTGGTCATCGATCCTGGGCGCCTTCGCCCAGGGCCGCGACGACCGGCCGCAGTTGGTGTTCAACTATCGCAACCCGCTGGTGCGGCAGGCGATCGCGGCCAGCGACGAGGAGCTGACCACTCTCGCGGTCGAGGGCCTGTACGTACAGGCCCTGCTGCTGGGCCACCAGCCGCTGCGACCGGCCGACACCGCGGCCTTGAACCAGTCGTTCCTCGGCCTGCTCGCCCGGGCGATGGGAGGACCGCGATGAGCAGCTCCACACAGGAGTTGCGCGACCGGCTCACCCAGGCGTACGCGTTGCCCCGTGGCCCGGCCAGGTTCGCGGCGCTGGACGCGGTCTTCCGGCACGCTGACGCGGCCGGCGACGTGCCGTTCGCCTTCTCCGTCCGGATGAACGCGATCAGCGACTTCCATCACGGCGGTGACCCCACCCGCGCGTTCCTCGCCTTCTCCTGGTGCCTGTCGGTCTTCGACAGGCAGCCGGAGTTGGTGGGCGGGCACCACGCCCAAAGGCTGCTGTGGGACTTCAAGTGGATCGTCTGGGCGCTGCCCCAGTTCCCGGACATCCCGCTGGACCGCACGATGGCCGTACTCGACGACATGCAGCGCCGCTACCAGTTGGCCGGGCATAGCCTGCACGCGGTCCACCAGCACCGCTGGCTGGTCGCGCACCACGTCGGCGACATGGCCGCCGCGCAGGAGGCCTACGACCGGATGCTGACCGCCAAGCGGGACGCGATGTCGGACTGCTCGGCGTGCGTACCGTCGGGTCAGGTCCGGCATCTCACCTCCCTCGGCCAGTTCGAGGAGGCCATCGCCGTCGGGGAGCCGTTCAAGCGCGGCGGCTGCTCCGAACAGCCTCAGTGGATGCTCAGCGAACTGCTCACGCCGTATCTGCAGACCGGCCGGTTCGACCAGGCCGTCGATGCGCACCGGGACGGCTACCGCCGGATCCGGGACGACCGGCATCACCTCGACAACCTCGCCCAGCACGTGCTGTTCTGCGGGCTGACCGGAAACGAAGCGCGCGGGCTGGAGCTGGTGGAGCGGCACCTGAGCTGGCTGGAGCGGCCCTCGTCGCCCTATGCCGCGATGGAGTTCGCCGCCTCCGCCGCGCTGGTCCTCGGCCGGCTCCGCGCGTCCGGGCACGGCGACCTGCTGCTGTGCCGCCGCTCCGACGACGGCACCCGCCGCTGGGAGGCGACCGTGGCGGAGGTCCACGACGAGGTGACCGGGCAGGCCCGGGTGATCGCCGCGCGGTTCGACGCCCGAAACGGCAACCGGCACCAGAGCGATCGGATCGAAGCGCGGATGGTTGCGGCGCCGGTGACCGAGCAGCTACCGCTCACCGTTCTCGCCGGACGCCCCACCGGCACTACCGGCCACGTCGACCCGAAGCTGGCCGCCCTCGTCGAACGGGTCGCCGCGCTGACCGTGGCGGGCGATCTGGCCGGCGCCGCGCGGGCCCGGCTCGACGTGGCACACACCCTGCGCAACGCCGGTCGGTGGGAGGACGCCGTCGAGGCCGCCGAGGAGGCGGTCCGCAGCCTCGACCGCGCCGGTCTGCGCGACGACTCGGTCCGCTGCCGCTACCTGCTCTGGGAGCTGTACCGCCGGGCGTACCACCACCGTGCGGCCGCGCGCGCACTGTTGGCGGAGCTGAGCCAGCTGAAGCACCTGCCCGACGGGGTGCCACCGCTGGAGGCGATTCTGGAAGACGCCGCCGGATCGATGCATGGCGAGGACGCGGTCACCCACCTGCTCACCGCCGCCGACCGGCACCGCGTCAACGGCAGTCCGGACGCGGAACTGCGGGTGCTGCGCAAGGCCCTGGTCCTGCTCGCGCACCGGCCGCCCGGCGACCCGGCTTGGACCGAGCTACGCCGGGTCGACGTGCTGGGTGCGGCGGAGGAACACCCGTCGGCGGAGCAGGCGGGCAAGGCCCAAGCGGCTGCCGCCCGCCTGCTGGCCGCTGCGGGCCGGCTCGACGAGGCGCTCGCCCGACTCGACGCGGCCGTGACCTGGTTCGGCCCCGAGGAGCTGGCCGATGAGCGCCGGGCGGCCCGGCTGCACCGGGCGCGGCTGCGGCTGCGGGCCGGCGAGCCGGCCCTCGCCGAGGCGGAGGCGCGGGAGCTGCTGGCCGAAGACGCCGACGAGTACGGCTGGTCCGCCGCCGCAATCCTGGCCCGGGCGCTGCAGGCGCAGGGCCGCACCGACGAGGCGACCGAAGTCCTGGCTCAGCACGACATCGACGCGGAGGATCTCGACGACGACGACTTCGACGAGGACTGACCGTCCCCGGAGCCGGGTCGACGGGCTACGGTGCGTGCCGCACGTCTCGGTTCCGAGACGTCGTCGCAGAAACCGGCAGTGCGGAGTGGATCTGCGGCTACGGCACCGAAGCCCTACTGTCGCGAGATCGCGCGAAGCGTGTCGACGACGAAGCGGTGGTCTTCCAGTTGCGGAAGCCCGGACACGCCGAACCATCCCACCACGCCGGTGGCGCGAACGCGCAGTGGCACTGCGCCCCCGGCGGCCGCATACCTCGAGGCCGGCAGCCCGAACTTCTCGACCAGCGTCACCTGCTGGTCCTGGCAGAGCCGTGCCATGTACAGCGACGAGTGCTCGAACCGCATCACCACCCGTCCCTTGCGACGCAGCCACTGGTCGTTGTCCTGCGTCGAACCCGGCAGGCCGCAGTGGAACAACTGGCGCCCGGCCCGCCACACACCCACCGCGATCGGAAGCCGCTGCTCCCTCGCGGCGGCAACGGCCAGCATCCCCAACTCGTACGCGTCCGACTCCGACAGGGCCGGAAGCTCCAGCTCGGCCTCCTCGCGCCGCAGCTCCTCCAGCGTCGGCCACGGTTCACGGTCAAGGGGCATACGCACCTCCTCTTCGTCGAGTGGGGGCCTGCCCCCCCGGGTTGGGTTGACTCGCGGCGTTTGAGTGGTTCAGGCCGCGTGTGCGTGCCGGTTGATTGTCGCAAAACCGATGGGTGTGCGTCGGCGCGCCGATCACCAGGCGCAGGGCGCGTAGTCCTTCAGGAAGCAGCCGTACAGATCTTCGCCCTGTTCGCCGCGGACGATCGGGTCGTAGACCCGGGCCGCGCCGTCGACCAGGTCCAGCGGGGCGTGGAAGCCAGCGTCCGCCAGCCGCATCTTCGTCGGGTGGGGCCGCTCGTCGGTGATCCAGCCGGTGTCGACGCTGGTCATCAGGATGCCGTCGGCCAGCATCTCCTCCGCGCTGGTCCGGGTCAGCATGTTCAGCGCGGCCTTCGCCATGTTGGTGTGCGGGTGCCCCGGCCCCTTGTAGCCGCGGGCGAACTGGCCCTCCATCGCCGACACGTTCACCACGTACTTACGGCGGGCAGTCGCCGCGGCCATCGCCGGGCGCAGCCGGCTGACCAGCACGAACGGTGCCGTCACGTTGCACAGTTGCACTTCGAGCAGCTCGAGCGGGTCCACCTCGTGCACCCGCTGCACCCAGCTGTTTACCGGGTCGAGGTCCGGCACCAGACCGCCGGCGTCGATGGCGGTGGCCGCCGCGATCCGCTCCGGGGAGGCGGAGCCGCTGGTCAGCGCCAGCGCGGTGAGCGCGTGCGGGGTGATCGCGGCCGACTGCGGCGAGGCGATCAGACTGCTCGCCCGGTCGCCCCGGCCGGCGGGCTTGGTGAACGTGATCACCTCCGGCAACGGACCGTCCGGCAGGGCCGCCGCCTCCGCGGCGACGAGCTGCGCGTACGCCCCGGGCGTGCGGCGAACGGTCTGCGCCGCGTTGTTGATCAGGATGTCGAGTGGCCCTTGGCCGCTGACCGAGTCAGCGAGGGCGATCACCTGGGCGGGGTCGCGCAGGTCGATCCCGACGATCCGCAGGCGGTGCAGCCAGTCCCCGCTGTCCGGCATGGCGGCGAACCGGCGGACTGCGTCGTGCGGAAACCGCGTGGTCACCGTGGTGTGCGCGCCGTCACGCAGCAGCCGCAGCGCGATGTACATGCCGATCTTCGCCCGGCCACCGGTGAGCAGCGCGCGCCGGCCGGTCAGGTCGGTGCGGGCGTCCCGGCGCTCCCGGTTGAGCGCGGCGCAGGACGGGCAGAGCTGGTGGTAGAAGGAGTCCACCTCGCGGTAGCGCTGCTTGCAGACGTAGCAGCCGCGCGGGTTGTGCAGGACGCCGGCCGTGGCACCCACGGTGGGGGAGGCGAGCGGGATGCCCTGGGTCTCGTCGTCGATCCGCCCCGGGGCGCCGGTGGCCGTGGCCGCCGTCACCGCGCGGTCGGCCGCCGCGATGGCATCCCGCCGTTCCTCGCGTCGCCGCTGCTTGATCACCTTGTAGAGCTTCGCGGTAGCCCGTTGCACCCGCACCACATCGGGGTGATCGGGCGGCAGAGCCTCCAACGCCTCAAACACGCTGAGACAGGTCTCCAGCCGGCCACGGTCAATGCCGTTTTGACCGGTTTCCGTAATGTTGTCCGCCGTCATGCCGTCGCTGTCTCGTCCCATTTCCTGCGCCGGATCTACCCGGCCCACCCCAAGTCCGACCCGGAACTGTACGCACCGCACGGCCTCCGATGCATCCCGCGTCTGTTCGTCAGCCCGAAGACCGTCGAGGCCAACCCGCGCCCGGGTCTACGGCGGGACGACCGCGTCGGAGGATGCGAGGTCGCACCGGCGCACAGTCAACGCCACCGCTACAAGATCGGCAGGACACGGAGCCGGCGGCTCGGCCGTCTCCCGGGGCCCGGTGGTCAGCGCCGGATCTGGGAGACAATGGTGGGGTCGTTGATCGTGCTGTCCCTGGCCAGGAGCAGCGCCTTGCTCAGGATCACCCCGAGCATCCGGTCGCCCTCGAACGGCAGGAACACCTGTCCGTCGGTGGTGCCGACCGTCTGCTTGGGAACGATGCAGAGGTACTGGTCGTTTGGTGTCATCAGGATGTTCCCGGAACCCAGGTGAATCTTGTAGGTGCGCAGGTCGCCCCGGACGGTCAGGAAGCGCCCGTCGAGGGCGCACCGGTCGGCCACCGCGAGCCGGGGCACCAGCCGGGTCAGCAGATCGCGACGGGTCTCGGCGGTGGCTGACAGCTCGCCGAAGCTGTAGGACTGCCAGTACTCGCGGTACCTGCCGGCCGGTCCGCCGTCCTGCCAGGTGGGGTCGTTGCCAACGCTGGCCACACCGACGAACAGGTCGACGTCGCGCATCACCTCGCTGAACACCAGCGGCGGGATCCGGTCCAGCGGCAGCGGGTCGACGGGCCGTTCGCCCATCGGCACCCACTGCGTGTAGCGGCCCTCGCCGGCCTGGGTGTTGTTCTCCGGTGCCGCGACCGGATAGAAGCGCACCTGGTCGGTGCTCAGGCGCAGGTACGCGCCCGCCCCGGTGGTCTCGTCGCCGATGCCCTCCACCCAGAACTCGGCGCGCAGCCCCCAGCCGGGCAGCTCCCGGGTTGCGGGCGGGTAGGTGTCGTCGACCATCAGCCGCAGCTTGTTGCGCCAGCCGCGGATCGCCGCGAGGGCGTGGAACTGGTGTTGACGCAGCACGTGCGCGGCGAACCGGTTGGAGTAGACCCCGGTGCGTTCCTCGGCAGCGGTGAGCAGGTAGACCTCCCGGTGTGCCTGCTTGAAGGGCTGCACCACCGCGTGCCGCTCCAGCCACGCCCGCCAGGCCACCACCTCGTCGACGTGCCGGCCGATCGGATGCCAGAGCGTCACGACCGCGTCGTCGGCGGGGGAGACGGGAGCGTCGTCGACGGTGCGCAACGCCCCGTCCGCCCAGCCGCAGGGTGTCCCGTCGATCAGCCAGATGAGTCGGCGGGCCACCGTGCCGACCAGCGGGTGGTCGAGGTAGCGGAGCCGCCAGGACCCGTACGACCAGGTGCGTTGGGCGAGGAACTGCCGGTCGAGGCGCTCGGCCTGCGCGGCCAGCATCTTCTCCATGTCCTTGGCGGCCGCCTTCAGGTCGCGTACCTCGTCGGGGTGGTCCCGACGGGCCGCGGCCGGCGTCGACTTCACCAACCGACCGGCGGCAGTCCGCCAGGCCAGCTGGACGGTGGGGCCGGTGACGGTCAGCTCGGCCGTGACGTCGCCCAGGGGCTCCACCCGCAGGCCCACTGCGCTGAGCCCGTACGTGGGCACGGCCAACTCCTCGACCTCGTCCCGGGAGAGCCCGAGCGCCGACGCACGCCGGTCCAGGGCCGCGTTGAGCTGGTTGAGCGTCCCCTTGTACGTGACCCGGCTGACCAACCGCGCGAGCTGGGCCAGCGCCTGCTCCCCGTCGAGTTCGGTGAGCGCGTGGACGGCCGCATTGGCGATCTTCGGGTTGCGCGGCCCGAGCCCGGCCACCCTACGCAGCGACGTCTCCACCAGCGCACCGAGCGCCCGGGCGACGTCGGCGTCGTCCTCGCTGACGGCCGACGGCAGCAGCCAGAGCAGCCCGCGCAGCGCGATCGCGTTGAACGGGTCGTACGCCTGCCCGACGTCGTACCCCCAGTAACCGCCCTGCACCGGCAGGGTGCGCGGCCGGCCGACCAGAGCCAGCCACCCGACCACCCTCTCCCGGTACGCCGCGGCGCCCACCTCGGCGAGCAGGGTGCGCCCCCGCGCGGTCCAGCGGGCCGTCGGTTTGCCGGCGGTGGCGGTCAGCGCGTGCGCCAGCAGCTCGGGCCAACCCTCGCCGGCGGCGGGCAGCGCGTCCAGCACGGCGTCGGCCCACGCCTCGCCGGGATTGAGCACGGGCCGCTCCAAAGTGGAGGCCACCGTGGTCAGCTCCCCAGCGTGGTACTCGTGCGTCAGCACGGTGCGCCGGGCGGTCGCCACCGTCGCCCCCGGCACCGGGACACCGGACTGTTGGGCGAGCCTGAGCAGCGCGGCGAAGTCGTCGCCATCCCAGCAGGACCACGAGCCACCCAGGTGTTCCAGGAACATGCCGACGTCGGTAGCGGCAGCCCGCTGCTGCTCGGGCGGCTGCCGCGACATGAGTCGGGACGCGAGGATCTGCAGGTACCGGGTGTCCGCGGAGGCGATGGACATCAGCCACCGACCAGCGGGACGAGCTTGAGGAAGGAGATCTCGGTGCCGTTGCGCAGCTCGATCTCGGAGTCGAGGTCCTCGATCTGACGATCGTCGACGAGCACCACGAACCCGTTGCGCCCGAATGCCTCGACGGCGCGGCTGAACTGCTCCTCGGCGTCGACCCGCCGATGCTTGGGCAGCCGCCAGCCGTTGAGCGTCCGCTCGGTGTCGCCTGGCTGTACGAGCCCGTGGAAGACCTCCGGCTGTCGAGCGTGGTACTCGGCGACCTCCTGAAAGACGCGGCGGCGGATGACCTCACGCAGCGTCAGCCGCTCCTCGAAGATCTCCAGATGCCACGCCTCGCTGCGATCACCTGCTGTTGTCTCGTCCACGAAACTCACCGTCGCCATGGCCGGGAGTGTAGGAACCCGCACCGACATCGAACCGGCTCGGCGCGGCGTGCGCACATCGGTCAGTACGAGAGCAGGCTGCGGCGGCTCGACTCTGGATGCGCGGATCGACACGGCAGCCAACGCGGACCATGCGAGCGGTCCCGCCCGTCGGTCTGGTCGGCCCGGTGCATCCAAAGCCAACGCACACCGCTGGCCGCCGCCATCCTGCTCCACAACGGCGGCTACCACCTGCTGCTCGGCGCCGTCATGTCCGCGTGCCTCCTGGCCGCGGCCGGCATGGTGACCAAGCGGGGGGAGGACACGCGGCAGCGGATGAATTCGCGGCCACGGCCCGGGCCCAGCTGCGTTCCGCTCAGCTCGCCGCCGCGCATCCGGCGGACCCTCAGACGTGTAGATCGCGACGCCGGTAGCCCCACGCGCCGACCAACACCGCCACACCTGCCAGCGCCGAGATGACGGCCGCCGCCGGCCAGTCCGGGCCCGCGGCGGGCACGGCGGCGAGATGCGCGAACGGCGACAGCCCGCTCACCCAGGCCGGGGCTTCGACGCTGTCGGCGACGACCTTGAGCAGGAAACCGCCGGCGGTGGGTACCAGGCCCACGGCGGTCACCGCGTGCGGCGCGCGGCCGAGAGCCAGGACCGCGGCCCCGACGCCGAGCGACGCGACCGGCAGGACGTTCCAGGTGCCGGCGAGGGCGGCGGGCAGCGCCAGGTCCGCACCCACGATCGTCGCACCGAGCCAGGTCGCCACAGCCGCCACGGTGACGAGGACCGCCATGCCGACCGCGGTGATGGCCACCTCGGCGTAGCTCAGCCGGGTACGGGTGACCGGGCCGGCGAGCAGCAGGGTCAGCCGCCCGCTGGCCTCGGCCGCGGCGAGCGCGGCTAGGCGGACGGCGGCGAAGGCGCCGACCGGTACGGCGAGCAGGGCGAACAGGGTGGCGGTGTAGCCGCGGACGGTGCCGAGGCCGGCGAAGCCTGCCTGCCCGGCGAGGTCGGCGAAGCGGGGGTTGTCGGCGAGGAACCCGGTCATGGAGTCGGCGAGCAGGCCGATCAGCAGGAAATACGCCCCGATTCCGGCCGACCAGCCGGCAAGCGGACCCAGCGTTCGGCGGGCGGCGAAGGCCGCCACCGAATGGAGCAGCCACCGGCGGGGCGGTCGGCCGGTCGCCGGTCGGAGCAGGCCGTCGCGGACATCCCGCCGTTCGGCCAGGGCGAGGGCCGCACCGGCCAGGACGATGCTGGCGAGGACGAGGACGAGCAGCGGCGCCCACCGGTCGTCGCGATAGGGCCGGGTCAGCGCGAGCGGCCCGTACGGGGGCAGCCAGCGCAGCCAGCCGAGGACGGGCACACCGTCGCCGACCATCCGCGCCAGCAACCCGACACCGAGGAAACCCAGGGCCGCCCCCGTGGCGCCGGCTCTGGCGGGGAAGACCTGCGCGGCCACGGCCGCCGCCGCGACGGCGAGGGTGCCCGTCAGCACCAACCCGGTGGCGTGCAGCAGCGCTCCGCGAGGCGGGGTGCCGGCCGCGATCAGTGCCGCGGACAGCGTGACCCCGATCAGGGCCATCGCGGCCGTCAGGACCGCGAGGTGCCGGCCGAGCAGCGCCGGCCGGGTCGGCCGGCCGGCGAGCAGCAGGTCCCACCGGCCGGTGTCCTCCTCGCCGCGGGTGACGCGGGTCGTGGTGAGGACCCCCCACACCGACAGCAGGACGGCGAGCACGGTGCCGGTGCGCCAGACGGTGAACCCGCCGGCGGTGTCGAGCGCGACCGGCTCGCCGAACAGCGTCCGGATCGCCGGGTTGCGGGCCAGGGCGGCGAGCGCGCCGGCGTCGAGCCCGGCGCCGACGGTCCTGAGATAGGTGGCGGCGACCAGCGTCGACATGCCGACCGTCACGGCAAGTATGACGAGCGCGCCGCGTCGGACCTGACGCACGGCGAGACGGGTGACCGCGCTCCCGGCGGCGACTGCGGACAGCGTGCTGCTGGTCATCGGGTCGCCTCGCCGTAGTAGTCGAGGAAGATCTCCTCCAGGCTCGGCTCCCGGACGCTGAGGGCGGTGAGGTCGGCAGCAGCCAGGGCGGCGAGCGCGGGCGCGGGCGGTCCGGTCAGGGTGAAGCGCACCGAGCCGCTGGCCTGCGTGACATTGTCGACACCAACCAGGTTGTGCAGGTCGGGTACGGGGCCGGCGAAGTGGGCAGCCACCTCGGTGCGGTGCAGCCGGCGCAGTTCGGGCACGGTGGCGACGTCGACCAGCCGGCCCGCCCGCAGGATGGCCACCCGGTCGCAGACCGCCTCGACCTCCGCGAGTTGGTGGGAGCAGAGGAAAACGGTCTGGCCGTTGTCGCGAGCGGCCGCCACGGCGCGGCGGAACTGCAGTTCCATCAGCGGGTCGAGTCCGCTGGTGGGCTCGTCGAGGACCAGCAGCGGCGCGCGGGTGGAGAACGCGGCGATCAGCGCCACCTTCTGCCGGTTGCCGGTGGAGTAGGTGCGGGCGGGCTTGGACAGGTCGAGGTCGAAGCGGTCCACGAGCTCGTCCCGGTAGGCCCGGTCGACGCCCGGCCCGGTGGCGGCGAGCAGGCCCAGGGTTTCTGCGCCCGTGAGCTGCGGCCACAGCGCCACGTCCGCCGGCACGTACGCCAGCAGCCGGTGGGCGGTCGCAACGTCGGCCGCGTCCGTGTCGAAGATCCACGCCTGGCCGGCGGTGGGGCGGGCCAGGCCGAGCAGCAGCCGGATCGTGGTGGACTTGCCGGCGCCGTTCGGGCCGAGGAAGCCGAAGACCTCACCGGCCGGCACGCTCAGGTCCAGCCCGTCGAGGGCCAGCAGGGCTCCGTAGCGTTTGGTCAGCTGGTGGGTGCGGATGGCGGGTGCGGCCATGGGTGCCTCCGGTCGACAGCGGGTCACGACTGCCGACCAGGCTTCCCGGCGCACCACCGGCCACCGTACTGGGTCGCGTCAACCCCTTGACAGCCGCCGGATCGGGGCGGGCCGCCCGGCCGCGTTCCGGGGGAGTCGTGACCGGCGCCCAGCACCGCTATGATCGCCGGGATCCGTGGAGCGCCGGGAAGTCTGGTCGGCACCGTGATGACCCGTGCCCCCGGAGGATGTACCCGTGTTGCTGCTGTGCTTCGCCGTCGTCCTGTTGGCTGCCGTGCTCGTGTCGGCGCTGGCCCACCGCACCATCCTGTCCACCGCGGCGCTGTTCCTGGTCGCCGGGTTCGTGCTCGGCGAGGACACCACCGGGGTACTGCAGCTGCGGGCCGACTCGCCGATCGTGGCGCAGCTGGCCGAGCTGGCGTTGTTCGCGGTGCTGTTCACCGACGGCATGCGGGTCGGCTGGGCCGACCTGCGCTCGGCGTGGCGGCTGCCCGGCCGGGCGTTGGGCTGGGGGCTGCCGTTGACCCTCCTGGTGACGGCGGTGCTGGCCCACTACGTCGCGGGGCTGGACTGGCCGGAGGCGCTGCTGATCGGCGCGATCCTCGCCCCGACCGACCCGGTGTTCGCTGCCGCGCTGGTCGGAAACGACAAGGTGCCGGGCCGGCTGCGGCATCTGCTCAACGTGGAGTCCGGTGTCAACGACGGCCTGGCCCTGCCGTTCGTCGTGCTCTTCCTGGCCGTCGCTGCCGGCTCGCACGACCTGCATCTGGGGGAGCTGGCCAACGAACTCGCCGTCGGATTGCTGATCGGCGTGCTGGTGCCGCTGGCGGCGATCGCGTTGGAGCGGACCCGCTGGTTCGCCGCCTCGGCGGCGTACGCGCCGCTCAACGGGGTGGCGATCGGGTTGCTGGTGCTGGCGCTGGGCAAGGTCACCCACGGCAACCTGTTCCTGGCCGCGTTCGCCGCGGGGATCACCGTGGCCACGTTCGGGCCGCGGGAGCGGGCCGCCTTCGAACACTTCGGGGAGAACGTCGCCGAGCTGCTGAAGCTGGGCGCGCTGCTGGTCTTCGGGGCACTCATCTCGGTGGAGTTCCTGGGTGAGATCTCCTGGGCCGGTTGGGTGTTCGCCGTCCTGGCGATCATCCTGGCCCGGCCGGTCGCACTGTGGATCTCGTTTCTGCGCTCCGGGCTGAGCCTGCGGGAGCAGGCCGCCGCGATGTGGTTCGGGCCGAAGGGGTTCGCCTCGGTGGTCTACGGGCTGCTGGTGCTGGAGTCCGGCATCGCCGCCGCGGACGAGGTGTTCCATCTGGTGGCTTTGACGATCGTGATCTCGATCCTGGCGCACTCGTCGACCGACGTGGTGGTCGCCCGGGCCTTCGACGACAGCCGGGAGACCCCGAACTGGCACGGGCTGCTGCGCCGGGTACAGCGGGCCCGTGCCGTCGAGCGGCCGGGCCACCCGGGCGACGGGAACGAGGGTCAGGCGAGCACGAAGTAGCGCAGCCACAGGTACGGCATGGACAGCCCGACGGTGACCAGGGTGACCACGAGGCCGTACTTGGTGAACTGCCAGAAGGTGATCTTGTGGCCGGCCCGTTCGGCGAGGCCGAGGACGACGACGTTGGCGGAGGCGCCGACGGCGGTGGCGTTGCCGCCGAGGTCGGCGCCGAGGGCGAGGGCCCACCAGAGCACCCGGGACTGGTCGGTGTCGCCCTGGGCGTGGACCAGGTCGGCGACGACCGGGCTCATGGTGGCGACGTAGGGGATGTTGTCCACGATCGCCGACAGGGCCGCCGACCCCCAGAGCAGCAGCATCGAGGCGGGCAGGAGTCGGTCGGCGGTGGCCCCGATGGCGGCGCGGGAGATCTGCTCGACGACGCCGGTGTTGACCAGGGCGCCGACCATCACGAACAGCCCGGCGAAGAAGATCAGGGTGGGCCATTCGACGTCGCGGCTGACCTCGCCGGCGTCGAGCCGGGACAGGGCGAGCAGCAGCAGGCCGCCGAGCAGGGCGACCACCGCTGGTTCCAGGTGCAGGGTGGTGTGCAGGACGAACGCGGCGGTGACCGCGCCGAGCACGGCCAGCCCCAGGGCGAGCAGGCGTCGGTCGCGGATCGCATCGGCCTCGCGCAGCGTGGCGATCTGCGCCGCGCGGTCCGGGTCGTACCGGAACGCCCGGCGGAACAGCACCCGGCACAGGCCCAGGAACACGATCAGCAGCAGCACGATGAACGGGGCGAGGTGAACCAGGAAGTCGTTGTACGTCAGCCCGCCCCGGCTGGCGATGATGATGTTCGGCGGATCGCCGACCAGGGTGGCGGTGCCGCCGATGTTCGAGGCCATCGCCTCGGCGATCAGGAACGGGACCGCCGGCACGCCGAGGCGTTCGCAGACCAGGAACGTCACCGGGGCGATGAGCAGCACGGTGGTGACGTTGTCCAGGGCCGCCGACGCCACGGCGGTGATGAGCACGAGGATCACCATCACCGGGAAGGGTCGGCCCCGGGCCCGCTTGGCGGCCCACACGGCGACGTACTCGAAACCGCCGGTGCGTTTGAACACGGCGACGATCAGCATCATGCCGACCAGCAGGAAGATGACGTTCCAGTCGATGCCGGCCCGCTCGGAGAAGAACGCGTGCTCGGTGTCGGTGGCGCCGATCAGGAACATCACCGCCGCCCCGCCCAGCGCGGCGGCGACCCGGTGGACCTTCTCGGTGGCGATGAGGACGTAGGCGACGGTGAAGACGGCCACTGCCGCCCAGGCGACCGCGCTCACGCCGTCAGCATCCGGTCGAGCAGCGCGTCCAGGGTGATCCCGCCGAGCATCGGCCCGCCCCGAGCGGCGACCGCCACCAGCGGGCTGCGCTTCTGGGCCATGACCGCGGCGACCTCCAGGACGGTGGCCTGGGGCTCGACCACCGGCGGCTCCGGACGTTCCCGGGGCAGTAGGTCGGCGACCGTCTTGCCGTCCGCCCCGCGGAGGAAGACGTCCGCGGAGGGTTCGTCGATCATCCGGGCCAGGGTCGGATCCTCGCGGCAGTAGCCGGGGATGACCAGGCGCAGCACCTGCGTACCGGGCAGCACCGTGACGGGGCAGCCGGCACTGTCGACCACGATCAGCCCGGGCAGGTTGTATCCGGCCAGTAGCCGGGCTGCCTCCAGCACGGGCGCGTCGACGGTGATGGTGGGGAAGGGCACCGCCAGGTCTCGGGCACGCACGTCGGCTCCTGCTGGTCTGGTCGGGACACGTTTCGTCGCACGCCGACCAGACTTCCCGGCACACCGGTGATCACCCTAGCCGCCCGGTGGTGGAGCTGCGTCGGAACCCCGGACCGACCATCGCGACGAACGTCCGGGTCCGCGCCGGTCAACTGGTCTCGCTCGCTCTTGTCGGCAGGTGGGCTCCGGTTGGTGCGGCGGGGGCCGCAATTGCTTGTCATTGACCAACCCCTATGTCTGGATGCGATCATCTGGCATCGCCTGCGGGCCGGTCACGAGCCGGCACCGCGACCGGCAGAGGAGTCCGTATGCGTCCACGTTCGTTCCGGCTCGGCCTGTTGTCCCTGGGCCTGGCGGCAACCACCCTGATGGCCTCGACGGCGACACCCGCGCAGGCCAGCCCCGACTCCACGCGCCAGCTCACCCTGGCGGCCCCGTCCGGTGTCGGCCCGGTCTTCTCAGCCACCGACCGGCTCGCCCGTCAGGTGGCCGGCGCGCTCGCCGATCCCGCCACCCGCGACCGGGTGGTCGCGGCCGTCACCGCCGGGCCGGTGGATCTGCTGACGGCCCGACTGAATGCCCGGACCGACCGCGGCGCTCAATCGGCCAATGCGGCGGTGCTGGCGGCGAAGGGGCTGCCGGCGGCCACCGGCTCGGTGCTGCAACTCCGGCTCGGACATCAGGACATGGCGGCTGAGTTGGCCCGTACCGAGCGCCCGCTCGTGGCGGCGGCGTCGACCGACGACGCGATGACCGGCGTGGTGGCCTACGAACCGGCCGGAGCGCAGCTCCTCCTCGATCCGGTCCGGCTGCCCGAGCGTCCGGTGCTGGTGGTCGAGGTCAACGTGGCGAAGGCGATGCAGCGGGGCCTGGCGCAGGTGCGGCAGGAGTTGACCGCGCGGCGGTTGACCAGCGTCACCTCCGCCGTGACGACGCAGGGCGGTTACTGGGCCACCAAGGTCAACGCCATCCGGCTCAACAATGACCAGGAGCCGTGGGTCAAGGGCAGCGCGGAGATCTTCAACGTCGTCGGCGGCACCGGACTCGACGGCAAGGCCACGGTCAACATCGTGGAGATGCCCTACCTCGACAACGACGGCACGGTCTACTACCCCAACCAGTTGCTGGTCCACTTCAACAACTACAAGTACAACCTGGCCGACGTGGTGATGTGGGAGGACGACGGCGACACCAACTACCGCGACCTGGCCACGGCGCTGATCACCGCCCTGCTGACCGTCGTCGACTACGGCACCTACACCCCGCTGGTCACCGCGATCATCAACGCGATGCCGGCCAGCTGGTGGACCGACGACCCGGACTACGTCGACTCCTGGTACACCCTCAGCACCGGCAGCTCCGGCCGGCTCAACGGCGCGGCCGCCAACGGCTGGATGGACGTGGCGCCGTACTGGGTCCAGCAGTTCTGAATCTGGTCGCCTCCCCCGTGCGGCAACGCCGGGGGAGGCAGGCGGCCGGCGTCTTGGGCCGCGAGGGGGCCGGGGACGCCGGCCGCGAACCGGCGCGACGCGGATCGGTCAGATCTGCTCGGCGCCGCCGTCGACGTAGAGCTCGCCGCCGGTCATGAAGCTGCTCTGGTCGCTGGCGAGGAAGAGCACGGCGTTGGCGATCTCCGCCGGCTGGCCCATCCGGCCCATTGGCACGGTGGAGGCCAGCATCTGGATCAGGCCGGCGGCCTCCTCCGGGCTGTTCGCCAGTCCGGTGATGCCCGGGGTCTCGGTGGGGCCCGGAATGACGGTGTTGACCCTGATCTTCCGGCTGGTCAGCTCGGCGGCCCAGGTGCGGCCGAACGAGCGGATGGCGGCCTTGGAGGCGGCGTACACGCTGAACGCCGGCGTACCGTTGCTCGCCGCGGTCGACCCGGCCAGGATCACCGACGCGCCGTCGTTGAGCACCGGCAGGGCCTTCTGGACGGTGAACACCGTGCCGCGCACGTTGCGGTCGAACGTGTCGGTGTAGTGCGCCAGGCTGATGTCGCCTAGCCGAGCGAACTCGCCGCCGCCCGCGTTGGCGAAGAGGACGTCGAGGCCGGCGCCGCGGGCGGTGATCGCCTCGACCACCAGGTCGAGGTCGTCGAGGTTGCTGACGTCGCTGCGGATGCCGGTGGCGCCGGGGCCGATCGCGGCCACGGCCTCGTCCAGCTGTGCCTGGCGGCGTCCGGTGATGAAGACGTGGGCGCCTTCGGCGGCGAAGCGCTGGGCCGCCGCCAGGCCGATGCCGGTGGTGCCGCCGGTGACCAGGGCCGTCTTGCCGTTGAGCTGTCCCATGGAACGTTCTCCTTGCCGGGTCGATTGAGCGGTCGGAGTTCCGTACCGCTCGGTACAAAAGCAAACCTAGCAGGGGCCCCGGCCAGTCGCCAAACTTTTGTACCGAGCGGTTGGGCGGGAGTATCGTGGAGCCCGAGGAGGTGGCTCAGATGCCCCAGACCGGACGACCGCGGGCGTTCGACGCCGAAGCGGCCCTGGACCGGGCCGTGGAGGTGTTCTGGCGCCAGGGCTACGAGGGTGCGTCGCTGACCGACCTCACCAACGCCATGGGCATCAACAAGCCCAGCCTCTACGCCGCGTACGGCAACAAGGAGGGCCTCTTCCGTAAGGTCGTGGCCCGGTACGCCGACGTCGAGATGGCGTACGCGCGGGACGCGCTGACCCAGGCCACCGCGTACGAGGTCGCCGCCGCGATGCTGCGGGCGAACGTGGTCGCCCTGACCCGCCCCGATCGCCCGGCCGGTTGCCTGTCGATCCAGGGCGGCACCGCGTGCAGCACCGAGAACGCCGGCATCGCCGCGTTCCTCGCGGCCAGCCGGCTGGCCGGCGAGCAGGCCCTGGCCGAGCGCTTCGCCAGGGCGGTCGAGGAGCACGACCTGCCGGAGGGGGCCGACCCGGTGGCGCTCGCCCGGTTCGTCTCGATCGTCACCGAGGGGCAGGCGGTGCACGCCGCCGCCGGTGTCACGCGCGCCCAGCTCGAGCAGGCCGCCGAGATCGCCCTGCACGCCTTCGCCGCCGCGGCGTACCCGGACCGGCCGGTCTCCTCCACCGGCCGCTGACCCCTCGCCCGAAGCGCCGAGTTCCGCTGCTCCGCGCCGGTAGGTTCGGGGCATGGCCAGCGACCGTGATCCGGCCGGCGTCCGGTGAGCCAGGATCGACGCTCTCCGGACATGCCGGGGCTGGCCCTGGCCGGTGCTCGCGGTCGGTGGCTGTTGATCGCCACGGTCCTCGGCTCGGCGCTGGCGCAGCTGGAAGCGACCGTGGTCAACGTGGCGCTGCCGGTGATCGGCCGGGAGTTGGGCGCCGGGGTTTCCGGCCTCCAGTGGGTGCTCAACGGCTACCTGCTGACCCTCGCGGCGCTGATCCTGCTCGGCGGCTCGCTCGGTGACCGGTTGGGCCGTCGCCGGGTCTTCGTCCTGGGCACCGTGCTGTTCACCGTCGCGTCCGGGGCCTGCGCCGCCGCCCCGACCCTGCCGCTCCTGGTCGCCGCGCGGGTGGTGCAGGGCGTCGGCGGGGCGCTGCTCACCCCGGGCAGCCTGGCCATGCTGGAGGCGCTGCTGCGACCGCAGGACCGGGCCAAGGCCATCGGCGCCTGGTCGGCGCTGGGCGGCGTCGCCGCCGCGGCCGGCCCGCTGATCAGCGGCTGGTTGGTGGAGTCGTCCTGGCGGTGGGTGTTCCTGCTGCCGATCCCGCTCGGCGTGCTGGTCGTGCTCATCTGTCTTGCCCGGGTGCCCGAGTCGAGGGACCCGGACGCCCGGGGCCGGCTGGACGTGGCCGGGGCGGCCCTGGCCACGCTGGCGCTGGCCGGGCTGACCTTCGCCCTGGTCCAGGCGTCGAACGGATTCGGGCTGCCGGTCCTGCTCGCGGCGCTGGTCGGCCTGGTCGCCAGCGTCACGTTCGTCGTGCTGGAGCGCCGCCGGCAGAACCCGATGCTGCCGCCGAGCATCTTCGCCGACCGGCAGTTCACCGCCGCCAACGCGGTCACCTTCGCGGTCTACGCCGCGCTGGGCGGGGTGTTCTTCCTCTTCGTCATCTTCCTCCAGGGCGCGCTGCGGTACTCGCCGTTGGCGGCCGGCGCCGCCTCCCTGCCGATCACCGGGATCATGCTGGCGCTCTCGTCGGCCTCCGGCGCACTCGCCCAGCGGATCGGACCGCGGATCCCGCTCACCGTCGGCCCGCTGCTCATCGCGGCGGGAATGCTGCTGATGCTGCGCATCGGCCCGGACAGCCGGTACGTGCCCGACGTGCTGCCCGCCGTGGTGGTGTTCGGGCTGGGGCTGGCCGCCGTGGTCGCCCCGGTCACCTCCACCGTGCTCGCGGCGGCCAGCGACCGGCACTCCGGGATCGCCTCCGGGGTCAACAACGCCGTCGCGCGTACCGCGCAACTCGCCGCCATCGCCGTGCTGCCGCTGGCGGTCGGGCTGACCGGCAGTCAGTACACCGACCCGGACGCGTTGACCGACGCCTTCCACCGCGCCATGCTGCTGACCGCCGGGCTCTCCGTCCTCGGCGCTCTCATCGCCGTCACCACCATCCGCGCCGACGTCCTGACCCGGGCCGGCCAGGGTGTCGGGGGAGACCGCCGGCACCGCCTGCGAACGCTGCGGCACCACCTGCACCTCGGCGTGGCGGGTCCGCCGGCCCGGGTGTCCACCGCCGAACAGCCGAACCGCCAGCCCGGTGCGACCGGGCCGAAGAACCCCCGCTGACCGCCGCCCCGGTCCGGCCCGCGGCGCGTTTGTCGTCGGGGGCCGCGGGTAGCCACGCTGTCTCCGGACGGGAAGGACGTGGCATGGCCGAGCTCAGCTTCTTCGACAAGGTCGCTGCCCGAGCGGGTGTCTCGCCGGAGGCGGCGCAGCCCCTGACCCAGGCCACCCTGCGTACCCTCGCGGAGCGGATCAGCGGCGGCGAGGCGGCGGCCCTGGCCGGCCACGTCGCCAACGAGCTGAGCCCGCTGCTCGTCAAGGGCACCGAGGATCCGGAGGCGTTCGGGTACGACGAGTTCCTGCGCCGGATCGCGGACCGCGCGGGAATCGATGGCGGCGCCGCGGAGCGGGGCGCCCGGGCCGTCCTGCAGACCCTGCACCGGGTGGTCGGGCACCGCGAGTTCACCAACGCCATGGCGCAGCTGCCCGCGGACATCCGCGCCCTGGCCGAGCCCCTGCCGCACGGGCCCTGACCGTCGTGGCCGGCCGCCGCACCGCACCGGCCGCGCCTGAGGTTGCGCGAAGAGCAGGTTGAGGCGACCAGGCGCCCTGCCGCCGGGGCACGGCCGTCCGGTCAACCGGGCAGCGGCCGACCGGCGGGCGTGGCCGCGCCGCTGCTCTCCCGGGGCCGCACCGCGTGGGGTGCGGTGATCTCGACGGGTGCGGCGTCCGGCTGGTCGCCGCGGGCCGCGATCCGAGCGACGGCCTCGCGGGCGATGAAGGCGGTGTCGACGGCGACGGTGCTCAGGGCCGGCCGGGAGTAGCGTCCCTCCTCGATGTCGCCGATCCCGATGACGGCGACGTCGTCGGGCACCCGCAGCCCGGCGTCCACGACGGCGCGTACGGCGCCGATCGCCAGCAGGTCCGAGTGGCAGAAGATGGCGTCGGGGGGCGCCGGCCCCGCCAGGAGGGCCCGGGCTGCCCGGTGGCCCTCGGCGCGGCGGTGCCACCGGACGGGTTGCTCGTCGCCCGGCCGCGGGGCGAGGCCGACCCGGCGCAGCGCCTGCCGGTAGCCGGCGGTGCGCGGCCCCGGCGCGGCCGGGGACTGGTCCGGGTGGCCGCCGATCGCGGCCACCGTCCGGCGTCCCGCGCGCAGCAGGTGCTCGGTGGCATCCCGCGCGGCACGGGCGTGGTCGATGGCGACGTGGTCGCCGTGACCGTCCCGGGTCTCGCCGAGCCGGACCAGCGGGGTACCGGCGGCGGCCTGCGCCTGGATCGGCTCCGGCGGTGTGCCGTCCGCGGCCAGCAGCACGCCGTCGACCGCCATCGGGCGGGCGGCGCCGATGGCGGCCAGGTCGCCGCGTTCGACGACGACGCGGTAGCCGCGGTCGGCGGCGGCGGCGGCGACGACGTCGACGGCGAGGTCGTCGAGGTACGGCAGGCCGGTCCCGGTCACCACGAGGGCGAGCAGCCCGGTCCGCCCGGCGCGCAGGTGCCGCGCCGTCGGGTTGGGCCGGTATTTCAGCTCCTCGATCGCGGCCTGCACCCGCCGGCGCATGTCGGCGCTGATGTACGGGTAGCCGTTGACGACGTTGGAGACCGTCTTGACCGACACCCCGGCGTGCCGCGCCACGTCCTTCAGCGTGGAAATCCGCAACGCATCCTCCCGTCCGCGGCGACCCGGGCGTTCGCCCCCGGCTCATACCGGCGAAAGCGATTCGGTGGTGTACCAGCCGACCCTCGCAGAGGCAGTTACACCTGTCAAGGCGGTACGCTGGTGTGACGAAAGGGGGTCGACCGTGGACGAGGAGGCAGCGATCACGCCCGCAGCCCGGCTGGTGCGCGACTTCGTCAACACCCTCGAACCGCAGGTCGACGAGGAGCTGCTGACCACACCGGACCGGCTGCGCGACTGGTTCGCCGAGCGCGGGCTGCTGCCGGCCACCACAGCGCTCCGCCCGGTCGACCTCGCCGCCGCGGTGGCCATCCGGGAAGGCCTGCGCGCGGTGCTGCTGCGCCACGCCGGTCACGACGCCGACCCAGGCACGCTCGCCGGGCTCGACCGGGCACTGGCCCGGGTGCCCGTCCGGATGACCCTCGACGCCGGCGGGCCCCGCCTGGTCGCCGTCCGTGACAGCGCCTCCGACGGCGCGTTGGCCGGACTCGTCGACGCGGTCCGGCGGTGCGCGGAGGAGGGCACCTGGAGCAGGCTCAAGGTGTGCGCCCGCGACACGTGCCGCTGGGCGTACTACGACGCCTCCCGCAACCAGGCCCGCCGCTGGTGCTCGATGGCCGGCTGCGGCAACCACATCAAGATGCGGCGCGCGTACGCCACCCGGCGACGCCGCGAGCGGGCGGCCGTACCGCCCAGCCAGGACGCGGGCGGTCCCGGGCCCCGGTCGGGCTGACCGGCGATTCCCGCGGCCGCTGCGGCGTGCCGTCCGCAGCGCTGTCGTCGGGCGGCACCACCGTCCGATCAGCGATCACCGGACGACGTGTGGACCGTCGGTGAGCGGGAACGCTGCGCCGTCGCGCGTCCCTGTGGCGGCGGGAGGAACATGGGCGCCAGAACCTTCGTGGTGGTGGGTGGCACCAGCGGCCTCGGCCTGGCGGTGGCCCGCCTGCTGGCCGACGAACACCGGGTTGCGGTCCTCGGTGACGTGTCCGACGAGGTCGCCGCCGTCACCGACGAGCTGGGCTGCGCCGGCGGGGTCTGCGACGTCTCGTCCTACGAGCAGGTCCGGGACGCCTTCGCCGCGGTGGCGCGGCGGTACGGGGTGATCGACGGGGTGGCGGCCTGCGCCTCGGTGTGGGCCGGCGGCGACCTGGCGCAGCTGTCGCCGGAGCGCATCCGGCGGACCGTGGAGGTCAACGCCCTGGGCACCACGTACGTGCTCCGGGAGGCGCTGCACCACCTGCGCCGGCAGAACCACGGCAACGTGGTGTACATCGGGGCAATGGCGGTGACGAAGCCGCGGCCGGGCATCCCGCTCTACCGGGCCACCAAGAGCTACGGCAGCAGCCTGGTCGAGTCGCTGGCCGAGGCCCAGCACAGCAACCGCGTGAAGGTGATGCAACTGCATCCCGGGCCGATGCCGACCCGGTTGCAGGACCGGGTCGGTGACGCCTTCCTGGACGAGATCTACGCGCTGCCGGAGCAGGTCGCCACGGAGGTCGTCCGGCTGCTGCTGCTCGCCCCCGAGGACCTGTACGTCTCCGGCGAGCACGTGCTGCGCGCCGACGGGCGGTGGTGACGGCCGGCGGCGCCGACGCCGAGCCTGCCGTCTCGGCGTGGGCGCCGCTGCGGACCGCCGTCTACCGCAACCTGTGGCTGGCCCTGCTGGCCGCCAACGTCGGCACCTGGATGCAGACCGTCGGCGCGCAGTGGCTGCTGATCAACCAGCCGAACGCCTCGACGCTGGTCGCCCTGGTGCAGACCGCCAGCCTGCTGCCGGTGCTGCTGCTGGCCCTGCCGGCCGGCGCGCTGGCCGACACCTTCGACCGCCGGCACCTGCTGATCTCGGTGCAGCTCTTCCTGGTCGCGGTGGCGGTGGCGCTCACCGCGCTCACCGCCACCGGGCGGATGCCGCCGGCGCTGCTGCTCACCCTCACCTTCGCGTTCGGCGTGGGTCAGGCGCTCACCCTGCCGGCGTGGGCGGCGGTGATCCCCGAGCTGGTGCCGCACGCCCAGCTCCGGTCCGCCTCCGCGCTCGGCTCGATCAGCGTGAACGTGGCCCGGGCCATCGGCCCCGCGGTGGCCGGCGTGCTGATCGCCCGTACCGGGGTGGCGCCGGTCTTCGCCCTCAACGCCGTGGCGTTCCTGGTCTTCGCGTACGCCCTGGTGCGCTGGCGCCCCGGCAACGCCCGTGCCGTCGAGGTCCCGGAACGCTTCACCGCCGCCCTGCGGGCCGGCGGCCGGTACGTGCGCCACTCGCCGATCGTCCGGCGGCTGCTGCGGCGCGCGCTGGTCTTCGTGATCCCGGCCAGCGCGCTCTGGGCGCTGCTTCCGGTGGTGGCCAACCGACGGCTCGGCATGGACTCCAGCGGCTACGGCATGCTGCTGGCCGCCCTGGGCGTGGGCGCGATCGCCGGTGGGCTGCTGCTGCCGTGGATCCGGACCCGGATGTCGGCCAACCAGTTGCTGCTGGTGGCCGGAGCGCTGTACGGCGGCACCCTGCTCGTGGTGGCGTCGGTGCGGGTCGTGCCGCTGGTGCTGGTCGCGCTGCTGCCCGCCGGGCTGGCCTGGGTCACCGTCCTGGCCAACGTCAACGCCGAGATCCAGCTCTTCCTGCCCGGCTGGGTACGCGCCCGCGGGCTGGCCGTCTACCAGATCGTGCAGGGCGGCGGGCAGGCCGTGGGCGCGTTCGCCTGGGGTGTGGTGGCCGACCTCGCCGGACTGGTCGTCGCGTTTGTCGCCGCCGGCGCGTTGATGCTGGTCGGCGCGGTGACCAGCCAGATCTGGCCGCTGCCGGAGCTGCGGGGGGTGAACAAGGATCCGGCCACCTACTGGCCGCGGCTGCGACTGGCCCACCAGCCGGACCCCCGGGTCGGCCCGGTGCTGGTGCTGGTCACGTACACCGTCCGGCCGGACCGGGAGCGGGCGTTCCTCGACGCCATGGACGTGGTGCGGGGCGCGCGGCAGCGTACCGGGGCGATGCGGTGGGGGCTGTTCCGGGAGGGCGAGTCCCGGGACCGGTTCGTCGAGGTCTACCTGGTGCCGTCCTGGGACGAGCACCTGCGCCAGCACGGGGGCCGGCTGACCGGCGCCGACCAGGAGGCCGAGGAACGGGCCCGGGAGCTCGCCGACGGCGTGCCGGAGGTACGGCACCTGCTGCCGGCCGCCGCCGGCCCGGCGCTGGCTGACAACCGGGAGGCGGCGTGAGCACCCCGGGTGCCGGCTCGGCCGCGGTGCCGGCCCGGCCGCGCGCTGGCCGGCCGCACCCGCGTCGACGCCGCTACCGGGTCAGCAGCGCGCGCAGCGCCCGCACCACCTCGGCGGGCGCCTCCTCGGCCATGAAGTGGCCGTAGGAGACCGACCGATGCGCCAGGTCCGGCGCCCACGCCCGCCACCGCGCCGCCGCGTCGAAGCCGAGCGCCGCGCCCCAGTCCTGCTGGAGCACCGTCACCGGCATCCGCAGCCGGTTGCCGGCCGCGCGGTCGGCCTCGTCGTGCGCGACGTCGATCCCCGCCGAGGCCCGGTAGTCGGCGACGATCGAAACCACCGCCTCCCGGGACGCCCGCAGGTAGGCGGCCCGCACGTCGGCCGGGATCGCGTCCGGGTCGCCGGCCCAGCCGTCCAGGAAGTGGCCGAAGAAGGCGTCCGGGCTGGCCCCGATCATCCGCTCGGGCAGGCCGGGCGGCTGCGCCATCAGGTAGAGATGGAACCCCACGGCGGCGCTGGTGCCGTGCAGGACGTCCCACATGTCGAGGGTCGGCAGCACGTCCAGCGAGGCGAGGTGGGTGACCGCGCCCGGGTGGTCCAGGCCGGCCCGGATCGCCACCAGGGCGCCCCGGTCGTGCCCGGCCAGCGCGAACCGGTCGTGCCCCAGCTCGCGGGCCAGCGCCACCACGTCGGCGGCCATGGTGCGCTTGGCGTACGCCGTGCCGTCGGTGTCCGCGGGCTTGTCGCTGGCGCCGTAACCGCGCAGGTCGGGACAGATGACGGTGTGATCGGCGGCGAGGTCGGCGGCGACGTGCCGCCACATCAGGTGGGTCTGCGGGAAGCCGTGCAGCAGCACGATCGGGCTGCCGGAGCCGCCCACGGCGGTGTGCAGCGTCACGCCGTCGGCGACGGTGACGCGCCGGTAGTCGAAACCATCGATCCTGGGTTCCACGGGAAGCCTTTCTGTTCGGATGTCCGGTGCTTGTCGAGCCTGCTCCGGGCAGATCAGCGGCGGATGAGCGTCCGATGAGTGGCCCGGCCGGCGCGCCGGTGCGGCGACCCGCGGCCTGCCTAGAGTGGGCGGCATGACCAGCCAGGCGGGCCCCCGGTTCGGCGTACTGGGGCCGGTGGAGGTGGTCGGCGCGGCGGGCCCCGTACCGCTGAAGGGGACCCGGCAGCGCGCCGTGCTGGCCCGGCTGCTGGTCGCCCGGGGCCGGGTGGTACCGGTGGACCGGCTCGTCGGTGCCCTCTGGGACGAGCCGCCGGCGGGCGCGGTGGCCGCCCTGCGCACCTTCGTCGCCGACCTGCGGCGCGCCCTGGAGCCCGACCGGCCGCCGCGGCAGCCGGCCCGGCTGCTGGTGACCACCCCGCCGGGGTACGCGCTGGCCGCCGCGCCCGACGCCGTCGACGCCTGGCGGTTCGAGGCGGCGGTCGGCGGGTCGGCGGAGCTGCTGGCCACCGGGCGTCCCGACCGGGCCCGCGCCGACCTGGACGCGGCGCTCGCCCGGTGGCGGGGGCCGGCCTACGCGGAGTTCGCCGACCAGCCCTGGGCCCGGGCCGAGATCGACCGGCTGGACGAGCTGCGAATGCTGGCCGTGGAACGGCGGGCCGAGGCGCTGCTGGCACTGGACCGTCCCGCCGAGGCCGCCTCCGACCTGCGCGCCCACGCGACCGCACAGCCGCTGCGGGAGGATGCCTGGCACCTGCTGGCGGTCGCGCTCTACCGGGCCGGCCGGCAGGGCGACGCGCTGGCCGCGCTGCGCCGGGCCCGGGCGACGCTGGTGGGGGAGCTGGGGGTGGACCCGGGCCCGCGGCTGCGGCAGCTCGAAGCCGACATCCTCGCCCAGGCGCCGCAGCTCAGCCCGCGGGCGGCCACCCCGCCGCCGGGCCGGGCGCCGTCCCCGGCCGGTGGCGCGTTGCCGGCATCGGCGCCCCGGGACGCCGCGGCGCCGATGCCGGCCGCCGGTGCGGCGGACCGCCCGCTCCTGGGGCGGGGGGAGGAGCTGGCCCGGCTGGAGCGGGCGGCCGGCGAGGTGACCGCCCGCGGCCGGCCCGGGCTCGCCCTGGTCTCCGGGGAGGCGGGTGGGGGGAAGACCGCGCTCGTCGAGGCGCTCACCGCCGGGCTGGCCGCCCGCGGCTGGACCACGGCGTGGGGTCGCAGCCCGGAGTACGCCGGCGCCCCGGTGGCCTGGCCCTGGGCGCAGGTCACCGCCGCGCTGACCAGCGGTGGGGCGGCCGGTCCGGGGCCGGCCGGCGCCGAGCCCTCGATCGGTACGGGGGCGGACGCCGGTGCGCCCGGCGACCCGTCGCCCGCCGGCGCCGCCGGGACGGCGCAGGAGGACCCGGCCGTGGCCCGGTTCCGGCTGCACCGGGCCGCCGTGGCGCGGCTGACCGCGGCGGCCGCCCGGACGCCGGTGCTGGTCGTCCTCGACGACCTGCACCGCGCCGACGCCGACACCCTCGACCTGCTGACCGCGCTGCTCGGCGGGCCGGAGCCGATCACCGGACCGGTGCTGGTCGTCGGCACGTACCGGGCCACCGAGATCTCCCCGGAGCTGACCGCGACCCTGGCCCGGCTCGCCCGCACCGAACCGGTCCGGGTCTATCTGGGCGGACTGCCCGAGGCGGCGACCGGCGAGCTGGCCGGCGTCGTGGCCGGGCGGGAGCTGGACGCGCCCACCGTGCGGCTGCTGCACCGGCGCAGCGGCGGCAATCCGTTCTTCGTCCGGGAGCTGGCCCGGCTGCTCGCCGCCGAGGGCACGGCGGCGCTGGCGGCGGTCCCGGCCGGCGTGCGGGACGTCATCCGGCACCGCCTGGCGCGGCTGCCCGAGGCCACCCGGACCGTGCTGCGGCAGGCCGCGGTGATCGGCCGGGACGTCGACCAGGACGTGCTCGCCGCCCTCGCCGGCGACGAGGCGACGCTCGACGCGCTGGACCAGGCCGCGCAGGCCGGCTTCCTGACCGCGCAGGGCACCCGGTTCACCCACATCCTGGTCCGCGACACGCTCTACGGGGACCTGTCCGGGCCGCGCCGGGCCCACTGGCACACCCTGGTCGGGGAGGCGATCGAACGGCTGCGCCCGGACGACGTGGCCGCGCTGGCCCACCACTTCGCCCACGCCGCGAGCCGCGCCACCGCCCCGCGCGCCGCCCGCTACGCGCGGGCGGCGGCCGAGCAGGCCGAACGGCGCTTCAATCCGCACGAGGCGGCCCGCCTCTGGCGGCAGGTGCTCGCCGCCCACGACCGGGCCGGTGGCGAGGACGTACCCGGGCGACTGACGGCGGTCATGGGGCGGGGCCGGGCGCTCGCCGTGACCGGGCACCTGGCCGAGACGCGCCGGCTGCGGGCCGACGCGGTCGCCACCGCCGAGCGGCTCGCCGACCCGGTGCTGACCGCGACCGTGCTGGCCGCCTTCGACGTACCGGCCGTCTGGACCCGCAACGACGACGAGGAGCTGTCCGGCCACGTCGTCGCCGCCGTCGAGCGCGCCCTGGCCGGGCTCCCCGCCGAGCAGGCGGAGCAGCGCAGCCGGCTGCTGAGCACCCTGGCGCTGGAGCTGCGCGGCACCACGTCGGACCGTGGTCACCGGGCGGCATGCGAAGCGGAGACCCTCGCCCGCCGGCTCGGCGACCCCGCGCTGCTGGCCTTCGCCCTCAACGCCCGCTTCATGCACAGCTTCCGGCGGGCCGGTCTGGCGCCCGAACGCGCCCGCCTCGGCGCGGAGCTGGTCGACCTGGCCGGCCGGCACCGCCTGGTGACCTTCGAGGTGCTCGGCCACCTCATCGGCCTGCAGGCGCACGGCGCCCTCGGTGACCTCGCGGCGGCCGACGCGCACGCCGCCGCCGCCGACCGGCTCGCCGCGCGGTACGAGCTGCCGCTGGTCGCCGTCTTCACCCGGTGGTACGCCGCCCTGCGCCTGGCCGTGACGGGTGACCGGGCCGGGGCGGAGGCCGCGTACCGGGCCGCCGCCGCCACGCTGGCCGGGGGCGGGATGCCGGGCATGGCTCGCGGGCTACTGCCCCTGGCCCTGCTCGGGCTGCGACTGTCCACCGGGGACGACGACGCTCCCGCGCTGGGCGCCGGCGTGGACTGGGGGCCGTACGAGCCGTGGGTCCGGCCGCTGGTCCTGCTGGCCGCCGGCCGCCGCGATGAGGCCGCCACCGCGCTGCGGGAGCAGCCGGATCCGCCGCACGACCTGCTGCGCGAGGCGCTGCTCTGCCTGGCCGCCCGCGCCGCGCTCGCCCTCGACGACCGTCCCCGGATCGCGCGCCACTACGCCGAGCTGCTGCCGGCCGCCGCGGAGCTGGCCGGGGCGGGCAGTGGGGCGCTCACCCTCGGCCCGGTGGCCCGTTACCTGGAAGACCTGGCCACCGCGCTGGGCCATCACGACCAGGCGGCGGCCCATCACCGCCGGGCGCGGGACCTGCGCCCGCCGGGGCGCCACTGACCGGGCCGCGCCTGCCCGCCGGATGCGACATCCGGCCCCGGGCGCCGGCACGGCGCCCGGGGGCAGGGCCACCGGGGCCATGATGGGGACGGCGCACGGCGGAGGGAGCCGGAAATGAGCCCGGAACGCGCGTGCCAGGTTCAGGCGGTCGCCGCGACCTCCGAACCGGACTGCTCCGCCGGCTCCTCGACCGTCCGCTCGGCGGCCGGCGCCTCGGCGGGCGTCCGCACGGCGAACGCGTCGAACGGCTCCCGGGGCGCGGGCACCGGCGCGGCGTGCACCGGCGCGGCGGCCGCCGGCTCGGCGGCCACCCGGGGGCCCACCTGCGGGTACTCGGCGGTCTCCCCGCCACCCGCGGCGGCCGCCATCACCGCCGCCGCGGCCAGGTCGGCGACCCGCTTCGCCTCCCGCTGCACCCGGGCGCGGACCTCCTTGGCGTGCTGCTCCGCCAGGTCGGCGGCCCGCCGGGCGTCCGCCAGCCGCTTCGTCTCGGTGGTCAGGTCGCGGCGGACCCCGACCAGGCGCTCCTCCAGCTCGGCGCCCTCCCGCTCGATGCCGGCGATCTCCTGCCGGGACCGTTCGAGCTGCTGGCCGGCGGTCTCCAGCTCGGCCTGCAACTGGGCCAACGCCTCCTGCCGCTGCTGGACCTCCTGCTGCACGGCGATCAGCTGCTCCTGGTGCGCCGCCGTCTGATCGTCGGCCCGCTCGCGGACCTCGGTGGCGTACTGCTGGGCCTCGGCGACCAGCGCGGCGATGTCCCGCTCGGCGGCGGCGGCCCGGTCGGCCAGCTCCTGCTCGGCGGCGGCCCGCCGCTCCTCCAGCTCGCGGGCCATGTTGGCCTGCCACTGGGCCAGCTCCTGCTGGGCCTTGCTGCGGTTCGCCTGCACCTCCTGCTGGATCTGCGTCCGGGCCGCCTTCACCAGCGCCTCGGAGGCGGAGCGGGCCTGCTCGACCTGCTGGTTGCTCTGCTCGGCGATCCGCTTCGCCTCCTGCTGGGCCCGCTCGTGGGCGGCCTGACCCTCGGTCCGCAGCTTCTCCGCCAGCTCGCGGGTGGCGGTGAGTTCGGCCTGCGCGGCGGCCCGCCGCTCCTCGTGCGCCTGCTCCTGCTCGGCGCGCCGAGCGTCCAGCTCCTCGTCCAGCTCGCGCAGCTCCCGGGCGGCCTGCTCCCGCGCGGCGGTGAGGGCCTTCTCCGCCTGGGTGTGGAGCTCTGCGGCGCGTTTCGCGGCGGTCTCGCTGATCACCCCGGCCTGCTTCTCGGCCAGGTCGAGGATCTGCTCGACCATCGGTCCCAGGTCCCGGAAGGAGGCCCGGTCCACCTGCGCCGGGCGCTGCCGCAGCTCCGCCACCTCGGTCTGCGCCCGCTGCAACTGCACGGTCAGCTCCTGGACCTGGCGGTACGCCCGGTCCCGGTCGGCGGTCAGCGTGGACACCTCGCCGTCCAGCCGCTTGACGTACCGGTCCACCTGCCGCTTGTCGTAGCCGCGCAGCGCGAGCTCGAAGCTCGGCGGGGCCGACGCGTCGTCGTGTGGTGCGAACGGTTCCTCGCCGTTGGACATTGCGCCATCCTCCGTCGGTTCGCCAGCGCCAGGCCGGCGGATGACCGCCCCGCAGGGCATGATGAGGCGCAACGGTACCGTCACCCCGCAACGGCCCGTCGGCGTGCCCCACCACCGTCCCGCGGGCCGCCGCACCCATGGCGCTCGCGGGATCGCTGGGGCACACTCGACGGATCGCGGGACAGCCGCGCGGCGGGCCACCGGGACGCGACCTGGGAGGGCTGGATGCGGATCGCTCTCTTCGTCACCTGCCTGGCCGACACCCTCTTCCCCGAGGCGGCCAAGGCGACCGTCCGGCTGCTGGAACGGCTCGGCCACCAGGTCGTCTTCCCCGCCGACCAGACGTGCTGCGGGCAGATGCACATCAACACCGGCTACCCGGACGACGCGCTGCGGCTGGTCCGCCGGCACGTGCAGGCCTTCGCCCCGTACGACGTGGTGGTCGCTCCCTCCGGCTCGTGCGTCGGCTCGGTACGCCACCAGCACGCGGCGGTGGCCCGGCGGGCCGGCGACGAGCGGCTGGCCAGCCGGGCCGAGCAGGTCGCCCGGCACACCTACGAGCTGTCGGAGCTGCTCATCGACGTGCTCGGGGTGACCGACGTCGGGGCGTACTACCCGCACCGGGTGACGTACCACCCGACCTGCCACTCGCTGCGGATGCTCCGGGTGGGGGACCGGCCGCTGCGGCTGCTGCGCGAGGTGCGCGGCCTGGACCTGGTGGAGCTGCCGGACGCCGAGCAGTGCTGCGGTTTCGGCGGCACCTTCGCGGTGAAGAACGCGGACACCTCCACCGCGATGCTGGCCGACAAGATGCGCCACGTGCTGGCCACCCGGGCCGACGTCTGCACCGCCGGGGACGCCTCCTGCCTGATGCACATCGGCGGCGGGCTGTCCCGGCTGCGGGCCGGCGTGCGGACCGTGCACCTGGCCGAGATCCTGGCCAGCACCGAGCCGGTCCCGGCCGGCGGGAGTACCAGCGAGGGCGGCCCGGTGCGGGCGCCGGACCGGGAGGCGCGGCGATGACGGAGACGTTCCTCGGCATGCCGGCGACCGCGCCGGCCGGCGTCGGCAACCTGCGTGGCGACGAGCCGTTCCCGGTCGCCGCCCGCCGCGCCCTGGCCGACGCCCAACTGCGCCGCAACCTGCGGCACGCCACCGGCACCATCCGGGCGAAGTCGGCCGCCGTGATCGGCGAGGTGCCCGACTGGCCGGAGCTGCGGGCGGCCGGGCGGGCGATTAAGAGCGACACCATGGCCCGCCTGCCTGAGCTGCTGGAACAGTTGGAGGCGGCGGTCACCGCGGCGGGCGGCACGGTGCACTGGGCGGCCGACGCGGTCGAGGCGAACCGGATTGTCACCGACCTGATCCGGGCCGCCGGCGCCGACCGGGTGATGAAGGTCAAGTCGATGGCCACCCAGGAGATCGGCCTCAACGAGGCGCTCGAGGCCGCCGGGATCACCCCGGTCGAGACCGACCTCGCGGAGCTGATCGTCCAGCTCGGACGGGACCGGCCCAGCCACATCCTGGTGCCGGCGATCCACCGGAACCGGGCCGAGATCCGCGAGGTCTTCCTGCGCGAGATGCCCGGCGTGGACCCGGCGCTGAGCGACGAGCCGGCCGCGCTCGCCGCCGCGGCCCGCCGGCACCTTCGCGAGACGTTCCTCAGCACCCGGGTGGCCGTCTCCGGGGCCAACTTCGCGGTCGCCGAGACCGGCACCCTCGCCGTCGTGGAGTCCGAGGGCAACGGGCGGATGTGCCTGACCCTGCCGGAGACCCTGATCACCGTGATGGGCATCGAGAAGGTCGTCCCCAGCTGGGACGACCTGGCGGTCTTCCTGCAACTGCTGCCCCGGGCGTCGACCGGCGAGCGGATGAACCCGTACACCTCGATGTGGACCGGGGTCACCCCGGGCGACGGCCCGCAGGCGTTCCATCTGGTGCTGCTGGACAACGGGCGCAGCGCGGTGCTCGCCGACGAGGTGGGCCGGCAGGCGCTGCACTGCATCCGCTGCTCCGCCTGCCTCAACGTCTGCCCGGTCTACGAGCGCACCGGCGGGCACGCGTACGGGTCGGTCTATCCGGGGCCGATCGGGGCGGTGCTCTCCCCGCAGCTCACCGGGGTCGAGGAGAACGCCTCCCTGCCGTACGCGTCGTCGCTCTGCGGCGCCTGCTTCGACGCCTGCCCAGTCATGATCGACATCCCGTCCGTCCTGGTGCACCTGCGCGCCCGGCACGTGGCGGAGCGGCGCGCGGCGCACCGGACGCCGAGCGCCGAGGCGGTGGCGATGGCCGCGGCGGCGTACACGATGGACCATCCCCGGCTGTACGCGGCCGCGCAGCGCGCCGCGGGGCTGGGCCGGCTCGCCGGTCGCGCCCTGCCGCCGCCGCTGAACGGCTGGACCGCCAGCCGGGACGTGCCGGCCGCGCCGCCGCAGACCTTCCGGCAGTGGTGGGCCGAGCGCCGGAGCGAATCATGACCTCCCGCGATCTCGTGCTGGCCCGGCTGCGCGCCGCGCTGGCCGCCGCGCCGCCCACCGTGCCGGACCGGGCGACCGCCGCGTACCGCCGCCACGGCGACCTGCCGCCGGGGGATCCAGAACTGCTCGACCTGCTGGCCCGGCGGCTCACCGACTACCGGGCGGAAGTGCACCGGGTCGCCGCGTCGGCGGTCGCGGACACCGTCACCGGGATCCTCGCCGCCGCCGGGGCCAGCGTGGTCGTGGTGCCGCCGGGGCTGCCCGCCGACTGGCGGCCCGGCGACATCGAGGTGGTGGTCGACGACGACCTGCCGGCGGCCCGGCTGGCCCGGCTGGACGCGGTGGTCACCGCGGCGGCGGTCGCCGTCGCCGAGACCGGCACGATCGTGCTCGACGCCGCCGCCGACCAGGGGCGCCGGGTGATCAGCCTGCTGCCCGACCTGCACGTCTGCGTGGTCCGTCCCGGGCAGGTGGTGGCCACCGTCCCGGAGGGGGTCGCCCGGCTCACCCCGGGCCGCCCGCTGACCTGGATCAGCGGTCCCTCGGCGACCAGCGACATCGAGCTGAACCGGGTGGAGGGTGTGCACGGCCCCCGCCGCCTGCACGTGGTCGTCACCGACCGGTGACCGGCCGCGCCGGGGGGATCAGACCGGGAAGTGCGGGTTCCCCGCGGTCAGTCGAACGGTGAAGGCGTCCGGACCGCGGTGCAGCGCCACGTGGTTGCAGGACTGGTGGGAGATCCACATGCCCAGGCCGCCGGCCGAGGCGCTGGTCGCCGGGAGGAGGCCGGCGAAGGGGTCCTTCGGGCCGTCGCCGCCGTCGCTCACCGCCACCACGATCCGGTCGGCGCCGGCCCACAGCCGCATCCGCGTCGGCGGGAGGCCGTGGCGCAGCGCGTTGGTGACCGTCTCGCTGACCGCCACCACCAGGTCCTCGACGTCGTCGGCGGGGAGCTGGCCCCGGTCGGCGGCGTAGACGGCGGCGCGCGCCTGCGCGGGCGTGGGGTCGGTCAGCTCGACCAGCGGGGCCGTTCGCTGCACCGGGTCGAGCAGCATCGGCCGCGGCTCGGACAGGTAGCTCCTCGCCTCGGTGTAGACCCCGATCGGGACGTGGCTGCCGTCCGGCCCCGCGACCCGGGGGTGGGTGCGCGCCACGTCCGCCAGCACCGGCTCCGGCGCGACCCGGGTGTTGTACGCGCAGATGCTCCACAGCGGGAAGTCGTCGTAGGCGTGGTTGATCGCCGACTCGTACCGGGCCCACCAGTCCCAGGTCGCGCCGAACGCGCTGGTGGGCAGCTCACCGACGATGCGGACCTGCGGTGCGCCCTCGGCCACGTGTTCGGCCAGCAGCTTGCGGTAGGAGCGGATCGCCGAGGTGGGCCGGGCGTAGACGTTCCCACCGGGCAGGAACGTCACGCCCGAGTGGGCGGGCAGGGCCCGCCGGACCAGCTCGGCGTTGCGCTCGCCGAAGCCCACCAGCGTCGGCTCGCCGGCCTCCACCCCACCGAGCAGGAAGGGCAGCACCACGGCGAGCAGGTGCTCGTCGGAGTCGTACAGGATCGCTTCGTGGTAGTAACCGGTGTGGCCGGCGGCGGCGCCCGTTCTCATCGCGTCACCTCCACCCGCACGTCGGGCAGGTCCAGCAGCTCGGCCAGGCGGGCCGCGGCGGACCGGGAGGTGCGCAGCACGGCGGTCGCGCCGCGACGGCGGGCGTGCTCGTCCAGCTCGATCAGGCTGCCGTGGTCGATGAACCGCAGCCGGTTGCCGTCGATCAGCAGCCGGCCGTCCACCGGCCGGGGGTCGACGCGGTCCAGCGCGGCGGCGAAGAGCCGGTGGACGGACGGGTCCAGCTCGCCGGCCAGCGCGAACGCGCCGTCGCCCGGGGCGGCCGCGTGCAGGTGGAACAGCACATCGGCGTTGGAGTCGGCGTGCATGCAGGCCAGCTCGGCGATCGCTGGACCGGCCAGCTCCCGCCGGTCGTAGGCGCAGATGGCAGACATCGGCCGGGTGCGCATGTAGCGGTCGATGAGGTGCTCGTACCGGGCGAAGGCGTCCCGCTGGGCGGGGGTGCGGACCAGCGAGGTCGCCTCGGCCACCACCCGGAACCCGGTGTAGCCGGCGGCGAGGGCGTCCTCGGTGGCCGCCGCGTACGCCCGCACCTGGATCTCCGGGTCGACGATCTCGTCGATCCGGTAGGCGTCGTCGACGGAGACGATCCGGGCGGCACCGCGGCGCAGCGCGTTGCCGAGGCCCGGCAGCCCGTCCAGGCGCCGGGCCAGCGCGGCGTGGGTGCCGGCCGCGGCCAGCCAGACCCGCTCGCCGGCGGCGAGGCCCGCGCCGAGGAAGGCCACCGCGCGGGAGTCGAGCGCCGCCGGGTCGTCGTAGACCCAGCAGAGGTGACCGTACGCCGGAGGTGGCGCGGCGTGGCTGGTCACGCGGGATGCCTCATGACGCCAGTTTATGCCGTTGTGGCGGGACGGCCACCCGGGCGGTCCGCCGCCCGGCGCCGGCTCCCGCCCTGCCGCCCGGACCGGAGCCCCCCGGACGGTCAGACCACCCGGGCGTACTCGCGGAGCCCGGCCGGCCAGCCACCGTCGCCGGCTACCGCGTCCCGGATCCCCTCCCAGCCGGGGCCGTGCGCGTCCAACCGGTTCGCGGCGGTGTCGGACTGGGCCGCCGGCCCGGTCCGGTACCTGGAATGGCAGGCCCACCACGAGCGGGCCGCGCCCTTCTACGAGCGGCTCGGCCACCGGGGCCAGTCCTGCCCGCAGCCGGAGTATCCGACCTTCATCCTCGACCTGGGGCCGCGCTGACACCCCGGGCCCGAGCGGCGCGTTTGACGCTCAGGGCAGCGGGTGGGAGATCCCCCGGGCATGGTCGGTGATGGCCGCGCCGACCACCATGGCGGTCACCGGCAGCACCTCCAGGCAGCGGCGCACCGCCGCGGCCATCAGCGCGTTCGGCACCCGCATGGAGAGCGTGCAGTGCGGCACCCAGCGCCCCGGCTGGTAGTGCTCGACCAGGGTGATCCCGGCGCGGGCCAGCCGGTGGTGCACCTGGGCATGGTGGCCGAGCAGCTCGGCGGTGGGCGTCGGCCCGAGCCAGAGCACCCGGCCGACGAACTGGCCGGCGTGCTGGAACTCCAGCCGCAGGGGTGCGGCCACCCGCATCCCCGCCAGGGCCGCGGCGACCTGCTCGGGGTCGAAGCGGGCGGCGACGGCGAGCGAGACGTGCGGCCGGTGCCGTTGTTCCAGCAGCGAGCGCATGCTCTGCACACCCTCGGACTCCAGGGCCTCCCAGAGCACCCGGATCCGCCGGGTGGCGTCGGTGTCGAGATACAGCTCCAGCGCCGCGACCACGTCGATCACCCTAGAGGTGAGGTTTGCCCGGCCCCGTGGGCGGTACTGCGCAGGGGCACCGACGTGGAGGAGCGTGGACCGTGGACGCGAAGGATCTGCTGGTGGAAACGCACGACCGGCTGCCCGAGCTGGTCGAGTCGGCCGTGGCCGGGCTCAGCCCGGAGCAGCTGCGGCAGCCGCCGGCACCGGGCTCCAACACCGTGGGCTGGCTGATCTGGCACCTGACCCGGATCCAGGACAGCGGCGTCGCCGACCTGATCGGCGCGGAACAGGTTTACCTCTCCGGTGACTGGGCGGGCCGGTTCGGGCTGCGCGCCGACCCGGGGGAGACCGGCTTCGCGCACACCCCGGAGCAGGTCCTCGCCGTCCGGCCGGAGGACGGACGGGCGCTGGTCGAGTACCACCGCGCGGTGGCCGAGCGGACCGCGGCGTACCTGCGCGGGCTGCGCCGGGCCGATCTGGACCGGGTGGTGGACGAGAACTGGGACCCGCCGGTGACCGCCGGCGTGCGGCTGGTCAGCTTGCTGGAGGACGGCCTCCAGCACGTCGGCCAGGCCGCCTACGTCCGGGGGCTGATCGAGCGGAGCTGATCGCCGCCCGGGCCCGGGCCCGGGCCGCGTGGGCCAGCAGGTGGAACGCCTGGCCCTCCGGCGAGGTGCCGGGCCGTTCGAAGTCCGGCGCCCCGCTCACCCCGGTCACCCGGCCGTACCGGTCGACCCGCCGGTCGGCGGCGACGAGCAGGTCCGCCCCGACGTCCAGCCAGGATGGCGCCAGCCTGCCGTCGGCGACCCCGGTCAGCGCCGCGTACGCCAGCAGCTGCGCGGTGTTCGCCTCCCGGAAGGCGGCCGGGTCGCCGGAGACGTCGCCGAGCCGCCCGTCGGGGTGCTGCCGGGTGACCGCCGCGTCGGCGACCAGCATGGCGAGCTCGTCGAGGCCGAGGTCCAGCAGCGCGTGCCCGGTCACCCCCTGCTCCCAGGACTGGCGCTGCATGGCGAGCAGCGCGGCCAGTACCCGGTCGGTGGTCGCAGGGTCGGTCATCGGCATTCCTCCGCTCTACCCCGGTCGTCGCGGTTTCACCAGGGCGGGTCGGCGTCGGAGATCCGGCTGCGCGACCGGGCCGCGCCGACGGCTCACCCCGATCGGGTGAGTTGGTCTCACCCGACTGCCGGGGACCCTGCGAGGACGGCGACCGGGGAGGGGAGGGGCCGCCATGCGCCTCTCGGCGACGCAACACCTGGCCCGGCGGGTCGCGGGCCGGCATCCCGAGCTGCCGGAGAACATCGCCGGCACGCTCCGCCTCGACCTGCGCGACGGCGGGCACACCGAGCACTGGTACCTGACCATCGGCCAGCAGCACGTCGACGTGGCCCCCTCCGCCGACGACGCCGAGCTGATCGTCCGCGGCGACCGGGGCGTCTTCGACCGGATGGCCGCCGGCGAGCTGCACCTGGCGGCGGCGCTGCTCCGCAACGACCTCACCGTGCAGGGGAACGTGCAGCTGCTGGGGACGCTGCGCCGGCTCTTCCCGGGACCGCCGGACGCCCGGCACCCGCGGGAGGCGGCCGGTGAGCGGGGTGGGCTGGCATGAGACAGGAACTGGTGCACGTCATCGCCGGCAATTCCTTCGCCATCGGTGACGCGCAGGGCGACATCGAGGTGGACCCGTACGCCCCGATCGGACTCTTCTCCTTCGACACCCGCTTCCTGTCCCGCTGGGTGCTCACCCTGGACGGGCAACGGATGCACGCCCTCTCCCGGGACGACCTCACCTTCTTCGAGACCCGGTTCGTGCTGGTGCCCGGCACCGCCAGCCACTACATCGACGCCGACGTGTCGGTCATCCGGCACCGCTCCATCGATGACAGCTTCACCGAGCGGATCACCGTGCTCAACCACTCGACGCAGCCCACCGACTTCACCCTTCGGCTGGAGATCGGCAGCGACTTCGCCGACATCGCCGACATCCGCGACCCCGCGCCGCACCGCGTCACCGCCGCCGCCGACGCCGCCCGGCGGGAGCTGCGACTGCGCTACCAGCGGGAGCGGTTCACCCGGGAGACGCTGGTGACCAGCACCGCCGACGGCGAGGTGGACGAGCGCGGGATGACGTTCCGGATCCGGGTTGCCGCCGACGGCGAGTGGAGCACCGACCTGCACGTCCGCGCCCTGATCCATGGCGCGGCCGGCCGCGACCTGCGGGCCGACCTGGACTCCCACCGGCACGCGGTGCACCGGAGCATGCGCGAGGACCTGGCCGGCTGGCGCGACCGGGCGCCGCGGCTCATCGCCGAACGGGAAGCGCTGGTGCGGGCGTACGACTGCGCGCTGACCGACCTGGCGGCGCTGCGCTACACGCCGCTGTCGTACCGCGAGCGGGTGCCGGTGGGCGGACTGCCCTGGGCGATGGCGCTGTACGGCCGGGACGCCATGATCACCTGTTTGGAGACGCTGCCGTTCACCCCGGAGCTGTCCCCGGCCACCCTGCGGCTGCTCGCCCTGCTCCAGGGTGGCCAGCTCGACGACCAGCACGACGAGGAGCCCGGCAAGATCCTGGTCGAGCTCCGCTACGGCGAGGTGGCCGCCTTCGACGAGCAGCCCACCGCGCTCTACTACGGCGCGGCCGACACCACCCCGCTCTTCGTCATCCTGCTCGACGAGTACGAGCGCTGGTCCGGGGACGCCGCGCTGGTCCGGCAGCTGCGCCACCCGGCCCGGATGGCGCTGGACTGGATCGACGAGTACGGCGACGCGTGCGGCGACGGCTACCTGCGCTACCAGCGGCGCAACACCCGCAACGGGCTGGTCAACCAGGGCTGGCGCAACTCGCCCGACGCGATCGTGGACCGGCACGGGCGGCAGCCGGCGTTCCCCAGAGCCACCTGCGAACTCCAGGGCTACGCGTACGACGCGAAGATCCGCGGTGCCCGGCTGGCCCGGGAGTTCTGGGACGACCCGGCGTACGCCGACCGGCTGGAGGCCGACGCCGCGCGGCTGCGCGAGCGGTTCAACCGCGACTTCTGGCTGCCGCAGCGGGAGTACTACGCGCTGGCGCTGGAGCCGGACGGCACGCCGGTGGACGCGCTCACCTCGCACCTGGGCCACCTGCTGTGGAGCGGGATCGTCGAGCCCGAGCGGGCCGGCGCGCTCGCCGCCCACCTGTGCGGCCCGGAGCTGTTCAGCGGCTGGGGCGTGCGGACGTACGCCGCCGGGCAGCGCCCGTACAACCCGGTCGGCGCGCACCTCGGCGCGGTCTGGCCGGCGGACAACGCGCTGATCGCCACGGGGCTGCGCCGCTACGGGTACGACGCCGAGGCGGCCCGGATCGCGGCCGGTATCTTCGCCGTGGCGGAGACGCTGGAGGGTTCGCTGCCCGAGGTGATCGCCGGCTATCCCCGCCCGGTCACCAAGTACCCGGTCCAGCTGCCGGCTGCCGGTCGCCCGCAGTCGTGGTCGTCCGGGGCGGTGCTGATGCTGCTCGGCACCCTCCTCGGGCTGCGCCCCTGCGGGGACAACCTGCTGGTCAACCCCGCGCTGCCGGAGGGCTTCGGCCGGATCGAGCTGCTCGACGTGCCGGGCCGTTGGGGGCGGTCGGACGCCTACGGGCGGGACCGGGTCACCGGCGGTCGACCCCGGGCGCGCTGACCGGGCCGGCGCCCGACGGTCGACGTGCGGACCCGGCCGCCGCGGTCAGCGGTGCCCCGGCCGCCGACTCCTCGAGCCCGGTCCGGTGCAGGGGCACGGCCTCCGGTGCCGACGAGGGCGGCGTCCGGTCCGCCTCGACGGCCGCCGGGGGCGTCGCGCCGCGCCGGGACAGCCCCCGGTCGACGCCGACGAAGAGCAGCCCGAGCAGCCAGAACGCCAACGCGAAGAACAGTGAAGTGAGCCCGACCCCGCCGTAGCCGAGCTCGCCGGCGTCGATGAACGGGTACGGGTAGCGGTGCACGATCAGGCCGCGCACCAGGGCGAACCCCAGGTACGCCAGCGGAAAGGCGAGCCACCAGGCGGCGTACCGCGGGCGCAGCCGGCCACGCCGGTCGAACAGGGCCCAATCGGCCATCGCGAGCAGCGGCACGATGGTGTGCAGGAACTGGTTGCCCAGCGCCTCACCGGGCGCGCGGTCCGGCTGGACCATCGCGAACGGGCTGGCCGGGTTGGCCAGGACCAGGTGGTAGACCACGCCGGTGATTGTGATGTAGAGCGTCAGCGCCCCCTTGAGCGCCGAGGGCGGCTCCGGGCGGTCCTGCCCGGCCCGCCAGGCCGCGAAGCCGGCGAAGAGCCCGACCGCCAGGTTGCTCTGGATGGTGAAGTACGGCAGCAGCCCGGTCATGGTGGCCGGGCCGAGCGAGGTGAGCACGATTCCGGCCAGCACACTGATCACGATGGCCAGCCGGAGGAGGACCGCCAGCCGTCGGCGCCGCAGACTCATCGGGGCAAGCTATCAGCGCCGCCCGTCCCGGTCACCGGGCGCGACGGCGGGCGGTCCGACGGCGCCGCGGTCCGCCCGGCCGCGGGCTGCGACGGCACCGCGGACCGGGTCGGCGGCATCGTCGCCGACGGGGATCGCTTCCGGTCCATCGCCGCCGTGGCAGCGGCACCGCCCGACGTGGTCGGCGACGGTCGCCGGGGCTGTGCCCGCAGTTCGCGCCCCGGAGCGGCCCGTCCGGCGGCCGGCATCGTGGCGCCCGGCGTCGCTCCGGGCGTGGCCGGCGCGGACCGGGGCGGACGCAGCGTCGCACCCGGCGTCGCGCCGGACCTGGCCGGTGCGGGCCGGGGCGGACGCTCGGGTCGCGCCGGCCGGGCCCGCTGCGTCCGCTCCGCCGGCGGCGCCACGACGGACGGCAGCGTGGCGGGTGATGTCTCGGCGATGTCGTCACCCGCGGCCGGGGCGGTCGGCGGCGGAATCGACTCCGCGCCGGGCGGGACCATCGACGCGGACGGCGGCCCGCCCGGGGCGGGCGTCGGGACGCCGGCCGTGGGCAGTCGACGCCGCAGGTCGTCCAGGTCGACCCGGAGCCGGGACAGCTGCGCGTCGTCGTCCAGGCCGGCGAGCAGCGCCGCCGCGCGCTCCAGGTGGGTGCGGGCCTCGGCGTACCGGCCGGCGGTCAGGTCGCGGCGGGCCTGCTCCAGCATCCGGCCGATCTCCCGTTCGGTGCGCAGCAACTCGGCGCGCTCGGTCCAGACCACCTCCGTCACCGGCCAGAGGAGGCCGTCCGGTTCCGCCCGGGCCGAGCCGAGCCAGATGCCACCGGTCACCGTCAGCAGGGCGACGGCGGCCCCGGCAAGGACCCGCGGGTGCCGTCGGGGCGGGCGATCGGCGCGCGACCGTTCCCGTCGCGCCGGCCGCCCGGGACGGGCCGTCGCCGGCCCGGGAGAGGCGCCGTCCGCCGGATCGGGTCCGCCGCCGGTCGTCCCGGCGTCGGGTCCGTCCGGGTTGGGCTCGTGGCGCGCCTTCGCCCCCGCCGCGTCGTGGCGCGGTCGCGCCGCCGTCGGACCCGTGACCGCGGGGACGGCATGCCGGACCGTCCACTGTCCGTCCGGCCCGGTGCGGGCGGGTGACCCGGCGGCGTCCAGCCGTGCGGCGTGTGTCTCCACCTCGTTGTGCCAGCCGGCCAGCAGGGCGGCCACGGGATCGTCGGCCGGCGGCGGCGCGCCGCGGCGGATGGCGTCGAGCAACTCGTCGTCCCGGCGTACCGGGTCGTCGGCCGGCGGAGGAGCCTCGGGGGTCACGTGATCACCGCGCTCAGGGTGTCACCGGCGAGGGCGCGCAGTCGGGTGAGCGCGCGGTGTTGCGCGAGCCGTACGGCACCACCGCTCATACCGAGCACGGTACCGACCTCGTCCGCGGTCATGCCGACCGCCAGCCGGAGCACCAGGATCTCCCGGTGGTGTGCCGGCAGTTGGGCCAGCAGCTCGCTGAGGCGGACGCCCAGGTCGGCGGTGAGGGCCCGGGGCTCCGGTCCTGGCGTGGGATCGGCGGTGTCGGGCACGTCGGCCACGCTCTCCGTCCGGTCCCGGCCCGCGGTACGGCAGGCGTCGGCGACCTTGCGGGCGGCGATGCCGTAGACGAAGGCGAGGAAGGGCCGACCCTGGTCGGTGAAGCGCGGCAGGGCGCGGAGCACCGCGAGACAGACCTCCTGGGCGACGTCCTCCGCGGTCGCACCCCCGACGCCGACGTGGCCCAACCGGGCGAGGCTGTACCGCACGACGATCGGCCTGATCTCCGTCAGCACGCGGGCCACTGCCACGGGATCACCCGCCACGGCCCGGCGCACGAGGTCGGGATCCGGTATGTCCAAAGAGGTCAACGAGGCCCTTCCGCTGTGACTGGATCGACGGTATCCGCCGTCCGTCGTACCGCCAAGGGGGTGAAACGCCGCGAGGTTCGGCGGCGATAACCCGGCAGAGGGGCCGACCGCCCGCCGACCCGGCGTCATCGACGCTGGGATCTCCGTTGTGCGGCGTTTCGTCCTCATTTATATATTTCCAATAACGAATGTCTCTGCACCCTGGTTCCGGCGCGGCAGGCTGCGACAACCTCGGCATGGGCCAACCGCCCCTACCGCACGTGGAGAGGAACCCCATGCGCAAGACACTGGGTGTCGCGATGCTCACCGGCATCGTCGTCGCCGCCTCGGCGACCGGCGCCACCGCCGCCCCCCGCGCCGAGGCCGACAGCGGCTACATCGTCGTCCTCCGCGCCGACGCCAACTCATCGTCCGTCGCCGCCGAGCAGGCCAGGGCCAGCGGTGCCACCGTCGGCCACATCTACGAGCACGCCCTGCGCGGCTACTCGGCCCGGATGAGCGCGACCGCCGCCGCCCGCATCGCCCGCGACTCGCGGGTGCTCTTCGTCCAGCCCGACGGGTTGGCGACGGCGGACGCCCAGACCACGCCGACCGGCATCAACCGCGCCGACGCCGAGCTGAGCCCGACCGCGAGGATCAACGGCGCGGACGAGCGGGTCAACGTGGACGTCGCGGTCATCGACACCGGCATCGACCTGACCCATCCGGACCTGAACGTCTACACCGCCGGTGCGAAGAACTGCTCCACCGGCACCAGCGCGAACGACGGCAACGGCCACGGTTCGCACGTTTCCGGCACGATCGGCGCGCTGGACAACGGTGTCGGCGTGGTCGGCATGGCACCCGGGGCTCGGCTCTGGCCGGTCCGGGTGCTCAACAACGCCGGTAGCGGGACCTTCTCCGACATCATCTGCGGCATCGACTACGTGACCGCGCACGCCAGCGAGATCGAGGTCGCCAACATGAGCCTCGGCGGCTCGGGCTCCGACAGCGCCTGCGGCAGCAACAAGGACGCCATGCACGAGGCGATCTGCAGGTCCGTCGCGGCGGGCGTGACGTACGTCGTGGCCGCCGGCAACGAGACCGACAACGCCGCCAACCACGTGCCGGCCGCGTACGACGAGGTCATCACGGTGAGCGCGCTCGCCGACTTCAACGGCCAGCCCGGCGGGGGAGCGGCGGCCACCTGCCGCAGCGACGTGGATGACACCATCGCCGACTTCTCCAACTTCGGCGCGGACGTCGACCTGATGGCTCCGGGTGTCTGCATCTACTCCACCTGGAAGGGCGGCGGCTACAACACCATCTCCGGTACCTCGATGGCCAGCCCGCACGCCGCCGGTGGCGCCGCGCTCTACAAGGCGACCCACCCGACGGCCACCCCGAGCGCCGTCAAGGCGGCCCTCCAGTCGGCCGGTACGACCAACTACAGCTGGCCGGCCGGTGACCCGGACGGGATCCAGGAGAAGCTGCTGAACGTCGCCACGTTCTGACCGTCGATCCTCGACCGTGCCGGCCCGGTGGGTCGGCACGGTCGAGCCCTGCCACGACCGTGCGCGCCGACGGGTGGGCGACGAGCGGCGGGCTCAGCGCGGGGTGGAGCCGGTCGGGGCCGGTGGTTTCAGCGACGCGCCCGTGGCGCGCGCGGTCGGGACCTCGGTGACGGGCGGCGTGGCTGGTGAACGCTCCGGTGGGTTGGTGACCCGGCCGGTCGGTTCGTGGCCCGGCCGGTCCGTCGCGCTGGGCCTGGCCGTCGCCGGCTCGGCCCCGGCGTCGAGGAGCCGGTCGCAGTAGTCGGGCACCTTCTCCCGACCGCCGGCGGCCGACACCAGGTCGGCGAAGCGTCTGCTCTCCAGCGCCCGGCGCCGGTTGTCGCTCTCCTCCGCCCGGTACGCGGTGCAGAGACCGAGAATGGCCGGCGACGCCGTTCCCCGGCCGGCCGGGCCGGCCCCCGGGGTGGGCGAGACGTCGAAGCCACCGGTCGGCGACGGGTCCAGGCCGGCGCTCGTGCTCGGTGCCGTGGTGCCCTGGGTGTTGTCGCCCTGGGAGCCGGGCAGGTTGCCGGTCGCGGCGGCCAGCGCCACGCCGCCGGTGGCAGCGGCGGCGAGCAGGGCCGCGACGGCGACCTTCGCGCCGAGCAGCCCGGCGAGGATCCGCCGCTCCGGGCGGGCCGCCGGTGCCGGAAGCGAACCCGTCCGGGCAGCGCGGAACGCCGCGAGGGCGGCCGGCTCGCCGGTGAGCTCGTGCGGGCGCGGGGCGACCCGGACGGCGGTGAGGAGTCGGACGAGCGCCTCCGGACCGTCGGGTCGGTCGGCGGCGGGGCCGACGAGCAGTCGCTCGACGGTCTCCTGGTCCATGCGGTGTGCGTTCATCTCGTGTCCCTCAGCGCCGTCGCCTGACGCGACGTCACATCGGAAGCCCGCATCCGACCCCGATCACCCAGGTGAGGTCGATCACCCGGACCGTGGCAGGCGGCGTTCAGCCCATGCTCTTCGTCCCGTCGATCGACTCGCGGAGGATGTCCGCGTGCCCGGCGTGCTGGGCGATCTCCGCGATCAGGTGCAGGAGGACCCGGCGCACCGACCAGCTCGCGCCCGGCTCGAACCAGGGCGCGCTCGGCAGCGGATGGGCGGCGTCCAGGTCGAGCGTGCCGACCAGCTCGTCCGTCGCCCCGGCCGCCCGGTCGAACTCGGCAAGCAGCCCGGCGAGGGTCTCGCCCTCCCGCATGCGGAACTGACCCTCCCAGTCGACCGGCTCGCTCCGCATGGCGTCGGCCCCACCGACCGCGAACCGCAGCCAACGCTCCTCGGTCGACGCGACGTGCTTGATCAGGCCGCCGAGGCAGAGCTCGCTGACCGTGCTGCGCCGGGCGGCCTGCTCGTCGGTCAGGCCGTCGACGGTCTGCCGGAGGAAGCCGCGGTGTCGCCGCAGCGTGGCGAGCAGATCCGCCCGCTCACCGGTGACGACCTGGTCGGAGACGCTCATGATGCCCGCCCTTCGTTGACGACTGGGACCACGATATGACCGGCCACCGACAGTCCCGGGCAGCTCCACCGGGGACCGCGGCGCGTCGCCACGGGTTGCCGATCCGCCCGGACCGGGGTGCACTGAATTACATGGGTGTAGTGAAGGTGGGAACCTCGTCCTGGGCCGACCAGCTGCTGCTGCGCTCGGGCTGGTACCCGCGGGCGGTCAACACCCCGGCCGGCCGGCTCGGCTGGTACGCGGAGCGGTTCGGGCTGGTGGAGGCGGACACCTCCTACTACGCGATTCCGCTGCCGGAGACCACCGCCGGCTGGGTGGCGGCCACCCCGCCCGGCTTCACCTTCGACGTCAAGGCGTTCGGCCTCTTCACCGGCCACCACACGCCGGTGGCGGCGCTGCCACGGGACCTGCGCCCGGCTGGCGTCCCGAGCCGGATCCGCTGGCGGGACCTGCCCGCCGGGGCGTACGACGAGCTCTGGGACCGGTTCCGGGCGGCGCTGGCGCCGATCGCGGCGGCGGACCGGCTCGGCGCCGTGCTGCTCCAGTTCCCGCCCTGGCTGGCCCGCGGCGAGGCGGCGAAGCGGCGGATCGTCGAGGCGGCCCGGCGGTGCCGGCCCTGGCGGGTCGGCGTCGAGCTGCGGCACGCCTCCTGGTTCGCCGAGGACGCCGTCGTGGACACCGTGACCTTCCTGCGTGAGCACGGGCTGACCTACGTCTGCGTCGACATGCCGCAGGGGTACGCCTCGTCGGTGCCGCCGATCCTGGTCGCCACCGCCGACCTCGCCGTCGTCCGGTTCCACGGGCACAGCACCGCCTGGGAGAGCGGCGACAAACAGGACAAGTTCCGGTACGCCTACGGCGAGCAGGAGCTGCGCCGCTGGTCGGTGCTGCTGGCCGAGCTGGCCGACCAGTGCGCCGAGCTGCACGTGCTGATGAACAACTGCTGCGGTGACCAGGCCCCGCGCGACGCCGCCCGGCTCGCCGACCTGCTCGGCGTCGCACCGACCCCGGAGCGGGCCGCCGCCGCGCGCGCTTCCGGCGCCTGACCGGCGGGGCGGGTTTCCCGGCCGCCGGGCCGGGTACCGGCGGTGCCGAGGCACGACGGAAGGGGAGCGCGTGAGCGAGCGGGACGAGGCGACGACGGGCCGGCCCGACGACCGGGACCCCCGGGCGACCCGGGAGGCCGAGGAGGCGCACGGCGGCAGCATGGCGCCCGGCCTGGTGGACGACACCGGTCACCGGGTGGCGGAGCCGCCCGCGCCGGAGACCGTGCCGGAGCCGTCCGCGATGGGGACGCCGGGGGAGGACGGCACCGGCTCCTGAGCGGCGTCCCTTGACGTACCCGACGACGGCCCGACCGCCTGGTGCGGTCGGGCCGTTGCCCGTTCCGGTGCCGGTCGGCCGGCGACCCACCCCGGGGGCAGGTCGCCGGCCGGTCGGCGGGTCAGCGACCGGACATCGCCATGTTCCGCTTGCCCGCGCCCATCCCCGTGCTCTGCTTGCCCATCTTCGTGCTCCGCTTGCCCATCCTCCTGTTCCGCTTGCCCGCGCCCATCGCCGCAATCACGCCCATCGCCGTCGGCGCGGCCAACACGCCACCGGCCCGGCCGAGCATCCCCCGGAACACCTGTCCCGCCTTCTGCTGCTCGCTCATGTACGCGGTGACCACCACCAGCGCCCCGGTCAGTGCCGGGACCGCCCACTGCAGCGCCTTCATCTGGCGCTGGCAGGAGGCGACGTTCGCCGGTGTCTGGTAGCTCGGCTCGGTAATCCCCTCGACGGGCGGGTTGCCCGCCTTCTCCAGCCGCATGCCGAGCAGCCGGCTGTAGCCGGTCACCGCGAGCGCGCCGACGGTGAGTGCCGTCTTCAGCGTGCTCGTCTTCGCCACCCCGGACTGGGCGGCGACGCGTGGGCTCTCCGTGACCAGTTCGCCGACGGAGCCGGCCAGGTGGGCGCCGATGGCCGCGGCGTTCACCGGGGTCCATCGGGCCCAGCCCGCCGAAGCGACCGGCAGCCGCTGCGTCGAATCGTTGATCTTTCCCGCCGCGCCGTTTACGCCGAGGGCTCCCATCAGCGAGCCGCCGAACCAGGCCGCCAGGCCCAGGTCGTGCATCGAGCGCAGTGCGGTGTGCCGTTCTGACATCTGCATCCCCCTCCGCCATGTTTCGGGCGCTGCCGGTTACCCACCATCCGGGCCGCTATGCCTCCGGTCGGCCGGGCATCTGAGCGGTTCGGGTCGCGCCGGGCGGCGGCCGCGGTCTACCGCCGGGGCAGGGCGGCGGCGAACCCGGCGACCCGGGCGGCCAGCGGGGCCGCGGCGCGGACCCAGGTGAAGTGGTCCAGCGGCGCGCCCGCCTCCGCCACGGTGTACCGGTGCCGGGTGACCGGGGCGGCGGTGAGCTTGGCGCAGAGGTGGTCCAGCGTGGCGTGCGGGGTGTACTGGTCGTCGTCGACGCTGACCGCCAGGACCGGGGTCCGTACCGACCGGACGGCCGACTCGGCGTCCACCCCGTCGAGGCGGGGGAAGCGGCCGGTCCGCGCGGTGTACGCCCAGTCCCGGATCACCCCGCGCGCCTGCCGGCCGCCGAACCCCCAGCCCGGCCAGACGCCGAGCAGCCGGGCGATGGCCGCGATCCCCTGGGTGTACGGCAGCACGCCCCAGCCGCGCCGGCCCGGGTAGCCGCGCCACCACGGCAGGCCGACGGCGACCAGGGCGAGCCCGTCGACGGCGTCCGCGTCGTGCAGCGCCTGGTGCAGCACCGCCACCTGCCCACCGAGGGAGTGCCCGAGCAGCACCCGGGTCCGCCCGTCCAGCCGCGGCTTGAGCGCGGCGAGCACGGCGGCGATGTCGCCGGCCAGCTCGGCGTAGCCGTACCGGCAGGAGCGCCCGGGGGCGGGGGTGCTCTCGCCGGTGCCCCGCAGGTCGACCACGACGACGCTGAGGCCGGCGGCGTGCAGCGCGGCGGCGAACGGCCGGTAGTAGCGGGCCCGCACGCCCATCGCCGGCCAGATCAGCACGACCGGCGCGTCCGGCACGCCCGCCGGGTCCGGGTACGTCTGCACCCCGATCCGGGCGCCGTCGACGTCGATGAACTCCTGGGTGTACTCCGGCTCCCCGCTCACCGGCCCAGCCTACGACCGCAAGCTACCGGCGGGTAGCAGGGGTGCGGGCGCGGCTGTCCGCCGTACCCGCAGGCTGCGCTCGACGGCGGCGAGCACGGCCGGCACGTCCAACGCCGCGAGTGCCGGGTGCGGCCCGTCGTCGTCGGCCGGCCGGCGCGGCCCCACCCAGAGCGCCTGGTGCCACGGCCGGTCCGGCGGCGGCCCCCACTGTGCTGGCGGCACCGGCCCGAACAGCAGCACCGACGGGGTGGCGTAGCCGGTGGCGAGGTGGCCGATTCCGGTGTCGCCGCTGACCACCAGCCGGGCGTGGGCCACCAGCGCGGCCAGCTCACCGAGGTCGGTCGCCCCGGCCAGCACCGCGTCGGCGGGCAGCCCGGCCCGCCGGGCCACCTCTTCGGCGATACCCCGTTCACCGGGCGTGCCGGTCACCACCACCCGGTGACCCCGGTCGGTCAGTTCCCGGGCCACCGCGGCGAACCGGGCCGGCGGCCAGCGCCGCTGGGTCGCCTTCGCGCCCGGGTGCACGACGCTCACCCCGGTCGGCAACCGCCCGGGCGCCGGCCGGCGCAGCGCCAGGTCGGTGCGGTCGGCGGGGATGCCGTACCAGGCCAGCAGCCGGCACCAGCGGTCGATCTCGTGCTCCTCGGCCCGCCAGTCCGGGCCGTCGTGGTGCCCGGCCTCGGCGTTGGCGAAGGCGAGCAGCCGGCGCGGCCGCGTCCCGGCCAGCCTCCGGTGCGACTGCGGCCCCCGGCCGTGCAGGTTCACCGCCAGCTCCGGCGACGGGCCGGGCCAGGCCAACCGGCCCAGCCCGTCCGCCTCGACCAGCCGGTCCACCCCGCCGACCAGCTCGACCAGCGGGGACAACCAGCGCGGCGCGACCAGCGCCAGCTCCTTGCCCGGGTACGCGGCCCGCAGCGCCCGCAGCGCCGGCACCCCGGTGGCCAGGTCGCCGACGCCGAGCGCCCGAAGGACCAGGATCACGGGTACGACGACTCCTGCTCCGCGCAGACCACCAGTTCCCGTACCGCGCAGCCGGGCGGCTGGGCGAGGGCGAACAGCACCGCCTCGGCGGTGTCGGCCGGGTCGTTGAGGATCGCGTCCGGTCCGGGCTTGTACTTCTCGTCCCGGTCGTCGAAGAACGCCGTCCGCATTCCGCCTGGGATCAGCAGCGTCACGCCCACCTTTCCGGCCAGTTCGGCGGCGAGCGCCCGGGTGAAGCCGACCACCCCGAACTTCGCCGCGCAGTACGCGGTGGCGTCGCTGACCGCCTTGACGCCCAGCGTGGACGCCACGGTCACCACCGTGCCATGCGAGCGTTCCAGGTGCGGCACCGCCGCCCGGATCACCGCCGCGGTGCCGAGCAGGTTGATCGCCACGATCCGGTCCCAGGTCTCGCCCGGCACGTCGGCGAGCCGGCCGGGCACGTCCATGCCGGCCGCGGTGACCACCCCGTCGAGGCCGCCGGCCTGCTCGGCGAGCTGTCGGGTGGCCGCCTCGGCGGCTCGGGTGTCGGCCAGGTCGCACTCGACCCAGGGCACCCCCTCGGCTGGCGCCTGTCGGTCCAGCACGTACGGCCGGCCGCCGGCCTTGGCCACCGCGGTCACCACCGCCGCGCCGAGGCCGCTCGACCCGCCGGTGACGAGGATCGCCCTACCGTTCATGTCCCTGCTCATACCGCTCCCTTGACGAGGTGGAGGCCGCGCTGGCGCGCGGCGGAGATGGTGCCGGTGGTGGACCGGCCGGCCAGGTAGGGGACCGTGACGACTCGGCCGCCCCAGCGCTGGACCAGCTCGGTCTCGGGCAGGTCGGGGCCGTTCTCGCCCGCGTAGTCACCGCCCTTGACCCAGACGTCGGGGCGGAGGCGGGCCAGCACCTGGTGCGGGGTGGGCTCGTCGAAGACTGCCACCGCGTCGACGCAGTCCAGCGCCGCCAGCAGCCGGGCCCGGTCGGCCTCCGGGTTGACCGGGCGCTCCGGGCCCTTCAGCCCGCGGACGCTGTGGTCGGAGTTCAGGCAGACCACCAGGCAGTCGCCGAGGCGGCGGGCCGCCTGGAGGGTGGCGACGTGCCCGGCATGCAGGATGTCGAAGCAACCGCCGGTGGCGACCACGGTGCCGCCGTCGGCGCGTACCCGCGAAACCAGCTCCTCGGCGGTGCGCGCGGCGGCCAGCGCCGGCCGCCGGTCCTCCTGCCGGTGCAGGCCGGCCGCCCCGCCTGCGGCGACGTACGCGGACGCGGCGGCGATCGCCTCGCCGACCGCCTCGGAGACCAGCGCGCCGCCGCCGAGCGCCAAGGCGGCGGTGGCGGCGAACCGGTCCCCGGCGCCACAGGTGTCCTCGACGCGGTCCACGGTGGCGGGTGGCGGCACGACCAGCGGGGTGCTGCCGGCGTGGCAGAGCACCGCGCCGTCGGCGCCCAGGGTCACCGCGACCGCGCCGACCCGCCACCGCCGGCGCAGCTCGTGCCCGGCCCGGGTGGCCGTGGACAGCGCCGAGCCGCCGCCCGCGTCTCCCGTGAGCTGGCGCAGCTCGGCGAGGTTCGGGGTGGTGAGCCGGGCGCCGGCCACGGCCGCCGGGCCGCGCGGGTGCGGGTCCCAGACCACCGGGGCGGACGCCTCGGCCAGCGCCGCCCGCAGCGTCGGCTGCCGGACCAGCCCGCGACCGTAGTCGCTGACCAGGATCGCCCGGGCCCGGGCGAGCACGGCCAGCGTCGCCGCGGACGGCTCACCGGGCGGCTGCGGGTCGCCGCCCCGGTCCAGCCGTAGCAGGGTCTGCCCACCGGCGCGCAGCCGGATCTTCTCGGCGGTCGCGCCGGGCAGGTGCAGCGGATACACCTCGACCCCGGCCGCGGCGAGCAGCTCGGCCAGCCGCCCGCCGCCGGCGTCGTCGGCGAGCGCGGTGACCAGCGCGACCTCGCTGTCCTGGGCCGCCGCGAGCAGGGCGGCCAGGCCGGCGCCGCCGGGCCGGTCGGTGGCGGAGCGTTCGTCCAGCACCGGCACGGGGGCGTCCGGGCAGACCCGGCTGACCGCGCCGGCGACGTCCCGGTCCAGCAGGGCGTCGCCGACCACCACGAGCGGCCCGCTCACGATGCCACCCACCCGGTGCCGGTGGACCCGTGCCCGTTGCGCCCGGGCCCGGGCCGCCCGGTCCCCACCCCGGCCAGGACCGGGCCGGCCCACCCGGCGCCGTCCGGACCGCTCCGCGACCCGCCCTGGACGCCCCACGGGGCGAGGGGCGCCGTCCGGGGCGCCGGGGTGGACATCGTCGGGAGCTGCCGGACCAGCGGCAGCGTCTGGTCGACGTACTCGCAGAGCAGGTGCGTGGCGACCAGGTGCAGCTCCTGCACCACCTGGCTGTCCGGCGACGGCACCGCCAGCACGTCGTGGCAGAGCTCGGCGAGGGGGTTGGGGGTGGGGCCGGTGAAGGCCCAGCAGCGTAGGCCGGTGTCGTGGGCGGCGTGGGCGGCGGTGAGGAGGTTGGTGCTGGTGCCGCTGGTGGACATGAGCAGGAGGATGTCGTGGGGGCGGCCGTGGGCGCGGACCTGGCGGGCGAAGATTTGGTCGTAGCCGTAGTCGTTGCCGATGGCGGTGAGGGCGGAGGTTTCGGCGTGCAGGGCGATGGCGGAGAGGGGTTCGCGGTCGTCGCGGAGTTTGCCGACGAGTTCGGCGGTGAGGTGTTGGGCCTCGGCGGCGCTGCCGCCGTTGCCGGCGACCAGCAGCCGCCCGCCCCGGGCGAGAGTCCAGGCCAACTCGGTGCCCCAGGCGGCCAGCCGCTCGGCCTCCCGGCGGTACGGCAGCAGCGCGGCGGCCAGCCCGGACAGGTGCGCGTCGAGGGTGGAGAGCTGCCCGGTCATCAGGCCACCGCCGGGGCGGGGCGGGCGATCGTGGCGACCGTGGCGTACACCGCGCCGAGCTGCTCGGCGCAGCGCTTCCAGGAGTACCGGCTGCGGATCCGGTCCAGCGCCGCCGTGGCGTACGCGAAGCGGCGGACCTTGTCCGCGAGCAGCCGGCGGATCGCGGTGCCGAGCGCCCGCGGGTCGCGGGGCGGGACCAGGTCACCGGTGAGCCCGTCGATGACGGTGTCGGCGATGCCCCCGACGTTCGTGCCGATCACCGGCACCCCGCAGGCCATCCCCTCCAGCGGGGTGAGCCCGAACGGTTCGTACCAGGGGGCGGCGACCAGCACGTCGGCCGACCGGTACCAGCAGGCCATCTCCTCGCGCGGCACCCCGCCGACCAGCCTGACCCGGTCGGCCACGCCGCACGACTCGGCCAGCGCCGACAGCCGGCGGGCGAAGAAGTCGGCGGCCAGCAGCTCGGCGGGCGGCCCGCCGACGACCACGCACTCGGCGTCCGGCACGGCCGGCAGCGCCCGGACCACCTCCAGGAAGCCCTTGCGTTCCACCATCCGGCCGACGGTGAGGATGCGCGCGCGGGCCGGGTCGCGCGGGGCGACCGGGCCGTCCGGGCGGAACACGGCCTGGTTCACGCCGGACGGGACCAGCGCCATCCGGGTCCGGGGTACGCCGAGGCGGACCAGCTCGGCGACCTCGTCCTCGCACTGCACGATGACCCGGTCGACGGCCCGGCCCAGCGCCCGTTCATAGCCGATCCGCCCTGGTGGACTGGTGTCCTGTGCCCCTTGGTGGCGGCGCTTGACCGTGCCGAGCGCGTGGTACGTCAGTACCGTCGGCACCCCGGCGCGCCGGCCGGCGTGCACGGTGGCCAGGCCGCTCATCCAGAAGTGCGCGTGCGCCACGTCGGGCGTCCAGTCGCCGCGCCGCCACCGGTCGGCCAGCCACCGGCCGAACTCGCCCATGTACGGCAGCAGTTCGTCCTTGGGCACCCGCTGGGCGGGCCCGGCGGGCACGTGGCACACCTGGTAGCCGTCCGCGGTGGACACCGACTCGCCCAGCGTGGCGGAGTCCCGGCGGGTGTAGACGCGCACGTCGTGGCCCTCGCCGACCAGCGCGGCCGCGAGTTCCGCCACGTGCGTGTTCTGCCCGCCCGCGTCCTCCTCGCCGAGGGCGGCGAGCGGGCTGGCGTGCTCCGAGATCATCGCGATGCGCATGTTTCCTCCTCCATCAGCCGGTCCCAGTCAGCGAGGAACCGGTCGAGCCCGAAGCGTTCCTTGGCGACCTCCCGCGCCCGCGCCCCCAGCCGGTACGCCGCGTCGCGGTCCTCGACGAGCCAGCGGGCCGCCTCGACCAGCGTGTCCACCCGGGTGGAGAGCACCCCCGCGCCGGGCGGTACGGCGTCCACCGCCGCCGTGGTGGCGAGCGCGATCACCGGCATGCCCATGGTCATCGCCTCGATGAGGCTGAGCCCCAGCGACGTCCAGCGGCACAGGTGCAGGTACGCCCGCCGCCGGGCGACCTCCGCGTGCATCCGGTCCTGCGGCAGGTCGTCGTGCCCGGTGACCGGGTGGGTCAGGGTGGCGCCGGTCGCGGTGAGCGCCTCCGGCAGGCCGGCCACCCCCATTCCGTACACGTCCAGCGGGGCGATCTCGGCGAACCGGGGCAGCAGGTCGGTGCCGGTGACCCGCCAGCGGCGCACCGGTTCGTTGGTGACCACGGCGAGCCGGTCGAGGTCCCCGGTCCATTCGACCCGGGGCGGCACGATGCCGTGGTCGATGACGGTGGTGCGGGTGCCGCCGTTGTCCCAGAACAGCTCGTTGAAGTGCGTGACGTGGGCGATCAGCAGGTCGTCGCGGTCGGCCATCGGGTGTCGGGTGTTCGGCACGTCGCCCTTGGGGGTGTTGTGCTCGACGTAGATCGCCGGCAGGTCCCGGCCGGGCCGCCGGCCCAGCCACTGCTCGGCCAGCTCCAGCTCCTCCGGGCGTTGCAGGATGACCAGGTCCACGTCGGCTCGGGCGAGCTCCTCCGGGGTCACCTCGACGGCGCCGTCCGGCCACGGGTAGGTCCGGGCCCGGCCGAGGCCGTACGGGCCGCGGTCGGGGGTGACCGGCACCAGGTACCGGTGCCTGCCGTGCACGAAGGACGTGGTCCAGGAGCCGTGCACGTGCCAGAGCAGAACGTTCATGCCTCTCCTCGCGATCGCGCTGGTCGGGGGCCGGGACGGACAGGGGCTCAGGTGGGCGCGGGCGGTGCGAGGAGGCGGACGGCCGCGGCCACCTCGGCCGGGTCGACGCCGGTCAGGCAGGGGTGCCCGGCGACCGGGCAGACCGCCGCCCGGGTGTCCCGGCAGGCGGCCCCGGCGTCGCCGAGCCGGACGATGGGCACCCGGTAGGGTCCCCACTGTCCAAAGGAGACGGTTGGGGCGAAGAGGCTGACCACCGGGGTGCCGACGGCCGCCGCCAGGTGCGCCGGGCCGGTGTTGCCGACCACCAGGCAGCGGGCCCCGGTGAGGATCCGGGCGAGCCCGGCCAGGTCGGTCGCGCCGCCGAGGTCGATGCCGCCGGGGGCCGCGACGCGGGCGGTGAGTTCCCGCTCGTCGGGTCCACCGGTGACGACCACCCGGTGCCCGTCGGCGACGAGGGCGGCGACGATGTCGGCGCAGCGGTCGGCCGGGCAGGCCCGGGCCGGCACGGACGAGCCGGGATGGACCACGACGTAGTCGCCCGACACCGGTTCCGCCGCTGGGCCGGCGGCCGTGAGCGCACCCGCCCGGCCGGTACCGGCGGCGGTCGTCGCGACGCCGGAGCCGGCGCTGCCGGTGACCCCGGCCGGCGCGGCGGGAGCGGCCAGGTCGGCGCGCAGCCGCAGGCGCGGCTCGTCGTCGGCGGGCAACCCGAAGCCGGCCACGGCGGCCAGCGAGAGCGCCCGCTCCGGCTCCGGCACGCCGACCGGCACCCGGTGCCGGACGTCGAGCAGGGAGCCCGGGTAGTCGTCGCTGATCGCGCTGATCCGGGGCACGCCGGCCAGCCGCAGCAGCAGCGCCAGTGGGAGCGGCGACTGGTGGAAGGAGGTGAAGACGACGGCCTCGTCCGCCCCGACCTCGGCGAGCCGGGCGGTGAGCCGGCGGATGTCGTCGGGGTCCACCGGGTCGGGGGAGCCGTCGATCCAGGGCAAAGGCCACTCGATCAGCTCGTCGACGCCGGGCAGCAGCTCGGCGGCGGCCCGGCCGCGCGGTCCGCAGAGCAGCACGACGCGCTCCGCCCCGGCGGCCACGGCGCGGATCCCCGGGCCGGTGACCAGCACGTCCCCGGCCGAGTCGCTGCGCACCACCAGCACGGTGCCGGCCCGCCCCGCGCGCGCGACGGCGGGCTGGACGGCGTGCTGCCGGCGCAGGATCTCGTCCACCGCCGCCGGCAGGTCCCGGGCCACGGCCGGCGCGGCGGCCACCTCCTCGGGGCGGGTGACCGGGGTGGGCACCAGGATGCCGGTCGCGCCGGCGGCGAGCGCGGCGGCCATGTCCCGGCCGATGTCGCCGACCATGACGCAACGGGCGGGCATGGTGCCGAGCGCCGCGGCGGCGGCGTGCACCAGCCCCGGAGCCGGCTTCCGGCAGGCGCAGCCGTCCGTGTCGTCGTGCGGGCAGATCCGCCAGTCGTCGAAGGGGCCGAGCAGCTCCTCGACCCGGGCGTGCACCGCCCGCATGTCGGCCTCGGTGAAGTAGCCCCGCGCCAGGCCGGACTGGTTGGTCACCACGGCCAGCCGGAGACCGGCCGCCCGCAGCCGGTCCAGCGCCGCTCGCGCGCCCGGCAGCGGGCGGACCTTCTCCGGGTCGCCGTTGTAGGGCACGTCCTCGATCAGCGTGCCGTCGCGGTCCAGCAGCACCGCGTCGAAGAGGACCGGACGAGCCATGGCGGACCAGTTGCCCCGGGCCGGAGAAGTAAACATCAGCTTGCCCCCGGCCGCCCGCCCGTGACCACCGATCCGGCGGGCACCGCCCGGGCACGCCACCAGCCACGGACCCATCCGGCAACGGCGAGGGGCGGGATCAGCGCGCTGGTCACCAGCATGGTGCCGACCTCGTCGGCGGTGCGCGGGCCGGGCGCGATCCGGGCCCGGGCGAACTCGGCGGTGCCGGCCGCCCAGGCCAGCGCGGCGGCGCCGCCGACGAGCCCGAACGCCCGCCGGCGCGGCCCCGGACGGTCCAGGGCGCGCAGCGCGGCGGCGGCCAGCGCGAGGGCGGCCGCCGCGGTTACCGCCACGTGCCGGGGCCGCCGGCCCGGCGGAAGCTCCAGATCGGACCGCCAGGTCGGGCCGTACAGCCGGCGCAGCAGGGCGTCGTCGGCGTTGCCCCGTTGGGTGCGCAGGCTGACCCAGCGGTCCTCGGGGCGTACCGGATGGGTCACCCGGCGGTGGCCGCGGACCAGCCGCCAACCGGCGCGCCGGACCCGGTGTGCCAGCTCGGCGTCCTCCCGGTAGGCCCGCGGGAAGCGCTCGTCGAAGCCGCCGACGGTGGCCAGCGCCGCGCGCCGGTAGGCCATGTCCGCGGTGATCCAGTTCCCCTCGGCCAGGCCGGCGGTGCCGCGCTCCCAGTCGGTGGGTCGCCGGTCCGCGGGCAGCGGCACCTCGACCACGCCCTGCACCCCGCCGGCGTCACCGGCCGCCGCCAGGTCGGCGACCAGCCGCCGGCACCAGTCCGGCGCCGGCAGCACGTCGTCGTCGAGGAAGACCACCCAGGATCCCCGGGCCGCGCGCCAGCCGAGGTTGCGGGCGGCCGCCGGGCCCGCGCCGCGCCCGGTGAGCACCTTCGTGTACGCGGCCAGTGCCCCCGGTACCGCGAACTCCCCGGTGTCGTCGCGCCGGTCGTCCACCAGCAGCAGCTCCACCTCGGACAGCTCTCCGAGCTGACCGGCGAGGGCCTCCAGCAGCGCCGTCAGGCTCGGCCGGCCGAGCGTCGGCACCACGATGCTGATCATCGGTCACCGGCCAGCGACCGGCGGTGCACCGCGAACGGACCGAGGGCGAGCAGGTCCACCGGGGCCGAGCCGAACAGCTCCATCGCCTCGCGGGGGGTGTCCACCATGGGCCGCCCGGCGGTGTTCAGCGAGGTGTTGACCACCACCGGCAGCCCGGTGCGCCGCTCGAATTCGGCCAGCAGCTCGGCCACCACCGGCTCGGTGTCGGTGTGCACGGTCTGCACCCGGGCGGTGCCGTCGACGTGCGTGACGGCCGGGATCCGGTCCCGCCAGTGCGGCTTCACCCGGTGCACGAAGAGCATGTACGGGCTGGGGTAGACCCCCTCGAAGATCTCCGCGAAGCGCTCCGCGCGGACCATCGGGGCGATCGGACGGAACTGCTCCCGGCCCTTGACGTCGTTCATCCGGGCGGTGGTCGCCGGGTCGCCGGGATGGGCGAGCAGCGACCGGTGGCCCAGCGCGCGCGGGCCGTACTCGCTGCGGCCCTGGTACCAGGCGACGATGCCGTTGTCGGCAAGGACCCGGGCCGCCTCGGCGGCGATCGACGCCGGCCGGGTGTACGGCAGCGCGGCCCGGCGCAGCTCCGCCTCCAGTTCCTCGTCCGACCAGCCCCGGCCCAGGTCGGCTCCGGCCATCGGGGTGGACCGGTCGCCGAGCGCGCCGGCCACGTGCAGGGCCGCGCCGAGCGCGGTCCCCGAGTCGCCGGCCGCCGGCTGCACCCAGACGTCCCGGTACGGTCCCTCGGCGGCGATCCGGGCGTTCGCCACGCAGTTGAGCGCCACTCCGCCGGCCATGGCCAGGGTGGACGCCCCGCCGGAGGCGTCGTAAAGCCAGCGGGACAGGTCGAGGACGACCTCCTCCAGCCGGGCCTGCACGCTGGCGGCGAGGTCCGCGTGCTCCTCGGTCAGCTCGCCGCCGGCGGTGGCCGGCTTGGCCATGCTGGCCCAGTCGATCCGGTCGACGTGGAAGCCGCCCTCGGGGGTCACCCGCACGAGCTCGCGTAGCAGGCCGAGGTGCCTCGGCTCGCCGTACGAGGCCAGCGCCATCACCTTGTACTCGTCACTGGAGTGCAGGAAGCCCAGGTGCCGGGTGAGGTCCTCGTAGAGCAGGCCGAGCGAGTGCGGCAGCTCCTGTGAGTACAGCGACGACAACTGTCCGTCACGGTAGACGCCGGACAGGTGGCTGGCCACCTCGCCGCGCCCGTCGAGCACCAGCACGGCGGTGTCGTCGCCGGCCGGCGGGGCGGCCAGCCCGGCGGAGGCGGCGTGCGCCACGTGGTGCGGCACGAACCGAACCTTCTCCGGGTCCAGGCCGGGCAGGGCGGCGGCGAGGAACTGCGGGGCTCGCCTGGCGTAGTCGACGCGCAGCCAGTCCCACGGGTCGCTGAGGCCCAGGTCAGCGGCGTCCCGGCAGAGGCGGGGGTCGAACGAGTACGCGACCGCGTCGAGGCTGTCGACGTCGATCCCCGCGCTGGCCAGGCACCAGGCGGCGGACAGTTCGGGCAGCTCCCAGGCGGAGAACGGCACGGGGCGCTTGCCGTGCTTGCGGCGGCTGAACCGCTCCTCTTCTGCGGCGGCCACCACCGTCCCGTCGACCACCAGGGCGGCCGCGGGGTCGTGGAAGATCGCGTTTATTCCAAGGACGCGCATGAGCAACTCCTACCCCCGCCCCCGCCTCCTAACCTGTAGATCATCGACTTCTCCGGCCCGAGCCGATCGTCGGCTGTGGAGATTCGTGCGGGAAGCGGGAGCGGGGCCGGACGGCCGGCGCGCATCGGCCGTCCGGCGGTGGGTCAGCGCCCGTCGCGCAGCATGCCCGGTCCGAACACCTCGTACGCGATCCGGTCCACCGGTACGCCCCGGCGCAGCAGGCCGCCCCGGACCGCGTTCATGAACGGCAGCGGCCCGCAGAGGTGCACGTGCGCGTCGGGGGAGAGCGGGATCAGCTCCGGGTCGACCCGGCCGGCGCTGACCTGCGCCATCAGCCCGGCCAGTTCCCCGCCGGCGGCGTCCTCGTACCAGAGGTCGAGCCGCAGCCGGGGCAGGTTTTCCTGGAGCCGGGGGAGCGCGTCGCGCAGCGCGTGCGCGGCGCCGGCCCGGTCGGCGTGCACCAGCACCACCGGGCGCTGCGGCTCGGTGGCCGCCAGGTGCTCCAGCGCGGCCATCGCCGGGGTGAGCCCGATGCCGGCGCTGACCAGCAGCAACGGGCCGTCGCCGGCGACCGCGCTGACCTCGCCGAAGGGCGGGCTTAGCCGCAGGACGTCCCCGACGGCCACCCGGTCGTGCAGGAAGCCGGAGACCAGTCCGTCGGGCGCTCCGCCGGTGCCACGGACCCGCTTGACGGTGATTCTCCACTGATCGGCGCCCGGGCGGCCGGAGAGGCTGTACTGGCGGATCTGCTGGCCGCGGTCGCCGTCCAGGTCGACGGCGACCGAGGTGTACTGCCCGGGGGTGAAGCCGGGCGCCGCGCCACCGTCGGCCGGGACGAGGATGAGCGAGACGACCTCCGTGGTCTCCCGGACCCGGCCGGTCACCCGCCAGTCCCGCCACACCGCGCCGTCCGCCGGTACGCCGGCCGCGGCGTACAGCCGGGCCTCCCGGGCGATCAGCTCGCAGGCCAGCAGCCAGTACACCTCGTCCCAGGCGGCGGCCACCTCGGGCGTGACCGCGTCGCCGAGCACCTCGCCGACGGCGGCGAGCAGGTGCCGGCCGACGATCGGGTACTGGGTCGCGGTGATGCCGAGCGAGGCGTGCTTGTGCGCGATCCGGTCCAGGATGGGGCCCCACGGCACGGTACTGCCCCCGGTCAGGTGCGAGGCGTACGCGGCCACCGCGGCCGCCAGCGCCGCCTGCTGCTGACCGGTGGCCTGGTTGCCGCGGTTGAAGAGGTTCAGCAGCTCCGGATGCGCGTCGAACATCCGCTGGTAGAAGCGTCCGGTGATCGCCTCGCCGTGGGCCTGCACGGCGGGCAGGGTCGCCGTCACCACTGCAGCTGAGGATTCCGAGAGCACGATTACTCCTTCGGGGATCGGTGGGTCGATCCCCACTGAACAGGAGTCTGAAATACCTCTTCAGGGTCCAAGGTCCCGGGTCCGGGGTCGCCCGGATCACACCCACGGACCGGCTCATCGGCCCGTGTCGCGGGCCGTTCGCGCTGGCTAGGGTCGGTGCGGTGAAGCTCAACCGGTCCACCGACATGGCCCTGCGGATCGCCATGCTGACCGCCGCGTCCCCCGCACGCACCACGGTGGACGAGCTGGCCACCCAGCTCGCGTTGCCGCGCAGCCACGTGGCGAAGGTCGTCCAGCGGCTCCAGCGGATCGGGGTCCTGCGCACCGTCCGGGGGCGCTCCGGCGGGGTGGCGTTCGCCGAACGCGCCGGTGAGCTCACCGTCGGCCAGGTCGTCCGGGCCTTCGAGGGCGACGACGAGGTAATCGCCTGCGAGCAGCCCGCCTGTCCGCTGGTCGCCGGCTGCCGGCTGCGCGGGGAACTGCGCCGCGCCCAGGCCGCCTTCCTCGCCGTCCTCGACGAGGTGCGCCTCGGCGACCTGGTGGCCGGCCCGGCCGGCGCGCTCCTGCTCGCCCTCGGCGCGCCGGGGGCGCGCGGCTGAGCCCGCTGGCCGTACGCTGCCGGGGCCACGTCCCCGGCGATGGGAGAGCCGATGTCCGTCTCGCATCCGGTGTTCGCCCGGCTCTACGCCCGGGCCAGTGTGACCATGGACCGGGCCGGCGCGGCCGCCCACCGGCGCCGGCTGGTCGCCGGGCTGACCGGCCGGGTGATCGAGGTGGGCGCCGGCAACGGCCGGATGTTCCCGCACTACCCGCCGACGGTGCGCGAGGTACTGGCGGTGGAGCCGGAGCCCCGGCTGCGGGCCGCCGCGCACGCCGCCGCGGCCGACGCCCCGGTGCCGGTCACCGTGGTCGCCGGGCTCGCCGAGGCGCTGCCGGCCGCCGACGCCTCCGCCGACGCGGTGGTGCTGTCGTTGGTGCTCTGTTCGGTACCCGACCAGGCGGTCGCCCTGCGCGAGGCGCGCCGGGTGCTGCGCCCGGGTGGGCAGCTGCGCTTCTTCGAGCACGTGGTCGCGCAGACCCCCGGGTTGCGCCGGGCGCAGCGGTGGGTCGACGCGACGGTCTGGCCGCTGTTCTGCGCCGGCTGCCACACCGGGCGGGACACCGTCGGCGCGATCGGCGCCGGCGGCTTCACCGTCGTCGAGCTGGACCGCTTCCGCTTCCCACCGACACAGGTCCCGATGCCGGCGTCCCCCCACGTGCTCGGCACGGCGATCCGCCACTGACCCCGGCCCCGCCCCCCATTCCCGCGCGAGCTCGCAGTCCGGGTCGCCCGTTAGGGATGGAAATGTGAAAGATCCTCTGGGAAGGCGATCGGATCACGGGGTGTGACGGGCGTCAACGTCCCGACATAGGGTCGGTCGATGGCATCTGTCGTGCAGCGGTCGGTCTCCACCTGGCAACAGCCGGCGCCGCCGCCGGCCTCGCCGGCGCGGCGGGCCCTGGTGGACCTGCTCACCGACCGGATCCTGGCGCTGGGCCCCGGTCGCCTGCGGGTCGGCGTCGACGGGTTCACCGCCGCCGGCAAGACCTCCTTCGGGCACGAGCTCGCCGCGCGGATCGCCGCCGCCGGCCGCCCGGTGCTGCGGGCCAGCCTGGACGACTTCAAGCGCCCCTGGCGCGAGCGCCACCAGTACGACCGGCTCTCCGGTCCCGGGTACTACCGCAACGCCTTCGACCTCGCGGCGATCCGCGGCCTGCTGCTGGGTCCGGCCGGCCCGGACGGCACCGGCCGCTGTGTGCTCTGCCTGCGTGACCCGCTCACCCAGCGCGAGCACACCGACGTGGTCACGGCCGCCGCCGCGGACGCGGTGCTGGTCGTCGACGGGGTCTTCGCGTTCCGCCCCGAGCTGGACGAGCTCTGGGACCACCGGATCTGGCTGGCGGTGCCCGCCGAGCTGTCGGTGCGCCGGGGGACGGACCGGGACGCCCACCGGGAGGGCGCCGAGGCGGCCGAACGGCTGCACCGGGACCGCTACCTCGCCGCCGCGCGGGTCTACCTGGCCGAGGCTGACCCGGTCGGCCGGGCCGACCTGGTCGTGGACAACGCCGACTTCGCCCGACCGCGGCTGCGGCGCGGCTGAGCGCTCGGCGGGACCCGTCCGGCCCCCCCGGCGTCGCCGCTCGCGCCGGGCGGGAAGACGCCGCGCGGGTGTGTCGTTGTGGTCCACGGACGCCCTCCCCGCGCCCGGCGGCCGTACGCTCCACGACCGGGAGCGGGCCCGGCGGGAGCGACGCGAAACGGCGTACCCGGACCGGTGCCACGGCGTTGTCACAGCGCCGGGCTAGGCTCGCTGCGGCGCGCCGCCCGTGGCGATCAAGTCGGTGAGCGGCACCACACCGCCGAGACCTGGGAGTACGACCAGTTGACCGCACAGCCTGAGACCCTGTACGGGGCCGACGACCTGACCCACCTCGAGGGCCTGGACGCCGTTCGCAAGCGCCCCGGCATGTACATCGGCTCGACCGACAGCCGTGGCGTGGGTCACCTCGTCAACGAGATCCTCGACAACTCCACCGACGAGGGTGTCGCGGGTCACGCGACCAAGGTCGAGGTGATCCTGCACGCCGACGGCTCGGTGCAGGTCGACGACGACGGCCGGGGCATCCCCACCGACGTGCACGCCAAGTCCGGCATCTCCGGCGTCGAGCTGGTGCTCACCCGGCTGCACGCGGGCGGCAAGTTCGGCGGCTCGGGCTACAAGACCTCCGGCGGCCTGCACGGGGTGGGCGCCTCGGCGGTCAACGCGCTGTCCCGGCGGTTCGACGTCACGGTCCGCCGCGCCGGCAAGGTGCACGCGATGTCGTTCCGGCACGGCGTACCGGGGATCTTCGACGGCCCCGGCCCCGACGCGGCCTTCACCCCCGGCCCCGGCCTGCAGATCGTCGGCGCGATGAAGCGCCGCCAGCGCACCGGCACCTCGATCCGGTGGTGGCACGACACCCGCTACTTCGAGACTGGCGCCCGGCTGGACACCGAGGCCGTCCGGCTCAAGCTCCGCAACACCGCGTTCCTCGTCCCCGGCGTGGCCTACCTGCTCCGCGACGAGACGGGCGAGGAGTCGACCGAGGAGAGCTTCCACTTCCCCAACGGTTTGACCGACATGGTGGAGTTCCTCGCCCCGGCCGGTGACCGGCCGGTCTCCGGCACCCTGCTGGTCACCGGCGAGGGGACGTACCGGGAGAACGCCGCCGACGCCAACGGCGTGATGCAGTCGAACGTGCAGCGCCGCGCCGAGATCGAGGTGGCGTTCCGCTGGGGCACCGGTTACGAGCGCACGGTGGAGTGCTTCACCAACACCATCCGCAACGCGCACGGCGGCACCCACCGCAAGGGCTTCGAGCGAGCCCTGGTCCGCACCCTGGCCGATGCGGCCCGCAACACCCGCGGCATGCTCCGCCCCAGGGAGGACGCGCCCACCCTGGACGACGTCCTGGAGGGCATCACCGCCGTGGTGCACGTGCGGCTCCCGGAGCCGCAGTTCACCTCGCAGACCAAGGACGAGCTCTCCACCGCCGGCATCACCAAGGTCATCCAGGGCCTGATCGAGCAGCACCTCAAGGCCTGGCTGGAGGACCGGCGCACCAAGGCCGAGGCGCGCACGGTGCTCCAGAAGATCGTCGACGCGGCCCGGGTCCGGCTGACCCAGAAGCAGCAGAAGGACGCGGCCCGGCGCAAGACCGCCCTGGAGGGCGCGTCGATGCCGGCGAAGCTGGTCGACTGCCGGGCCACCGGGGTGGACCGCAGCGAGCTGTTCATCGTGGAGGGGGACAGCGCGCTCGGCACCAGCCGGATGGCCCGCTCCTCGGAATACCAGGCGCTGCTGCCGATCCGCGGCAAGATCCTCAACGTGCAGAAGGCGAACCTCCAGCAGGTGCTGGACAACGCCGAGTGCGCGGCGATCGTGCAGGTGCTCGGCGCCGGCTCGGGACGCACCTTCGACCTCTCCGCGCTGCGCTACGGCCGGGTGCTGATCATGGCCGACGCCGACGTCGACGGCGCGCACATCCGGACCCTGCTGATCACGCTCTTCGCCCGGTACATGCGCCCGCTGATCGAGGCCGGCCGGCTGTACGCCGCGATGCCGCCCCTGCACAAGATCACCACCAAGGGGCGCAACCCGCAGACCGTCTACACCTACACCCAGGCCGAGATGGCGGCGACGGTCCGCAAGCTGGAGAAGTCCGGCAAGCAGATCGTCACCCCGATCCCGCGCTTCAAGGGTCTCGGCGAGATGGACGCCGACGAGCTCTGGGAGACCACGATGAACCCGGCCACCCGGGCGGTCCGCCGGATCACCCTCGACGACGTCGAGGCGGCCGAGCGGATCCTCGAGCTGCTGATGGGGGAGAAAGTCGAGCCCCGGCGCAACTGGCTCATCGGCTCGGCCGACCGGGTCGACCGCGAGGCGATCGACGCATGACCCCGAACCGTCCCCACCGTCGCGAAGAGAGCTGAACGATGGCACGCCGCAAGGAAGACCGCGCCAAGGCGGACCTGTCCGCCTTCGACCAGGCCGGCGCGCGGGTCTTCGACAACCCGCTGGTCACCGAGGTTTCGGACTCCTACCTGGAGTACGCCTTCTCGGTCATCCACTCCCGCGCCCTGCCCGACGCCCGCGACGGCCTCAAGCCCGTGCACCGGCGGATCCTCTGGTCGATGCACGAGCAGGGCTACCGCCCGGACCGTGGGCACGTGAAGTCGGCCCGGGTGGTCGGCGACGTGATGGGCAAGTACCACCCGCACGGCGACACCGCCATCTACGACGCGATGGTCCGCCTCGCCCAGGACTTCTCGCTCAACGCGCCGCTCATCGACGGGCACGGCAACTTCGGCTCGCCGGACGACGGGCCGGCCGCCGCCCGGTACACCGAGGCGCGGATGTCCCGCGAGGCGATGCTGCTCGTCGGCGAGCTGGGCGAGGACACCGTCGACGTCGAGCCCAACTACGACGGCTCGCTGACCCAGCCGACCGTGCTGCCGGCGGCCTTCCCCAACCTGCTGGTCAACGGCGCGTCCGGGATCGCGGTCGGGATGGCGACCAACATGATCCCGCACAACCTCGGCGAGGTGGTCCAGGCCGCGCGGTGGCTGATCAACCACCCGGACGCCGACCTGGACAAGCTCATGGAGTTCGTCCCGGGTCCGGACCTGCCCACCGGCGGGCTGCTGCTCGGCCTCGACGAGGTGCGCCGGGCGTACGAGACCGGGCGCGGCGTGGTCCGGATGCGTGGCAAGGTCGAGATCGGCCCGCTGGAGGGCAGCCGTGGCCGGCAGGCCATCACCGTCACCGAGCTGCCGTACGGCGTCGGCGCGGAGAAGGTCATCGCGGCCATCACCAACGAGGTCAACAAGACCAAGCGGCTCACCGGCATCGCCGACGTCAAGGACCTGACCGACCGGGAGAACGGCACCCGGCTGGTCATCGAGTGCAAGGTCGGCGTCAACCCGCAGGCGCTGCTCGCCGACCTCTACCGGCTCACCCCGCTGGAGCAGTCCTTCGGCGTCAACAACCTGGTCCTGGTCGACGGCCAGCCGCAGACCCTGGGGCTGAAGGCGCTGCTGGAGGTCTTCCTCGCCCACCGGTACGACGTGGTGACCCGGCGCAGCTCCTACCGGCGCCGCAAGCGCGAGGAGCGGCTGCACCTGGTCGACGGACTGCTGATCGCCCTGCTCGACATCGACAAGGTGGTCCGGCTGATCCGGGGCAGCGACGACGCCCAGGCCGCCAAGGACGGCCTGATGCGCCAGTTCAAGCTCTCCGACATCCAGGCCACCTACATCCTGGACACTCCGCTGCGCCGGCTGACCAAGTACGACCGGATCGAGCTGGAGGCCGAGCAGGAGAAGCTGCGTGGCGAGATCGCCGAGCTCTCCACCATCCTCGACGACGCCAAGGTGCTGCGGAAGCTGGTCTCCGACGAGCTGGCCGCCGTGGTCAAGCAGTTCGGCGCCCCGCGCCGGACCAAGCTGGTCGACGGCGACCTCAAGGAGGTGCTCGCCGCCTCCGCGCCGGCCGGGCCCCTCGAGGTCGCCGACGACCCGTGCCAGGTGATCCTCTCCGCGACCGGGCTGGTCGCCCGCACCGCGGCCGAGTCGGAGGAGGCCGCCGAGGGGCGGCGGCGCAGCGGTCGGGTCAAGCACGACGCGGTACGCGCCGTCGTCCACTCCACGGCACGGGGCCGGGTGCTCCTGGTGACCAGCGCCGGGCGGGCGTTCAAGATCGACGTGCTGCCGCTGCCGGTGCTGCCCGAGCAGTCGGGCACGGTGTCGCTGCGCGGCGGCATGTCGGCCGCCGAGCTGGTGCCGCTGGAGCCGGGGGAGAAGGTGGTCGGTCTGGCGCCGCTGGGTCCGTCCGCCGAGGGCTCGCCGGGGCTGGCCCTGGGCACCCGGCAGGGTGTGGTCAAGGTCTGCGCGCCGGAGTGGCCGGTCCGCTCCGACGAGTTCGAGGTGATCTCGCTGCGGGACGGCGACGAGGTGGTCGGGGCGACCTGGCTCACCGACGGCGGGGAGACTCTCGCCTTCATCTCCTCGGAGGCGTCGTTGCTGCGCTTCGCCGCGTCCGTGGTCCGCCCGCAGGGCGTCAAGGGCGGCGGCATGGCGGGCATCAACCTGCCGGGGGAGGCGCGAGTGGTCTTCTTCGGCGCGGTCCGCACCGACGATCCGGGGCACGGCGAGCCGATGGTGGTCACCTCGACCGGGGCGACGGTGAAGGTGACGCCGTTCGCGGCGTACCCGGCGAAGGGGCGGGCGACCGGCGGGGTGCGCGCGCAGCGCCTCCTCAAGGGCGAGCTGGACCTGACCGTGGCCTGGATCGGCCCGCGTCCGGTCGGTGCGACCGCCACCGGCGACCCGGTGGAGCTGCCCCCGGCCGACCCCCGCCGCGACGGCTCCGGCTTCGCCGTGATGCTCGGCCCCACCGTCGTCGGCCACCTCGTCGACCGCGACTGACCGACCCACCTGCACCCGCAGGAGCTGACCGGCGGCTCACGCCGCCGGTCAGGCTACGTCGGTGGGGCGGAACTGAACGCTGACGCGGGGGCCGACGGGGCGGGCGGTCTTGGGGATGGCGTGTTCCCAGGTGCGTTGGCAGGAGCCGCCCATCACCACCAGGTCGCCGTGACCGAGGGGGAAGCGCAGGCTGGCCCCGCCGCCGCGGGGGCGCAGCAGCAGCGGCCGCGGCGAGCCGAACGAGACGATGGCGACCATCGTGTCGGTGTGCGCGGAACGGCCCGTCGTGTCGCCGTGCCAGGCGACGCTGTCCCGACCGGTGCGGTAGAGGCACATCCCGGCGGTGACGAAGGGCTCGCCAAGCTCGGGTGCGTAGTGCCGGGTCAGCGCCTCCCGGGCCGCGGTCAGCACGTCGTGCGGCAGCGGGCGCCCGGCGGCGTACCAGCAGAGCAGCCGGGGCACGTCCACCTCGGCGTCGTACATGGTGCGGCGCTCGGCCCGCCACGGCACGTCGCGCAGCAGCGTGTCGAGCACCGCGTCGGAGCCGCGCACCCAGCCGGGCAGGTGGTCGACCCAGGCGCCCCGGCTCAGTTGGTGCCGGCGCAGGCCGGCGAGCGGGCCCAGGCTGGGGCCCTGCTCGGTGAAGTCCAGCATCGAGGGCTGGTACGCGACGTCGGACACGCCGCCGATCCTACCAACCGGTCGAACAGGCGTACGAGGATCAGCGGCGCAGCATCCGGCGGACGTGGCCGCCGACCGCCTTGCGCAACCGCTCGCGCAGCTGCTGGGCGCGGTGGGTCTCGATGGTGTCCCGCAGCGTCCGGTTCTGGTCCCGCAGCCACTGGATCCGGGTCAGCAGGTCCTCGGCGGCGGTCGCGGTGGCCGGTCGAACCGCCGGCGGGAAGGTGGTCTCGCGGACGCGCTGGTCGAAGCGGGCGGCGCTGTCCCCGTCGGCGAAGGAGTGGCCGAGGTCGTGCTTGGCGAGGAAGCCGGTGATCGCCTCGAAGCGGGCCTTGTGGCCGTCGTTGAGCGCGGTGTAGTCGGCCTCCTCGTAGAGCCGGGCCGCGTCGACGTCGGCGGGGACGTCGCGCATCACCCGGTGCGGGATGCCGAAGTAACGGGCCAGCTCGAGGGTGCGCGAGTCGTGCGCGAAGAGGTACCCGGGGGTGCCGGAGACCAGCGCGGTGATGGTGCCGTGGATCCGGGTGCCGAAGGCGAAGTCGAACCCGGAGAGGTACTCCATCCACGTCCACGGGTCGACGAACATCCGCACCTTGTCCTCCGCGAAGAGGGGATGCGAGGTGTGCAGCGGGATGTCGCTGCGCTTGCCCCGGTGCTCCGGAGCGTCGCCGTAGAGCAGCGTGCCGAGGGTACGCAGGTCCTGCGGGAGGTAGCGCAGGTTCGGGTAGCGCCGGTGGTGGTCGGCGACGATCCGTCCCATCGAAGAGACGTACGGGGAGATGGTGAGGGCGATCCGGTCCTCCGGACCCAGCGTCGGCTTGGTCTTCTCGATCCGGAAGGTGTCGCCGTGCAGGAACATCGACGGGCAGCCGATCTGCTCGACCGCCGAGAAGCCCAGGGTGCGCAGGTAGTCCTCGGTGATTTCGCCGCGGACGCCGATGCTGTGCGAACGGTCGAGCACCGCCCGGCAGAAGGCGCGTACCGGCTCGTCGATCGGGCGCAGGTACTCCCGGTTGCCGTCGACGTCGGTCTGCACGCCGACGCCGAGCACCACCACCGGGATCTTCAGCCGCTCGATCAGCCGGGTCATCGGCGCCAGCCGGTGCGCGTAGCTGCGCCGGAACGCGTTGGCCAGCGGGATCACGAAGACGTCGTACTTCTCGTTGATCTCGTCGGCGTCCGAGGGGCTGGCCCGGAACTGGGAGGGGGTGATCTCCGCCGTCGAGGTGGTGAGCAGCTTGTGCGCGGTGTGGCTGAAGACCAGGTTGCCGGTGTTGTCGCCGATCCAGTTCCGCTCGAAGGTCTCCTCGGGCGTGAGGACGTCGAACGGGCCCTTGCGGGCGCGGAGCAGGATCCGCTGGTGCATTCGGGTGCCCATCTCTCGTCCCCGGGCGCGGCGACACCCGGCGGGGCCGAAGCGGCGCGACCGGCCGGAACACGGCCCCGTTCCGTGCAGGAGCCGAAATCCTAAGCCATCGGGGCGCCGAAGCGGTTCCCGCGTGCCGAGGGCCACGTCGGCCCCGGCGGCCGGGGAGGAGAACCGGTAGGGTGCCCGGCGGCGGCGTCGACCCTCAGGCGCCGTCGTGGGCGGCTTGCTCCGCCCGTCGACCATCCCGGAGGAGGAGACGCGCGTGCTGGTGATCCTGGTGACGGGCGGCTCCCTGGCATGACCGCCGCTCTGACCACCGGCGCCGCGCCGGCCGCCGCCGCCGGCCGCCTGCCGTCGCTGACCGGGCTGCGTTGGGTCGCCGCCCTGCTGGTCTTCGGCTTCCACGTCGGCACCATGGGGATCGTGGCCGAGCCGGCATACCAGGCCGTCCTCGGCAAGCTGTTCAGCCTCGGCCTCTCCGGCGTGGAGTTCTTCTTCATCCTCAGTGGATTCGTGCTGGTCTGGTCGTACCGGGACGGCGAGCGGCCCCGGACCTTCCTGCGTCGCCGGCTCGCCAAGATCTACCCGAACCACCTGCTGACGTGGGCGGTGGTGCTGCTGGTGGGGCTCTGGTTCGCCGACCCGCTCAACGGATGGGCGGCGCTCGGAAACCTGGCCCTGCTGCAGGCCTGGAATCCCACCCCGGGCTACTTCTACAGCGTCAACACGGTCAGCTGGTCGCTCTCCTGCGAGCTGTTCTTCTACCTCTGCCTGCCGTTCGTGCTGCCGGTGCTGCGCCGGCTGCGCCCGGCCGCGCTGTGGGTGGTGGTGGCCGCCGCGCCGCTGCTGATCATCGCGCTCTGGCCGGGTCAGCGGCTGGTGCCGGAGGAGAGCCGCTGGTGGTTCGCCCAGGTCTTCCCGCTGGTGCGGTCCCTGGAGTTCTGGATGGGGGTGGCCGCCGCCGAGCTGATGCGCCGGGGGCGCTGGCGGGGGCCGGGACTGACCGTCGCGAGCCTGATCTTCGTGGCCCTCTGGGCGGTGGCCGCGCAGTGGATCCGGGCGGAACTCTGGGCGGGGCTGCTGGCCGTGGCGTACCTGCTGGTCATCACCGCCGCCGCTGGCGCGGACCTGCGCGGCCGGCGCACCCCCTGGCGGTCCCGGCCCATGGTCTGGCTCGGCGAGGTCTCCTTCGCGTTCTACCTCGTGCACGTCTTCGTGATGATGACGGTGCTGCGTCTGACCGGGCACTGGGGCGTCGGGCTGCGCGGCTGGTGGGGCCCGCTCGCCGTGCTCGCTTTCCTGCCGCTGAACCTGCTGCTCGCCGCCGCCCTGCACCGCTGGGTGGAGACGCCGATGATGCGCCGGCTGGGACCGCCGCGCCGGGCCCGCCCCCAGGCCGCCCCGGTCGCCGCCGCCCCGGTCGAGCCCGGACCGGCCGCCGTGCCGGCCCAGCCCGGACCAGACGCCGTCCGCGCGCCGCGGCGCAGGCCCGTCGAGTACGCCGGGCGGCGCGACCCGGCCTGAGCGGTCTCGCCCGGCCGGCCGGGCGGCGGTGCCCGGCCGCAAAGGATGACGTTTCCGGGTCGCAGGGACGATGGTGTGCGGCCGGCGCGGACGCCACCACGTCGGCGCGGCCGGTGGACGGTGCCGCGGCGCGCGTCCCGGTCTGTCGCCGTGGCGCTGTTGAGGTGAACGTGTTACCGCCCCGCGTCCACACTGGTCAGAGCCGCGATCCCGGGCACGGCGACACGCCCGGCGGCGATGCGGCGCGGCGGCGTCGGCGGTAGCGTGGGACCGTGCTTCCGGTCGCGCTCACCTGTCCGTTGTGGTGGGTGGCGCGCTGGACGGCCCGCATGCTGACCAGCCTCGCCGTGGCGGTCGCCTGCTCGCTCGGCGCCGCCGCCCTGCCCGTCGGCGCGGCCGCGGCCGCGCAGGCCGCCCCGACCGCCGCCGTCGATCCGGCCGCTGTCACCGCCTTCCCATCGGCCGGCCCGGCGCTGCGGACCAACCTCGACGCCCTCGGCGTACCCCGACGGGGTCTCCCCACCGCCGCCGGGCACGCCGCAGCCGTGTCGGCCGCCAGCGGGACCTCGGCCCCGCAGCTCGCCGGGCCGGGTCAGCCGGCGGAGGCGCCGGCCGTCGTGCCGCCCCGGCGGGGAAGCGTCGTTCCGGTCCTCGACCGCCATGCGCCGGTCGGGCGCACCCCCGCGGCCCTCGGCTCCCGGGCCCCGCCGGCGCGCTGACGCCCGGCGGGCACGCCCGCAGCCACTCTCCACCGAACCTCACCCCCGCACCCCGCCCGACGGCCCGGTGGCGCCCGTTCCGGTCGCGCCCCGCCGCGCCGGGGCCGTGCGGACCTCTCCGCCACATCGCTCCCGTGAGGTACCGACCATGCAGACCGTGCTGTACGAGTTCCTGATCGAGGTCCCCCAGGCCGCCGCCATCTGGTCGGCCCTGCTCCTGCTCGCCCTGTCGGTGCTCGCCGCGCTGATCGCCCGCCCGGAGCGGGCCCCCGCGGCGGACGCCGAGCAGGCTCCCGACCCGGCCGCCGAGGAGGCGGCCCGCCTCGCCGATCTGCGCCGCTACGCCGACGAGGTGGCGGTGGCCGCGGCCGGCGCCGCGCAGACCGCCCGTCGCCGGCGGGCACAGTGGCTACGCACCCAGGACGAGGCCGACCGCGCCTGGCGGGCGTACGACGAGGCGGAGAGCGCCGCCCGTCACCTCGGCGCCGCCGCCCCGCTCCCCGCGCCACGGACTCCGCGGACCCCGGCGGAGTACGCCGCCCGGGAGCGCTGGCTGCACCACGCCGCGATGACGGCGCACTGGCGCGGTGACCTGTCCGCGCGGCAGCTCGCCGACGTGCTCGCCCACCGCAACGGATGGGACCCGCGCCGACACCCAGCGGAGCAGGAGATCGTCCTCGCGCGGGTGGTACGCGACGGCCGGCGGGCCGGCTATCGAACGGCGGTCGAGCGGGAGCAGCAGGCCTGGCGAGACGCCGAGTTGGCCGCCGAGGCGGCCCGGGCACTGGCGGTCGAGGCGTACGCCGCGGCGGCGGCGCTGCGCCCGGCCCCGGCCCCGGTCCGCGGCGCGGCGGCGGTCACCCGGCCCCTCGTTCCGGTGCCCGCGGACGCCCCGGCGACCCGTCCAGCGCGCTGGCGGCCCGCGCGAGTTGGCCGAATCGTGACCTGAATGGGGTGAGCCCGGTCACCAAAAGCGGGAAACGGTCAACCGGCTCAACCGGGCCGATCGAGCCCCGCAACTGTGGCCCGCTCGCTACCCGACGTCCGGTTGTGGCCGGTCATAACTGCTCGTCCCATTGAGTCACATCAGTGACCGGCTGTTCCGGTCAGCGTCATGATGACCGAGGTTTACGCAGGTGAGAGCGCTTGGCTTGGCGAGAAGCCACCGGTAGTGTCGGCGCGTCCGGTGCGGTTTCCGATCGCAAGAGGCGACGCCGCGCCGACCCGCTCAATCGTGATTTAACGAACCGGGGACCCAGTGCACGTCCGGGGTGAATCCGCGAGCTACGGCTCGCGGTAGGGCGATCTTCCCGCCCGAATCCGTCAGCTAACCCGGTAGGCGGTGTCGGAAGGAGTTCCATCCTCGTGCAACCCGATCCCACCCCTCGTTCGTCCCCCCGCCTCCACGGCGCCGCGGTGCCGTCGCTCGCCTGATCGCGAGCTGATCCCGGCACTGCCCTCCCGCCCGGTCGACCCGGGCGTCCCCCTGTTTCCGCAGCCCACCCGCCCACGACCCGTCGTCGCGCGTGACGTCTTCCGCGCGTCGGGCCGGTGTGCGCCGCTTTCCCCCGTGGAGGATCTTGTGAAGCACCACCTGAACCGGCAGCTGCGCCGCCTCGCCACCGAGCGGCCGTACCAGATCGTCGCCGGCGCCGCGGCCGCGCTCGTGCTGGCCTCCGGCACCGGCGCCCTGCTCGCCAACGGCGACGACGCGCCCGTCCGCCAGGAGACCACCGCCGCCGTCGCCGAGCTGGCTCCGCGCCTCGGCGACGTGGCCACCCGCAGCCAGCAGCGGATCGCCGCCGTCCCGTCGACCTCGCCCAGCCGCAAGGCGTCGCCGACGGCGACCTCGGCCAAGCCGGACCCGGACCTGACCCGCAAGGCGGCGCCGAAGCCGCCGTCGACCAAGGTCCTGGACTACGACTACGAGGCGCAGACCGCCTACTGGAACTGCGGCCCGGCCGCAGTGCGCAACGCGCTCAGCGCCAGCGGCGTCGAGACCACCCAGGACGCGATGGTCGCCCCGCTCGGCGCCACCGAGAACGGCACCAACTCCGCCGAGGACACCACCCGCGGGCTCAACCAGATGGTCAAGGGCAACCCGTACCGGACCCACATGATCCCCGGCCCGGCCACCCCGGCCCAGATGGACCAGCTCCAGGCCGACGTGGTCAAGGCCATCACCGACGGCCGCGGCGTGGTCGCCAACATCGTCGGCTCCGCCACTGACACCGACGGCGGCTGGCACTCGTTCCCCGGCGGCCACTACATCGCCGTGGTCGGCTACAAGAACGACGGCCGGACCGTCCGGATCGCCGACTCGGCGAACCCGGCGCTCCCCGCCTACTGGATGACCACCATCGACCTCGCGAACTGGATGGCCACCCGCGGCTACTCCGCCTGATCCATTCCGCGTCACCCGTCGGGCACCGGCTCCTGGAGCCGGTGCCCGACGTCGTATGCCCGATGGGGCCGGCCGTCGGCCCTCGCGCGTCGTGTCCGACCGGTGGCACACTGCGCCGTATGGGCGATGAGACGGGTACCCGGCATCTGTTGCTGCTGCACGGCCTGGGCGCCACCGGCGAGGTCTGGCTGCCCTGGGCGCCGCTGCTGGAGCGGCGGTGGGCGGGCCGCTGGCTCGCTCCCGACCTGGCCGGACACGGCTGGTCCCCGCCGTTGCCGGCGTACTCCTTCGCCGGGCTGGCCCGGCAGGTGGTGGAAGGCCTCGGCCCCGTCGCCGATCGGCTGGGGCCGCGGGACCGCCTCGTCGTGCTCGGGCACTCGCTCGGCGGGGTGGTGGCCTTGGCGCTGGCCGCGCGGCAGCTCGAGCTCCCCGTGGACGCCGTGGTCGGGCTCGGCATCAAGGCGGTGTGGTCACCCGCCGAGCTGGACAAGGCCCGGGAGCTGGCCGGGCGGCCGGTCAGTTGGTTCACCAGCCGGGACGAGGCCGCCCGCCGTTACCTGCGGGTCTCCGGCCTGGCCGGGCTTTTCGCCCCGGACCATCCGGTGGTGGACGCCGGGCTGCGCCGCGAGGACGGCCGCTGGCGGCTGGCGATGGATCCCGCCGCGTTCGGAGTGGGGGAGCCGAAGCTGGCGGCACTGCTTGCGGCGACCGACGTGCCGGTGCTGCTGGCCCGGGGCGAGCAGGATCCGATGGTGAGCGACGCCCAGCTCAAGGAGTACGGCGTCCCGGTGGCCACCCTGCCCGGCGTCGGGCACAACGCCCACGTCGAGGACCCGGCGGCCGTCCTCGCCCTGCTCGACCCGTACCACTGACGCGCGGGTCAGCCGAGGTGGTTATATCTGATCATGATGCAGCCCATCCGTCGCCTCGCCTATGAGCTCTACGCCTGCCGTCTCCGCGCCCAGCTGACCCATCAGCCACTGCCGCGCCACGTTGCCATGGTGATGGACGGAAACCGCCGGTGGGCCCGGCAGATGGGCTTCGACGACCCCGGGCTGGGCCACCGGTACGGCGCGGAGCACATCCACGAGGTGCTGGGCTGGTGTGCCGAGATGGGCATCCGCCACGTCACGCTCTTCCTCGCCTCCGTCGACAACATGCGCAAACGCGCATCCGATGAGGTCGAGCACCTGATGCGGATGATCGAGGAGGTCGTCGCGGAGCCACTGCTGCGTCCGACCAACCCGTGGCAGCTCCACCTGGCCGGCCGCGCGGACGTGCTACCCGACTCGACCCGCCACGCCCTGAAACTCGCCGAGGACGCCACCCGTGAGCGGGGTGCCGACTGCCACCTCACGGTCGCCATCGGCTACGACGGCCGCGAGGAGATCGTCGGTGCGGTTCGTGCCCTGCTGGCGGACGAGGCGAGAGCGGGCGCCGCACTCGACGACGTCGCGCAACGCCTGACCGCCGACGCCATCGCGGCGCGGCTGTACACCGGTGGCCAACCCGACCCCGATCTGGTCATCCGCACCAGCGGAGAGCGCCGCATGTCCGGGTTCCTGCTCTGGCAAGCCGCCTACTCCGAGCTGTACTTCTGCGACGTGTACTGGCCCGGCTTCCGGAAGATCGACTTTATGCGCGCCCTGCGCTCCTACGCTGCTCGTGGTCGACGACTCGGGGCGTGACAACCCGGGCGCACCGTCCGACCGGCAGCGGACAGGGGTTCCTAGCTGCTGGCGTCGCGACGGGCTTTAGTGTCCTTTGAGGAGCTAGGGTGGTCGTGTGAGTCTGAAGGAGTGGGCGACGTCGCAGGGCATTGCGTATGTGACCGCGCGGCGGCAGTACGCGGCCGGGGCGCTGCCTGTTCCCACCTACGGCTCGGGCGGCTGATCATGGTCGGCGAGCCGTTGGCTGCCGCGACGCGCGTCAACCCGGCACAGCCACCGCTGGTCAGACCGGGACCGTCCCACCGCAAGGCGGGACTACCGATCACACGCTCGCTAGAGCGCACTGAAAGGTAACGGGGACCCGTCCTGGGCGACGGCGTCCGCGGCCCGAGGCGCTGGCGGGTTCCAGTCCGGTTCGAGCTGCCGGCGGGCGGCGTCCAGGAACGCCTCGGCGTACGACTCGGCGGGGAAGTCACCCAGGTAGCGGCTCCGGGTGGCCCAGCGCTGCGCCGCCTTCGGATCGGTCTCCAGCAGCTCCGTCAGCACCTCGTCCACGTTGGACATGTCCCGGCGCAGCACGTAGCCCGACCGGGCCAGCGGGAACCGCTCGGCGAAGTGCTCGCCGTCGACGCCCATGTCGGTCACCGCGTACGGCTTGCCGGAGTAGAGGTAGTCCGAGATGACCCCGGAGACGTCCGAGACCAGCGCGTCGGACCGGTTGACGCACTCGGTCAGGGTCAGCTCACGGCTGGCCGCCGCGCCCCACAGGTGCGCCCGGCCGGTCTTCGCCCGGTCGGCGGCGAGCAGCTCCGTCAGCCGGGCCAGCTGCCGGGCCGACACCGGGTTCTGCGCCGTGTACGGGTGGGCCCGCAGGATCACCGTGGTGCCCCGGTCGAGCAGCCGGCGGAGCACCGTCTCGGCGACCGGCAGCGAGCAGTAGTTCGCGTCGGCGTGGTGCCCGGTCCAGGTCGGGGTGTAGAGCACCGTCGGGTTCGCCAGCCCGGGGGTGGGCTGCCGGCGTACCTCGATTGCCTCCACCTGGGGGCGGCCGACCACGACGAACTTCTCGGTGGGGATCTCCACGCCGGCCCGGGCGTACCGGTCGATGGCGGCCGGCCCGGCCACGAAGATCCGGTCGAAGATCGCCGAGACCGGGTTGGCGCTGGGGGCCTTGTCGCTGTCGCCGTGGTGCAGCTGCACGTGGGTGAGCTGGGTGAAGCGGATGAAGTGGCTGTTCTTCGCGCCGTGGTTGACGTAGAACGCCGCCCGCAGGCTCGGCACCAGCGCCTCGTCCAGCGCCTTGAGCGTCGGGCAGAAGACCACCGGGGCACTGGTGGCGGCGGCGATGGTCGGCAGGAACTCCGGCTCGCGCAGCAGCACGAGGAACGGCCGGCCGATCTGTTCCAGATACGGCAGCCACATGGTGACCTGGTACTCCGACCCGGGCGGGGCGGAGAAGTAGAGCACGAACTCGGGCCGGTGGCGGCGCAGCGCCCGGCCCACCGGGCCGCCGCCGGCCGGCGGCCGGAACCGTCGGCGGGCCAGGTCCAGGCCGACTGCGGCGCAACCGGCGCCGACCAGCAGGCCGGCGACCAGGGCCACCCAGGCGGGCAGGGCGAGCCCGGCGGCGACCGCGACGAGCCCGAGCAGGACCAGCAGCGCGTCGCCGAGCCGGTCGGCGACCAGCGGCGTCCAGGTGCGTACCGGCAGGTTCGCGGCGCGGATCTCCAGCGCGCCCGCGGCGCGCAGCGGCCCGACCAGCAGGACGAGGCCGAGCAGTACCAGCGCGGTGGCGGCCAGCGCCGGGTCGAAGCCGTCGTCGAGCCGGCGGGCGTACCCGACCAGGATGGCCGCCGCGACCAGGACCGACTCGGCGACGCCGTCGGCGGCCGGCCGGATCCGGCGTTCCACCGCCGTGGCCGCGAGGGCGGCCAGCGCGATCGCCAGCCCCCACCCGGTCGCCCCGGTGAGCGCCACGACGAGGAACGCCAGCACCGCCAGCCCGGTGGTCAGCACCCGGGCGAGCAGCTTCCGGACCAGGTCACCACGCATGTCGGTCGTCCGTTCCGGGTCGCAGGGTCAGGCGTCGACGTCGGCGGGGAGCTGCTCCGAGGGGTGCCCGCCCGGCTGGGCGGGCACCGCCGCGACCTGCTCACCCGGCGCCCGGCGGACGTCGATGACCTGGCCGGTCAGCTCGGAGATCAGCACGTCCAGCGACGCCTGGGCGACCGCCTCGGAGGAGAGCAGGGTGTGCTCCGGCTCCTCGCCGAACGCCTTGGTGCGCATCGGGGTGGCGGTGCGCTCCGGGTTGACGCAGTTGACCCGGACGCCGAACTCGGCCCACTCGTCGGCGAGCGCCTGGGTCAGGTTGACCAGCGCGGCCTTGGTCGCCGAGTAGAGCGCGTACCGGGCCCGGCCCCGGGTGTACGAGCTGGAGGTGTAGAGCAGCAGCTGGCCCTTGGTCTGCTGGAGGTACGGCAGCGACTGCCGGGCGATGGTGACCGGGCCGACGAAGTTGACGCGCAGGAGCCGGTCCATCGTCTCCTCGTCCATCTCCGCCAGCGCCCCCTTCTCCAGGATCCCGGCGGTGACCACCACGTGGTCGATCCGGCCGGTGGCCTCGAAGGCGGTCTTCAGCGCGGCCGCCACGTCCTCGGCCCGCTCGACGTGGGTGCCGGTGGTGGAGCGGCTGAACGGGAAGACCTGGGCGCCGTAGCGGTGGGCCAGCTCGGTGAGGTCGTGGCCGATGCCGTAGCTGCCGCCGAAGACCACGATGGTCCGGCCGGTCAGCTCCTCGGCATAGCTGCGGTGGTCGGTCAGCCGGGGCGCCTGCGCGGCGGCGAGCTGGAAGAGCTTGTCCGCCAGATGCACGTCGACCGGGTGGGTGACCTTGATGTTCTCGTCCGAGCCGTCGATCACCTTGATCGGCGTGCCGGGCAGGTAGCGCAGCACCACGCCGCAGTCGTCGGTGGCGGCGAAGTTCGGGTCGCCCTCGGCCCGGCGGTACGCCTCACGGATGGTGCCCGACCGGAACGCCTGCGGGGTCTGGCCGCGGCGCAGGGTGGCCCGGACCGGGATGTCGGTGATGCAGTCGTCCTCGTCCACCTGGATGATCGTGTCGGCCGACGGGATGGCCACGTCCACCGCCGAGTAGGTCCACAGCGCGTTGACGCACTCGCGGACGATCCGGGCGCTGACCAGCGGCCGCACCGCGTCGTGGAAGAGGATGTTGACGTCGCCCTCGCCCACCGCGTCGAGCGCGATCCGGGTGGTGGCGTTGCGGGTGTCGCCGCCGGAGATGATCTGGCTGACCTTGCGGAAGCCGGCGTTGGCCACGATCCGCCGGGCGTCCTCGAGGTGGCCGGTGGCCATCAGCACGATGATCTCGTCGATCTCCGGCGCGGCCTCGAAGACGGCCAGCGTGTGCTCGATGATCGGCTTCCCGGCGATCTTCAGCAGCTGCTTCGGGATGCCCAGCCCGAGGCGGGTCCCGGTCCCCCCGGCAAGGATCACGGCCACCGTCCGCGAGGGGCGCCAGGGTGCCGGGCTCGCCGGCGTGGCGTCCGGTGCGGTGGTGCGGTCCTGCGTCATTGCCGTTCCTCACTTCTGCGGGGGGATGGGGTTTTGCGCCTGGATGACCGGCTGGTGAACTTTGGCCGGCGACCAGAAAACCTTAACGCGTACGCCGGAGCGCACCGACCGGGGCGGCCCCGGCCGGTGCGCTCCGGCGGACTACTTCTGGCCCTCGTACGCGTTGCAGACCTCGTCGGTCGGGCCGTCCATCTTGAGAACGCCGCCCTCCAGCCAGAGGGTCCGCTCGCAGGTGTCCCGGATCGAGCTGATCGAGTGGCTGACCAGGAAGACCGTGCCGGCGCTCGCGCGCAGCTCCCGCACCCGCTGCTCGCTGCGGGCCCGGAACTTGCGGTCACCGGTCGCGAGGGCCTCGTCGATGAGCAGCACGTCGTGCTTCTTCGCGGCGGCGATGGCGAAGCGCAGCCGGGCGCCCATGCCGGAGGAGTAGGTCCGCATCGGCAGCGAGGCGAAGTCGCCGCGCTCGTTGATTCCGGAGAACTCGATGATCTCCGGCGCCAGCCGCTTGACCTCTTCGGGGGACATCCCCATGGCCAGGCAGCCGAGCACCACGTTGCGCTCGCCGGACAGGTCGTTGAGCAGCGCCGCGTTCACGCCGAGCAGCGACGGCTGGCCCATCGTGTAGACCGCGCCCCGGTTCACCGGGAGCAGCCCGGCGATCGCGCGCAGCAGGGTGGACTTGCCGGAGCCGTTGCTGCCGATCAGCCCGATCGCCTCGCCCTGGTACGCGGTGAAGCTCACGCCCTTGACCGCGTGCACCTCACGGATGTTTGGGGCGTTGGTCCGGGACACGATGCGCTTGAGGGCGGAGACCGGGCTGGTGCCGCCGGTGGCGCCCTTGTGGATCCGGTAGACCACGTGCACGTCGTCCACCACCACGGTGGGGATGCGGCCCGGGTCCGTCGCGACGGCGGCGCCCGCCGCCTGGGTCTGGTCAGCCACGGCCGTACTCCTCTTCTCCGCGCCAGAAGTAGACGAACCCGCCGATGCCCATCACGACCGCCCAGGCGGCGGCGAGCAGCCACAGCCGCGCCGGGGACGAGACCAGGTTCGACTGGTTGGACTCGAGCAGCGAGTAACGCGCCAGCTCGATGAAGACCAGCGGGGGGTTGGCCTCCAGCAGGGTCGCCGCCCAGGACGGCAGGTGCTCCCGGAACAGGGCGACCGGGTAGAGCACGCCGGAGGCGTACAACCAGGTCCGCATCACGAACGGCATGACCTGCTTGAGGTCCGTGATCTTCGAGCCGAGCCGGGCCATCACCATGGTCAGCCCGACGTTGAAGATCGACTGGAGGAGCAGGGTGGGGGCGATCAGGAACCAGCGGAAGGTGAGCGGCTCACCGGTCAGCAGGACGATGCCGGCCAGCACCACCATCGACATCAGCAGCTGCTGGAACTGCACCAGCGTGACGGTGATCGGCAGCGCCGCCCGGGGGAACTGCAGGGCCCGGATCAGTCCCAGGTTCCCGGTGATCGCGCTGGTGCCGTTCTGCACCGCGGTCTGGGTGAACATGAAGATGAACACGCCGGTGCAGAGGTACGCGATGAAGTTCGACATGTTCCGGTGCTGGGACAGGATCACGCCGAAGATCAGGTAGTAGACCGCCGCGTTGGTGAGCGGGGTCAGCACCTGCCAGAGCTGCCCGAGCTGGGTGTTGCTGAACGACGAGGCCACCTTCGCCCGCGAGTACGCGGTCATGAAGTGGCGGTACGCCCACAGCTTGCGGGTGTACTCGGCCAGGGGTGGGCGTTCCCCGGCGATCCGGAGCCCGTGCCGCTGCGCGAGCTGGGCCCGGGTCAGCCCGGAGTCGGGGTCGGCCACCGCGGTGTTGGCCATGGTCAGGCGCTCCGATCTTTCGTGCCGATGGGGAGCTGGAAGATGTGTCGCGGCGATGAAATCTAGCGTGGCCAGTGCGTGGAGCCCGCCTCGCTGTGCGTGGAAGGTAGTCCAAAACACGTCGGGACGCAACCGTACCGTCGTTGCGCTACATTGTCCCACGTGACGACCGAGAAGAGGCGTGCGCCGGCCGGTGCGGCGGTGCTGCGCGGCGAGATAACCACGGCCATCCGCGCTGCCGTCATGCAGGAGCTGGCCGAGGTCGGCTACGGCCGCCTGTCCATCGAGGCGGTGGCCCGCCGGGCCGGGGTCAGCAAGACGGCGGTCTATCGCCGGTGGCGTTCGAAACTCGACCTGGTGCTGGACATGGTCTCCGCCGTGGCCGGGCGCAACCTGCCGCTGCTGGACACCGGCAGCCTGCTCGGCGACCTGGAGATCCTCCTGCACGTGATGGCCCGTGCGCTGCGTCACCGGGTCGCCTCGCAGATCATTCCCGACCTGCTCGCCGAGGCCGCCCGCAACCCGCAGATCGCCGAGAAGCTCCAGCAGGCGCTCGACGACTACCAGCAGGCGGTCGGCCGGATCCTGATCGGCCGGGCGGTCGAGCGGGGGGAGCTCTCCGCCGACACCGACGCGCGCGCGGCGGTCGACCTGATCGTCGGGCCGGTCTACTGGCGGCTGGCCATCGCCCGTGCGCCGATGCGGACCGAGGAGGTGCCCCGAATGGCGGCCGCGATCGTCGCGGCGCTCCGGGTAGCATGCGTGGGGCCTGTCCGCGACGAGGTGGAGATCTGACCCCCGCTACGCGTCGTCCGTGGCCGGATTCGCCGAGCATGAACATCCGGAGACGACTGGCCGGACAATCACCGCGATCAGCTCTCTCCGTCCATAACCCGCTACCATCCCCCGGAACCCCCCAATGAGTATTTTGTCGACAGGAGGAAGCCCCATGGCTGGGCCGCACCCAGAGTTCATCCCCCCAGCACGACCGATCATCGGTGAGGCCGAGATCGAGGCGGCTGTCCGGGTGCTGCGGAGCGGCCGGGTCGTGCAGGGCCCGGAAGTCGCGGCGTTCGAGGAGGAGTTCGGCGAGCTCGTCGCCGGCCGGCACTGCGTGGCCCTGAACTCCGGCACGTCCGCTCTGCAGCTCTCCCTGATGGCGCTCGGCTTCGGCCCGGGCGACGAGGTGATCGTGCCCTCGTTCTCCTTCGCCGCCAGCGCCAACGCCGTCCGGCTGGTCGGCGCCGAGCCGGTCTTCGTGGACATCGAGCCGGGCAGCTTCTGCCTGGACCCGGAGGCGGTCGCCGCCGCGGTCACCCCGCGCACCGTGGCCATCATGCCGGTGCACCTGTACGGCCACCCGGCCGCGATGGACCGGATCATGGCCATCGCAGAGCGGCACGGCCTCGCGGTCGTCGAGGACGCCGCCCAGGCCCACGGGGCCAGCCTGCACGGCACCCCGGTCGGCGCCTTCGGCACCGCCGGTTGCTTCAGCTTCTACCCGACGAAGAACATGCACGCCCTCGAGGGCGGCATGGTCACCACGGCCGACCCGGAGCTGGCCCGCACCCTGCGGCTGCTGCGCAACCAGGGCATGGAGCAGCGGTACGCCAACGAGATCGTCGGCGCCAACATGCGGATGACCGACGTGGCCGCCGCGATCGGCCGGGTGCAGCTCGGCCAGCTCGGCGAGTGGACCGAGCAGCGCCGGGCCAACGCCAAGTACCTCGACTCCAACATCACCGGCATGGTCACCCCGCCCGTGGCGGACGCCGCCAAGCACGTCTACCACCAGTACACGGTGCGGGTCCGGGGCGACCGGGACGCCGCCCAGGCGCGCCTGACCGAGCTGGGCATCGGTAACGCGGTCTACTACCCGACCCCGATCCACCGGCTCAAGCCGTACCTCACCGCCGACGGCCAGCCCGGCCCGTGGGAGCTGCCGGAGACCGAGCGGGCCGCCGCCGAGGTGATCTCGTTGCCGGTGCACCCGTCGCTGAGCCAGGCCGACCTCGAGCGGATCGCCGAGGCCGCGAACCTCGCCGGGGGTGCCCGATGAGCGGCGGTCGTAAGCTGCGCGCCGGCCTGATCGGCCTCGGCGCGATGGGGCGCAACCACGCCCGCGTGCTGTCCAACCTGGACGGCGTCGAGCTGGTCGGCATCGTCGACCCGGCCGGGGACACCACCGGCACGCTGCGCGCCCCGGTGGTACCGCAGCTCGGTGACCTGCTGGCCATGGGCATCGACTACGCCGTGGTCGCCTGCCCGACCGCGCTGCACGAGCAGGTCGGCCTGGAGCTGGCGGCCAACGGGGTCTGCGCGCTGATCGAGAAGCCGCTGGCGCAGTCGGTCCAGGCGGCGACCCGGCTGGTCGAGGCGTTCGAGTCCGCCGGCCTGGTGGCCGGGGTCGGACACATCGAGCGCTACAACCCGGCGCTGCAGAACCTGCGCACCCGGCTCGAGGCCGGCGAGCTGGGCGAGGTCTTCCAGGTGGTCACCCGCCGCCAGGGCCCGTTCCCGCACCGGATCGCCGACGTGGGCGTGGTGATGGACCTCGCCACCCACGACATCGACCTGACCGCCTGGGTGACCGGGCAGGAGTACACCTCGGTCTCCGCCCGCACGGTCTCCCGCAGCGGCCGGCTGCACGAGGACATGGTCGCCGTGGTCGGCCAGCTCGCCGACGGCACGATGGTCAACCACCTGGTCAACTGGCTCAGCCCGCTCAAGGAGCGGTCCACCGTGATCACCGGTGACCGGGGCTGCTTCGTGGCCGACACGCTCACCGCGGACCTGACCTTCTACGCCAACGGCGCCATCGACACCGAGTGGGAGGCGCTGCGCGCGTTCCGCGGGGTCGCCGAGGGCGACATGGTCCGCTACGCGATCCCGAAGCGGGAGCCGCTGCTCGTCGAGCACGAGCGGTTCCGCGACGCGGTCGAGGGCAAGCAGAGCGACATCGTCACGTTGCGGCAGGGTCTGCGCACCGTGCAGGTGGCCGCCGGGCTCCTGGAGTCCGCCTCGATCGGCAGCGTCGTCACGGTCGCCTCGACCGGCAGCGACCAGGAGCCGGCGCTGCGATGACCCCGGCGCCGGCCCAGCGGATGGTCGCGGCGGTGGGACGGCAGGTACCCCGGCGGATGCGCACAGCGCTCCGCCGGGCGGCCGGCGTCCTGCCCTGGACGCACACCTCGGTGCGGGCGGCCTGCGCGCTGCCCGACACGGTCCCGCTGCTGGTACACGCGGGACCGCTCGCCGTCGACCGTGGCCTGTGGGGCATGGTCGACGCCCTGCCCCGGCTGCCCGGCGTCCACCTCGCGCTGGTCTGCGCCGCCGGTGACCGGCCCGTCGCCAGCGAGGCGCTGCGCCGGGCCGGCGAGCTCGGCGTGGCCGCCCGGCTGCACGTGGTGCCCCGGCCCCGCCGGATGACGCCGGCGTTCCTCGCCGCGGCCGACGTCGCCGTGTTCGGCTTCGAACGCGGCGAGGGCGACCGGCCGCTGGTCCCGGCGGTGCTCGACGACTACCGGGCCGCCGGGCTGACCATCGTCGCGGGCAACGCGCGGGCCGTCCGGGAGTACCTGATCCGGCACGCGGCCGGCGAGGTGTTCGCACCCGGCTCGCTGCCCTCCTTCGTCCACACCGTGAGGCGGGCCCAGGACCGGGCGCTGGAGACGGCGGCGGCCTGGCCCGCGCCGCCCCGCATCCCTGGCCAGCCCGGGCCCTGGCGCCCGCTGGGCGCCGGGCCGGTCCGGCTGGGCCTCGGCACCGCGAACTTCGCCGGTCAGCTCTCCGCGATCGCCGGCGCGATCAGCGCCGCCCGCCCGGACGTCTCCGTCGAGGTGGTGGTCGCCAAGCCGCCGGAGGCGTACCGGCACCCGGCCGACGTCGAGCTGCACTTCCCGGCCGAGCACCACATCGAGGTGCAGCTGGACCAGATCCGCCGGGTGCTCACCGGCTACACACACCTGATCGTGGACGCGTTCCGGCCGGTGCTCGGCCGCCTCAACGGCGAGGACATCTCGGCCGACCTGCCCGCCCTGGAGCGGGCCCGGATCAAGGTTGCGCTGCTGGCGCACGGCAGCGAGATCCGGCACCCGACCGCCCACCTGGAGCGGCACGCCGAATCCGCCTTCCGGGACGCCCCGGCGGAGCTGCGCGAGCGGCTCGTCGCGGTGGCCGAGAAGAACCGGCGGACCGCCGAGGAGAGCGGCCGGCCGGTCTTTGTCACCACCCTCGACCTGCTCGACGACGCCCCCTTCGCGACGTGGGCGCCGATCGTGATCGACGTGGACGCCTGGGCCACCGACCAGCCGGTGCTGGACCGCCCCCGCCCGATCGTGCTGCACGCGCCGTCCACCCGGTGGACGAAGGGCACCGACCGGATCGTGCCCGAACTGCAGGAACTGCACGACCGCGGGATCATCGACTTCCGGCTGGTCGAGGGCATGCCGCACGACCAGATGCGACGGCTCGTCGCCGACGCCGACATCGTGGTCGACCAGCTCGTCATGGGCAGCTACTGCGCCTTCGCCTGCGAGGGCATGGCCGCCGGGCGGGCGGTCGTGTCGTACCTGAGCGAGAGCGCGCACCGGTCGGCGGGCGTCCACCCGCCGATCACCAGCGCCACCCCGGCGACCCTGGTCAAGGCGATCGAGTCGCTGCTCGACGACCGGGCGGCCGCCGTCCGGCTCGCCGCCAGAGGCCCCGGCTACGTGCGCGAGCACCACGACGGACGCCGCACAGCCGCCGTCTTCGACGCGTTCCTCCGATGATCGGGCGATCGTCGTCGACGACGACCGGCTGATCCGGCGCCCGACCTGTTCCGCAGATCCCCTCAGCAAGGAGAAAGCAACCCGATGGAACCAGTCCCGAGCACCGTGGCGCGGCCGACCCGGGGACGGGTGGTGATGCTGGTCGACAACGGGGTCGACGGTGACTCCCGGGTGCAGAAGGCCGCCCGCTCCGCCGCCGAGGCCGGCTGGGAGGTGATCCTGGTCGGCATCCTCAAGGGGCCCGCCACCGAGGAGACCTGGCGGATCGGGGATGCCGAGGTCCGGCTGATCCGGGTGCCCCGGCGGATCCCGCACCCGGTCACCTACCGGCGCGCCCTGCTGCGGCGACCGCTGGCGTACCGGCCGGGACCCGACGGGAAGCGGCGGATGAACAAGCTGCGGGCCTGGCGGGACGACCTGAACTTCCGCCTGTCGGAGATCAAGGTGGCCCGGGAGGCGGGCGGGTCCCGGGGCGCGGAGCTGGCGGGCAAGGCCCGGCTGGCGGCCCCGTACTTCGTCAACCGGGCGCTCTTCCAGTGGGTCAAGTTCCGCTCCCAGGAGCTGAGCCGGCTGCAGGACCGGCAGCAGGACCCGGACTCCACGCTGGACCGGCTGGCCCTGAAGTTCTGGCAGACCACCAAGGGCGACCGGGCCTGGCGCAAGCTCGACCCCGAGCTGTGGGACTTCGAACTGGCCTTCGCGCCGGTCGTCGACGAGCTGGAGCCCGACCTGATCCACGCCCACGACTTCCGGATGCTCGGGGTCGGCGCCCGCGCCGCGCTGCGGGCCCGGGCCGGTGCCCGGGACGTCAAGCTGGTGTGGGACGCCCACGAATTCGTGCCCGGCATCATCGGGCGGCCGAAGAACCTGCGCTGGCTGCCCGCCCAGATCGCCTACGTGCGGGAGCACGCCCCGTACGCGGACGCCGTCATGACCGTCTCGTCGACGCTGGCCGACCTGCTGCGGGAGACCCACGGCCTGGCCGAGCAGCCCGCCGTGGTGCTCAACGCGCCGCCCGGGACGCTCACCGCCGAGCAGCGGGCCCTGCCCGTGCCCGACATCCGGGCGCTCTGCGGGATCGGCCCGACGACGCCGCTGCTGGTCTACTGCGGCGGCATCAACCCGTCCCGCGGGGTGGACATCATGATCCGGGGCCTGACCCGGATGCCCGACGCGCACGTCGCCCTCGTCTCGGTGCACCCGAACGGGAAGGTGCCGATCATGGAGGAACTGGAGGAACTGGCCGCCGAGCTCGGCGTGGCCGACCGCGTGCACCTGCTGCCGTACGTGCCGCACTGGCAGGTGTCGTCGTTCGTGTCCCCCGCCGACGTCGGGGTCATCCCGATCCATCACAAGCCGAACCACGAGCTGGCGCTGATCACCAAGTTCTTCGAGTACGCCCACGGCCGGCTGCCGATGGTGGTCAGCGACGTCAAGACCATGGCGGAGGCGACCCGGGCCACCGGCCAGGGCGAGGTCTTCACGGCCGAGGACCTGGACGACTACCTGCGCGCCGTGCGGGCCGTGCTGGCCGACCCGCAGCGGTACCGGGCGGCCTACGACCAGCCGGGCGTGCTGGACCGGTGGACCTGGGAGGCCCAGGCCCGCGTGATGGACGAGGTGTACAGCCGCCTGCTGCCCGGCCGGCCGCCGCTGCCGCCCGCGGAGCCGGCCACCGGACCGGTGGACCCGGCGGACGATCTGGTCGCACCGCGCCGCTGAGCGGAACAAGAAGGGGCCCGGCCGAGCGGCCGGGCCCCTTCGTCGTACCTGCTCAGTCGTCCAGCAGCAGCCGGTCGAAGCCGGACTGGGTCACCGTCCAGTCCCAGGTCTTCAGGACGTGGTCGGAGGCCGACTGACCGGTCTGCCGCCACTGCTCCTCGGTGGCGGTGGCGGCGAGGATCCGCTCCGCCGCCTCCTCCGGGGTGGCCACCACCCAGTCCGCCGGGAAGAGCGTGCGCGCGCCGTGCGGCTTGTCGGCGAAGAACGGCCAGTCCCGCACCACCGGCACCGCGCCGCTGGCCGCACCCTCCACCAGACCGCAGTGGAAGCTCTCCCGGACCGAGGTGCTGAGGATGACGCCCACCTCGCTGAGCGCGGCGGGCACGTCGTCGGTCTGCCCGTACCGGCGGACCGCGCCGATCGGCTCCAGCTCCGCCAGGTCCTTGGCGAGCTGCTTGCCGTACTTCTTGGCCGGCAGGCTGGTCCGGTTGTTGAAGTTGCTGCCGATCAGGGTGAGCGTGTACCGGTCGTCGCGCTCGCGCAGCTTCCGGACCACCTCGATCGCCCAGCGCGGGTCCTTCGCCACCGAGCTGACGCCGACCAGGCCCAGGTTGAACCGGGCCTCGGCGGGCTTCGGCCGCGGGTAGCGCTGGAGGTCCATCGCGTTGTCGATGACCCACAGCCGCGGCGCGTCGGGCCCGGTCAGCTGGGGCAGCACCGCCGTGGACAGGTCCCGCAGGTGCTCCGAGACGAAGACCATGTCGTCGACCCGCGAGTAGTCCACCAGGTGCGGCCAGAAGTTGAACGCCTCGAAGCTGTGCAGCCGCACGATGATCCGGGTGGTGCCCGGGTCGTGCAGGGTGAACAGCGCCGCGGTCGCCTGGCACCAGTCCACGAAGACGGTGTCCGCCCAGTCCAGGTGCGGCCGGAGCCACTCCTCGATCTTGGCGCCGTACGACGTCTCGCCGGTCAGCAGGTGCTCCATCACGGTGCTGCCGCTGAGCGCGAGCGGCCGGCGTACCGGATCGTCGTACAGGTCCAGGAAGCGGACCTCGACGTTCGGCATCGACTCGTACCGCTGGAGGATCTCCTGCAGGAAGTTGTGGTTGATCAGCGTGGTGACCAGCAGCCGCAGCGGGCGGCCGGACGGCGGCGTGGCGGCCGGGGCCACCCGGCCGCGCGGCGCGGACAGCTTCCGGGCCGCGACGCTGGCCCGGAACGGCGCCAGGAAGGCACCCGGGTCCGCGCTCATCGGCGAGGTGAGCCGGTCGAAGTGCAGCACCCGGTTCGAGGCGAGGCTCCACGCGTTGGAGACGGCGAACGACGCCTGCTTCGGGTTCTTCGTCAGCAGGCTGTCCGCCAGCTCCAGCTGCGCTCGGATCGCGTCGTGCAGCCCGGTCGGCACCCGACCGAGGGCGAGCTCCGCCTGGGCGGCCTTGGTGAGCATCTGGGCCCGGGTCTTCGGGCTGCCGATCCGGCGCACCGCCGCGGCCGAGGCCCGCGCCGCCACCGCCGGCTGGCCGGCCCGGACCGCGCTGGCGTGCAGCCGGAGGGCGAGCTTGCTGCGGTACCGGTCCGGGATGCGCGGCGCGGACACCGCGCGGGTCCAGAGCCAGGCCCCGGCCGGGTTGCCCATCACGGTCTGGCCGGTGGCCTTCTTGAGCGTGGTCTTGGCGGTCTGCACCGCCAGCCGGCGGGCGCCCCGGGCGCCGATGCCGGCCGTGGCGGCGACCTGCCGCTCGAGCCGCCTGGTCGGCGGGAGGGCGCGCCGCGCGTCGAGCGCCTTCTGCGCGGGCACCAGCCCGTAGTGCGCGCCGGCCCGGGTGTTGCGCTGGGCCATCTCCCAGACCGTGTGCACGGCCCTGACGTCCAGCGCGACCAGCAGGTCGGCCTGGCGGTACCGCCGGCGCACCCAGGGGTTGCGCCGCGCGTGCAGCCAGATCTTGCGGTTCGCCGGCGCCCGGCCCAGGGCGGCGCGGAACCGGGCGTCCCGCTCCGCGGCGGGCACCACGAAACCGCGCAGCTCGGCCAGCGCCGGGTCGACCTCCAGCTCGGCGGCGTCGAAGAAGCAGGCCACCGCCACGGTGGCGCCCCTGCTGCGGAAGCGCTCCAGCGCCTCGATCAGGACGGCCGGCTGCTTCGGCAGGGTGCTGGCCACGATGAGCACGTTGGTCACGGTCGGGGGTCTCCAGTCGATGCGGTCGCGGTCGGGGCGGACGCGCCGGCTGCGGCCGGCCGGACGAGCTCCGCGAGGTGCCGGACGGCGGGGGCGAGCACCGCCGGACGGGCGAACCGCCGGGCCAGCTCGCGCGCCGCGGCGCGGTCGGCGTCCGTGGCCTTGACCGCCATCCGGGCCGCCTCGGCGAACGAGTTCGCCAGCCGGTGCGGGTCCAGACCCACGGCCCCGGTCCAGAGCGGGTGCCCGGCCAGCACGTTGCTGGCGTCGTGGTCGACGTCGTGCGCGGAGACCACCGGCAGGCCGGTGGCCATGAACTCGTAGACCTTGCCGGAGGTGACGAACCGCCCGCCGACCAGCATCAGCACCAGCGCGTCCCAGGAGCCGTAGGTGGCGGCGAGTTCGGCCTTGGGCACCGGGCCGCCGAAGCTGACGCCGTCGGCGGCGGCCTCCTTGAGCAGGTCCATGTGCCGGTTGGCCTCGCGCGCCGCGCCGGCGCCGATGTGGCCCCGCACCTCGAACCGGGAGCGGGCCAGCAGCGGGTCGTCCCGCCGGGCGATCCGCCAGCCGTCGAGCACCGCCTCCAGGAAGGCCGGCGTGAAGTTGACCGAGCCGAGGTAGCCGAAGGTCAGCCCCGCGGACGGGTCCGCCGCCCGGCCGGCGATGGCCGGCAGGCTGTCCTCGTCGTAGCCGTTGCGCACCACCTGCACCCGGTCCGCCAGCTGCGGGTACCGCTGCCGGTAGAAGTCCGCGATCGGGTCGTTGACGCACCAGACCGCGGTCGCGTGGTCCAGGACCTTGGACTCCCACCGACCGGAGACCGAGTCCCGGGTGAAGGCCTCGCCGCCGCCGATCACGTCCAGCGACCAGCCGTCGCGGAAGTCCACCGCGTAGGGGACCTGGTACTCCTCCCAGAGCTTCCAGGTGGCGGCCAGGTTGACGTACGGGGCGCAGGAGGTCAGCAGCAGGTCGGCCGGGTGCTCGCGGTGCACCCGCAGCACCGCCTTCTCCAGCTCGTAGCGCCAGCCGCCGAACACCGGCTCGGGGAAGACCTTCTGCTCCCGCTTGCGCAGCGCGGAGATCCAGCCCGGCGGGTCCAGCGACCGCTCCTCGGAGAAGGCCCGGATGTCGGTCTCCAGGTCCTCGCGGATCAGCGGCAGCTCCACCACCTTGACCCGGGGGTCGACCCGCTCGGAGAGCGTGTGGTCGAGGCCGTACTCCCGCTCCCAGGCCTCCTGGCAGATGGTGATGACCGTGACGTCCCAGCCCTGCTCGCAGAACTGGTTGGCGGTCTCCCGCATCCGGTAGGCGCAGCTCTTCGCCGCCGGCGGGAAGCCGATCGCCAGGTAGATCACGTGCGGCCGGGCCCCGGCGTGGTCCCGGGACCGGGGGAGGGGGACGAGTCGCTTGTTCATCGCATACTGCCGATCGTGAGGAGAGGGTGGCCGCTCATGCCTGGTGCGCCCGCAGCGTCTCGATCACCCGGTGCGCCGCCCGGCCGTCGCCGTACGGGGTGCCCCGGGGGGTCTCGGGCGCCGGCCGGGTGGCCAGGGGGAGCCACGCCGAGCCCAGCTCGCGCGGGTCCGGGACCAGCCGGTTCCAGTCACCCTCGAGCGTCTCGACCCACTCGGTCTCGGTGCGCAGCGTGGTGCACGGGCGGCCGAGCAGGTACGCCTCCTTCTGCAGCCCGCCGGAGTCGGTGACGACGCCGACCGAGCCGAGAACCGCGGCCACCATGCCGGCGTACGGCAGCGGGCGGCCGACGTGCAGCGCCCCTCCGCCGAGCTTCAGCCCCTGCTCCTCGGCCCGGGCGAGCAGCCGGGGGTGGGCCAGCAGCGCCACCGGCACGGGTAGTTCGGCGAGCGCCTCGACCAGCGCGGCCAGCCGGGCCGGATCGTCGGTGTTCTCCGCCCGGTGCAGGGTGGCCACCAGGTACGGGGCGTTCGGGTCGATGCCCTCGGGCAGCGCCGGCGCGGCGTGCTCGCCCCGCTCGACGGCGTCGCGGACCCGCAGGCAGACGTCCACCATCACGTCGCCGACCAGGACCGAGCGGTCGGCCAGGCCCTCGGCGGCCAGGTGGCGCACGGCCTCCTCGGTCGGGGCCAGCAACAGGTCAGCGGCGTGGTCGGTGAGCACCCGGTTGTGCTCCTCCGGCATCCGGCGGTTGAACGACCGGAGCCCGGCCTCCAGGTGCGCGACCGGGATGTGCTGCTTGACGGCGGAGAGCGCGCCGGCCAGCGTCGAGTTGGTGTCGCCGTAGACGAGGACCCAGTCGGGCCGCTCGGCGGCCAGCACCGGGTCGAGGGCGGCGAGGGTGTTGCCGGTCTGCACGCCGTGACTGCCCGAGCCGATGCCCAGGTGCACGTTCGGGTCGGGGATGCCCAGACCGGTGAAGAACACGTCCGAGAGGTCGGCGTCGTAGTGCTGACCGGTGTGCACGATCACGTGCTCGCAGTCGCCCTCGGCGAACGCCGCGGCGATCGGCGCGAGCTTCACCAACTGGGGGCGGGCGCCGACGATACTGACGACCTTCACGACGTATCTCTCTCCTCGGATCGCGCACGGGTGCGCTCTGTTGGTCGGTGGATCGGTGGACGCGCGGTCCGGTCGGCCGGGCCGGTGGCGGGGCGACCCGCCCCCGCCGACGGGCCCGGATACGTTCCGTACCAGCCGGGCGTGAACACCTGGCGTACGGGAGCCGACAGCGCGCCCACCGGCGCCTCGCGGCGAGTGACCCCGGCCACCGATGAGCGCGGCGCGGACACCCGCGACGCGCGGCGGCCCCTGGAATAGTAGTGCCCGGACGCCGCGACGGCGACGACCGGCGAGGCCAGCGGTTCGTGCCCCACGGCCCGTGGGCCGGCGGTGCCGGCGGGCCACCGGGACGTCAGCCGGCGCGCGGCCGGATCGCCGGCGGGCCGGGCGGGACGCTCCGACGACTCGGGACGTTCGGTGCCGGCCGCGACTCCCGCGCCCGCATCGGGACGAGTGGCGTGGGAGGCGGACACATCGCAAGACCCTAACCCACTGCTCGCGGCCCGTCCCGCCGCCGTCGACCGGTGGGCAGGGACGTGGCCGGCGGTTTCCCCGCGGTTCACCCGGCCGGCCCCGTCCGGGCGGCTGGCGCAGCGCCCGACGCCGACGACGGGGCGCGGCGGCGCCGCCACCACCCCCGCCACCTGCCCCGATGTCCGGGCCGTCGGCGGCGGTGGCGCTGCCCCTTTCGCGGGGCCGGGTTGTCGTAGACTCGCTCCGGTCCGCAGGCGCGGTGCTGGCTGGGCGAAAGACGGGCAGGAATGGGATCTGACGGCACTACCGCAGCGGCGGGCACCCGGGGACGGGTCGTCATGCTGGTGGACAACGGGGTCAACGGCGACTCCCGGGTGCAGAAGGCGGCGCGGTCGGCGGCGAACGCCGGCTGGGAGGTCATCCTCCTCGGGCGGGCCCCGGTCGGGCAGCCGCAGAGCTGGCGGCTCGGCGACGCCGAGGTCCGGCTGCTGCCCATGCCGGAGCCGCTGGCCAAGCGGCGGCACGAGTTCCGCCGCGCCTGGCTGCGCCGGCCGCTGGCCTATCCGCCCAGCGGCATCGCCGCGCACCGCACCCAGGCGGTCAAGGCCTGGCGCGCCGATCTGGCGGTCCGGCGGGCCGCGCTGACCGCCGCCGCCCGTGAGTCCGGGGCCGGCCGTGCCGGCGGGCTCCCCTGGACGGCGCTGCGGGCCGAGGAGAAGCTCGCCGGCCTGACCCGCCGTTGGGTCTCGTTCCGCAACCGCCAACTCACCCAGGCCCGCCGCGGTCGCAAGCTCGACGGCCCCTGGGACCGGGCGTACACGCTGTTCTGGCAGAAGGTGCGCGGCGGCGGCGCCTGGCGCCGGCTGGAGCCGGGCCTGTGGGACTACGAGCTGGCGTACGGCCCGGTGGTCGACGAGCTCGCGCCGGACCTGATCCACGCCAACGACTTCCGGATGATCGGGGTGGGTGCCCGCGCCAAGATCCGGGCCGCCGCCAAGGGCCGCCGGATCGCCCTGGTCTGGGACGCCCACGAATACCTCCCGGGCGTGCAGCCGTGGCGGGACAACGCCCGCTGGCTGCCGGGGAACGTCGCTCACGAGCGGGAGTACGTACCGTACGCCGATGCCACCATGACCGTCTCCGGCGGCCTGGCCGATCTGCTCCAGCGCGAGCACGGGCTGGCCGAGCGGCCGGCGGTGGTGCTGAACGCCCCCGCCGTGGACGAACTGCCCACCGACCCCACCGCGCCGGTGCCGGACATCCGGGCGCTGTGCGGGCTGGGCCCGGAGACGCCGCTGCTGGTCTACAGCGGGGTGGCCGCCGCCAAGCGCGGCCTCGGGGTGCTGGTCGAGGCGCTGCCGGAGCTGTCCGAGGCGCACGTGGCCCTGGTGGTGAACAAGCCCGACTCCGCATACGTGCGGGGCCTGGTCACCCGGGCCGGGGAACTGGGCGTCGCGGACCGGCTGCACATCCTGCCGTACGTGCCGCACCACCAGGTGGTGCCGTTCCTCGGCGGCGCGCAGGTCGGGGTCATACCGATCCAGCACTGGCCCAACCACGAGATCGCGCTGATCACCAAGTTCTTCGAGTATTCGCACGCCCGCCTCCCGCTGGTCGTCTCCGACGTGCGAACCATGGCGGAGACTGTCCGGGAGACCGGGCAGGGTGAGATCTTCCGAGCCGAGGACGTTGCGGACTTCGTCCGCGCGGTCCGCGCGGTCCTCGCCGATCCCGCCCGCTACCGGGCCGCGTACGAGCGGCCGGGGCTGCTGGCGGGGTGGACGTGGGAGGCGCAGGCCGAGGTGCTGGACGAGGTCTACTCCCGGTTGCTGCCCGATCGGCCGGGCCCGACCCGGGCCGCCGACCCGGCTCCGGGCGCCGCGCCGACGTCGGTGGAGGTGGGCGCGTGAGCCAGCCGGACGTGACGGTCATCGTCGCCGTCTACAACACGATGCCCTACCTCACCACCTGCCTCACCTCGCTGGTCGAGCAGACCATCGGCCTGGATCGGCTCGAGGTCGTCGCGGTCGACGACGGGTCCACCGACGGCAGCGCGGCCGAACTCGACCGGTTCGCCAAGCGCTACCCGGGCACCGTCACCGTGCTGCACCAGCCCAACTCGGGCGGCCCGGCGGCGCCGAGCAACCGGGGCCTGGACTCCGCCCACGGGCGGTACGTCTTCTTCATCGGCTCCGACGACCACCTCGGTCCCGAGGCGCTGGAGCGGCTGGTCGACGCGGCCGACCGCTGGGGCTCCGACGTGGTGCTGGGCCGGATGGTGGGCACCAACAAGCGCTACGTCCACCAGGCGATCTACGCCAGCACGGAGGAGCGGGTGGACCTCTTCGACAGCCCGCTGCCGTGGTCGCTGTCGAACACCAAGCTCTTCCGGCGGGACCTGATCGAGCGGTACGGCCTGCGGTTCCGCGAGGACATGCCGATGGGCAGCGACCAGCCGTTCACCCTGGAGGCCTGCTACCGCGCCGGGAAGATCTCCGTCCTGGCCGACTACGAGTACTACTACGCGGTCAAGCGGGACAACGCGCAGAACATCACCTACGCGAGCCGGTTCGAGGAGCGGCTGCGCTGCGCCGAGGAGCTGGTCGGCTTCGTCGCCGGGCTGATCGAGCCCGGCCCCCGCCGCGACGCGGTGCTGGTGCGCCACTTCACCTGGGAGGTGGCGAAGCTGCTCCGGCCAGAGCTGCTCGACCTCGACCCGGACGTGCAGCAGCAGGTCCACGACCGGATCCGCAAGCTCGCCGAGGCGTACCTCACCGACCGGATCGTGGCGGCGCTGGCGCCCGACGTCCGGTTGCGCCTGGTCCTCGCCCGCGACGCCGACCTGGACCGGCTGCGTGAGCTGATCCGCCAGCAGGGCGACAAGGTGCTGCCCGACGTGACCATCGAGGGCGACCGCTGGTACGCCCACCACGTCGGCTTCCGCGACCCCGAGCTGGGCTACCCGGACGACTGGTACGACGTCACCGACCGGGCCGCCAAGACGCTGGCCAAGCTCACCGCGACCGAGCTGGCCTGGGGGCGGGACGCCGCGGGTGCCCGGGCCCTGGTGATCACCGCGCAGAGCCGCTGGGCCGAGCTGGCCGAGCTCGCCGCGGACGCGGTCCGGGTCAGTGTGGGCGAGTTGACGGGTGTCAGTTCGGTCGCGCCGGGCGGCCCCGGTACCGTCGTACGGACGGACTTCGCGGTGGACCAGCTGCTCGCGGTCGTCGCGCCGAAGGGGGAACGTCGGGTGGTACGGGCCGAGGTCACCGCGATGGGCGGGACCGGGTCGACGCCGCTGCGGACGGATCGCCGCGTCGCGGCGCCGCGCCGGGTGGCGCGGCGCGGCGTCCAGTTCCACCTCGTCACGCCCACCACGAACCACAAGGGCCAGGTGATCGTCGCGATCACGCCGGTGACGCCCGGTCGGTTCATTGCCCGTCTCCGCCGAATGTGGCCCTCAGGAGGAAAGTAGTTCCATGAACATCTGCGTCGTCGCGCTGGGAAAGATCGGTCTGCCGCTCGCCGTGCAGTTCGCCTCGAAGGGGCACCGGGTGCTCGGTGCCGACGTCTCCGAGCGGGTCGTGCGGCTGGTCAACGACGGGGCCGTGCCGTTCCCCGGTGAGACCGACCTGGACGTCAAGCTGAAGGAGGCGGTGGCCGCCGGGCTCCTGTCGGCCACCACCGACACCACCGCCGCGGTCGCCCAGTCGGAGGCGGTCGTGGTGGTCGTTCCGCTCTTCGTGGACGCCGAGGGGGTGCCGGACTTCGGCTGGATGGACGACGCCACCCGGGCCATCGCCGCGGGCCTCAAGCCGGGCACCCTGGTCAGCTACGAGACCACGCTGCCGGTCGGCACCACCCGCGAGCGCTGGGCGCCGATGCTCCAGGAGGGTTCCGGCCTCACCGCCGGCAAGGACTTCCACCTGGTCTTCAGCCCCGAGCGGGTGCTCACCGGCCGGGTCTTCGCCGACCTGCGCCGCTACCCGAAGCTGGTCGGCGGCATCGACGAGGCTTCGGCCGAGCACGGCGTGCGCTTCTACGAGGCGGTGCTGGACTTCGACGAGCGGGCTGACCTGAACCGCCCGAACGGGGTGTGGGACCTCGGCTCGGCGGAGGCCTCCGAGCTGGCCAAGCTCGCCGAGACCACCTACCGGGACGTCAACATCGGCCTGGCGAACCAGTTCGCCCGGTTCGCCGACACGGTGGGCGTCGACGTCACCAAGGTCATCGAGGCCTGCAACACCCAGCCGTACAGCCACATCCACTCGCCGGGCATCGCCGTCGGCGGGCACTGCATCCCGATCTACCCGCGGATGTACCTCTGGAACGACCCGGCGGCCACGGTGGTGCGCTCGGCCCGCGAGGCCAACGCCGCCATGCCGGAGTACGCCGTCGACCTGCTCGCCGCCGCGTACGGCGACCTCACCGACGTCGGGGTGCTGGTGCTCGGCGCCGCCTACCGGGGCGGGGTGAAGGAGACCGCCTTCTCCGGCGTCTTCCCGACCGTCGAGGCGCTGCGCGCCCGGGGCGCCAAGCCGTACGTCTCCGACCCGATGTACACCAACGAGGAGCTCGTCGCGCACGGCCTGCCCGGGTACGACGGCGAGCCGATCGGCGCCGCCGTGATCCAGGCCGACCACGCCGAGTACCGCACCCTCGCCCCGGCCGACCTGCCGGGCGTGACGGTGCTGGTCGACGGCCGCCGGGTCACCGACCCGGCCCGCTGGACCGGTGTCCGCCGGGTGGTCATCGGCGGCTGACCCGCCCGCCCCGCCAGTGGGCCCCGGCCGTCACGGCCGGGGCCCACTGCGTTGCGCGGCTCGTCGGGTACCCGCGGTGAGCAGTGTCACCGGCCGTTCACCCGCCCGACACCCCGGCAATACTTGTGTTACTTGGCCCGTTTAAGGTCGCAGCTGTCCGGTATCGGACTCATCGATACCGGTGGGCAGACAGGGAGCGTTCTTTGTTCAGCAGAGTACGGAGCCAGCAGGGCGTGGCCACGGTCGGCGCGGTGCTGCTGGCGTACGGGATCATGGTGCTCGCCGGCGTCTTCGGCTGGGTGGTCCCGTTCGCGGTCGCCGGGCTGGTCGCCATCTCCGGCGAGGTCGCCCTCGCCACCCGGTTCGCCGAGACAGGTGCGCTGCTCCAGAAGGCCGGTCTCGGGCTGGTCTGGCGGCGGCTCACCCGCGACCTGTCGGTCGTCCTGCTGATCGTCAGCGCGGTCCGCCCCGGGCTGGCCGGGACCCTCGGGGTCCTGTTGCTGCCCGCCGCGCTGTGGACCGTGGCCGTCGGCACCACCGCCCTGACCAAGATCGTCGACGGGCGGGCCGACACCCCGGCGTTCACCCGCAACATCGACCTCGGCGCGCTGCGCCGGGTGCCGGTACCGCCGGTCTGGGCCCAGCGGCTCGCCGGGCTGCGGCTGCCCTTGCTCAACGTGCTCCTCGTGCCCGCGGCCGTGGTGGCCGCGCTGGTCGACCGGGTCAGCCCGGTGGTGGTGACCGGGCTGGTCACCCTGGCCGCGGGGGTCGTCACCGCGGCGGTGCTGGCGCTCACCTGGTTGCGCGGGCGCGGCAAGGCCCCCGGCGTGCTGCCCGCGGTGCACGACTGGCTGGCCCGGGAGCGGCCCGAGGTGGCGCTCTACTTCGCCGGCCCGGCCAAGGACGTCTACCAGGCCAACATGTGGCTCGCCCCGATCGAGGCGGCCGGGCACCGCGCGGTCGTGCTGCTGCGCGCCGAGGACGCGTTCCACGAGCTGGCCGACACCCGGCTGCCGGTGGTCTGCGTACCGGCCGGCGTGGACTTCATGAACCTCGACCTGGGCAGCATCCGGGTCGCCCTGTACGCGGCCAACGTCGGCGCCAACATCCACATGCTCCGCGAGCCGGGCGTGAAGCACGTCTTCGTCGGCCACGGCGACAGCGACAAGCAGGCCAGCGTCAACCCCTACAGCAAGGTGTACGACGAGGTCTGGGTCGCCGGGCCGGCCGGCCGGGAGCGGTACGCCCGGGCCGGGGTGGGCGTGCTGGACCGCGACATCGTGGAGATCGGCCGCCCGCAGCTCGCCGGGGTGCACACCTTCGGCTCGGAGTCGGCCGACCGCCCGTTCACCGTGCTCTACGCCCCCACCTGGGAGGGCTGGCTCGACGACGACCCGTACCACACCTCGGTGGTGCTGATGGGGGAGCGGATCATCACCGGCCTGCTCGCCACCGGCGGGGTACGGGTGATCTACAAGCCGCACCCGTTGACGGGCACCCGGTCGAAGAAGGCCCGGGCGGCGCACGAGCGGATCGTCGCCCGGATCCGCGCCGCGGGCGGCGACCCCGACGCCACCTCGCTGGACGGCACCGCGCACCTGGTGGTCACCGGCCGCCTGCCGGCCCTGTTCGACTGCTTCAACACCACCGACCTGCTGATCAGCGACGTCTCCAGCGTGGTCTCCGACTTCGTGCAGAGCGAGCGGCCGTACGTCGTGGCCAACCCGGCGGGCCTGCCCGAGGACGAGTTCCGGCGGACGTTCCCGACCGCCCGGGCGGCGTACCTGCTCTCGGCCGACTGCGGCGAGCTGGCGAAGGTCCTCACCCTCACCCGGACCGGGGACGACCCGATGACCGAGGCGCGGCGGGAGCTGAAGGAGTACCTGCTCGGCCCCGCCGGGGTGAACCCGGTGGACCGGTTCCGGGGCGAGATCGACCGCCTCTGCGGCTGACCGCGCGACGCGGACGACCGGGGGCGACGGCATGAGCCGTCGCCCCCGGTTGCGTGCTCAGCCCTGCTGCGGCGGGTTGTCGACGTCCCGGGAGATGACCTCGCCGCGCTCGTCGACCCAGCCCTTCGGCCGCGCCGGGTTGCCGGCGACCAGCTGGTACGGCTTGACGTCCTTGGTGACCACGGAGCCGGCGGCGATCATCGCGAACTCGCCGACCTCGATCCCGCAGACCAGGGTGGCGTTGGCGCCGATCGAGGCGCCGCGGCGGACCAGGGTGGGGGTGATCTTCCAGTCCGGGTTCTGGGCGCGCGGGCGGAAGTCGTTGGTGAAGACGGCGCAGGGGCCGACGAAGACCTCGTCCTCGATGGTCACGCCCTGGTAGACGGAGACGTTGTTCTGGATCTTCACCAGGTCGCCGACCGTGACGCCGGCGTCGACGTACACGTTGCGCCCGATGACGCAGCCGGCGCCGACCTGCGCGGTCGAGCGGATGTGGGCCAGGTGCCAGACCTTGGTGCCGTCGCCGACCGTGGCGCCCTCCTCCACGTCGGCCGTGGGGTGGACGAAGATCGGGGACCGGTCGTTGCTGTCAGTCATCCTTCAACTCGCATCGTCGCAGGGCGCTCCGTCGCGCCGTCGGTGCCGCGCGCCGGGTCCGCGCCGGGTGACCGCCGCGGCCCGCGCGGGCCAGGACCGCCCGGCCGCCCCGACAGTCGATGCCGAGGCCGGGGCACGGGCTCGGCGTAGCATAGCGAGCCGGTCAGGCGAGCAGCGCCGCCACCGCGTCGGCGGCGGGTGTGTCCGCCGGCAGGGCCTCCGCCGCCACCACCGCGTCCACCGGCAGCGCCCCGTAGAGGTGCGGGAAGAGCGCGCCACCGCGGGACGGCTCCCAGCGCAGCCCGTCGCCGAGCCGGTCGGGATCGACGGTGAGCAGGGTCAGCCCGGTGACCCCGGCGAACACCCGGCGGGCGGTCTCCACCACCTGGTCGGCGCCGGAGAGGTGAATGTAGCCGTCCTGCTCGTCCATCGCGGTGCCGGTGAACCGCCCGGCGGCGCGGGCGTCGTCCCACTCGTCGTTCGACAGAATCTTGTAGATCACCACCGCAGCCTAGGGCGGCGGGTACCGGGTTCGCCGGTCCGGCCCCGACCGGCCCGCACAGCCGGCATGCTCGGGATCGACGGGCGCGGAGGGATGGCGATGCGCAGCTATCACGAGGACTGGACCGACGGCCAGCGGGCGGTCTACGACGAGTGCCACCGGGCCGGCACGGAGTGGGCCGCCGACCCGGACACCCCGACTGAGGACGTGCAGCACGTGATCAACCTCGGGCAGGCCGACGACGACACCTTCGCCGACGCCGAGATCGACTACCCGCCGCTGGTCGACGCGGTCACCCAGGCCACCGGGATCACCGTGACCAGCGTGCCCGCCAGCCACGACGATCCCGGCTTCCGGGGCTTCGTCGACGGGGTCCGGGATGCCACCGCGGACGAGGTCTTCGGTCTCTGAAGCGGGAGCGGCCCGGCGTCCGCGGCCCCGGCGGGAGGCCGCCGGCGGGTTACGGCGACGCCTTCCAGACCAGGCACAGGTACGTGCCGTACCAGCCGGAGACCAGCACCAGGAACACGAAGAGCGCCACCACGGTGCTCCGGCGGGCCTTGCCGAGCCCCATCGCGATCGGCAGCAGCAGCGTGAAGGCGGGCATCAGGTAGCGGCCCTTCGCCCAGTAGTAGTTCTCGGTGCCGATGCTGATCAGGAAGAAGGCGATCGAGTAGATCACCAGGGGCAGCGGGTAGCGGTGCAGGACGAGCAGCGCGATCAGCACCACCGCGAGCCCCAGCAGCAGGGTGGACATGTAGAACGCCAGCCTGGTCGGCTGGGTCAGCATCTCGTCCAGCGCCTTGACCGTCGACGCCCCGCCGTCGAAGCCGATCCGCCAGGTCGTCTCCTGCATGTGGAAGTAGCCGTCGATCCGGCCCAGCCGGTGCCCGATCCAGGCCAGGTAGCCCAGGTACCCCAGCGGGCTGAGCGCCGCCGCCACCCAGGGCCGCCAGCCGTCCTGCCGGCGGACGATGGCCACCAGCGCGGTCAGGCCGACCGCGGCGGCCACCGTCGTGGCGGTGGGCCGGGAGAGGCCGGCGACCAGGCAGAGCAGGCCGGCGGTCAGCCACTGCCGGCGCAGCAGCGCGTAGAGCGTCCACGCGACCAGCGCGGTGAAGATGGTCTCCGTGTAGGCCATGTTCTGCACGATGGCGTGCGGCAGCACCGCCCAGAGGCCCACCAGGAGCAGCCCGACCCGGCGGGAGCCGAGGTGGGCGCCGACGGCGTAGATCCCCGCGGCGGCGGCCAGCCCACCCAGCCAGGAGACGATCAGCGCGGCGACCGGCGTGGAGAATGGGGTGATGGCGGCGACCGCCGCGATGAGCCCCGGGTAGAGCGGGAAGAACGGCAGGTTTGGCAGCCGGCTGGACCCGTCCGGGCGGTGGTTCACCAGCCCCTGGTCGTACCCGTTGTCGGCGATCTGCACGTACCAGCTGCTGTCGAACCGGCTGTGCAGCAGCGGCCAGAAGTCCGTGCCGGCGCGGTGGGCGAAGATCGCCAGGATGACCAGCCCGCTGACGCGCAGCAGCGCGTAGAGCGCCATCGCCTGCGCCGCCGGGTACCGCAGCCACCACCCGGGCCGCCGCCCGTCCGCGGGGCCGTCCGGCTGGCCGGTCCCGGCGGCCGGAGCCGGGGTCACGCCGCGGCGGTCGGGGTCGGTCGGGGATTCGGCGTCGAGGTCGCGGCGGGGCGCGGACTCGTCGTGCGCGGCGGCGGGAGCGGACACAAGGCAGAACCTTAACCCACCGGGTCGCCGGTCGTCCGGCCCTGCGGCGGGGGGACGGGGACTCCCGCCGCGCCGGCCCGTCTGCCACCATTCGTGGGCAGCAGGTCGAGGGAATTGGGGGACAGGGGTGCGGATCCTCCTGGTCGAGGACGACCGTCGGGTGGCCGCCGCCCTCTCGTCGGCGCTCACCCGGCGCGGGTACGAGGTGGAGCACGCGGCCACCGTCGCCGCCGCGCTCTCCGCCGCCCCCTGCGACCTGGTGCTGCTCGACCTGACCCTGCCCGACGGCGACGGCACGGATCTGTGCCGGGAGCTGCGCCGGCGCAGCAGCCAGCTCGGCATCATCGCGGTCACCGCCCGCGGCGAGGAACGCGACCGGGTGCTCGGCCTGCGGCTGGGCGCCGACGACTACGTGGTCAAGCCGTTCTCGATGGTGGAGCTGCAGGCCCGGATCGAGGCGGTGCTGCGCCGGGCGGCCCACACCGTGCCGGAGCGGAACCTGATCGAGGCCGGCGCGGTCCGCATCGACGTGGGCGGGCGGACGGTGAGCGTGGCCGGTCGGCCGGTCGCCCTCACCCGCAAGGAGTTCGACATCCTGGTCTCCCTCGCCCGGCAACCCGGGGTGGCCGTGCCCCGGGACCGGATCCTGCTCGACGTCTGGGGCACCACCTGGGCCGACCGGCACACCGTGGAGGTGCACGTCGGCTCGCTGCGCGGCAAGCTCGGCGACCCGACCCTGGTGGAGACCGTCCGCGGGGTCGGCTACCGGCTCCGCGGCGAGTGAGGAGGCCGGGTGCGTCGTCGGCTGGTGATCAGCTACCTGCTGCTGATGGTGCTGGTGCTCCTGGCGCTGGAGACGCCGCTGGCGGCCACCCTGGCCAGCCGCGAGACCGACCGGGTCCGCGCCGACCGGTTGGCCGACGCCACCCGCTTCGCCTCGCTGGCCGGGCCGGCGCTACGCGGCGGCGGCCCCGGTCCGCTCGACGCCGAGCTGGGGGCCTACGACCAGCTGTACGGCATCGGCGCGGCGGTGGTCGACCGGGACGGCCGCACGGTCGTCGCGTCCCGCGGCTGGCGGGCCGGCCAGGGCACCACCTCAGCGCTGGACACCGCGCTGGCCGGGCAGCAGTTCAGTGGCCCGGAGTCGGTGTGGCCGTGGGCGCACGGGCCGGTGGTGGTGGCGGTCCCGATCAACGACGGCGGCGAGGTGCTGGGCGCGGTGGTCACCGCCACCCCCGCCGACCGGGTGCGGCGTACCGTCACGTCCTGGTGGCTGCTGCTCGCCGGGATCGGCCTGCTCGCGGTGCTGGCCTGCGTGTCGACCGCGTTCGGGCTGGCCGGGTGGGTGCTGCGCCCGGTCACCGAGCTGGACGCGGTCACCCACGAGATCGCCGAGGGTGACCGGGGCGCCCGGGTGCGCCCCCGGCTGGGCCCGCCGGAGCTGCGCCGGCTGGCGGCGAGCTTCAACAACATGGCCGACGTGGTCTCCGACGTGATGGACCGGCAGCGGGCCTTCGTCGCGCACGCCAGCCACCAGCTGCGCAACCCGCTGACCGCGCTGCGGCTGCGGGTGGAGGAACTGGGGCCGAGCCTCGCCGACGCCGACGGGCGCGCCGAGCACCGGTTGGCGCTGGAGGAGACCGACCGGCTGGCCCTGGTGCTCGACGCGCTGCTCACCCTGGCCCGCGCCGAACGGGAGGAGAACCAGCGGATCACGGTGGACGCGGCCGCGCTGGCCGCCTCCCGGGTGACCGCCTGGCAGCCGCTGGCCCGGCACCGGTCGGTCACCCTCCGGCTGGTCGGGGTCGACGCCCCGGCGTACGCCCGGACCGTGCCCACCGCCATCGACCAGGCGCTCGACGCCCTGATCGACAACGCGGTGAAGTTCAGCGGCGCCGGGGGTGAGGTGACGGTGATCGTCCGGGCGGCCGACGGGGGCACCGCGCTGGAGGTCCGGGACACCGGCCCGGGCATGACCGCCAGCCAGCTCGACCAGGCCACCGAGCGGTTCTGGCGGGCGCCGGACGTGCAGAACGTCGACGGCGCCGGGCTGGGGCTGACCATCGTCGCGGTGCTGGTGGACGCCTCGGACGGCCGGCTCACCATGCGCCAGGGCGAGCCCCGGGGACTGGTCGCCGAGCTGTGGTTCCCGGCCCCGGACGCCGGTGACGAGGTGGTCGCCGACCCGGCCGGCGGGGGCGACGGGGTGGCCGCCGACCCGGACGCCGGCGTCACGCCCGCCGGGGCGGTACGCGCCGACGCCGGTTAGGGCTTGCTCGCTCGGTACCAGTCGGCGGCCCCGGGGTGCAGCGGCAGCGGGGTGGTGACGATCGCCGAGCGGGGGCTCATCCGGCCGGCCGCCGGGTGCGCGGCGGCCAGCTCCGCCCGGCGCTCCATCAGCAGCCGGGTGACCTCCCGGACCAGCGCCTCCGGCAGGTCGGCCCGGACGATCAGGTAGTTCGGGTTCGCCACGGTGCTGACCGGCGGTGTCCCGTACACCGACTGGGGCACGTCCCGGGTCACGTAGACCTGCCCGTACGCGCGGCGCAGCGGCTCGGTCCACTCGCCCAGCTCGACGATCCGGACCGCGGTGGTGCCGGCCAGCTTCGCGACGCCGCGCACCGGCAGGCCGCCGGAGAAGAAGAAGGCGTCGATCCGGCCGGCGCGCAGCGCGGCGACGGAGTCGTCCAGGCCCAGGTGCTCCTGGCGGACCGCGTCCCCGCCGAGCCGGGCCACCGTCAGCAGCCGGGTGGCAGTGACCTCGGTGCCGGAACCCTCCGCGCCCACCGAGACCCGCCGCCCGCGCAGGTCGGCCAGCGTCCGCACCGACGCGCCGGCCGTGGTGACCAGGTGCAGCAGGTCGTCGTAGACCCGGGCCACGGCGAGCACGCCGGGCTGCTCCGGCGGCGCTGCGGGCAGCACGTCGGCCTGGGTGAAGCCCAGTTCCGCCGCGCCCGAGCCGACCAGCCGGACGTTCTGCGCGGAGGCGGCGGTGACCACCACGTCCGCCCGGACTCCGGGCAGCTCCCGGTTCAGCACGGCGGCCAGCGACTGCCCGAAGGCGTGGTAGACGGCGGTGGGGCTGCCGGTGGCGATCCGGATCCGCACCGGCTCGGCGCGCTCGTCCCGGCACCCGCCGAGCCCGGTCAGCGCGGCCACCAGCACCACCAGCGCCAGCGGCGCGGCGGCCCGGCGCCGGGCACGGAGAGACCAGCCACGACTCACGGGCTGCACTGTGCGCCGTGCACCGCCCCGCGCGCAAGCCCGGCCGGCGACCGGGACACGACCGGCCCGGTGTGTCGCCCCGTCGGCCGCGCGCTGCCGGCCGGACCGGTCAATCGGCCGGCCGCCGGCCCGGCGGAGGAGTCCTACGGTCCGGGCGGAGCAGGGGGTCAGGCGGCGGGCACGGCGGGGGCGAGGGCGGCGCTGTCCAGGATCCGGTCCCGGTGCGGGCCGTGCGCCACGCTCACCACGAAGCAGCCGGCGCCGGGCCGGAGCAACGCCGGTACCTCCAGCAGCGCGGCGCCGCGGACCAGCACCGCCGCCAGCTCCCGGTCGGTCAGCCGGACCCCCAGGATGTGCCGGCGGACGTGCCGGCCGCCGGCCAGCAGCGCCGAGCGCCAGGCCGCGGCGGCCAGCCGGGGACGCCACACCCGCCGGGCGGTGGAGGCGCCGGGCACCGGCCCGCCGAGCAGCTCCCGGCGGCCCTGCCGCCAGCCGGCCTCCAGCAGCGTCGCATACGTCGACCGGTGCTCCCGGGGCACGTACAGCCGGTGCACCTCGTACCGGCGGCGCAGCCCACCGGTGGCCAGCTCGTGCTCCACGGGCACGTCGAGCCGGCCGAGCAGCTGCCGCATCCGCTGCGCCGCGTCCTCCCGGTTGAACTCGGCGAACCCGCCCCGGTACCTGCCGACGGTCGGGCGGCGGCCGTCGGTGGCCGGCGGCGGAGTGCAGCGGACCAGGCAGGCCACCTCGAACGCGTCGGCGAGGGTCAGCCAGTCCAGCGGTGGCGGCGACGGCAGTCGGGGCCGGTCGAGCAGGGTGGTGGGTTCGAGGGCCATCGGACCGCTCCTTGTCGGCGTCGGGGTCGGGGTCCCCCTACCGTGGCCCCCACGCCGGTGCGACGAAACCGGTTCGCGCCAGCCTTGAGCAAAATTTGCGCCTACAGCTCCGTCACCACGACGTCGAGCTGGCGCGGCCGGCCGGCCGCGGCCGGCTGCTCCTCGACCGCGTACTTGAGGTCCCGCAGCGCGCCGACCAGGCCGTCCGCGGTGCGGGGCCGGGCCCCGGCGGTGAGCAGGTCGCGGACCAGCCGGCCCTTGGTCGCCTTGTTGAAGTGGCTGACCACGGCGCGGGTCACCACCCCGTCGACGACCCGCTCGTGCAGCACCCGGACGGTCACCGTCCGGGCCGCCAGCTCGCCGCGCGGGGTCCAGGTCGCCGCGTACGCGCCGGAGCGCAGGTCCAGCACCGGGCCGGTGCCGGCGGCCGCCGCCAGCGCCGGTCCCAGGGCCGCCCGCCAGTACGTCGACAGCGCCCCCACCCCGGGCAGCTTCGCCCCGATCGGGCAGCGGTACGGCGGGATCCGGTCGGTGAGTCGCACCGCGCCCCACAGACCGGAGCTGATCAGCACGGACCGGCGCGCCAGCCGCTCCGCCGCGGGCGGCAGCGTGGCCAGGTCCAGCGCCTCGTAGAGCACCCCGGTGTAGATCCGGCCGGCCGGGGCGGTGGCCGCCGCCCGGAGCCGCGCGTTGCGGCGCAACTCGCCGCGCTGCGCCTCGCTGAGGCCGAGCGCCGCCCGGGCCGCCGCCTCGTCCGGGCCGGCACAGAGCGCCACCAGGGCGGTCAGCACCTCCTCCCGGGCTCCGGTGAGCTCCGGCAGGGAGAGCCGGGACGGGTCGAGCCGCCGGCCGGCGCCGGCGTCGGCCTTCCCCTCGGAGGGCGGCAGCAGGATGAGCACCCGGCCAGCGTACGGCCCGGACTCAGCGCCACGGCCGGACGGCCGTCTCCGGGTGGTACACGCGATAACCGCCGACCTCGGCGACCACGGCGGCGTCCGCCCGGTCGCGGAGCAGCCGGCGCAGGCCGCGCTCCGCCGACGAGCCCACCTCCACCACGTAGCCCGGCCGGTCGGCCCGGCCCACCCGCTGCCAGTACGCCGGGTAGCGGTTCTGCCCCGGAGTCAGGCTGCCGTCGAGGACCCCGCAGGCCACCGCCTCCCCGGTGTTGAAGATCAGCCGGTTGCAGGTCCAGTAGTCGCCGTACACCTCGCGCAGGCCGGCCTGGCGCACCGCGTCGGCCAACTCCCGGGTGTGCCGCTCCGCTTCGCGCACCGAGCCGGCGTCGGCGACGAAGCGCGCGGTGCCCACGAGCGCGGTGGCGGCCAGCGCGGCCAGCACCACGGCCGCCACCACGCCCCCGACCCGGCCCGCCGCCCCGGCCGCGCGCCGCCCCGCGTGGGCGGCGGCCAGCCAGAGCGGCCAGAGCACCGCCGGCAGGGAAATCTGGAGCACCGACAGGTAGCGGGAGTTGCCGAGCGGATCGGCCGCGGCGAGGGGGCTGCGGACGTACGCGAGCAGGGTCAACCCGGCGCCCACGACCAGGGCGAGCTGCCCGGCCGGCCGGACCCGCTCGGCCCGGTGCGCGGCGCGCCGGTACGCGACCAGGGCGAGCAGCGCGGCGGCCAGCAGCAGCGCCGGATAGAGCGGGCCGAACCACTGCTGCCAGCGGGCGCAGCCGTCCATCGGGCAGTGCCCGGAGGCCAGCGGCACCCCCTCCAGCAGCCCGCCACGCAGCCGGTCCGACCACGAAGGCACCGGCCCGGCCTTGGTGCTGATCTCCCGCAACACCGACAGCGAATCCTGCCCGTCCGGGGCCACCAGGTTGTCCTTGATCATCGGCGCGATGCCGACCAGGAAGCCAACCACCAGCAGCACCCCCGGCCAGCCCACCAGGTCGCGGGGCGCTGCCCAGACCAGCAGCAGTCCGGCCGCCACCAGGTACGGCACGATCAGCCAGTCCGACCAGAGCGCCACCCCGGCGAGCAGGCCGAACAGGCCGGTCGCCAGCCAGCGGTGCCGGACCCGGCGCTCGGCCAGCGTGAGCCCGATCAGCAGCATCGCCACCACCGCCGGCTTCACCTCCGGGCGGCCGCCGACGACGGTGAGCTGGTCCCGGATCACCCGCTCCGAGCCGAGCGCCAGCAGGCCGACGACCAGGACGGCGAACCAGGGGGAGCAGAGCCGGCGGGTGAGCCGGTACATCAGCCAGAGGAAGAGCGCGTACAGCGCCAGCAGGGGCAGCCGCAGCACCGGCCAACTCGGCCCGGCCAGCCCGATCAGCGGGGCCGCCAGATAGGACTCCAGCATCCCCATGTAGTGCTGGCCGTAGAGGAAGACCGGCCGCTCCCGGCCGGCGGCGATGTGGATCGCGGCCAGCCCGAAGGTGGCCTCGTCGCTGTTCGACCCGGGCAGCGTGAGCAGGATCAGGACCAGCCGGTAGCCGACCCCGGCCAGCCCGAGCAGCAGCGCGACGAGCGCCGGCCGGTCGAGCGTCGGGCGCCGTCGGCCCGGATGCTGCACTGGTGTCGACACGACCAACGCCCCCGTCGTCGTCCCGACCGCAGTTTTTCACGGTGGCGACGGGCGGCGGGGGTGGATCGGCCGAGTCGGCCGGCGCTGGCTCGCGTGGCCGCTCTCGCCCAGGTGTGGCAGGGTGGCAGCGTGCCACCCACACCCGCTGGCGAGCTTGCCGTACCGAACCTGCACCGGGCCGCGCGGATCGAGGATGCCCTGCACAACCTGGTGGAACGCCGGCTGCGGCGCACCGGGTGGCAGGCCAACATCATCGCGTACGCCGGCTACGGCGCCCCGGGCTGGGCGCGGGTGCTCTGCCGGGTGCTGCTCGGCCGCCCCGACACCCGCCAGCGCGGCCGGCTGGACAAGGTACGCGGCTGGCGCAGCTTCGCCACCCTGCCCGCCAAGCACGCCACGGTCACCATCGAGGCCGGCGGCGTACGGCATGAGGCGACCGCCGACCGCAGCGGCTTCGTCGACACCGTCATCCGGGCCGACTTCGCCCCCGGCTGGGGCTCGGTACGCCTCACCGTGCCCGACGCCGAGCCGGTCGAGGCGCTGGTCCGCATCCTCGATCCGGCCGTGCGCTTCGGCGTCCTCTCCGACATCGACGACACGGTCATGGTCACCGCGCTGCCCCGGCCACTGCTCGCGGCCTGGAACACCTTCGTCCTCGACGAGCACGCCCGGGCCGCGGTGCCCGGCATGGCGGTGCTCTACGAGCGGCTGGCCACCGCGCACCCCGGCGCGCCGGTCTTCTACCTCTCCACCGGCGCCTGGAACGTCGCGCCGACGCTGACCCGGTTCCTGTCCCGGCACCTGTACCCGGCCGGGCCGCTGCTGCTCACCGACTGGGGTCCCACCGCCGATCGCTGGTTCCGCAGCGGCCGGGAGCACAAGCGGGCCACCCTGGCCCGGCTGGCCCGGGAGTTCCCGGACGTGCGCTGGCTGCTCATCGGCGACGACGGCCAGCACGACCAGGAGATCTACCGGGAGTTCGCCGCCGCCCACCCGGACAACGTGGCCGGGGTGGCGATCCGCCGGCTCTCGCCCACCCAGTCGGTGCTGGCCGGCAGCCTGCCCGCGCCGGCGGGCCTACCGTCCTCCGGGCCGGTGGGGCAGAAGTGGCTCTCCGCCCCGGACGGCGCCGGACTGTGGAAGCTGCTGCGGGAAGCGGGCCTGGTCTGAGGCACGCCCCGGCCCGCGCCCGCCGCCCGTGGGCCGGGTTGCCGTTATGCGGGAGCGGGGGACGCGGGGAGGGCCGACACCCGGATGCCGAGAGCCGCGAGGCGCTCCCGGGCGGCGGGCACCGTGACCGGGTCGGCGGCCAGCTCCACCAGCTCGCCGAGGGGCAGCGGTCGGCCGTCGTCGGTGAGCAGCTCCGGTGGGCCGGACCAGGAGTGCCGCCAGGCGGCCACCCCCGATTCCACCGCCGCCGACTCCACCGCGCCCTCGAAGGCCGCGGTCAGCTCGTGCAGGCCGTCCTCGCCGTCGGCGTCCGGGGCGAGCCCCCGGGCCAGCTCGGCGTACCGGTCGGCGGCGAAGAGGTCCAGCAGAAGGTTGAGGTCCGGGTCGGTGCGGCCGGTGAGTCGGCTCGCCGCCTGGAACAGCGGGTGGGCCAATCCGCGGGCGGTCTGGTCGGCGAGCGTCGGGGTGAGCCGGTCCCAGGGCAGCAGCCGGATCCCGGCCCGTTCGTAGCTGCCCGCCTGGAGTTGCCGGCTCGCCGCGTCCAGCTCGGGGACCAGTACGGTGGCCGGTCGGCCGTCCGCCTCCACCGGCACATCCGGCACGAACCGGAGCGCGGCGATCCGGGCGCCGATCGGCGGGTGCGACTCCCACCAGGCGGGTTCCTCCGGCGCGACCTCGATGCTCCGCTGAGTCAGCTCGTCGCGGCACTCCGCGAGGAAGGCTTCGTACCCGCCGAAGACGTCCTCGGGCAGGTGCCCCCGGTCGTACGCGGGCAGCAGGTGCCGCTCCAGGTAGGTGTCCCAGGCCGTTGCCCCTACCCGGGTCTCGCGTAGGGCGCTGACCATCGTCGCCCGACCGACGGCGGCGACCGCGGCGCGGTCCGCCTCGTACTCCATCTGCCGGCTGACGCTCTGCTCCACGGCCACGTACAGCCGCGCGTAGCCGGAGAGGACGGCGCGGAACAGCCCGTCGGTGGTGTGCTGGACGGTCTCCACCACCACCATGCGGCCGCGGTGGGCGAGCTGGGCGGTGCGGGTGTGCCGTCCCGAGTAGTGCCCCATCTCGTGCGCGAGCACCGCCCGCAACTGGTCCAGGGTGTACGACCGCAGCAGTGGCATGCCGACGACCAGGATGCGCCAGCCGGACAGCAGACCCAGCAGCCGGGACTCCTCCGTCACCCCGGCGTTGGCCTCGGCGACCAGCTGGATCTCGTCGGGTGGGCGGGTCTCCGCGCGGTCGGCCAGGTCCCGCACCAGCGCCCAGAACTCCGGGGCCCGTTCGGGGGTGAGCCGGATCCCGGCCGGGGCGTGCGGCCGGGCGGTCAACACCTTGCCCAGACCCACCGCCAGCGCGGCGAGCAGGGCGATGGCGGCGCCGATCGCCAGCGGCCGGTACGTGACCGTGCCGGAGCCGTCGGTGTCGGTGCCGACCCCGAACCCGAACGCGGCAACCGCCACCACCAGCCCGAAGGCCAGCACGTAGAACCCGACGAGCAGGGCGATGGACAGCAGCGCCCGCAGCGACGTCCTCATTGATCTCCTCCCCCGTGCGCCGGTCAGGCTAGCGACGAAGGTGGATCCCGGACAAGACCCCGTGCGGACGGGTCAGTCGCGGCGCAGCCAGAGCACGCCGAGCGGGGGCACCCGCAGCGCCGCCGAGGCCACCATCCCGTGCCAGGGCACGTTCTCGGCGTGCACCGCGCCGAGGTTGCCCACCCCGGAACCACCGTAGTGGTGCGCGTCGGTGTTGATCACCTCGGTCCAGGTGCCGCCGGCCGGCAGGCCCACCCGGTAGTCCTCCAGCGGCAACGCGGAGAAGTTCGCCACGCAGACCAGGGTGGCGCCGTCCGGTGCGATCCGGATGAACGAGACGGCGTTGTTCGCGACGTCGTCGCCGGCGATCCACCGGAATCCGGCCGGCTCGGTGTCCTGCGCCCAGAGCGCCGGGGTGGCCCGGTACGCGGCGTTGAGGTCGGCGACCAGGCGCTGCACGCCGGCCCGGGCCGGGTCGTGGGTGAGGTACCAGTCGAGCCCGCGTTCCTCGCTCCACTCCCGATCGTCGGCCAGCTCGCAGCCCATGAAGAGCAGCTGCTTGCCCGGGTGCGCCCACATGTAGGCGAGCAGCGCCCGCACGTTGGCCAGCTTCTGCCAGGTGTCGCCGGGCATCTTGCCGACCAGCGAGCCCTTGCCGTGCACCACCTCGTCATGGCTGATCGGCAGCACGTAGTTCTCGCTCCAGGCGTACGCCAGGGAGAAGGTGAGCTGGTGGTGGTGGTGCTGCCGGTAGATCGGGTCCTTCGAGGTGTAGAGCAGGGTGTCGTGCATCCAGCCCATGTTCCACTTGAAGCCGAAGCCCAGCCCGCCGTCGGCGGTCGGCCGGGTCACCCCGGGCCAGGCCGTGGACTCCTCGGCGATCATCACCACCCCGGCGTGCTGCTTGTAGACGGTGGCGTTGACCTCCTGCAGGAAGGCGATCGCCTCCAGGTTCTCCCGGCCGCCGTACCGGTTGGGCGCCCACTGGCCCTCCTGCCGGGAGTAGTCCAGGTAGAGCATCGAGGCGACCGCGTCGACCCGCAGGCCGTCGACGTGGAACTCGGCCAGCCAGTACAGGGCGTTGGCGACGAGGAAGTTGCGCACCTCGCGGCGGCCGAAGTCGAAGACGTACGTGCCCCAGTCCGGGTGCTCGCCGCGGCGCGGGTCGGGGTGCTCGTACAGCGGGGTGCCGTCGAAGCGGGCCAGGGCCCACTCGTCCTTGGGGAAGTGCGCGGGCACCCAGTCCAGAATCACGCCGATCCCGGCGGAGTGCAGCCGGTCGACCAGGTACCGGAAGTCGTCCGGGTCGCCGAAGCGGGACGTGGGGGAGTAGTAGCCGGTCACCTGGTAGCCCCAGGAGCCGCCGAACGGGTGCTCCATCACCGGCAGGAACTCCACGTGGGTGAAGCCCAGCTCGGTGACGTACGCGGTGAGCTGCTCGGCCAGCTCCCGGTAGCCGAGGCCGGGCCGCCAGGAGCCGAGGTGCACCTCGTAGACGCTCATCGGCTCCTGGTGCGGCTGCCGCCGCGCCCGCCGCGCCAGCCACGCCGCGTCCTGCCACTCGTACGTCGAGTGGTGCACCACCGAGGCGGTGGCCGGCGGCACCTCCGCGTACGCCGCCATCGGGTCGGCCTTGTCCCGCCACTGCCCGTCGGCGCCGAGGACGCGGTACTTGTACCGGGCGCCGACCTGCGCGCCGGGGACGAAGACCTCCCACACGCCGCTGGAGCCGAGCGAGCGCATCGGCCAGCCGTCGTCCGCCCCCCAGCCGGTGAAGTCGCCGACCACCCGCACGCCACGGGCGTTCGGGGCCCAGACGGTGAAGGCGACGCCCTCGTCGAAGGCCCGGGCGCCGAGCGCCTCCCAGAGCCGCTCGTGCCGCCCCTCGCCGATCAGGTGCAGGTCCAGCTCGCCCAGCGTGGGCGGGTAGCGGTACGGGTCGTCGTGCGCGACGCCGTCCACCTCGACCCGGTAGTCGAGCACCTCGCCGGGCACGACGGCCTCGAAGACCCCGACGCCGTGCACCCGCTTCATCGGGTGCCGCTCGTCGTCGACCAGCACCGCCACGTCCGTGGCGCCCCGGCGCATGGTGCGGATGGTGGTCCGCCCGCCAGCCGGGTGCGCGCCGAGGACGGCGTGCGGGTCGTGCGTCTCGCCGGCGATCAGCTGGTCCATCGTGCGTCGTCCTTCGCAGCCGGTGCGGTCGGGGCGGTGCCGCCGGAGAGCTCGGCGGGTACGTCTTCGACGGTCAGCTCCGGCGCCGCCGGCGCGGCCGGTTGCGGGGCGGGCGCCGCGGCCGGGCGGCGGACCGTCAACACGTGCGCGGGTTGCAGGTAGGGGTCGAGCCGGACCGGGTTGCGCTGCCCCCAGTCGTAGCTGGCACCGGTCAGCTCGTCGCGCACGGTGAACCGCTCGTGCCAGTCGAAGCCCAGCGCCGGCATGTCCAGCGTGGTGTTGCCCCACTGCACGGTGTGCGAGTCGAACGAGCAGACCACGATCACCGTGTTGTCGGTGTCGGGGTCGTGCTTGGACCAGCAGAGCAGCGCCGGGTTGTCGATGTCGTGGAAGCGCAGGTTGCGCAGCTGGTGCAGGGCCGGGTTGTCCCGGCGCACCCGGTTCAGGGTGGCGACGAACGGCGCCAGCGAGCGGCCCTGCGCCTGCGCCCCGGCCCAGTCCCGGGGGCGCAGCTCGTACTTCTCGTTGTCGAGGTACTCCTCTGCGCCGGGGCGGGCGACGTGCTCGAAGAGCTCGTAGCCGGCGTACATGCCCCAGGAGGGGGAGAGCAGCGCGGCCAGCACCGCGCGGATCTTGAACATCGGCGGGCCGCCGTGCTGCAACGACTCGTGCAGGATGTCGGGCGTGTTCGGCCAGAAGTTCGGTCGCATGTAGTCGGCCGCGGCGACCAGTTCCTCGCAGTACGCCCGCATCTCGGCCGCCGACGTGCGCCAGGTGAAGTACGTGTACGACTGGGTGAAGCCGACCTTCCCGAGGCCGTGCATGATGGCCGGCCGGGTGAACGCCTCGGCGAGGAAGAGCACGTCCGGGTCGACCTTCTTGACCTCGGCGATCAGCCAGTGCCAGAAGTCGAACGGCTTGGTGTGCGGGTTGTCCACCCGGAATATCCGGATGCCCTCGCCGACCCAGTGCAGCACCACCCGCAGCACCTCGGCCCGGATGCCGTCGGGGTCGTTGTCGAAGTTCAGCGGGTAGATGTCCTGGTACTTCTTCGGCGGGTTCTCCGCGTACGCGATGCTGCCGTCGGCCCGGGTGGTGAACCACTCCGGGTGCTCGGTGACCCAGGGGTGGTCCGGGGCGCACTGCAACGCCAGGTCCATCGCCACCTCCAGCCCCTGCTCGGCGGCGGCGGCGATGAAGTCGCGGAAGTCCTCCGGCGTACCGAGGTCGGGGTGGATGGCGTCGTGGCCGCCCTCGGCGGCGCCGATCGCCCACGGCGAGCCCACGTCGTCCGGCCCGGCGGTGAGCGAGTTGTTGCGGCCCTTGCGGTTGACCCGGCCGATCGGGTGGATCGGGGGCAGGTAGAGCACGTCGAAGCCCATCGCCGCGACGCCGGGCAGTCGGTCCAGCGCGGTGAGGAAGGTGCCCGAGCGGGCGGGCTTATCGACGGTGGCCGGGATCGCGCCCTCCGAGCGGGGGAAGAACTCGTACCAGGCGGAGAAGAGCGCCCGGGGGCGGTCCACCCAGAGCCGGTGCTCCTCGCCGGTGGTGACCAGCTCCCGCACCGGGTGGTCCCAGAGCAGCGGGGCCAGGTCGAGGGCCGGGGCGACCCGGGTGGGCAACGGCAGGTCGTCTTCGCGCAGCGCCTTCGCCGCCGCCCGTACCTGGTCCCGGTCACCGGCCGGGACCAGCTCCAGGGCCGCCTCCAGCACCCGGGCGCCCTCGGCCAGGTCGTTGGCCAGCTCGGCCGGGCCCTGGCCGGCGGCGACCTTCTTGGTCACGGCGTTCTGCCAGGTGAGGTAGGGATCCTGGAACGCCTCGACGGTGAAGACCCAGTCGCCGACCGCGTCCGGCCGGATGGTGGCGTGCCAGCGGTCCTGCCCGGGCTCGCCCGGCCGCATCCGGGTGAACGGGCGGGCGACGCCGTCCGGGCCGAGCCAGACCACGTTGCAGCCGAGCGCGTCGTGCCCCTCCCGGTAGGCCCGGGCCGACACCGGCACGATCTCCCCGACCACGGCCTTGGCCGGATAGCGACCGCAGGCGACGACGGGGGAGACGTCTTCGATCGGGAACCGTCCAGTCACCCCGTCAACCTACTGCGCGAGATCGCTTCGCGCTCGGGTCAACCTGCCGCTCCCACCGACCGGTACACCTCCATCGTTCGGGCCGCTACCGCGTCCCAGGAGAAGTGCTGCACCGCCCGGCGACGGCCGGCCAGGCCGAACGCCCGGGTCCGTTCCGGATCGGCGAGCAGCTCGTTGATGGCCGCGCCCAGGTCGGCCACGAAACGCTCCGGATCCAGCGGCCGGCCGCTGCCGTCGGTCGCCTGGTCGATGGGCACCAGCAGGCCGGTCTCGCCGCCGGCGACGACCTCCGGGATGCCGCCGGTGGCGGTCGCCACCACCGCCGTCTCGCAGGCCATCGCCTCCAGGTTGACGATGCCCATGGGCTCGTACACCGACGGGCAGACGAAGATCGTGGCGTGGGTGAGCACCTGGATCACCTCGTGCTTGGGCAGCATCTCCGCCACCCAGATCACCCCCGAGCGGTTGGCCCGCAGCTTCGCGACCAGCCCCTCCACCTCGGCGGCGATGTCCGGGGTGTCGGGCGCGCCGGCGAGCAGCACCAGTTGGGTGTCGGCGGGCAGGTCGCGGGCCGCCCGCAGCAGGTACGGCAGGCCCTTCTGCCGGGTGATCCGCCCCACGTACACCACGCTCGGGCGGCTCGGGTCGATCCCGAGCCGGTCGAGCACGTCGGTGCCGGTGTCCGGGGCGTACTGCGCGGTGTCGATGCCGTTGTAGACCACCCGGACCCGGTCCGGGTCGACCGCCGGATACGCGGTCAGCACGTCCCGCTTCATCCCCGCGCTCACCGCGATCACCGCGTCCGCCGCCTCCACCGCGGTCCGCTCGCACCAGGAGGAGAGCGCGTAGCCGCCGCCGAGCTGCTCGGCCTTCCACGGCCGCAGCGGCTCCAGGCTGTGCGCGGTCACCACGTGCGGCACCCCGTGCAGCAGCTTCGCGGTGTGCCCGGCCAGGTTCGCGTACCAGGTGTGGCTGTGCACCACGTCGGTGCCGGCGCAGCCGGCCGCCATCTCCAGGTCCACGCCCATGGTGCGCAGCGCGGCGTTCGCGCCGGTCAGGCCGGGCGGATCGGCGTACGCGGTGACGCCCGGCTCGGTGCGCGGCACGCCGAAGCAGTGCACCCGGACGTCGGCGAGCCGGCGCAGCTCGCGGGCCAGGTACTCGACGTGCACCCCGGCGCCGCCGTACACCTCCGGCGGGTACTCCCGGGTGAGCAGGTCAACGCGCAGGCGAGCGGAATCCGTCATGCCCCCGCACCCTAGTGCAGAAGTCCGTCCGTACGAGTGGTGAAGTTGCAGCCGGGTGGATAGCGTCGTGACATGGCTGCCAAGGTGCTCGCGATCGTCCTTGCCGGCGGGGAGGGCAAGCGCCTGATGCCCCTGACCACGGACCGGGCGAAACCGGCCGTCCCCTTCGGCGGGATGTACCGCATGGTCGACTTCGTCCTCTCCAACCTGGCCAACGCCGGTTTCCTGAAGATCGTCGTGCTGACCCAGTACAAGTCCCACTCGCTGGACCGGCACATCACCCAGACCTGGCGGATGTCGACCATGCTCGGCAACTACGTGACCCCGGTGCCGGCGCAGCAGCGCCGCGGCCCGTGGTGGTTCGCCGGCTCGGCCGACGCCATCTACCAGAGCTTCAACCTGATCAACGACGAGCAGCCGGACTACGTGATCGTCTTCGGCGCCGACCACATCTACCGGATGGACCCCCGGCAGATGGTGGATGACCACATCGCCTCCGGCGCCGCGGTGACGGTCGCCGGCATCCGCCAGCCGCTGTCCATGGCCGACCAGTTCGGGGTGATCGAGGTCGGCGAGGACGGGCGCCGGATCCGGGCGTTCCGCGAGAAGCCCACCGACGCGGTCGGGCTCCCCGACGCGCCGGACCAGATCTACGCCTCGATGGGCAACTACGTCTTCAGCACCGGTGCGCTGTGCGAGGCCGTCGAGCGCGACGCGGAGGACAAGACCAGCAAGCACGACATGGGCGGCAGCATCATCCCGATGCTGGTCGAGCGGGGCGAGGCCAACGTCTACGACTTCAAGGACAACGAGGTGCCGGGCAGCACCGACCGGGACCGCGGCTACTGGCGCGACGTGGGGACGCTGGACTCCTTCTACGACGCCCACATGGACCTGATCAACGTGCACCCGGTGTTCAACCTCTACAACTTCGACTGGCCGATCTACAGCATGCAGCCGCCGTACCCGCCGGCGAAGTTCGTCCACCAGTGGGGCGAGCGGGTCGGCCGCGCGGTCGGCTCGATGGTCTCGCCGGGCGCGGTGGTCTCCGGCTCGCTGGTGGAGAACTCGATCGTCTCGCCGAAGGTGAAGGTGCACTCCTGGGCGCACGTGGACGGCGCGGTGCTCATGGAGGGTGTCGAGATCGGCCGGCACGCGGTGGTCCGCCGGGCCATCCTGGACAAGAACGTCTACGTCCCGGAGGGCGCCGAGATCGGCGTCGACCTGGAGAAGGACCGGCAGCGCTACACCGTCTCCGACAACGGCATCGTCGTCATCGGCAAGGGCCAGCGCGTCGAGCCCTGAGCCCCGCCAGTCCCGCAACCGCAACAGTCCGTCAGGAGGATCATCAGTGGCCCATCCCCGTGCCGGCCAGCCCGCCGAGCCTGCCGACCTGGTCGACGTGCCCCGGCTGGTGACCGCCTACTACGCCGAGCACCCGGATCCCGCGGACCCGGCGCAGCAGGTCTCCTTCGGCACCTCCGGGCACCGCGGCTCGTCGCTGAAGAACGCCTTCAACGAGGACCACATCCTCGCCGTCACCCAGGCGCTCTGCGACTACCGCCGGGAGCGCGGACTGGACGGGCCGCTCTTCCTGGCCCGGGACACCCACGCGCTCTCCGCCCCGGCCGAGGCCAGCGCGCTGGAGGTGCTCGCCGCCAACGACGTCACCGTGCTGCGGGACAGCCGCGACGGCTACACCCCGACGCCGGCCGCGTCGCACGCGATCCTCACCCACAACCGGGGCCGCAGCAGCGGGCTCGCCGACGGCATCGTGATCACCCCGTCGCACAACCCGCCGGAGGACGGCGGCTTCAAGTACAACCCCAGCCACGGCGGGCCCGCCGACGCCGACGTCACGAAGTGGATCCAGGACCGCGCGAACGCGATCCTCGCCGCCGGGCTCAAGGAGGTGAAGCGGATCCCGTACGCGCGGGCCCGCGCCGCCGACACCACCGGGGCGTACGACTTCCTCGCCCACTACGTCGACGACCTGCCGGCCGTGCTGGACATCGACGCGATCCGGGACGCCGGCGTGCGGATCGGCGCCGACCCGCTGGGCGGGGCCAGCGTCGCGTACTGGGGGGAGATCGCCGAGCGGCACCGCCTCGACCTGACCGTGATCAACCCGACGGTCGACCCGACCTGGCGGTTCATGACGCTCGACGGGGACGGCCGGATCCGGATGGACTGCTCCTCGCCGAACGCGATGGCCTCGCTGATCGCCGCCCGCGCCGACTACCAGGTCTCCACCGGCAACGACGCCGACGCCGACCGGCACGGCATCGTCACGCCGGACGGCGGGCTGATGAACCCGAACCACTACCTGGCGGTGGCGATCGGCCACCTGTTCCGGACCCGGTCCGCCTGGGGGCCGGCCGCCGCGGTCGGCAAGACGCTGGTCTCCTCCTCCATGATCGACCGGGTCGCCGAGGACCTGGGCCGGCCGCTGCTGGAGGTGCCGGTGGGCTTCAAGTGGTTCGTGCCCGGGCTGCTCGACGGGGCGGTCGGCTTCGGCGGCGAGGAGAGCGCCGGCGCGTCGTTCCTGCGCCGCGACGGCAGCACCTGGACGACCGACAAGGACGGCATCCTGCTCTGCCTGCTCGCGTCGGAGATCATCGCGACCACCGGACGGAGCCCCAGCGAGCACTGGGCCGAGCTGGCCGGGCGCTTCGGCGCGCCCGCGTACGCCCGGATCGACGCCCCGGCCAGCCGGGAGCAGAAGGCGGTGCTGGCGAAGCTCTCCCCGGACCAGGTGACGGCGACGGAGCTGGCCGGTGAGCCGATCACCGCCACCCTCACCGCCGCGCCCGGCAACGACGCCCCGATCGGCGGTCTCAAGGTGACCACGGAGTCCGGCTGGTTCGCCGCCCGCCCCTCCGGCACCGAGGACGTCTACAAGATCTACGCCGAGTCGTTCCAGGGCCCGGAGCACCTGGCCCGGATCCAGCAGGAGGCCAAGTCGCTGGTCGACGGGGTGCTCGCGCAGGCCTGAGCCGGTTGCCCCGGTCCGTGGGCCAGCGCTTCGTCAGCAGGGCGGCTCCGACTCCCGCTGGTCGCGCTCCCGCCGCAGCTCCTCCGGGAGCAGCTCGCGTAGCTGGTCGGGGAGGAACGGCAGGTCGAGCAGGCTCAGCTTCAGCTGGTTGCGCTCCTGGTGGCGCCGCGGGTCGAAGCGGACCACCAGGCCGGCGTCCCGGCGATAACTGATGTCCACCGCGCCCTCGGTCGCCGCGTCCCGGAACACCAGCCCGTCCATCTCGATGGCCACCGCCGCGGAGTGCGGCCGCAGCTCCAGCCGGATGCTCTCCTCCGGGGAGAGCACCACCGCGCGGGAGATGCCGGCCATCGGCGACGACGGGGTGACCACCACCGCGTCCGCGGCCGGGGAGATCAGCGGGCCGCCCGCGGCGTAGCTGTACGCCGTGGAACCGGTCGGCGTGCTGACCACCAGGGCGTCGCAGCGGTAGTAGCCGTACCGCTGCCCGTTCACCGCGAGGGTGGCGGTGACGAAGCCGGAGCCGGGCTGGCGGACCATCGCGATGTCGTTGAAGGCCACCACGTCGTCGCCGCACACGTCGCAGGCCAGGCAGGCGTGCGACTCGATGGTGAAGTTCTTCGACAGCAGCCGGCTGAGCGCCTCCGGCAGCGCCCGCGGGTCGACCTCGACCAGGAAGCCGAGCCGACCCAGGTGCACCCCGAGCACCGGTTTCGGGTCGCGCACGGCCGAGCGCAGCGCGCCCAGCATGGTGCCGTCCCCGCCGATGCTGATCAGGGCGTCCGCGCGGCCCGCGAGCTCCCGTTCGGGGACCGGCGCGACGCTCGACGGCACGCGGTGCTTGTCCTCGGCGCGCACCATCAGCGACTTGCGGTGGCGCGACGCCCACCGCTCGATGATCCCGACCACCTCGGAGACGTCCCGGGTGGGGTGCAGCACCAGACCCAGTCCCGCCACCCGTACAGCTCACCACACCGGCGTGCGGATCGTCCGGCGTACCGGCGAAGGTGCGCCGGCGGTGGCCTCCCACCGCCGGCGCACCCGCGGACCGCTACCGGAGCGGCGCGCCGGTCAGGTGGCGCAGTGACCGGGCGACCAGGTCGTCCCGGGCCGCCGGGGCCAGCCCTTCCAGGCCGAAGCCGAGGTAGACGCTGTCGTCGGTGACCACCGCCGAGCCCTCCTCGAACGCCTGCTGGCTGCGCGTCCAGTCGTTCGGCGCGCCGGCGGAGCCGGCCGGCGGGCCGGCCACCGTCCAGCCGCCCAGGTCGGCGGTCTCGAACGAGGTCTCCGCGAGCACGGCCCCGTCGGCGATCACCCGGGCGTCGTCGAGGAAGACCCCGAGACCCTGGGTGCCCCAGTCGGAGACGTACGAGATGGAGAGCTCGACCTTCTTGCCGGCGTACGCCGACAGGTCGACGGCGAACTCCTGCCACCCGCCGGAAGCCCCGGTGGCCGCGTTCCAGGTGCCGGTGCTGCCCGTGGGGGAGCAGTCGGCGCCCTGGTAGTGGCCGAGGAACGGGTGCAGCTGCGTCACCCAGCCGGACTGGCAGCTCTCCCCGGTGGCGGTGCCGGTGTGCCCGTTGAGGTCGGGCAGCGTGGTCCACTGGTCGCTGCCCACCTCGTGCGCCTCGACGAACAGGAAGTCCCAGTTCTGCTCGACGTCGTACGAGGCGAAGAAGCGCAGCTGGCCGCTGCTCGCCCCGGCCAGGTCGACGGTCCTGGTGAGCCGCTTGTACGACTCGTCGGCCCGGCCGCTGTACAGGTACCAGTCGCCGGTCCGCGGGTCGAACGGCGCCGCGCCCGGCCGCGCCCAGTCCACCGCCGCCGAGCTGGCGAACTGCGGGAACTGCTCCGGCGGCAGGAAGCTCGAGGTGGTGAGGAACGAGGCGGTGTGGTCCTGGTTGCCGGCCGACCCGGCCGCGTTGAGCTGCCCCTCGAAGCCGGCGAACGCTCCGTCGGAGCCGCGCACCGGGTACGGGTCGCCGTCCGGGTCGGTGCCGCCGCCGCTGACGTAGTTGTACGCGCCGAGGTAGTACTGCTGGAAGTCGTTCAGCAGCGGCAGGCAGGCCACGTCGTCCGGGTCGGTGCACTCCGGCGGGGCGCCCGGCCGGTAGACGTACGAGCCGTTGGCGCCCTGGGCGAAGAGCGCGTACTTGCCGCTGACCAGCACCTTGCCGCCCTCGTTGAGGTAGTCGCGGACGGCCAGCTCGGTGGTGAGCGCGGCCTCGGCGGCGGTGCCGCCGACCTGGCCGGGGGAGCGGAGGATGATGTCGTCCCCGGTCTCCCAGACCACCGCCCGGTAGTGCGAGAGCACGCCGAGCGGGTGCGGCGCCCGGCGGCCCATCGCGTCGAAGTCGTACACGTCGGCGCGGTGGCCGGCGGCCTCGACGGAGGCGGCGATCTGGCCGGCGTACTTGGCGGTGGTGGCGGTCTGCGCCGGGCTCAGCCCGGTCACGTCCTCCGCCGCGAGCACCAGCACGTCACCGCCGATGTCGGCGTGCACCCGGTAGGTGAAGTGCTCGCTGGCGACGGGGCCCTGGCGGGGCTTGACCCCGGTGAACCAGACCTCCACCCGGTCACCCGGTTTCGTGCCGGTCACCGTGCCGCGCAGCTCGGCGTAGTAGTCGTCGTTCGTGTCGCCGTACCGCTCGCCGCCGCGCCACTCGCGGACCGCCACGGTCTTCGGCCGGCCGCCGTTGACCACGTAGTGCATCCGGACGTCCTCGAGCGTCCGTCGGGTGATCGACGCGACCTGCTGGGTCCGCCCGTACGAGGTGTCGAAGGCGTCGACCCGGAAGTCCGGGGTGCTCCGGCCGACCACCGACACCGGGTCGTCCGGGTCGGCCGCCGACTTGGCCACCGCGAGGGCGAACGGCAGGTTCTTCGCCACCTCCGCCGAGATCAGCTTCTCGTCGTCCGGGAAAATGAAGCCGCTGACGCAGTCCTCAGGACGCCACTGGTCGTCCGGATCGGACGCCGCGGCGGTCTGGCAGGTGGACATCTCGGGGGTGAAGCCGAGGGTGCCGTACCGGACCTGGGCGTGCGAATCGGTGTCGCCGTTGGTGGTGTACAGCTCGGCGGAGATGTCGGGGTCGTAGCCGGGCACCGCCGGGTGCGCGTCGTCGCCGGCCATCGCCTCGTAGATGACGTCGTCCGGGGTGGGCGTGCTGACCTGCCAGCCGACGCCGTAGAGCAGCAGCTGGGCGGCGGAGTGGTAGTTGACGAAGAACTCGAAGCCGACCCGCGTGAAGAGCCGGTCCAGGGCCTTGGTCTCGGGCTCGGAGTTGGGCCCGGTGCCGCGGTAGGTGTCGCTGTTCGGCTCGGGCGAGGAGCCCTCGTCGTCGTAGCCCCACTTGTAGCTGTAGTTGCGGTTGAGGTCGACGCCGTCGGCGCTGGTGATCTGGCCGTCCCCGTCGTTGTCGCGGAGGTTCTTGCGCCACAGCCGGTTGTCGGGGGTAAAGGTGTGGTCGTAGCCGTCGGGGTTGGCCACCGGTAGGAACCACAGCTCGGTGGTGTCGACCAGCCGGGTGATGTCGGCGTCCGTGCCGTAGTTGTCCAGCACGTGGTGCAGCAGCCGGCGGGTCATCTCCGGGGTGATCCACTCCCGGGCGTGCTGGGTGCTGGCGTAGAGCACCGACGGGCGCTTCCCGTCCGGCAGCGTGCGGGCGTTCTTCGTCACCTTGACGGCGAGGATGGGTTGCCCCTGCACCGTACGGCCGATCGTCTCCACCTTGGCCAGCCCGGGGAACCGGGCGGCGGTGGCGGTGATCTCGTCCCGGATGCCGCCCGGCTCGCTGTACGAGCGGAACGCCGTCCAGCCGGCCGCGGCCTGCTCCCGCAGGGCCTGCGAGGCGTCCTTGCCGCGCACCTTCTTGACGGTCAACGGGACACCCTGGCCGGTGAGCCGGGCCGCCTCGCGCCGGGTGAGCACGGTCTCGATCGTCGTGCCGCCGGTCGCGTCGATGGAACGGTGATCCTCGTCGAGGTCGACCCCGGCGGCCCGCAGCCGGTCGAGCTGCTCGGCGTTGACCGTGCCGACGTACACCTCCAAGCCGTCGCGGCCGCCCGGATCGGACGGTGGCCGCGCGCTCGCCGGTGCGGTCAGCGCCATCGCGCCGACCAGAGTGAACACGCCGGCGATCGCCAGTCGCGTCGGTCTCATCGCGCCCCCTTTGGTGGAAGGACCTGTGACGCGAGCCTGTCGGTGACGGTCAGCCATGTCAATGTCTCCATGCGTGTCTTCCGCACGGAAGGTCGCTGAACGGGAGCGCGGTGGGCCGATCGGGTACGCCGACCAGGGGTGGACCGGCCTGGTCCACCCCTGGTCAGCTGCGGCTCAGCGGGACAGTGGCAGCCGTACGGCGCCGTCCGCGACCGGACGGTCGCAGAGCATCGCGAGCTTCGCGATGACCTTCTCCGGATCGTCGAACGGGTCGAGGCCGGTGACCTCCGTCGGCTCCAGCGCGGGGACGGTCACCTGCGAGATCAGCGGATGCAGCGGGCGGACGTCGGCCTCGCCCGTGCCCAGCAGGTCCTCGTGCAGCTTCTCGCCCGGGCGCAGTCCGGTGTAGATGATCGGCACGGGGCTCGCCGCCTGCCCGATCATCTGCCGGGCCAGGTCCTCGATCCGCACCGGCTCGCCCATGTCCAGCACCAGCGCCTCGCCGTCCCGGCCGATCTCGGCTGCCTGAAGCACCAGGTGCACGGCCTCCTGCACGGTCATGAGGTAGCGGGTCACGTCCGGGTGGGTGACGGTCACCGGCTGCCCGGACTCGATCTGCCGCTGGAACGCCGTCACCACCGAGCCCCGGCTGCTGAGCACGTTGCCGAACCGGACGCTGAGGAAGGTGCCCGGGTACGCCGCCGCGGCGTGCGCAGTGAGCCGCTCGGTGATCCGTTTCGAGTAGCCGAGGACGCTGACCGGGTCGGCCGCCTTGTCGGTGGAGATGTTGACGAAGCGGGCCACGTCGCGGCAGGCCTCCAGCACCGACAGCGTGCCCCAGACGTTGGTCTTGACCGCCTCGCCCGGGTGCCGCTGGAGCAGGGTGAGGTGCTTCAGCGCCGCCGCGTGGAAGATGATCTCGGGGCGCCGCTCCCGGATGATCTGTTTGATCCCCGCGTCGTCGCGCAGGTCGGCGAGGATCAGCTCGGGGCCGTCGAGCAGCGCCCGCCCGTGCAGCGACATCTGCAGCGCGTGCAGCGCGGACTCGTCGCGGTCCAGCATCATCAGCTCGCCCGGGTCGGCCCGCATGATCTGCCGGCACAGCTCCGAGCCGATCGAACCGCCGGCGCCGGTCACCAGGATCCGTCGTCCGGTCAGCCCGTTACCGGTCAGGGTGAGGTCACCGACCACCTGCCGGCGGCCCAGCAGGTCACTGATCCGAACGTCCCGGACATCGGTGACGGTGATCCGGTGGTCGACCAGTTCCCGTACCGGCGGCAGCACCTTGAACGCGGCGCCGGTCCTGAGCGTGGCCTCCCGGATCTGCCGGATGAGCGCGGCGTCGGCGTTCGCGACCGAGAAGATCAGCGTGGTGGCGCCTGTGCGGCGGATCGCGGTGCCGACGTCGTGTCGCCCGCCGAGCACCCGGACGCCGCCCACCCGCAGGTCCCGCTTCGCGGGGTCGTCGTCCAGGACGCCGACGGGGAGATAGCGGCCCCGGGGGTCGCTGAGCATGGCGCGGAGCAGGCCCTGGCCGGCGTTGCCGAGGCCGAACAGCAGGACCGGGGTGGCGGAGCGGGCGTCCGGTCGCATGGCCAGGTCGTGGCGGTGCCGGTAGACGTACCGCGCGGCGAACATCAGCAGCAGGGCGAGCGCGCCGCCGACGAGCGGGGCGCTGGCCGGCACCGGCCGCTCGGCCGGCGGCAGCAGGGCCAGCAGGGCCAGCAGGGCCGTGGCGGCCGCGCTGCCGGCCAGCCCGCGAATCTCCTGCAGACTGCCCAGCGGGTGCCGTCCTGAATAGATCCGGCGGATGCCGGCGACGACGACGTGCAGCGCGGCGGCACCCGCGCCGACCGCGGCGGCGCGGGTCGCCTGGCCCGCGGTCAGGTCGAACTCGTACCGGGCCCACGCGGCGGCGAGGAACCCGCCGATCCAGGCTGCCGCGTCGGTGGCGAGGAAGCCGGTGGCGCGCTGGCGCGCCCGGCTCCGGGGTGTCGTTTCGGTGCGATCTGCCTCGGGGGGCATCTACCACTCCCTGTCGCGGTCCGGGGTACCTCCGCCTGCGGCGGAGACATCTCCTGAGGGTCAACATCTGCTTACAGGGAGTTCTGAGCTGTTTGGGGGAGTTTCAGGTATAAAGTCCGATTCTTTCCCTCGCGAGAGCACGGTCGGCCGTTCCGGCATCGGCCCGTCCGACCCGGTGCGCGGAGCGGCCGGCACCGATCCGGTACCGTCCCGGCCACGCTGCGGCGCCAGGTCGTCCAACACCCGCTGAAGGCGGGCCGCCATCGCGGTACGGGACCGGTTCGCCTCGATGAACCGCCGGCCGCGCGCACCCATCTCGCGCAGCACCGCGGGTTCCCGGTCGACCAGCTCGCGCAGCCCCACGACCAGCTTCCCCGGGGGCACCGCCGCGCCCGAGTCGGACGCCCGCACGATGTCGTGCGGCTCGCCCGGGCAGTTCGTCACCACCGGGATCCCGGCGGCCAGGTAGTCGTAGAGCTTGTTCGGGCTGGCACCCAGCCGGAACACCTCCGCGTCGGCGAGCGCGTGCACCCCGATGTCCGCCCCGCCCAGGACGCCGGCGAACTCGGCCTTCGGGATCATGTCCAGGAAGTGCACGTTGGACAGCCCTTCGGCGGTGGCGCGCGCCACCAGCCGGGGCTTGTCGATGCCGTCGCCGATCAGCGCGAAGGTGTGCTGCGGCAGCTCCGCCGCCGCGTCCAGCAGCTCGTCCAGGCCGTTGGCCTGACCGTGCGCGCCGGCGAACACGATCAGCCGGCCGCGCACCGGCAGTCGGTCCCGCAGCGGGGGGTACCGGTCGGGTCGCAGGGTGAACGCCGACGGCTCGGCACCGTTGCTCACCCAGATCAGCTTGTTCTCGTCCACGCCCAGCGACCGGAAGTAGGAACGCCAGCCCTCGGCCACCATGACGATCCGGTCGGCCCGCCGGTACAGCCACCGCTCCAGGCCGGAGAGCATCCGGTGCATCGCCGACCCCCGCCGCAGGTAACCCGTACCCACCATCGACTCCGGCCAGAGGTCCCGGATCTCCAGCACGAACGGCACCCGCCAGACGGCGGCGGCCAGCCAGCCCGCCACCGGGGCGAGAATGTGTGGCGACGAGGCGTACACCACCGTCGGGCGGCGGCGCAGCATCGACCGGACCAGCGCGCCGGCCGCGTAGCCCAGCCAGTTCAGCACCCGGCGGTGGTCGTTGCGGGTGTAGCCGGGTACCCGGACCCGGACGAAGTTCGGCTCCCGGCCGGTGAAGCGCCGGCGCGAGTACACGTCCCGGTCCGCGGCGACGATCGTCCAGTCCCAGTCGCGCAGTCGGCTGAACAACTCCACGTGCCGGGTACCCCCCGGTTCGGACAGTGGCTTGGCATAGTGGTTGAGCACCAGCACGTGTCGGCGGTTGCGCGGCGGTCGGGTCACGGTGGGTCCTTCTCCAGATGTGGTCACGGGCGTTCCTCGGTGTCGTCCCGTCCTCGGTGGCGGTGCGCGCCGGGCCGCCCGACGGTCAGCCGCCGGTAGTGGCTCTGCATCGCCGACACCTGCCGGGACCAGGTCTCCGAGGTCTCGATGAAACGGCGGTTCGCCCGCTGGTCCGTCGGCGGCAGCGGGCCGGCGGTACGCAGCAGGCCCGCCAGACCGGTGCGCAGTGGCTCGCCGACCAGGTCGGCGACCAGCCCGTCCGCCAGCAACTCCCGGTACGGCGGCAGGTCGGCCAGGAGCAGTCGGCAGCCGGCCAGCGCCGCCTCCAGCACCGCCGAGCTGCGCTGGTCCGACCGGGGCACCGACACGGCGACGTCGCTGGCGCACATCAGCGCGAAGGTCTCCCGGGGGGAGAGCGTGCGCCGCACCACGGTCACCCGGCCGGGCAGCGCAGCGGCAAGCGCCGCGGCCCGGTCCAGCGCCGCGCCGCGCTCGCCGGCCGCGACCGCCTCGGCCGGCTCGTGGCCGGCGAGGAGCACCAGGTGCAGGTCCGGCCGCTCCCGGGCCGCGTGCGCGTACGCGCCGAGGATGTCGTCGGTGCGGTAGACCGGCGCGGTGCCGCGCATCGACAGCAGCACGGTCGCCCCGGCCGGGACGCCGAACTCGCGGCGTACCTCCGACCGGCGAACCGTGTCACGCAGGCCGAGGAGCGCGTCGTCGACCCCCCAGGAGAGGGTGGCGGTGCGGGCCGTCGGGATCCGGTAGCGGGTGGTGACCTCGGCGGTCAGCGAGGCCGAGGTGGGCAGCACCAGGTCGGCCCGACGGAACGCGTGCCGGGTGACCCAGCGGCGCAGCCGCGACCCGGTGGCGGTACGCAGCTCGCTTCCCCATGGCGTGACAACCCGGGCGGCGCCCCGGGGCAGGGCGAGGGAGAGCAGCCCGCCGCGCCCCACCGAGTGCACGTGCACCACGTCGGGCCGGATCTGCCGGACCTGCCGGCGCAGCCACCAGCCCGTGGCCAGTAGCCGCCAGGCGCCGCCGAGCGGCCCGCCCGGCACCGCGCCGCCACCGCCCGGGACGCGCAGCTCGACGTCGGGCAGCGGCTCGGCCGCCACCCAGCTCGTCACCACCACCCGGTGCCCCCGCCCGGCCAGCGCGCTGGCCCAGCGCCGGGTGTGCACCGACTGCGCCGGAGCGAGCAGCAGCACCACCGGCGGGACCGCGCCCGGCCGCGCCCGCCCCGGCTCGTCGCCGGCCCGGCCGCCGGCCGGGTCAGCCATGGCGGTGCTGCCAGACGCGGGTCGCCTTGACCAGCCGGGCCCGCAGCTGGCAGCGCGGATCCCGCAGCTGGCGCGACCACCGGTCGGCGGTCCGGGCGAAGACCGACAGCCCGGTCAGCGCGGCGGCCGCGCGCAGCAGCGACACGTGCAGCGCGTGGTAGTTCGCCGACGCCGGCCATGACCAGCGCAGGTCGTACCGCGACCACCAGCCCAGATCGAAGCCGCCGAGCTCCTCGGCGAGCCGGTCGGCGGCCAGCAGGTCGGCCTGGCCGCCCCGCCGGGACTGGTGCTCCACCAGACCGAAGAGGGCGAAGAGCGCGCCGTTGAGCACCCGGCTCGGCGGGTCCGCGGGGCACTCCTCGAGGAACGGCCGGCCCAGCCGGTCGTGGTCGGCGCAGCCGCCCCGCGACACCGGCCGCAGCAGCAGGTCCACCGCGCCGTCCGCGGCGTCCAGGAAGGACCGCTCGCCGGTCAGGTCGTGCGCCCGCAGCAGCGTCGAGGCGGCCATGCCCTGGGCCATCCCGGAGTACCACCCGGGGGTGACCCCGTAGCGGGGCACCGGCACCGGGTAGCGCCAGCCACCGGCGGAGTCCTGGTGCGCCCGCAACCAGTTGGCCTGGGTGAGGAAGGAGGCGAACCGCTCCCGGTCGGGTCCCGGGACGGCCAGCGCCCGGCTGTGCTCGCCGAGGGCGTACAGGCACATCGACACCGGGTTCGGGTACCGCTCGCCGGCCGGCCCGACCGCGACCACCACCCCCCGCTCGTCCAGCCCGGTGCCGCCCGGCAGGTCCGTCCAGACCAGCGGGTACGGCCCCCGCCCGTCGCGCCGGGCGTCGGCCGCCACCGGGTAGCGGCGCACCCGCAGGTCCCGTACGCCCCGGGCGAGCAGGGTGCGCACGGCGGTCACCAGCCCGCCCCCGCCCGGTCGGCGAGCGCGCGACGGTAGACGGTCTCCACATCGGCGACGGTCTTGTCGATGTCGAAGCGGCGCAGGCAGCGGGCCCGGCCCAGCCGGCCCATCTCCCGCCGGCGGGCCGGGTCGGTGAGCAGGTCGGCGATCGCCCCGGCCAGCGCCGGCGCGTCGCCCGGCGGCACCAGCAGCCCGGTCTCGCCGTGCTGGACGGTGTCCGGCAGGCCGCCGACGTCGCTGGCCACCGCGCCCTTCTCCATCAGCAGCGCCTCGATCATCGCGTAGCAGGCCGACTCCTCCAGCGAGGGATTGACCAGCACGTTCATCGCGGCCAGCACGTTCTGGATGTCGGCGCGGTGGCCGGTGAAGTGCACCCGGTCGCCGATGCCCAGCCGGACGGCCCGCTCCTGCAGCGCCCGCCGGTAGTCGCCGTTGCCGACGAACTCGTCGCCGACCACGAACACGTGCGCCGCCGGCACCCGGGCGAGCAGCATGGGCACGGCGTCGAGCAGCACCTCGTGCCCCTTGACCCCGATGTCGCGGAAGGCCCGCATCCGGGTCGGGTACATGTGGGCGACCATGCCGACGGTCGGGGTGTCCCCGGCGAGGCCGAACTCGGCCCGGAAGGCATCGCCCGGCGTGGCCGGGTCCAGCCGGTGCACGTCGCAGCCGTAGTGGCTGACCGCGACGCGGCGGGCCCCGTACCTGCGGTAGCGCTCGGCGAACGCGGTGCACGAGCCGATCAGCACGTCGGCGCGGGAGAGCGTGGCCAGGTCGATCCGGCGCAGGATAGGGCTGCGCAGGTGGTTCACCCCGGTCACCTGGTTGATGTGCACCCCCCGGCCGCCGGCGAGGCTGGCGATCCGGCAGGCGATGTTCGCCTTGAGCAGGTGGGCGTGGACCACGTCGGGGTGGAACTCGCGGATCAGCCGGACCAGCCGCAGCTCGGCCGCGGCGACCCGGGGCAGCTGCCTGGGCCGCCAGCCGCACAGCGGCACGATCTCGGTGGCGATGTCGGCCGCCCGCAGCCGGCTGGCGAGCGGCCCGTCGCCGGGCACCACTGCCCGTACCTCGTGACCTCGCCGGGCGAGGCCGACCACCTGGTCGTGGAACCAGGACCCGCCGTCCGGGGTGGTGGTGACCTGGAGGATCCGCAGCGGACGCGGATCGGTGGGCTGCCGGGAGGTGGTGCTCATGCGGTCGTCCTCCGGGTGGCGACGGCGTGCAGCAGCACGAAGGGGATGAGCACGGGCAGGGCCAGCAGCGGCTCGCCGGTGAGGGAGCAGACGGCGATGCCGACGCCGGCCATCAAGGCCCCCTCGGCGGTCCAGCTCCGGCGGTCCCGGTAGTCGCGCCACACCCGGCGGTAGACGAGCACCAACAGCGCGCCGAGCAGGAGGGCACCCACCAGGCCGGTCTCCACCACGACCGTGAGGAAGAAGTTGTGCGGGTGGGCGAGCAGGTGCAGTTGGGAACTCGGCTGGTACCAGGCGTTCGTCACGTGCTGCACGAAGTAGGCGGGCAGCCGCCCGTTGAAGCCCAGGTAGCCGACGCCGAAGGCGGGAAAGTCCCCGATCATGCGTCCGGCGGCCGACCACAGGTCGACGCGGAGCGCGGAGGAGACGTCCAGGCCGCCACCGGAACCGGCGGTTTCGTTGACCCGGTCGGCGATGGTGCTCGGCACCAGTCCCGTCCCGGACACCCCCATCGCCGAGGCCAGGACCAGGGTGAGGCCGACCCAGAGGCCGGTCTTGACCAGCCGGCGCAGCGCGAAGCAGACCAGCACCGCGCCCGCACCGAGGTACGAGGAGCGGCTGTAGGAGTAGCCCAGCGCCAGCACGACGACCGGCAGCGCGGCGATCGCCGCCACCCGCAGTAGCAGCGGAGTCGACCGGGACAGCCGGGCCAGCAGCACCGCCAGGGCCACCACCAGCATGGGTCCCCACACGTTGTGGTTGACCTGCGTGGGGCTGATCTCGGTGATCAGCTCCGGGCCGCCGCGCCGGATGGTGTTCACCGCGTGCAGCAGCCCCACCCCGGCCGCGCCGAAGGCGAAGGCCAGCAGGGCGCGCCGATCAGCCGACCCGTCGTGCAGCACCAGCGGCAGGCAGACCAGCGGCACGGCCACCACCGCCACCGGGGTCATCGCGGCAGGCACCGGCAGGTGCGGGTTGCCCAGCGCCGCCCCGATCAGCAGCACCCCCACGAGCGCGCCGATCAGCGCGGCACAGTGGCGGTCCCGCCAGGCCACCTTCCGGCGCAGGATCGCACCGACCAGGCAGCAGACGACGAGCAGCAGCAGTTGGGGCGTACCGACGGCGAACGGCACCGGTAGCTGCGCGGCGGGGGCGCCGAGGGCGAGCCCGTAGATGCCGAGCGTCGGCATCATGAACACCGCCGCGACCAGCGCGGCACCCGCCACCAGCAGCGACAGCGGCAGCGCCGTCGCCCCGACCCGGGTGGCGAGGAACCCGCAGCCGACGGCGGCCACCGGGATGACCACCGCCCAGAGCAGCGGGTGGGTGCCCGCGAGGTGGAACCCGCCCCGCGGCGGGCGAGCCCGGGCCGACCTGCGGGCGGGATCGGCGCGCAGGAAGGCGGGCGCGATCACCAGCGCGTACACCAGGTAACCGGTGGAGCCGGCCAGCCCCGCGCCGGTGGCGCCGAGTCGCGGCACCAGCACCGCCATGCCGGCCAGCCCGACAAGCGTGCCGGCCACCGCGGCCGCCCCGGTCGCGGCGGGTCGGTCGGTGGCGGTCAGCCAGCTCTGCGCGACCCGGGCCAGCGCGAAGACCACCACCCCCGGCAGCAGTGCCCAGAGCACGGGCACGGCCGGCGCGAAGTCCCGGCCGTAGAGCAGCGGCACCACGGTGGGGCTGGCGGCGGCGAGGACCGCGGCGCCCGCGGTCGTGATCAGCAGGGTACGCATCCCGAGCCGCGCGACCGTCCGCCAGCTCGCCGCGCCGTTGGCGACGGTCGGGATCAGCACGAGGCTCACCGCGACCGGGATGATCAGCAGTACCTCGGCCAGCGCCAGCGCCACCGAGTACACGCCCACGGCGCTCGCCCCGACCAGCAGCTGGATCACCGGGATCTGGGTACGGATCATGCCGAACTGGGCCAGGTTCGGCAGGTACGCCCGCCGGGCCGAGGAGCGGTACTCGTGGTGCAGCGCGCGCTGCCGCTCGACCGGGCCGGCCGGCCGCGACCGGAACAGCAGGACGACCAGCCCGACGACCTGGCCGACGGCGTACACGCCCATCACCGTGGCCGGCGAGGTGCGGCCGGTGACCACCACCGCCGCCAGGCCGGCCAGGTAGGTGGCGAGCGAGGCCACCACGATCAGGTTGTACGCCGAGGCGCGCCCCCGGCCGATCTCGCTGTTGCCGAGCAGGGTGCTGAGCAGCACCACCGGGCAGAGCGCCAGGGCCAGCCCGAAGGTGGCCGGGTCCAGGCCGAGGCGGACCGCGGGCCCGGCGGTGAGCCCGACGGCGGCCCAGAGCGCGGCCGCACTGACGCCGACCGTCGCGACGTACCGCAGGCTGGCCCGGACGGTGTGCCCGTGCACGCCGGCCGAGCGCCCGGCGAGCCGCAGGTTCGCGGTGTCCAGGCCGGCGGCGCAGACGGTGCCGAAGACGGCGGTGCTGGCGATCGCGACGGCCAGCAGACCGCGGTCGTGCGGTCCGAGGGCGCGGGCCGAGAGCACGCCGGCGACCAGACTGATCAGCAGCGAGCCGACCCGCGCGCCGGCCGTGCTGGCGGCGGCGGCGGCGAGGCCGGACAGCGTTGGCCCGTGCGGGTACGCGGCCCGGGCGTCCCCGGCGGTCGTGGCGGCCCGCGCCACGCCGGCCCCCCGACCGGGGTCCGCCAGCGGGTGGGCCAGAGTCGTTCCGCTGCTCATCGGGCCGGCACTCCCTTGACCACCACGCCGGCGGGCACGTCCCGGACGACGCAGGCGCCGGCGCCCACCACGCTGCCCGCGCCGACCCGCAGTCCCTGGAGGACGGCGGCGGTCGTGCCGACGAGCACCCCCTCGGCGAGGTGGCAGTCGCCGGAGACGGCGGCCAGCGGGTTCACCGACACGTAGTCGGCCAGCCGGCTGTCGTGCCCGACGGTGGCGTTCTGGTTGAGGTGCATGTGCCGGCCGAGGGTCACGTTCGTGGTGACCCGGGCGCCGGCGAAGACCACCAGCCCTTCGCCGTGCACGAGGTCCCCGCCGACGGTGGCGTCCGGGTGCACGACGCTGGCGGCGGGCCGCCCGTAGGGGTTGAGCCGGGTGGCGATCGCCCGGCGTACCCGCGGGTCGCCGACGCCGATCAGCAGATGGGTGTCGGGCGGCAGGTCGCGCAGTGCGTCGAGGCCGCCGAGGAACGGCACGTCGAGCCGTTGCAGGCGCTTGAGGTTCGCCTCGGACGGCCCGTCGTCGACGAAGCCGAGCGGTCGCAGCAGCGGGCGTCCGGCCGCCTCGTTCGCCGCCCGGACGATGGTCAGCACCTCGCGGCCGTGCCCGCCGCAGCCGACGATGACAAGGTCGGTGCTCATGCGGGCGCGGCCCCCGTCCGGGCGGTGAGGAACTCGTCGATGGCGGCGAGCACCGCGCCGACCTGCCGGTCGTCGAGGGCGGAGCCGCTGGGCAGGGTCAGCCCGTCGGCGAAGAGCCGCTCGGCGGCCCCGGTGAGCAGGCTGCGGGCTCCCGCGAAGACGGGTTGCAGGTGCATCGGCTTCCACACAGGGCGGGTCTCGATGCCCCGCTCGGCCAGGTGGGTGCCGAGCTCGGCGGCCCGCCAACCGGCCCGGCCCGGGTCGACCACGATGCTGGTCAGCCAGCAGTTGGCGGCGGCGTCGTCCTCGCCGAGCAGGCGTACCCCGGGCGCCGGGGCGAAGAGCTTGGCGTACCGGTCGCGCAACGCCCGGCGCCGGCCGATCATCGAGTCGAGCCGGACGAGCTGGGCGCGGCCGAGGGCGGCGAGCAGGTTGCTCAGCCGGTAGTTGTAGCCGATCTCCCGGTGCTCGTAGTGCGGCACCGGCTCACGGGCCTGGGTGGCCAGGTAGCGGGCGCGGGCCAGCAGGGCGGTGTCGTCGGAGACCAGCATCCCGCCGCCCGAGGTGGTGATGATCTTGTTGCCGTTGAAGGAGAGCGCGCCGACCGCCCCGAACGAGCCGGCCGGCCGGCCCCGGTGGGTGGCCCCGAGGGCCTCGGCCGCGTCCTCCACCACCGGCACGCCGGCCGCCGCGCAGAGTGGCAGCAGCGCGGTGTAGTCCACGCAGCTGCCGAACATGTCCACCGGCACCACCGCGCCGACCCGCTCGCCCTCGGCCCGCAGCCGGCCGAGCAGTTCGGCGACGAGCGCGACGTCGACGTTGCCGGTGCGCGGGTCGCAGTCGACGAAGATCGGTCGGGCGCCGGTGTACCGGACCGCGTTGGCGGTGGCGACGAAGGTGAGCGTGGGCACCAGCACCGACTGGCCGGGACCGACGCCCACCCCGAGCAGGGCGAGGTGCAGCGCGGCGGTGCCGGAACTCACCGCCACCGCACCCCGCGTGCCGACCCGGGCCGCCACCTCGCGTTCGAACGCCTCCAGGTCGGGGCCGACCGGGGCGACCCAGCCGGAGCGCAGCGCGGCGAGCAGATACGACTCCTCCAGCGGCCCCACGTCGGGCGGCGACAGGTGGACGGTCCGGTTCATCGATTCCCTTCCGGGTCGGTGGTCAATGCGGTTTTCTCGCTCAACGTCCGGACAGCGGGGAGGTGTGCGGTACGCCGTTGCCGCGCGCCCGGGGCAGGGTGGCCTCCGGGTCCTGCCCCGGCCAGCCGCGGCTGCCCCGGAACTCCGGAGCGGTGGCCGCCCCCTCCGCCGTGATGCCCTCCCGGCGCAGCACCGTCCGCGCGGTCTCCGCCAGGATCGTCAGGTCCAACCGCAGGCTCCGGTGGTCGACGTACCAGACGTCGTGCTCGAACTTCTCCTCCCAGCCCAGCGCGTTGCGGCCGCGGACCTGGGCCAGCCCGGTGATGCCGGGCCGCACCTCGTGCCGGCGGGACTGGGTGGGGGAGTAGCGGTCCAGGTAGTCGCAAAGCAACGGGCGGGGGCCGACCAGGCTCATGTCGCCGCAAAGCACGTTCCAGAGCGTGGGCAGCTCGTCCAGGCTGGTCGCCCGGAGCCAGCGACCCAGCCGGGTGAGCCGGTCGCCGTCGGCGGTCCGACCGCGGCGCGGGTCCGGCGGGTGCATGGTGCGGAACTTGACCAGCTCGAACGGGCGGCCGTAGCGTCCGGCCCGGGCCTGTCGGAACAGCACCGGGCGGCCCAGGCCGGCGGCGACCAGCCCGGCGACCACCAGCAGCGCCGGCAGCGCGAGGATGAGCAGCACGGCGGCGCCGACCACGTCGACGAGGCGCTTGATCCCGTCCTGCCGGGCCGGTGGGGGCTGCGGAGCGGGGTGAACTGCGTCCATCAGACCGGACGACACTGGTCGGACCTCCACCGGAGCGACGAAAAACGTACAAAGCCGTTCTATCGGGCACGGAACACTCACGTCCTCCGAATGCGGACATTGGGCGGCTTCGTGGTCTTAACCGCCGCTACGCTGAGTGGGACACGGGCCGCGGGCGCGTCGTGGATGATCCGGCCGCCGGCATCCCCGCCCGCCGGGCAGTAGAGTGCTCCCGCCGGACCGGCGGACCCTGGGGGAGACTGTGCTGCACCTGCGGATCATCGCGCCGGCCGACCGGTCGGCGGCGGTGGCGGATCTGCTCGCCGACGATCCGGGCGTCGCACACCTGGCGGTCATCCCCGGCGCCGCCCGGCAACCGCCCGGTGACCTGGTGCTCTGCGATGTCGTCCGGGAAAGCGCCGACCTCGTGCTGCGGCGGCTCCAGGAGCTCGGCGTGGAGGCGCGCGGCGGCATTTCCGCCGACGACGTCGAGCTGACCCTCTCGGCCGCCGCCGAGCAGGCCGCCCGGGACGCGCCGGGGCATGGCGAGGACGCCGTGGTGTGGGACGAGATCGCGGCGAAGACCGGTGAGCAGACGGCGCTGTCCGGTACGTTCCTCGTCCTGATCATGGTGGCCACGATGATCGCCGGCATCGGGGTCCTGCTCGACCAGCCCATCCTGATCGTCGGCGCGATGGTGGTCGGTCCGGAGTTCGGTCCGCTGGCCGCGCTCTGCGTCGCCCTGCTGCGCCGCAACCCGCGCGTCATCGGCCGCTCGATCAAGGCCCTGGTGGTGGGCTTCCTGTCCGCCATGCTGGTCACCGTGCTCAGCACCTGGGCGCTCACCGCCGCCGGGCTGGTCGACCGGGGCATGCTGCTGGCCGAGCGGCCACTGACCGACTTCATCTGGCGCCCGGACGCCCTGTCCTGGGTGGTCGGACTGCTCGCCGGGGTGGCCGGCATGCTCTCGCTGACCTCGAAGAAGTCCGGTTCCCTGGTCGGCGTGCTGATCTCGGTCACCACGGTGCCGGCGGCCGCCAACGTCGCCGTCGCCGCGGCCTACGGAGTGTGGCCCGAGGCCGGCGGTTCGGCGCTCCAGCTGGTGATCAACCTGTGCGCGATCGTGCTGGCCGGTCTGCTGACCCTGGTCGTGCAACAGCTGTGGTGGTGGCACGTCGCCCGGATCCAACGGGGCGCGGCGCGGGAGCGGGTGACCGGGCGGCGCTGAGCCGCCTCAGTCCCAGTCGTCGCCGGCGGCCAGCCGGCGGTGGAGCAGGTCGCGCAGCGGGATCGACTCGCCGTCGCGACCGCCCCGCCCGACCACCAGCGGCGCCGGGTCGGGCTGGGGATCCGCGCCGAAGAGCCGGGACCGCACGCTGGCCGGGACGGTCAGCAGATGGAAGCGCCCCTCGGTGTCCACGGCCCGGCTGCGGGCGCGGTCGACGTACCAGCCCGTGAGCCGGGTGCGGTAGCGGCTGCGACCGTCGTAGGACCGGGCGACGAGCCGGGTGGTGCGCAGGCCGCGCCGGTCCGCCTCGGCGGCGAACCAGGCCACCAGCTCGGCTGCCTCCGCCTGCTCGGCCGCGCGGGCCCGCTCGTCCGCCGCGGCGTGCGCCCGTACCGCGCGGCGCTGCCGCTCCCGCCACTCCCGGTCGTCGTCCCCGCCCACGCCCGCGACGGTACGCCCCACCGCCCGCACCCGGAACCATGCCGGTCCCCGGCCTCGTGGCACCCCGTCGAGCCGACCCGCCCGCGGCACCGCCGGTGCGGCGGCCCGGCGTCGACCCGACGGGTGCCGAACGGTCAGGCGAGGCCGGCGCGGCGCAACGCCTCGAGCATCTCGCTGTTGGCCGGTGCCGGCGCGCCCCGGCCCTGCCGCTGCGGCGGCCCGCCCCGGGACCCGCCCCGGTCACCGCGCCCGCCACCCTGACCGCCCCGGGTACCGCCCTGGCCGCCCGGGGTACCACCCTGACCGCCGCGGGTACCGCCCTGGGCCCCCCGGGCCGCGCCCTGGTCGGGGCGTCCTCCGCCGCGCTCGCGCCGCCCACCGTCGCCGGCCGACCGGCCGCCGCCCGGGGCCGCCTCGTCCTCCAGCCGCAGGGTCAGCGAGATCCGCTTGCGGGGCACGTCGACGTCGAGCACCTTGACCCGGACCACGTCGCCGGACTTCACCACGTCCCGGGGGTCCTTGACGAAGGTGTTCGACATCGCCGAGACGTGCACCAGGCCGTCCTGGTGCACCCCGACGTCGACGAACGCGCCGAAGGCCGCCACGTTGGTGACCACGCCCTCCAGCAGCATGCCCGGCACCAGGTCGCTGATCTTCTCGACGCCCTCGACGAAGGTGGCGGTCTTGAAGGCCGGTCGCGGGTCGCGGCCCGGCTTCTCCAGCTCGCGCAGGATGTCGCTGACGGTGGGCAGGCCGAAGGTGTCGTCGACGAAGTCGGTGGCCCGCAGCCCGCGCAGGATCGTCGACTTGCCGATCAGCGAGCGCAGGTCCTGCCCGGTGCTGGCCAGGATCCGCCGCACCACCGGGTACGCCTCGGGGTGCACGCTGGAGGAGTCGAGCGGGTCGTCGCCGCCGGGGATGCGCAGGAAGCCGGCGCACTGCTCGAACGCCTTCGGGCCGAGCCGGGCCACCTTCTTCAGCTCCGACCGGGTGCGGAACGGCCCGTTGGCGTCCCGGTGCAGCACGATGTTCTCGGCCAGCCCGGCGCCGATGCCGGAGACCCGGGTGAGCAGGGGGGCGGAGGCGGTGTTCACGTCCACCCCGACCGCGTTGACGCAGTCCTCGACCACCGCGTCCAGCGAGCGGGAGAGCTTCACCTCGGACAGGTCGTGCTGGTACTGCCCGACACCGATCGAGCGCGGGTCGATCTTCACCAGCTCCGCCAGCGGGTCCTGGAGCCGGCGGGCGATGGAGACCGCGCCGCGCAGCGACACGTCCAGCCCGGGCAGCTCCTGCGAGGCGTACGCGGAGGCGGAGTAGACCGACGCGCCGGCCTCGGAGACCACCACCTTGGTGAGGTCGAGCTGCGGGAACCGCTTGATCAGCTCGCCGGCGAGCTTGTCGGTCTCCCGGCTGGCGGTGCCGTTGCCGATCGCGATCAGCTCCACCCCGTGCGCCCCGGCCAGCCGCGCCAGGGTCTCGATCGAGGCGTCCCACTGCCGGCGTGGCTCGTGCGGATAGATCGTGTCCGTGGCGACCACCTTGCCGGTGGCGTCGACCACCGCCACCTTCACCCCGGTCCGCAGGCCCGGATCGAGACCCATGGTGGGCCGGCTGCCGGCGGGTGCGGCGAGCAGCAGGTCGCGCAGGTTGGTGGCGAACACCCGGACGGCCTCCTCCTCGGCCGCCTGCCAGAGCCGCATCCGCAGGTCCGCGCCGAGGTGGATGAGGATCCGGGTCCGCCAGGCCCAGCGCACCGTGTCGGCCAGCCACCGGTCGGCGGGGCGGCCGGCGTCGCTGATCCCGAACCGGCCGGCGATCGCCGCCTCGTAGCGGGTGGGGCCGCTGACCGGCGCGTCGGAGTCACCCTCGGCCTCCGGGTCCATGGTCAGGTCGAGCACGCCCTCCTTCTCGCCCCGGAACATCGCCAGGATCCGGTGCGAGGGCAACTTCGGGTACGGCTGGGCGAAGTCGAAGTAGTCGGCGAACTTGGCGCCGGTGCTCTCGTGGCCCTCGCGTACCCGGGACACCAGCCGGCCCCGCGACCACATCTGCTCGCGCAGCGTGCCGATCAGGTCGGCGTCCTCGGCGAACCGCTCGATGAGGATCGCTCGGGCCCCGTCCAGCGCGGCGGCGGCGTCCGCGACGCCCCGGTCGGCGTCGACGAAGCCGGCGGCCGTCTCCCGCGGATCCCGGGTCGGGTCGGCCAGCAGCGTCTCCGCCAAGGGCTCCAGCCCGGCCTCGCGGGCGATCTGCGCCCGGGTCCGCCGCTTCGGCTTGTACGGCAGGTAGATGTCCTCCAGCCGGGACTTCGAGTCGGCCGCCATGAGCTGCGCTTCCAGGGCCTCGTCGAGCTTGCCCTGGCTGCGGATGGACTCCAGCACCGCGGCCCGCCGCTCGTCCAGCTCGCGCAGGTAGCGCAGCCGCTCCTCCAGGGTGCGCAGCTGGGCGTCGTCGAGCAGGCCGGTGGCCTCCTTGCGGTACCGGGCGATGAACGGCACGGTGGCGCCGCCGTCGAGCAGCTCCACGGCCGCCCGTACCTGCCGTTCGGCGACGCCGAGCTCGTCGGCGATCCGCTGGTGCACAGACTGGGTCACGATCTGATCCGCCTTTTCGGGTGGGTTCCGCAGTGCATTGTGCCGTTCTCCCCGCGCGCCGCCGCGCCGCACCCGCCCGGGCGGTGTCGCGTCGGCGCAGACGTCGCCGCCGGCCGGCCCGCTGCGCTAGCGTGGCGATCATGGAACCACCTGCCGACCCGCGGGCCCGGCGGCTCTTCGGCGGCAGCGCCCGGGCCCTCGGCGACCTGGCGGCCAGCCCGTTCCGGGCCGACCGGGACCGGATCGTGGCCTCGCCCTTCTTCGCCCGACTCAACGGGGTGACCCAGGTGGTCAGCCCCGGCGGTTCGGGCCTGCTGGTGCACAACCGGCTCACCCACAGCCTGAAGGTGGCCCAGGTGGCCCGCGCGGTCGCCGAGCGGCTGACCGCCGACGAGGAGCACCGCGCCCTGCTGGAGAAGCTGGGCGGCTGCGACCCGGACGTGGTGGAGGCCGCCGCGCTCGCCCACGACCTCGGCCACCCGCCCTTCGGGCACCTGGGGGAGCGGGTGCTGGACCGGCTGGCCCGGCAGCGGCTCGGCCTGCCGGACGGTTTCGAGGGCAACGCGCAGTCGTACCGGATCGTCACCAGCACCGAGATCCGCGGCGCGGCGACCACCGGCCTGGACCTCACCGCCGCCGTGCGGGCGGCCATGCTGAAGTACCCGTGGACCCGGCTGGACCACCCGGACCCGCACCCGCGCCACCTGGACCCCGCGCCCCGGGGCGCCACCCCGCCGCCGGACGACCCGGAGAGCGGGTCGTCGAAGTTCGGCGCGTACCGGACCGAGGTGGACGACCTGCGCCAGGCCCGGGAGCCGTTCGCCGGGCGGATCCCGGACTGGCAGCAGACCGTCGAGGCGTCCATCATGGACACCGCCGACGACATCGCCTACGCCATCCACGACGTCGAGGACTTCTACCGGGTCGGGGTGCTCCAGCAGGGCACCGTGGCCGCCGAGCTGATGGCCTGGCAGCGGGAGAGCGGGCACTTCCGGGCAATCACCGACGGTGCCCTGGCCACCGCCGGCCGCCGGCCCGGCGCGGCGATCGAACGACTACGCCGCCAGTTGCACCGCAAGGACGCCTGGGTGGCCGACGACGAGGCGTTCGCCGCCGCCATCGAGCACGTCCGCGAGGAACTGGTGGAGGGGCTGCTCGCGCTCCCCTTCGACGGCTCGATCGAGGCGGAGCAGTACGTGGCCCGCTTCTCCTCCCGCTGGTCCACCCGGTTCGTCGAATCGATCATCGTGACCGCCGAGCCGGACGTCCGCTCCGGCCATGTGCTGCTGGCCAAGGCGCAGTGGCACGAGGTGCAGGTGCTCAAGTTCGTCCACCACCGGTTCGTGCTGGCCCGCCCCGACCTCGCCCTGCACCAGCGCGGGCAGGCCCGGCTGCTGGGCACCCTGGTCGAGGCGCTGTGGGAGTGGCTGCTCGCCCCGGAGGAGGCATCCCGGCTGCCCCGACGGCTGCACGACCTGGTCGAGCTGGCCGAGGCGGAGCTGCACCCGCGGACGCCGGACCGGATCGGCCGGGCCCGCGGCCGGGCCATCGTGGACTTCGTCGCGCAGCTGACCGACGGGCAGGCGGTGGCGATGCTGGACGCCCTCTCCGGCCGCTCCGGCGCCCTCTGGACCGACGCCTTCGTGCTCTGACCCCGCCATCCGCCCCGTGCTGGCCCGAACGGGCGGCCGGCGCGGTGGCACGATGGCGCGTCGACCGGCCGGCCGGCGGCCCGGTGGGCCGCTGGCGCCTGAGGGGTCAGGCCACCGCCTCCCACCAGCCGTCCACCGCCGGTGGTTCGTCCACCACGACCCGCTCGCCGGGCCGGGGCACCGCCAGCCGCACGTCCCGGGCCTTCGCCTCGGCCCACAACCGGTTCACCGGTTCGGCCCAGTCGTGCAGGGCCAGGTTGAACGTCGCCCAGTGCACCGGGATGAACAGCCCGCCACGCAGGTCGAGGTGGGCGGCGACCGCCTCCTCGGGGAACATGTGGATGCTCGGCCAGGCCCGGTCGTACGCGCCGATCTGCATCAGCGTGACGTCGAACGGCCCGTGCTCGGCGCCGATCTCGGCGTATCCGTCGAAGTAGCCGGAGTCGCCGGTGTAGAAGGCCCGGCGGTGCGTGCCGGCCACCACCCAGGAGCTCCACAGCGTGCCGTCGCGGCGCAGCCCGCGGCCGGAGAAGTGCTGGGCGGCGGTGGCGGTGATGGTCAGGCCACCGACCCGGTGGCTCTCCGACCAGTCCAGCTCGACGATCCGTTCCTCGGGCACGCCCCACCGGTCGAGGTGGGCGCCGACGCCGAGCGGCACCAGGAACGGGGCGGACTGGTGGGCGAGCAGCCCGCGCACCGTCGCCAGGTCCAGGTGGTCGTAGTGGTCGTGGGAGATCAGGATCGCGTCCACCGGGGGCAGCTCGTCGAGGCGTACCGGCGGCTGGTGGATCCGGAGCGGGCCGACCCGGGTCGAGGGGGAGCAGCGGTCGCTCCAGACGGGGTCGACCAGCACCCGGTGCCCCTCGATCTCGATCAGGCACGAGGCGTGCCCGTACCAGACCACATTGAGTTCCCGCCCGGTGTCCGAGGTCGGGGCCGAGGGCGGGCGCAGCAGCGGCACGGCCGCGCCGGGCCGCCGCTTCTGCTTGCCGAAGACCAGCTCCTTGAGCAGGTTGCGGTCCGGGCTGGCGGCCATCGAGCGGGTGCCGGCCCGGTTGTGGAAGGTCCCGTCGCGGAACTGCGGCGACCGGGCCGCCCGCTCCGCGCGCGCGCCGGTGAGCCGACCGCCGAGCTGTGCCGGCACGTCGCGGCCCGCCCAGGCCACGCCGGCCAGCGCGGCCAGCCCGGCCATCCGCCACAGGCGGCGGCCGAGCGCCCGCTCGACCGCTTGATCCGCTGTCTCGCCCATCTCGTCCCCTCCGCCGTGTCCCGCATACACGGTAGTCACCCGGACCTCGTCGTGCCCCCGCGGTCAGCGCAGCCGGCGCCGCAGCGCCGACCCGACCGTGGCGCCCGCGCCGCCCACCGCGCGGACCACCTGGGACAACTCCGGCAGCCAGCCACCCCGGACCGCCTCGCCGGCCGGGTTCGGCGCGAAGACGATGCCGTCGTGCGGTGCCACCGGCCGGTCGGTGACCCCGGCCAGCCGCATCAGGGGTCCGACCAGCACGTCGTACACGCCGGGCAGGACGGTGAAGCCGACCCGCATCACGCCGTTGAGCCGGCCCACCGAGACCTCCCGGCGCGGCCGGTCGGCGCAGTCTGCCATCGCCCGGGCGACCCGTTCCGGGGTGGTGATCGGCACCGGCGGCCGGCCCAGCCGCCCCAGGTAGTTGGCGGCCTGCCGGTAGACCGGGGTGTCCACGCTGCCCGGGTTGATCAGGCAGACGTTGACCCCGGGGGTCTCCCGGGCCTCCTGCTGCAACGCCCGGGCCAGCCCCTGCAGGCCCCACTTGGCGGCCACGTAGCCGCTCATGTAGGGCGCGGTGATGTGCCCGAGAACGGAGCCGGTGAGGATGAGGGTGCCGGCCGACGCGGCCCGGAAGTGGCGCAACGCCACCCGGGCCACCGCGGCCGCGGCGAGCAGGTCGGTCCGGACCACCTGGTCGAAGACCCGCTCGGGCACCTCCTCGAAGCGTCCGTACGCCATCACCGCGGCGGTGTGCACCCAGACGTCGATCTGGCCGAACTCCGCCAGCGCGGCCCGGGCCAGCCCGTCCAGCGCGTCGGGCGTGGTCACGTCGGTCGGTACGACGAGGACCTCCGCGCCGGCGGCCACGCACTCGTCGCGTACCTCGGCCAGGGTGGCGGGGGAGCGGGCGGCGAGGACCAGCCGGTCCCCGCGCCCCGCGAACTCCCGGGCCGCCGCCCGCCCGATGCCGCTGCTCGCGCCGGTGAGCACCACCGTCCGGGTCACGGCGCGAGCACGACCTTGACGCAGCCGTCCTGCTTCTTCTGGAACATCTCGTACGCCTGCGGCGCCCGCTCCAGCGGCATTCGGTGGGTCCGCAGGTCCTCGACGCCCAGCGGGTCGTCGTCGCCGGAGAGCAGCGGCATGATCTCGTCCACCCAGCGCTTCACGTGACACTGCCCCAACCGCAGTTGGATGCCGCGGTCGAACATCTCCATCAGCGGCATCGGGTCCTGCTCGCCGCCGTACACCCCGGAGACGGAGACGGTGCCGCCGCGGCGGACGGCCTTGAGCGCGGCGTGCAGGACGGTGAGGCGGTCGACGCCGACCTTGTCGGTCATGGTCTGGGCGAGCTTGTCGGGCAGCAGCCCGGCGGCGGTCTGGGCGAGCTTGCCCAGCGGCGCGCCGTGCGCCTCCATCCCGACGGCGTCGATCACCGCGTCCGGCCCGCGCCCGTCGACCAGGTCGATCAGGGCGCCGGGCACGTCGTCCAGGGCCGAGACGTCGAGCACCTCGATGCCGTGCCGACGGGCCATGTCCAGCCGCTCGGAAACCAGGTCGAGCCCGATCACCCGCTCGGCGCCCAGGTGCCGGCCGATCCGGGCGCAGAACTGCCCCACCGGGCCGAGGCCGAAGACGGCGAGGGTGCCGCCGGGCGGGGTGTCCGCGTACTTCACCGCCTGCCAGGCGGTGGGCAGGATGTCGGAGAGGTAGAGCCAGCGCTCGTCGGGGCCGGTCTCCGGGATCTTGATCGGGCCGAACTGGGCCTGCGGGACGCGCAGGTACTCGGCCTGCCCGCCGGGGACCGAGCCGTAGAGCGAGGTGTACCCGAACAGCGCGGCGCCCTTGCCCTCGCTGGTGACCTGCGTCGTCTCGCACTGGGCGTAGAGCTGTCGCTCGCACATCCAGCAGGAGCCGCAGGAGATGTTGAAGGGGACGACCACCCGGTCGCCCGCCTTGAGCCGGGTCACTCCCGGGCCGGCCTCCTCGACGATGCCCATCGGCTCGTGCCCGAGGATGTCGCCGGGCTTCAGGTACGGCCCGAGCACCTCGTAGAGGTGCAGGTCGGAGCCGCAGATGGCGGTGGAGGTGATCCGGACGATGGCGTCGGTCGGCTGCTCGATGCGGGGGTCTCGGACGTCCTCCACCCGGACGTCACGCTTGCCTTGCCAGGTCAGTGCCTTCATGCCTGAATGTCCCCTCTTCCGTGCCGTCCATCGAACTGCTACCCGGCTGGGGTCGCTTGAAGCCTGGGTCGCCGCTGGGCATGATCGACTCGGCTGCGCCGATATGGCGATATCGGTGGCCGGGTCGATACCGGCAGATTGTCGATCCGGTGCCGGCTGTCCGGTCCGGCCGACCAGCGGACAGCCCTGTGCGTCGGATGTCCGGTTTCG
>NZ_JAEMUW010000109.1 GCF_016598485.1 Micromonospora coerulea | reverse complement strand
CCCGTTGTGGGTGCGCCTGGCCAGGGAGGTGCCGTATCCGGCCGAGCAGGTCCGCTCGATCACCCTGCTGTGTGAGGGCGGCCGCCTGTTCCTGGACGTGACCGCCGAGGTGCCGGTGACGGTCTACCCGCCCGGCGAGGAACCGGATCCGGGCCGGGTGGCCGGGGTGGACCTGGGGGTCATCCACCCCTACGCCGTGGCGGGCCCCGACGGGGAAGGACTGCTGGTGTCGGGGCGGGCGATCCGCGCCGAGCACCGCATGCACTTAGCCGACACGAAAGCCCGCCGCCGTGCCGTGGCCCGCCGGGCGCCGAAACCCGGTGAGAAGGGGTCCCGGCGGTGGCGCAAGTACCGGCGTCGGGCACGCCTGGTCGAGGGCCGGCACCAGCGACGGGTCCGTCAGGCCCAGCACGAAGCCGCCCGCACCGTCGTGTCGTGGGCGGTGCGGCAGCGGGTCGGTGTGTTGCACGTGGGTGACCCTCGCGGGGTGCTCGACATCGACGCGGGTCGGCGGCACAACCTGCGGTTGCGGCAGTGGCA
>NZ_JAEMUW010000108.1 GCF_016598485.1 Micromonospora coerulea | reverse complement strand
CGCTTGGGGCGACCAGCACCATGAAGACCTCGGGGCTCCGCCCCGGACCCCGGCCCTCCTCGGAGATCGGCCTGGCGGATCCCCTCGCCGGGCACCACAAGGGCTACCAGTCTCCCGGGACGGGGCCAAGGTCGTTCGGCTGGTAAGGCGCTCCACCTTGTCCCCGTCCCGGGAGACTGGACGGTCGGAGACTGCCCGACGAGGAGATCCGCTCCCCTTCCTGGTTGCAACGCTTCGCGATCTGAACGGAAGGTAAGCCGTGGGCCATCCCTAGACCGCTTCCTCAAGGTTGGCCGACGTGGCGTCCCGCACAGCCCTCGGCCTTGATGCCAATAAGATCGCAGATCGCCGCGTCAGCTTCCCGCTCCGATCGGGGCTGCTGGATCACGGCCGCCGCCGCACGCATCCCCGCGCCAAAGCATGTCGGGTTCTGCTGCACGACCCCGGCGAGAATCTTGCGTTGCGCCTCATCGAGGGCTTCATCCCGCGCATTCCCGTCGAGCCCGACCCCGCGCTGCAGCAGCTGCACTTGCTGCCGGAGCTGACCAGCGCGACTCGCGAATTCCTGCTCGGCCTGCTCGCACACCGCAGACTGCTTAGTGGGGCCACGATGGCTGACCGCGCCGACGGCGTA
>NZ_JAEMUW010000107.1 GCF_016598485.1 Micromonospora coerulea | reverse complement strand
CACCCCCGAGCAGAGGAGCACGCCATCATGCGTACCGATCTGATCCGTAAGGCCACCCTGACCGCTGCTGGCCTGGTCGCCGCCGCCGGTGGCATCGCGGGCCCCGCGATCGCCGCCCACGCCGCCGAGGCCAAGCCCGTCGCGCAGGTGCAGACCGACCGCAAGCACGGCGGCGAGCGGGAACTGCCCGTGCGCTACGCCGCGCAGCCGAACTTCTACTACTGCGGCCCCGCCGCCACCCGCAACGCTCTGTCCGTGCAGGGCAAGGACATCAACGTCGACGCCATGGCCAAGGAGATGGGCACCACCGAAGCCGGCACCAACAGCGTCAACGACATCACCCCGGTGCTGAACAAGGAAACCGGCAAGAACGTCTACCGCAGCGTCGAGATCAAGGACGCCAAGGCCGACGACAAGCAGACCGACACGCTGCGCGCCGACATCGTGCGCACCGTCGACGACGGCCGCGCCGTGGTCGCCAACATCGCCGGCACCGCCGTCGACACCGACGGCAACGTCCACTCCTTCGAGGGCGGGCACTACATCAGCGTCGTGGGCTACCGCGACGGCGGGAAGACCGTGACCATCGCGGACTCGGCCGACCCGAACATGGCCTCCTACCGGATGAGCGTCGACAACCTCGCCGACTGGATCGCCACCCGCGGCTACACC
>NZ_JAEMUW010000106.1 GCF_016598485.1 Micromonospora coerulea | reverse complement strand
GCACCCCTCTGTGTCAAGAGGCCGCGGCGAGGGTTGTTCTAGGCTGGGGTGTGGCGGGTCCGGGAAGTGACTTTTCCGAAGTGTCGATCTCGGGGTTCGGGTCGGCCGCGCTGGATTGCAGAGTCGCCCCCACGTGTCCTCCCGGACCCGTCCTGACCAGCTTCGCGTCGGCGGCCATCTGCCGGTAGACGATGTCGGACAGGCGCCGCTTCAGTGCCCGTAGGGCCTCCATCGGGGTTTTGCCCGCGGCCAGTCTGCGCCGGTAGTAGCGGCGCCCTTCGGTGTCACGGCGCAGCTGGACGATGGCCATGATGTGCAGCGCCCGGTTGATGCGCCGGTTCCCGGCTCTGGAGAGGCGGTGCCGGTTCTGGTCGCCGGACGAGGCGTCGATCGGTGCGGTGCCATTCCACGAGGCGAAGTGGGCGCGGCTGGGAAACCGGTGGATGTCGCCGATGTCGCCGAGCAGGCGGGCCGCGCCGGACGGTCCGATGCCGGTCAGGTCCATCAGCCGGCTTCCGGTGCTGTTGACCAGGTCGGTGAGCTCCTGTTTCGCGATCTTGATCTTCTTGTCGATGACGACAAGCTCGCCGGTCAACTCCGAGGCCAGCCGGCGACGGGTCTTGCCGACCACGTCGCGCGGGCGCACGCTGCCCAGCAGGGCGCGGGCCTGCTGGGCGGACAGGTCCTTCTTCGCGCCGCCGGGCACCAACTCGAGT
>NZ_JAEMUW010000105.1 GCF_016598485.1 Micromonospora coerulea | reverse complement strand
GCTCGAACTGGTGCCCGGCGGCGCGAAGTATGAATGGCCCGGCGACCTGTCACCTCTTCGGCGGCCACGGTGACGGGTTGGGGGAGATCCACCAGTAGCCGGCAAAGCGCGGGTTGTGATGCCAGCGGGATCGGCGCACCTCGTCCGTCCGGGGCGCCCAGTCCCGGTACGGCAGCAACGCCATTCGCGACGCGATCTGACCCGCCATGTATGGCCACGCGATCACGGTGATCAGCGTGTCCCGACGGCGGTAGGACACCCGAGGCGCGAGCCATGGCGTCACCACGACGGGCAGCACCGACCCCGCCAGATACCCGAGCCAGTAGCTGTCGGTCGCATCCCAAACGACATAATGGAGCCCGACCGCTGGCAGCCCGATAGGGATCCAGATGAGCACCGCGCGCAGGCCCCGGGCCAGCCCTTCGCGCGGCTTGCCCGAATCCAACGGATCATCTGGCATTCGCGCGACGGTAGCCTCGCTGGTTGCAAATCTCAAGGGCAAACGCACGCTCGTCGGCAGATGCGGATGCTCGGCGCGGACGGCGCAGGTCTAGGCCCGTGACAGAGCGCCACTCTGTCGGCGTTGATGAGGCGAATTCCGACTACTCGATCAACGGAGCCTGCCAGTCAGTCTCAACCCCCGATCCGTGGCCCAACCCCGTCAGGGTCGATGATGGAGTCGAGGCGTTCACCTTCGTCGCCGGTAGCGGGCGGGCCCTGACCTTCGTTCGCGCCCGGTCATGAGCGACCGCGT
>NZ_JAEMUW010000104.1 GCF_016598485.1 Micromonospora coerulea | reverse complement strand
CTCGACATCTCACACCACTCCCCCGCCGTCCGTGGACCTCTTGCGGACCAGATGCGGACTGCGTGTCCCTGAGCGTTCGTGATCGAATACGCGGCTATGGGGTTGGATGAATGCCTGACGGAGTTGCTGGTCCAGCTCGGGGATCGCGGCCTGGTCGCCATCGTCAAGATGGACGGCGAACGCCAACACGGCCGCTGGACGGTGCTGGTGTCGGGCAAGCCCCTGGGCGGGGAACATGTGCGGTGGGACGGGGACGACTTGGCCGCCGGGCTGTCGCGGGTGATGGCCAAGCTTCAGGAGCGGGTTCCGGGACTGCTCGACTGAGATGCGGCCTTCGGATTAGAAGAAGATCGCGGATGGCTGGTGGATGTACCCTGCCGCTGCTCAATTGGTCTGCCGCTGTCGGGCTGCGTCGGCTCTAGCTGAATAGCTTGGCTGTACGGATGGCTGTACGGCTGCTGGATGGAGGGAGGGACTCGTGCGTGGCGTCTACGAAGGTGACCAGGTGACTCTCACGTTGAACCGCGGTGAGGTCGGCCGCCTGGCGGCCGTCTTAGCGGAGGCGACTGCTGGTTCGTCCTGTGCCGAGTTCTTCATCCGAGTCGGCTGCTCGCGGCCCAACGTTGAAGCGCTCGTGCAAGCGCTTGAGTCGCTGGCAGCAGGTCGATCGCCTGGCTTTGAGATCCAGCTGGCGGCAGGGGTGGAGCTAGACGAGAACCCACCTCGGCCGAGGCGATGAACGGGCACCGTCAGTTTGGAAGGGCGCGTCCAGCGGTCGTGATGCCCGAAATGCCTGCGGCCGGC
>NZ_JAEMUW010000103.1 GCF_016598485.1 Micromonospora coerulea | reverse complement strand
AAGATGCGCCGTCAGCGTGGCAAGTCCGACCCGATCGACGCCGAAGCCGCCGCCCGGGCCGTCCTGGCCGGCACCGCGTCCACCACCCCGAAGAACCGAGACGGACAGGTGGAGGCCATCCGGGTCATCCGGGCGGCCCGCACCTCGGCGGTGAAGTCGCGCACCGCGGCGACCAACGCCCTGGTCGGTATGGTCCGCACCGCACCAGAGCCGCTGCGGGCCCAGTTCCTGGAACTGCGTAACTCGGAGCTGATCATCACCGCTGCCGCGTTGCGGCCGGCCCTGGACCTCGCCGATCCGATAGCGGCGACGAAGACGGCGATACGCCGGCTGGCGCGTCGGATCATCGACCTGGACCGCGAGATCCGGGCCGCCGACCTCGACCTGCAGGTCCTGCTCCAACAGGCCGCGCCGCGGCTGATGGAGTTGCCCGGCGTCGGCCCCGAAGTCGCCGCGCAGTTGCTCATCACCGCTGGCGACAACCCCGAGCGCATCCGCGACGAGAGTGCGTTCGCCGCGCTCTGCGGGGTCTCGCCCATCCCGGCCAGCTCCGGTCGCACCGACCGGCACCGACTCAACCGTGGCGGGGACAGGATGGCCAACAGGGCGCTCTACATCGTCGCGATCAACCGGATGCGCTGCCATGCCGAGACGCTGACCTACGTCCAGCGACGACGCGAGCAAGGGCTGAGCAACAGAGACATCTCCCGATGCTTGAAGCGCTACATCGCACGCCAGGTCTATCCGCTGATTCTGGAATCCCTGCGCGTCCGGCCCCCGTCATCCACAGCCCTCGCGGGGGTCTGACCAGCCCGGCTTGCATTACAGGAGCATC
>NZ_JAEMUW010000102.1 GCF_016598485.1 Micromonospora coerulea | reverse complement strand
TGAGCCATTTTCATCCTGCGTAGCGGTTGGTTTCGACGTGGTGCAGGACGAGGATGGCTTGGACGATCGCGGTGGCTCGGCGTGGGCAGCAGCGCAGCTTGACCAGGATCTTCCAGGTCTTGAGCGTGGCGATCGCTCGTTCTCCGCGGGCGCGGATCTTCGCGTGGGCCCGGTTCACGGCCTTCTGCCTGCGTGACAGCTTCGGCCGGAAGCGGCGCCGCTTGAACGGCGTGCGCACGCTGCCACGGGCGCCCTGGTAGCCCTTATCGGCGAAGGTCATCACATCCGCGCTGCTCAGGGCATCGATGATGCCGTGACTGCGTGCGGCGGTCAGATCGTGTGCCGAACCGGGCAGTGCCGGTGATGCCCACACGAGCCGGCCGGCGGCGTCCGCGATGACCTGCACGTTCACGCCGTGGCGTTTGTGCTTGCCGCAGTAGAAGGGCTTCTGCTCGGCGACCCGGTCGATCGGGATCAGCGTGCCGTCCAGGATCGCGTACGCCAGCAGCCGGATGCGTCGCATCGCGGTGTCCAGGTCGTCGGCTGCCGAGCTGAGCAGCGCTATCGCCTCCTGGACGTAGCGCCAGGCGGTGGCGACGCCGATCTCGAAGCCGGCCGCGAGCCGGGTGTAGGTGTCACCGTTACGCAGATGGGCGAGAGCGAGCAGCGCCTGCCGGCCGGGTTCGAGACGCCGCCACCGGGATCGGCGCTGCTTACGGTGGCCGCGGATGCGTTCGGCGAGGTGGTTCAGGGTGCGGCTGGACAACGGAATCGTGGCGGGGTAGGACAGCATGGCGAGGCTCCCGGTCGGGGCTTCGAGTCTTGGTCGACAGCTGTCCTACCTGGAGCCTCGCACCCATCGATCACCGGGCCTGC
>NZ_JAEMUW010000101.1 GCF_016598485.1 Micromonospora coerulea | reverse complement strand
CCGAACGCTTCGTCCAGGCGGTTGGCGACCGCGTCCAGGTCGTCACCAAAGAGGCCGGCGTACACGTCCAGCGTCATCGACGCCGAGGCGTGCCCGAGCATCCGCTGCACCGCCTTGACGTTGGCGCCCGCCGCCACGGCCAGACTCGCCGCTGTATGGCGCAGGTCGTGCGGAGTCAGGCCCGCCAGCCCGACCGATGCCGCAGCCGGCGCGAAGACCCGCGAACGGAAGTTGGTGTTGCGTAGCGGACCGCCATTCGGAGCGGTGAACACAAGAGCGTCCCGGCGCTTGCCGGCGACGTGCGCGGCCAGCTCGTCGACGAGGAACCGCGGAATCGGCACCGACCGGCGCTGATGGTTCTTCGGCGTGCCCTCTACCAGTTCCCCGCCGACTTTCGCGAAGGCCACCGCCACAGTCACCCGTCGCCGCAGCAGATCTAGCCGCGACACCCGCAGCGCCGACGCCTCGCCCCACCGCAGCCCGGTGTAGGCCAGGAACCGCACCAGCAGCCCGGCACGCCGGCAGCAACCTCGGGCGGCACCTGTTCCGAAGACGGCATCATGTACGCGAGCAGCGAGCCCTGCCCCATGTGCCTCATGGCCTGCTACTGGGCACGCATCCCACGTCTGATCTTCGGGGCGAGCAGCCACGATGTAGCGACCTACGGCTTCGAAGACCTCCAGTTCTACCGGGAGGCTGCCCAGCCGATCGAGCGCCGGTCACTACGCGAGGAGACCACCGACGGAGTCCTCCGGGACCAGGCCGTCGAGGTACTGCGCAGGTGGGCCGACATGCTGCCGTCGCCCGTCGAGCCCAAGTTCTGGCGCAAGCCCGATGTCGAGTCCCACCTGATGCTTGACGAATCCGTCCCAGGTGTTGCTTGACGGTTGGTCTAGAGATAACTGCGGAGATCGTATCGCCGTCCTGGCGCTACGG
>NZ_JAEMUW010000100.1 GCF_016598485.1 Micromonospora coerulea | reverse complement strand
TAGGGCGTGTCTCCTGGATCTTGGGGCGTGGCTCGGCTATTCATGTCTGTCGTGGGTGGACGGTTCGAGCTGACCGAGGTCGAGTACGCGCGGATCGCGGCGTTGCTGCCGGCGATGAGACCCCAGCGGGGTGGGCGGTGGCGTGATCACCGGCAGGTGATCAACGGGATCGTGTACCGGGTGCGGACCGGGGTGCCGTGGCGGGACGTCCCGGAACGGTACGGGCCGTGGAAGACGCTGTACAAGCGGTTCGCCCGCTGGCAAGAGGACGGGACCTGGGCGCGGATCGAGGCGATGCTGCACACCGAGGCGGACGCTGCCGGCGACCTGGACTGGCACGCCAACGCCGATTCCACGATCGTGCGTGCCCACCAGCACGCCGCCGGCGCGCGTAAAGGGGGCTGAGCAGCCGTGACGCAGCGCGACGGGAAGGACTCGGCAAGTCGCGCGGCGGGTGGACCACGAAGATCCACACGATCGGTGACGGACGGGGCCGGAACCTGACCAGCCACCTGACCCCGGGCCAGGACCACGACACCCGCCAGCTGGTACGGCTGCTCGACGACGTGGCCGTGGCCCGCCCCGGCGGGATCGGCCGTCCGCGCAAACGCCTCGATTCCCTGTCGGCGGACAAGGCGTACAGCTCACGCGGCAACCGCCGTTCGCTGCGGGCCCGACGCATCCCGCACGACATCCCCGAGAAAGACGACCAGAAGGCCAACCGGGCTCGGAGAGGATCACGCGGTGGTCGTCCGCCCTCGTTCCGCCCGCACCGCTACCGGCAGCGCAACACCATCGAACGGCTGATGAACCGGCGCAAGCAGTTCCGCGCCGTGGCCACCAGGTACGACAAGCTCGCCTGCCGCTACCGCGCCACCGTGCAGATCGCCGACATCCTCATCTGGCTACGCGCGAAACCCGACCGCCCCAAGCCATGATCCAGGAGACACGGCCTAG